>JAXHOC010000093.1:0-31484 GCA_034519725.1 Agrobacterium sp.
TGGTTAATATGGTATTGCCGGTCATTCTCGATCCCTTCCAGCCCGAGAAGGAAGGCGATATCGAATATCTGAAGTCGCTCCAGGTCGAAATCCACAATGTTTTCATTGACATGGTCAAGATGCGCCGCGGCGCGAAACTGAAAGGCGACGAGACGGTCTTTTCCGGCCTGTTCTGGACCGGCATGCGTGGCCTCGACCTCGGCCTGATCGACGGGCTGGGCGACATGCGGGAGGTTCTGCGCCGCCGTTACGGCACAAAGGTCAAGCTTCAGCTCGTCACCGGCGGGCGCTCGCTGTTCGGCAAAAAACTGCCGGGCGTGAATGCGGCTTTCGGCCTCAATGCCGAAAGGCTCGCGGCAGGCGCCGTCTCGGGACTTGCGGAAGTCGCCGAAGAAAAGGCATTGTGGTCGCGTTTCGGTCTATGATGTCGCAGGAATAGGGCCTTATGGCGCAGCTTATTACAATTATCCTTCTGGTAGTGGGATCCGTCATCCTCTACCGCCGCTTCGTTCGCGCTGCGGAAAAGCTCTCGGCGAAATCGAAACAGCGCGAAAAAGAACGCGAAACCGGCGCCATCGGCACCCTGATCAAGGACCCCGAAACCGGCGAATACCGTGTGAAGCGTGAGGACGAGACGTAATTTTCCTGTAACGCAGAGTTTGCTATAGTCGCTTTCGAGCAAGGAGGCTGTCATGCGTGTCACGAAATGGGGCGATAGTCTTGCAGTCCGCATTCCGGCTGACGTCGCGGAAGCACTGCACATCAAGGAAGGCGACGAGGTGGATGTCGTGTCTACAACGGAGCCGGTTGCGCAGGTGCCGACCGACGAAGAAAGGCACCAGGCACTGGAGAAAATCCGCGCGCTGCGCTGGACCTTGCCTCCGGACTACAAATTTGATCGTGACGAGGCTAACGAGCGTTGAGCGCGGCGCCCTTCGTTGACACCAACATTCTGGTCTATGCTTCGACCTCCGACCGGCGCTCGGAGGCGGCCAATGCGATAATATCGCAACCATTCGTTATCAGCGTGCAGGCACTCAACGAGTTTTCGGCTGTCGCACGCAGAAAATTGCGGATGGAATGGAGCGCTATACGTTTGGCTTTGGAGTATTTCAGAACCGCTGCCGTGCGGATTGTGCCGGTGGATGTCGCTCTCCACATCTCGGCGCTTGGGCTCGCGGAGAGATACAATGTTGCGTTTTACGACTCTTTGATGCTGGCCGCAGCACTGGAAGCTGAAAGCAACGTCTTCCTCACGGAAGACATGCATGACGGTCTGACCGTCGAAGGGCGTATGAAGATCGTCAACCCCTTCACCTCCCGTCTTGACGCATAAATCCTTGACCCCTTCGCCATGCCGTGGCACCAGTCCGCATCCGAAGTAAGTCAGTGCTTACTTATCCTCCTAACGCCGCGATGACTGCAATGACCGATATTCCCGACCATATGAACCCCAAGCGCTCCTTTCAGGCGCTGATCCTGACGCTGCACAACTACTGGGCCGACAAGGGCTGCGCGGTGTTGCAGCCCTATGATATGGAAGTGGGCGCGGGTACGTTTCATCCGGCAACGACGCTGCGTGCGCTCGGCCCGAAGCCGTGGAAGGCTGCCTATGTGCAGCCCTCGCGCCGGCCGTCCGATGGTCGCTACGGGGAAAACCCCAACCGTTTGCAGCATTATTACCAGTATCAGGTCATTCTGAAGCCCAATCCTTCCAACCTTCAGGAACTGTATCTCGGTTCGCTGAAGGCCATCGGCCTCGATCCGCTGCTGCATGATGTGCGCTTCGTCGAAGACGACTGGGAAAGCCCGACGCTCGGCGCCTGGGGTCTGGGCTGGGAGTGCTGGTGCGACGGTATGGAAGTGTCGCAATTCACTTACTTTCAGCAGGTCTGCGGCATCGAATGCTCGCCGGTCGCCGGCGAACTGACCTATGGTCTGGAGCGGCTGGCCATGTATGTTCAGGGCGTCGACAATGTCTACGACCTCAACTTCAACGGCCGTGAGGGCGAAGAGAAGATTTCCTATGGCGACGTATTTTTGCAGGCCGAGCAGGAATATTCCCGCCATAACTTCGAATTTGCCGATACGGCCATGCTGCATCGCCACTTCATCGACGCGGAAAAGGAATGCCTGGCGCTTCTCGCCGCCGGTGCGCCCGGTGATGAAGACAATCAGCGCCTGCACAAATGCGTCTTCCCGGCCTATGACCAGTGCATCAAGGCAAGCCATGTCTTCAACCTTCTCGATGCGCGCGGCGTAATTTCGGTGACGGAACGCCAGAGCTACATCCTGCGCGTGCGCACGCTGGCGAAAGCCTGCGGCGAAGCCTTCCTGCTCACGGATGCGGGCGGGCTGAACTGGAACAGGGCCGCCTGATTTTTGAACGGCATGCCGTTTCTAAAAGTTTCCATGATTTAAAAGGCCGTTCTTGACGGCCTTTTATTTTATGTGGATTGATGGGCTGAGTACTGCAATGGATTTAATTATGACTAATATTAAAAATTTCTGTTTTTTGTTCGTATTTACACTCGGATGCATTGTCGGCAATAGTGCGGCTGCGGAAACGACAGAGTGGATGAGCGGCAAGGATGCCTTTTCCCGTGCCGACAAGCTGCGTTCTTTCGGCATGATCGTCACCCACATGGACTGCAAGGATAGTGGCCAGCGGAGCCTTGATGTGGGTAGCGCGCTCGTTCGCATGCACTTCACCCGCAACACGCAAATGCGCGACTGGGTTATAGACGGCTGGAACCGTCTGGACGAAAACGAGAACTTTTGGGCCGAGCGTGGCTACAAGCTTGCCTCCCATACTCTTTTTGTACGCAAGGTCTCCGGCCTGAGATTGTATTGCACCGTCTTTTATAAATAACGGATGTTTGCTTCCCGCGACGCGTCTCTTCTGGCAAAAGCGCATGGAGCGACCGAAGCCTCATGACTTTGCGGTAATGAGCGGCTATCGTGCGCGCAACGAAGCTGGGAATCGCAATTCATGTTCATCACGCTGGCAATCATCGCGGCAATCGCGCTTTATGTCGTCTTCATCTATAACGGCCTGGTCAAGGCACGGCAGATGAAGGAAGAGGCGTGGTCGGGCATCGACGTGCAGCTGAAGCGCCGCGCCGATCTCATCCCCAATCTCATCGAGACCGTGAAGGGTTATGCGGCGCATGAAAAAACCACCTTCGAGGAGGTGATTGCCATGCGCAACCGGGCGCAGGCCGTGCCGGCTGGCGATGTCGAGGGCCGTGCCCAGGCGGAAGGCATGCTGTCGCAGGCGCTCGGCAAGCTCTTTGCGCTCGCTGAAGCCTATCCCGACCTGAAGGCCAACACGAACTTTCTGGAATTGCAGCGCTCGCTCGAAGCCATCGAGGGCGAAGTCCAGATGTCGCGCCGCTATTACAATGGCGCCGCGCGTGATCTCAACGTCAAGGTGGAGAGCTTCCCGTCCAATCTGGTCGCCGGCCAGTTCGGTTTTGCCAAGGCGCCCTATTTCGAGATCGACAACCCGGCCGACCGCGCCGTGCCGACCGTGAAATTTTAAGGTCACCGTTCTCCGGGTCCAAATCCTTCCGCCGACATTCCGATAGACCGGCTTTCTGCCGCATTCTTTGACAAGACGACAATCATGATCGAACTGACCATCACCCCGCCCGGCCACCCGCTTTCCGGCAAGGTCGAGCCGCCCGGCTCCAAATCCATTACCAACCGCGCGCTTTTGCTGGCTGGCCTCGCCAAGGGCAAAAGCCGGCTAACAGGTGCGCTGAAAAGCGACGACACGCTTTATATGGCTGAAGCCCTGCGCGCCATGGGCGTCAAGGTCACCGAGCCCGACGCCACCACCTTCGTGGTGGAGGGGACAGGCAAGCTGCGACAGCCGGAAAGGCCGCTGTTCCTCGGCAATGCCGGCACCGCCACCCGGTTCCTGACTGCGGCCGCCGCGCTGGTGGATGGTGCCGTCATCATCGATGGCGACGAGCACATGCGCAAACGTCCGATCATGCCGCTGGTGGAAGCGCTCCGCTCCCTCGGCGTCGAAGCGGAGGCGCCGACCGGCTGCCCGCCCGTCACCGTCTGCGGCAAGGGTACGGGGTTCCCGAAGGGCAGCGTTACGATCGACGCCAACCTTTCCAGCCAATATGTGTCGGCACTTCTGATGGCCGCCGCCTGCGGCGACAAGCCTGTCGATATCATCCTCAAGGGCGAGGAAATCGGTGCCAAGGGCTATATCGATCTCACCACATCAGCCATGGAAGCCTTCGGCGCGAAGGTGGAGCGGGTCAGCAACGCCATCTGGCGCGTGCATCCGACCGGCTACACGGCAACCGATTTCCACATCGAGCCGGATGCATCAGCCGCGACCTATCTCTGGGGTGCGGAACTTCTGACCGGCGGCGCGATCGATATCGGCACGCCCGCCGACAAGTTCACCCAGCCGGATGCCAAGGCCTATGAGGTCATGGCGCAATTTCCGCATTTGCCCGCTGAAATCGACGGTTCGCAGATGCAGGACGCCATTCCGACCATTGCGGTTCTGGCCGCCTTCAACCAAACGCCGGTGCGTTTCGTCGGCATCGCCAATCTGCGCGTCAAGGAATGCGACCGCATCCGCGCCGTCTCGCTCGGCCTCAACGAAATTCGCAACGGCCTGGCGCATGAGGAAGGCGACGACCTGATCGTGCATGCCGATCTGGCGCTGGCGGGTCAGACGGTCGCGGCCTCAATCGACACCTTTGCCGATCACCGTATCGCCATGAGCTTTGCGCTGGCAGCCCTGAAGATCGGCGGCATCGCCATCCAGAATCCGGCCTGCGTGGGCAAGACCTATCCGGGCTACTGGAAGGCGCTCGCCTCGCTCGGCGTCGACTATACCGAAAAGGAAAGCGCTGCCGAGCCGCAGCACTGAAACCGGCTGGAGGAGACCGCCCGTGAAGGCCATCGCCGCAAGACTTCTCGCGCTGTTCGTCGTCCTGGGCGCGGCCTTCCCGGCCTGTGCGGAAGAATTCATCCGCTCCTACCACTCCGTCATCGAAGTGGCGAAGAGTGGCGAACTGACGGTGACGGAAACCATCACCGCCCGTGCCGAAGGCCAGAACATCAAGCGCGGTATCTTCCGCGATTTCCCGCTTTATGCGCTGGATGCGAATAACCGCCGCGCCAAGGTGGATTTCAACGTCGTCTCGGTGGAGCGCGACGGCGCTGCGGAAAACTGGCGCACCGAAAACATCGATGGCGGCATCCGCATCTATACCGGCAGCGCCGACCGCTTTCTGCCGACCGGCGAGCACATCTTCCAGATCACCTACACCACCGCCCGGCAGATCCGTTATTTCAGCGATTATGACGAGCTCACCTGGAACGTCACCGGCAATGGCTGGCAGTTCCCGATGGGCGAGATTTCCGCCACCATCACTCTGCCGCAGGGCGTGAAGGCCACCGATACCGCCGTCTTCACCGGTCCACTCGGTGCCAAAGGCAAGGATGCGCGCATTTTGAGCGAAGGCAACGAGGTGTTTTTCGCCTCCACCCGCCCGTTTACAGTGGGTGAGGGCATGACGGTTGCCGTGAAGTTGCCGAAGGGCGCCATTGCCGCGCCGGATGCCTCGCAGGAGACGGGCTGGTGGCTGCGTGACAATCTGGCCATCCTGCTTTCGGGCGGCGGGCTTCTGGTCATCATGCTGTATTATCTGAGGGCATGGTTTGCGGTGGGCCGCGATCCGGCCAAGGGTGTGGTGGTGCCGCGCTGGGATGCGCCGGAGGGTCTTTCGCCGGCTCTGGTCAACTACGTCGATAACAGGGGTTTTTCCGGCGCGGGCTGGACGGCGCTCTCCGCTTCGGCGCTTGATCTGGCGGTCAAGGGATATGTCGTTCTGGAGGACCTGAAGAATTCCATCGTCATTCGCCGCACGCAAAAGCAGGCCGGGGCCGAGTTGCCAAGCGGGCAGAAGACGTTGCTCTCCTCAATCGGCGGTCCGGGCGAGACGCTCACCATCGACAAGGCGCATGGAACGGAAGTCGAAAAGGTCGGCAAGCAGTTCCGCGCGGCGATAGAGAAAGAGCACCGCGGCAAATATTACCGCAGCAATGCCGGTTACACGGTTTTCGGTATCGTCCTCAGCATCGCCATCATCGTCGCGACCCTCGTCTTTGGCGATCTCGATGAAAGCGGTATCGCCGCCGTTTTAATCGTCGGCTTTTTTGCTTTCTTCTTCAGCATCCTGTCGATCGGCATCGGCCGGCAGTTCTCGCGCGGCGCGTCGTTGAGCAAGCGCATCGGCGGCATCGTCATGCTGGCCTTTGCCGGTTTCGTGGCTTTTTCGGTCATTGGCGGCATTGCCACGCAAATCCTGCTGGATGTGACGCATGACACCAAGTCGCTGGCGCTGGCGGCCATCGGCGGCATCGTGCTTACCAATGCGCTGTTCCTGTTCCTGATGGGCGCGCCGACGCCGCTCGGCCGCAAGCTGATGGACGGCATCGAGGGCCTCAGAACCTATCTGACATTGGCGGAAAAAGACCGGATGAACATGGCGGATGTTCCCGCCATGTCGCCGCAGCATTTCGAGACATTGCTGCCCTATGCTGTCGCGCTCGGCGTGGAAAAACCCTGGAGCCGCACCTTCGAGACCTGGCTTGCCACGGCCGCAGCCGGTGCTGCGGCGGCAAGTTATGTGCCCGGCTGGTATCTGGGCAGCAATTACGGCAGTTTCGGAGACCGCATCGGCGGCTTCTCCACCTCCATGGCGAGTACAATCGCCTCCACCATTCCCCAGCCCGTCAGCTCGTCCGGCTCCAGCTTTTCCAGCGGTGGCGGTGGCGGTTCCTCCGGCTCTGGCGGTGGCGGCGGTGGTGGCGGCGGCTGGTAACGCCCACCGGCGGTAATTTAACCGAATGCATTGGTGACTTTTGCCGCGTTGCTTGCTAAGCCGACCGCAATCGTCCGACAACAGATAAAGTCCTTATCCCATGCCCGATCTTTTGCTTGAACTCCGCTCCGAGGAAATCCCCGCCCGCCCGTCCGCCCGCAGCGCCGAAGGCGTGAGGACGGACAGAACGGGTAATGGCATGCGGACGGAGGTGAACTGATATGCCCGATCTTTTGCTTGAACTTCGCTCTGAAGAAATCCCCGCCCGCATGCAGCGCAAGGCGGCGGGCGATCTGAAGAAACTCGTCACTGATGCACTTGTGGAGAGAGGGCTGACCTATGAGGGTGCGCGCGAATATTGGACGCCGCGCCGCCTGACGCTGGATATTCGCGGCCTCAATGCCCGCTCCGCCGATGTCAGGGAAGAAAAGAAGGGTCCGCGCACCGATGCCAATGAAAAGGCCATCGAGGGCTTTTTGCGCGGTGCGGGCCTCAACGATGTTTCCGAGGCTCAGGTCGTTTCCGATCCGAAGAAGGGCGATTTCTACATCGCCATCATCAACAAACCCGGCCGCCCGGCGGAAGAGATCATCGCGGAAGTGATGCCCGGCATCATCCGTTCTTTCCCCTGGCCGAAATCCATGCGCTCCGGCCCGGCTTCCATGCCGAAGGGTTCGAGCTATGCCGGCATTGAAGGCAAGGGCTCCGAGAGCCTGCGCTGGGTGCGCCCGCTGCAATCCATCGTCTGCCTGTTCGGCCCCGAACATGACGAAACCCAGGTCATTCCCTTCGTCATCGACGGCATCGTCGCCGGCAATGTCACCTATGGCCACCGTTTCCACGCGCCCGGCCCGATCACCGTGCGCCGGTTCGAGGATTATGTCTCGAGCCTCGAAAAGGCAAAGGTCATTCTCGATGCGGATCGCCGCAAGGATATCATCCTGCACGATGCCAAGGACCTGGCATTCGCCAACGGCCTTGAACTGGTGGAAGATGAAGGCCTGCTGGAAGAAGTCTCCGGCCTTGTCGAATGGCCGCAGGTGCTGATGGGCACCTTCGAGGAAGAATACCTGCAAATCCCGGCGGAAATCATCCGGCTGACCATCAAGACCAACCAGAAGTGTTTCGTCACCCGCAATCAAGGCGCGGAAGAGGGGCTTTCCAACCGCTTCATCCTGATCTCGAACATCGAGGCAAGCGATGGCGGCAAGGAAATCATCCATGGCAACGGCAAGGTCGTGCGCGCCCGCCTGTCGGATGCCCGCCATTTCTGGAACCGCGACCAGGGCGATCTGCCCGATCTCGAAACACTGACGGATTCGGCTGCGAAATTCGGCCTCGATCTCAAAAAGCCACTCGACCAGCGCATGGCCAAGCTCGATGCGCTGAACGTGACCTTCCACGCCAAGCTCGGCACGCAGGGTGAGCGCGTCACCCGCATTCGCGAACTGGCGAAGGCGCTTGCCCCCGTCGTCGGTGCCGATGCCGCGCTGGTGGACCGTGCCGTGGTGCTGGCGAAAGCCGATCTTCGCACCGAAGCCGTCGGTGAATTCCCCGAGCTTCAGGGCCTGATGGGCCGTAAATACGCGGCCTTGCAGGGCGAAAACGAAAGCGTCGCGGCGGCAATCGAAGATCACTACAAACCGCAAGGCCCCTCCGACCGCCTGCCGGCCGACAAGGTGGCGATCACGGTTGCCTTGGCCGACAAGCTCGACACCCTCGTCGGCTTCTGGGCCATCGATGAAAAGCCGACCGGTTCGAAGGATCCATATGCGCTGCGCCGCGCGGCGCTGGGCGTGGTGAGGATTCTGCTGGAGAAAAGCGTGCGTCTGCCGCTTCTGAGCGTCGTGAAGGACCCGGATCTTCTCTCCTTCTTCCACGACCGCCTGAAAGTCTACCTCCGCGATCTCGGCGCGCGTTACGATCTGATCGACGCGGTCCTGACGCCAGAATCCGACGACCTGCTGATGATCGCCCGCCGTGTCGAGGCGCTGACCGCCTTCATCACCGGTGAGGATGGCAAGAACCTTCTGGCCGGCGCCAAGCGCGCCACCCAGCTTTTGGCCGCCGAGGAAAAGAAGGGCACCGTCGTTGCCGATGGCGTTTCCGAAGAACTGCTGAAGCTCGACGCTGAAAAGGCGCTTTACGCGGCGATCAAGACCGCTTCCGCCGATGCCGCAAAGGCCGTCGAGACGGAAGATTTCCGCTCCGCCATGCAGGCGCTTTCGACGCTGCGCGCACCGGTCGACAAGTTCTTCGAGGATGTGCTCGTCAACGACGAGGACACTGCCATCCGCGCCAACCGTCTGGCGTTACTGAAAGCCATCCGCGAGGCCACCGGCACGGTTGCGGATTTCTCCAAGATCGCCGGGTGAGGGTGTAATTGAGAGGGTGGTGTACCTGGTTCACCCCCCTCTGTCCTGCCGGACATCTCCCCCTCAAGGGGGGAGATCGACAAGCGGCAGGGTCTCGCCCATCTCACAGTCTGAGAATGAAGTTGAGGTGGCGCGTCTTGCTGATCTCCCCCCTTGAGGGGGAGATGCCCGGCAGGGCAGAGGGGGGCAACTCAGACCTCCACGCGTGCGGGAAGACTTTCGATTGAGCGACATGACCCCCCAAATCCTCATCAGCGCCTGCCTTCTCGGCCAGCCTGTCAGATACGACGGCAAGGGCAAACCCTTCGTCCACCCGGCGATAGACCGCTGGCGCAACGAAGGCAGGCTGGTGACGATCTGTCCGGAGATGGCGGGCGGAATGCCCGTGCCGCGCCCGCCGGCGGAAATCGAGAAGGGGGCTTCAGGGCGCGATGTGCTGGAAGGCCGCGCCCGTGTGCTGGAAGCAACCGGCGGCGATGTCACGGCGGAATTTATTGCCGGTGCGCAAAAGGCGCTGGCGCTTGCCGAGGCGAATGGCTGCAAATACGCGCTGCTGATCGACGGCAGCCCGTCCTGCGGATCGGTCGCGATCTATGACGGCTCGTTCTCCGGCATCAAACATGCGGGCAATGGCGTGACGGCGGCGCTGCTTGAAAGAGCGGGCATTGCGGTCTTTTCGCCTGCCGATATCGACCGGCTCGATGCTCTGACACGTTGAAACAAAAACGCCGAAGTTTCCTCCGGCGTTTAGAGCATTTCCTCTAGCCGCAGCGTTTATCACCCCGCCATGCGCATCTGCTCTGCCATGCCGTGCAGCTGGTGGCTGGAGGAGACGCGGAAGCCGCGGATGAGGTTCAGCAGCTCTTCGGTATCGACGGCGAGCGCTTCTGCCGAAGCCGTGGTCTCTTCCGCCATCGCCGCATTATGCTGGGTGGCGACGTCGAGCTGGTTGAGCGATGTGGAGATCGAGCGCAGCGTCGTGTCCTGTTCGGCGGCCGAATGGGCGATCTTGCTGACGATCTCATTGGCGGACTTGATCTGGTCGGAGATGCGCTTCAGGGCGTCACCGGCCTCGCCGACAAGACGCACGCCGTTTTCCACCTGGTTGGACGAGCGGGCGATCTGGTCCTTGATCTCCTTGGCGGCGGCAGCGGATTTCTGCGCCAGTTCGCGCACTTCCTGGGCCACGACGGCAAAGCCCTTGCCCGCTTCTCCGGCGCGCGCCGCTTCCACACCGGCATTCAGCGCCAGAAGATTGGTCTGGAAAGCGATGTCGTCGATCACGCCGATGATATTCGAAATCTGGTCGGAGGATTGTTCGATACCGCTCATCGCCGCAATCGCTTCTTCCACCACCCGGTCGCTGCGCGTCGCTTCGGAACTGACGGTGGTGACGCGCTTGGCGGCGTCGGCTGCGCCTTCGGCCGTCTGGCGCACCGCAACCGTCAATTCGTCGAGAGCGGCGGAGGTTTCCTCGAGATTTGCGGCCTGCCGTTCGGTACGCTGCGAAAGCTCGTTGGAGGCCTTGCGGATTTCTTCCTTGGAGCTGCCGATATCGATGCTCTTGGAATTCACCTTGGCCATGGCGGCATCGAGATGCGTCAGCGCCTCGTTGAAATTGTCGCGCAGCGCCGCATAACGGTTGCCGAGATCGCCGCAACGCACGGTGAGATCACCTTCGGCCAGTTTTTCCAGCGCCTCGCCGATGGTGGTGACGACACGGGCCTGCAATGCGGCCTCGTCGCGCTGCATCTCGAGATTGTTCTGGCGCTCGGTGTTGAGCTGCTGCTGCTGCTCTTCTTCGCGACGCTGCATGGCGTGGCGCTCGCGCACCTTGTCCTGAAGCGAGGCGGTGGCCTTCGCCATCATGCCCACTTCGTTGGTCAGGCCGGTATGGGGAATGGTGAGCGAGACGTTCTCATTGGCGACTTCGCCGAGCGCCCGGTGAATATCGCCGAGCGGCTTCGATATGCCGCGAATGACGTAGAAGGCGGCGGCAAGTGCCAGCACGAAGATGGCGGCGCCGATGGAGAGCGCCTTCATCACCTCGCCACGAACCTGCGCATTCAGATCATCGATGTAAACGCCGGTCACGACCACCACCTGCCATGGATCGAAGGCAAGGGCGTAAGAGCTTTTGGCGTAGTCATTGCCTTCCATGCCCGGCTTCGGACCGTAGAAATCCGTCTGGCCGCCGCCGTTGCGACCGAGCCGAACGAGCTCGTCACGATACTGGAAGCCCTTGCTGTCCGGCTTGCCCTTGTAGTTCTCGCCGACACGCTTCGCATCCGGGTGGAATTTCATCGTCACGTCGTAGTCGTAACCGAACAGATAGCCATCAGGGGTGAAGCGCATGGCGCTGACGGTGGCATAGGCCTGTTTCATGGCGTCGTCGCGTGAGAGCGTCCCGGCCGTTTCCTTGTCGTGGAAGGATTGCAGGATGGAAATGGCCGATTGCACCTGCGTGCGCAGCATGCCGTAGCGTTCCTCATAGATCGCGTCGGTGGCGGATTTCGCAGCTTGGTAAAACGTTGCTGCTGCGAAGGCGGCCATAAGGGCCACCACAAGCACGATCAGCTGACGGGAAATGGAGAGATTCTTCATGGGCGCTCGCATGCTTTTGCGTCGCGAGCCGGGAAAAAGCCGCAGCGTACAAGCCGAAGTTTCGGAAATGGGAAGAGCGCATGATGCGCTGTGATGAGCCTGAAACGCGGATGTCCGCTCCAGGCCCTCATATCGTGCTGCATTGCACTCCAAGGAAACTAAGCGGCAAAAAATTTGAATAAATATTTAATTAGAAGAAGCTTTATGAGTATGCCCGACAGAATAATGGATGACGCATTTTTTATTCACCGGATGGTTGCCGTGAACTCGAAAATTGCAGCGATGACGCGATTATTTGACGTTTGTCATCAAACGCCACCGGCGCTGGCGCTCAATTGCTGCGGAGTTTGAAATCCTGGAAATCGGGCGTCGTTATTGCCGATGCGCTTGAGGATGCGCTTGCCGATGCAGTTGAAGATGCGGCAGCATTGGCCGCCGAAATTGTCTTCGTGGCGGCCGTGGTCGTCGTCATGTCAACGCCTGCGGGTGTGGCGGCGGTGTCCTGCGGGTGCGTCCCGGCTTCACCCTCATCATAGGTCGCAATGGCAGTGCCGGAGGTTTCCTGCGGCATCCAGGCGGGATTGGTGCTCATGAAGGTCACGGGCGCGCCGCCCAGCCAGGCCTCGGTGCGCACCAGGGTGCGCTTGCCCTCGACTTCACGCATTTCCGTGTGCTGCGTGCCGGGCTCGATGGATGGAATGGCATAACCCTGCGGCGTTGTCGTATCCTTCACGGGCTGGCAGCCCGCGCAATCGAGACGGACGAAGCTGCCATTGCTGGTCTGGGTGCCGTTGATATATTCGATGGAAGACGCCATCGCCGACCCGCCGGTCAGCGCGACAACAGCTGTCAAAACAAGACGACGCATCGAAAAACCCCCGAAATGACGGCGCAGGCCCCTGATTGAGACACAATGCGCCATTCAATGTTCGGCAGATGTTATCGGTCTTTCGTTTCCATCAGGTCAGCAAACTTGGTAAAAATTGAGCGAAGTGCCGGCTCCGGTCGCTGCCTGCGGTCAATCGTCAGACCTTTTCGCGCGCCACGGCCTGCCAGCCGATATCGCGGCGGCAGAAGCCGTTTTCCCATTCCACCTTGTCGGCCAAAGCATAGGCGCGCGCCTGCGCTTCCGTCACGTTTCTGCCGAAGGCGGTGACGTTGAGCACACGGCCGCCCGTCGCCACCAGCTTGCCGTCCTTCAGCGCCGTGCCGGCATGGAATACCCTGGCCTCTTCGCTGGCATCGGGGATATGGGCGATGGGCGTGTTTTTGTCATACGCACCGGGGTAACCCTTGGAGGCGAGAACGACGGTCAGCGCCGCATCGTCGCGCCACTCCGCTTCTACCTGATCCAGCGTGCCGGTGGCGGTGGCGTAGAGGATCGGCAGCAGGTCGCTTTTCAGGCGCATCATCAACACCTGGCATTCCGGATCGCCGAAACGCACATTGTATTCAATCAGCTCTGGGCCTTTGGCGGTGATCATCAGGCCAGCGAAAAACACGCCGGAGAAGGGGTTGCCGTCTTTCGCCATGCCTGAAATCGTCGGTTCGATGATGTCTTTCATGGTGCGCTCCACCATGGCTGCCGTCATGACCGGAGCGGGAGAATAGGCGCCCATGCCGCCGGTGTTCGGGCCGGTGTCGCGATCGCCCACACGCTTGTGGTCCTGCGCGGTGGCCAGCGCCAGCGCCGTTTTACCGTCGGAAAGGCAGAAGAAGCTGGCTTCCTCGCCGTCGAGGAAAGCTTCCACCACCACCTCGGCGCCAGCAGCGCCAAATGCGCCGTCGAAACAGTCGTCGATGGCGGCCAGTGCTTCCGCTTCGCTCATGGCAACGGTCACGCCCTTGCCGGCAGCAAGCCCGTCCGCCTTGATGACGATGGGCGCACCCTGTTCGCGGACATATTGCCTGGCTGGTTCGGCGGATTTGAAACGCTGATAAGCGCCGGTCGGAATATCGTAACGGGCGCAGAGATCCTTGGTGAACCCCTTGGAACCCTCAAGCTGGGCGGCGGCTTTCGAAGGGCCGAAGGTGGCGATGCCGGCGGCGCGCAGGTCGTCTGCCAGACCCGCAACCAGCGGCGCTTCCGGGCCGACGATCACGAAATCGATAGCCTTTTCCCTGGCAAAAGCGATAACGGCGGCATGGTCTTCCACATCGAGCGAAACGAGTGTGGCATGCTCGGCGATGCCGGGATTGCCGGGGGCGGCGTAAAGGTCTTCGAGCAGGGGAGATTGGGCGATTTTCCACGCCAGCGCATGTTCGCGTCCACCGGAACCGATCAACAGAACTTTCATGGTCAATATCCCTGCAATCTCGCCTGTTACCTTGTTTGTCGGGCGTTAAGGGCAGGGGGGCGAAAGGTCAAGACGAATATGAAGCATTTGTCAGGCGGGGGGCCCGCGAATAAACACCCCAAATCTCTCCTCCGTCATGCCGGACTTGATCCGGCATCCAGCCATAGCGCGTCTGTGCCGTAAGGAATGCTTTTTGCGATCAAGGACTTGATCGCGCTAGACCCCGGATCTCCTCCGGGGTGACGGCGTGCGGATGCCGACGTTCTGCCCAAATAGATCGCTTTTCGAGGCGTTACCCTCACAGTAATGAATCGCCCATCTTTGCCGCGAACGCAGCCTTTCCTGTGGAATCGTTGCCGCCTCTTGTTGTCACGCCACAATCAGACATTATGTTCGCCGCTCCAGACGCCACATCAGAGAACCTCATGACCGCAGATAATGCCCGCCTAGCCTCGCTCATCGCCTCCGAAATCAACGCCCGCGCCGATCAGGTGAAGGCGGCGGTGGCTTTGCTGGACGAGGGAGCGACCGTGCCCTTCATCGCCCGTTACCGCAAGGAAGCGACGGGAGGGCTGGATGACACGCAGCTTCGAACGCTGGCGGAGCGTCTTGTCTATCTGCGTGAACTCAATGCCCGCCGCGCCTCCATTGTCGACACCATCAACGGTCAGGGCAAGATGACGGACGCGCTGATGGTGAAGATCATGCAGGCGGGCACCAAGGCGGAGCTGGAAGACCTTTATCTGCCCTACAAGCCGAAGCGCCGCACCCGCGCCGAAATCGCCCGTGAGCGCGGCCTCGGTCCGCTTGCCGAAGCCATCTGGGCCAACCGCATTGCCGATCCTGCAAAGCTTGCCGAAGCTTATGTCCAGGGTGAGGTGGCCGATGTGAAGGCGGCGCTGGAAGGCGCGCGCGACATCGTGGCGGAGACGATGACGGAAAATGCCGATCTTCTCGGCCGCCTGCGTGATTACATGCGCCAGAACGCCATTTTCCGCGCCAAGGTGGTGGACGGCAAACAGGCGGCGGGCGAAAAATTCTCCGACTATTTCGATCATTTCGAGCGTTGGGCGACGGTGCCGGGCCACCGGGCGCTGGCCATGCTGCGCGGCTGGAACGAGGAAGTGCTGACATTGACCATCGATGTCGATGCGGATGATCCCTCGCCCGTCAAGCCGGCCCAGCGCACCGTTGCCGCTGCTTTCGACATCCGCAACGCCGGTCCGGCCGATCAATGGCTGATGGAGGTGGCGGGCTGGACCTGGCGGGTGAAGCTCTCCATGTCGCTTTCGCTCGATCTCATGCGCGAATTGCGCGAGCGTGCGGAAGAAGAGGCGATCAATGTCTTTGCCCGCAATCTCAAGGATTTGCTGCTGGCCGCACCGGCCGGCTCACGCGCCACCATGGGGCTTGATCCAGGCATCCGCACCGGCGTCAAGGTGGCGGTGGTGGATGGCACCGGCAAGCTTCTGGACACCACGACGGTCTATCCCTTCCAGCCCAGAAACGACGTGCGCGGGGCGCAGGCGGAACTGGCTTTGCTTCTGCGCAAGCACAATGTCGAGCTGATCGCCATCGGTAACGGCACGGGCAGCCGTGAGACGGAAAAGCTGGTTGCCGATCTCCTGACGCAGATGCCGGCTTCGACGTCCGGCGCAAAGCCCACCAAGGTCATCGTTTCGGAGGCGGGCGCATCGGTCTATTCCGCATCCGAACGGGCAGCGGCGGAATTTCCCAATCTCGACGTGTCCCTGCGTGGCGCGGTCTCCATCGCCCGCCGCCTTCAGGACCCGCTGGCCGAACTGGTGAAGATCGAGCCGAAGTCCATCGGTGTGGGTCAGTACCAGCACGATGTCGATCAGGGCCGTCTCAGCCGTTCGCTCGATGCGGTGGTGGAAGATGCGGTGAATGCCGTCGGCGTCGATCTCAATACGGCCTCTTCGCCGCTTCTGGCGCGGGTTTCCGGCCTCGGCACCTCGATTGCCGATGCGATCGTCGCGCATCGCGACCAGACCGGCCCGTTTGCCAGCCGCAAGGAGCTGTTGAAGGTGCCGCGCCTTGGCCAGCGCACCTTCGAGCAATGCGCGGGCTTTCTGCGTATCCCGAACGGCAAGGAGCCTCTCGATTCATCCTCCGTGCACCCCGAAGCCTATGGCGTCGCGAAAAAGATCGTCGCCGCCTGCGGTCGCGATCTGCGTACGCTGATGGGTGACAGCGCCACGCTGAAGGGGCTGGATCCGAAGCGGTTCATCGACGAGCAATTCGGCCTTCCCACCGTCAAGGACATCATTGCCGAACTGGAAAAGCCCGGCCGCGACCCGCGCCCGAGCTTCAAGACGGCGACCTTTGCCGATGGCGTGGACGAGATCACCGATCTGAAACCGGGTATGCTTCTGGAGGGCACCGTCACCAACGTCGCCGCCTTCGGCGCTTTCGTGGATATCGGTGTGCATCAGGACGGGCTGGTGCATGTGTCGCAACTGGCCGACCGTTTCGTGAAAGACCCGCATGAGGTCGTCAAAGCCGGCGATGTCGTCAAGGTGCGGGTTGTGGAAGTGGATGTGAAGCGCAAGCGCATTGCGCTGACCATGCGCAAGGATGGCGGCGAGGCGGCACCCCAGCCGATGCGCGAAAAAGGCAATGCGAGCGCCATGCGCCATGCGAATTCCAAACCGCAGGGACACAACGAAGGGTCGCAATCCGGGGGTGCTCTTGCTGCGGCTCTGGCCGAGGCAATGAAGCGACGCTGACCTCTGGTTGAAATGATTTTTATCGAAAAGCCCTGCCGGAAACCGCGGTGGGGCTTTTGCTTGATGAAATCGTTCAATTTTTTTGAAATAAGACTATCTTGAAACTTGTGTCGAAAGGAATACGGTCAATAAAATTGATAAGCGAGACTTAGCAATTGGGGGTGCCATGGCGTCGTCTCTGCATGTTCTACTCGAAAAGATAATCAAGATCGGTGATCTTGTCGTTCATAGCCCGCAGGGCAGCCGCACATTTGGCGATGGCACCGGAAAACGGGTTGTTCTGAATTTCACCGACGAAGCCGCCATGCAGGAGATCGCCGCCGATCCCGCGCTGAAACTGGCCGAAATATATATGGAAGGACGTATGAATATCGCCGAGGGCGATATTTACGACTTTCTGGCGCTGGTCAAAGGCAATACGCTCAGCGAAGCGCTGTCGTTCGGCATGGTCTGGCGTGGCATGGCACGCATCATCGCCGCCCGCATCAAGATGCATCTGCCGGTCAACCACAACAAGAGTAACGTCGCCCATCACTACGATCTGAGCGCCAAGCTTTTCGACATCTTCCTCGATGAGGACTGGCAATATTCCTGCGCCTATTTCAATCCGCCCGGTATCAGCCTCTATGAGGCGCAGGTCGCCAAAAAACGGCATATTGCCGCCAAGCTGATGACCGAGGCGGGCCAGAGCGTGCTGGAGATCGGCTCCGGCTGGGGCGGCATGGCGATGTATATCGCCGAAAGTGCGGGTGCCGATGTGACCGGCATCACGCTCAGCGAGGAACAGCTGCGCGTTTCCCGCGATCGGGCGGCAAAACGCGGGCTTGCCGGCAATGTCCGCTTCGAATTGCAGGATTACCGTTACCTGCCGGCCTCGAAGAAATTCGACCGCATCGTCTCGGTCGGCATGTTCGAACATGTCGGGCCGACCCACTATCGCGATTATTTCGACAAGGTGGCGGAGGTTCTGGACGACAACGGCGTGATGGTGCTGCATTCCATCGGCCAGCCCAGTCCGGCGCTGGCGACCAATCCATTCATCGAAAAATATATTTTCCCCGGCGGTTACATCCCCTCGCTTGCCGAGGTGCTGCCGGCGATCCAGAAGTCCGGACTGCTGGTGAAGGATATCGAAATCCTGCCCATGCATTATGCGCACACGCTGCGGCACTGGCGCGAACGTTTCGTCGCACGCAAGGCAGAGGCGGTGGCGCTTTACGACGAGCGGTTCTTCCGCATGTGGGAGTTTTATCTGGCCGGGTCCGAAATGGCCTTCACCCACGAAAATTTCCATATTTTCCAGATCCAACTCGCCAAGGACCGCGACGCCGTTCCGCATAATCGCGATTACATCGCCCGCAACGAGGAAAAGCTGGCCGAGTTCGAAAAGACCCGGCCGCCGCTGGAGAAGGTCATGTTCTGATGGGGGGCGCGAACGGCACTCCTCCAGATTGTCGATAAACGTCTCCGCAGATCCGACGTCATCCTCGGGCTTGTCCCGAGGATCCATCCACGTCGCGTAAATCGCTCGGTTGCAGATGCTCGGGACAAGCCCGAGCATGACGCAGGGTGGTTTTTCAAACTTTGTTATCCCCCTCGCGGAAGTAGTGTGCCGTCTCGCGCTGGTTAATGGAATGGAAAGACAATCCCTCTAATTCTACGCTTACCTGTTTGTATTGCGTTTCCTGGGGTTGTTTTCATGTTCAAGCCATCAGCGGCGGTCGCCGCTTGTGTTTTATCGCTGTTTGCCGTCGGTAACGCCCATGCCGATGGCTGGTTTTCCGGCGACTGGTATCTGAAGCTCGGCGGTTCGGGTTTTTCTGCCCCGAAATATCAGGGCGACAACAAGAACGAATTCGGCTTTTCGCCGATCATCTCACTTGGCCGTCAGGGACAGGGCGCGCGGTTCACGTCGCGTAACGACAGCGCCTCGATCTCGCTGCTGGACAATGGCCCGATCAGCATGGGTCTTGCCGGAAAGCTGGTATCCCCGCGTGACCAGAAGGATTCCGACGATCTGAAAGGCATGACCCGCATCAAGCGCGGCGGCGAGCTTGGCGGTTTCGCCGAGGCTTATCCGACCGACTGGCTGCGTATTCGCGGCGAAGCCCGCCAGGGCATCCGCAGCCATAGCGGCGTGGTCGCCGACCTCTCGGCCGACGTCTTCACCGATATCGCCCCCGGCATCCAGATTTCCGCCGGTCCGCGCGCCACATGGGTGACCAGCAAATACAATGAACGTTATTACGGCGTCAGCGCCGCGCAGACGGCAGCAGGCGCACCATCGCCCTACAGCCCCGGCGGCGGCCTGCATTCCGCCGGCGTCGGCGCTGCCATCACCTGGAAGGTCACCGAAGCTGCCGAAATCGGTTCCTTCGCGGAATATCGCCGCCTGACCGGCGACGCCGCCGACAGCTCGCTGGTGCGTGAGCGCGGCTCGAAAAACCAGTTCGTCGTTGGCGTTCAGGCAAGCTACAAATTCGGTTTCACGCTGCCCTGAGGGAGATGAACTCGTTGTTTGGAGATTGAAAACCCGCAGCAGAATGCTGCGGTTTTTTTATCCAAATATTCGACGTCATCCTCGGGCTTGACCCGAGAATATATTGATTTCAACGGGTTGTGGATCCTCGGGTCAAGCCCGAGGATGACGGTGGAGAGGTAAGGCGCTTTGCCGGTCGCCTCAGGGCAAATCGTCAAATGCCGCGCATCGTTATGTTTGAAATCGATTCCGATTCCCCCGTCGATGCTGTAGAACCGGTGCCATGGTTCACCACAGCGATTTGTCAGACCGCGTCTCCGACGCACCATCCAACAACTGGGTCTATCGGATTTTGCCGAGACCTCTCTGGCCCTATGCGCAGCTGGCAAGATGGGACCGCCCCATCGGCTGGCAATTGCTGATGTGGCCTTGTTTCTGGTCCACGGCACTCGCGGCCAATGCCGCGCTGGCAAGTGGCGGTTTTTCCTGGGGCACGCTGATCTGGCATCTGGCGCTGTTTTTCATCGGATCGGTGGCGATGCGCGGCGCGGGCTGCACCTATAACGATCTCGCCGACCACAAGATCGACATGGCCGTGGCACGCACCCGCTCGCGGCCGCTGCCATCCGGCCGGGTCAGCAGAACGCAGGCGAAGGTCTTCATCGTGTTGCAGGCGCTGGCCGGACTTGTGGTGCTTTTGCAATTCAACGGATTTGCGATTGCCACCGGCATATTCTCGCTGGTCTTCGTGGCGATCTATCCCTTCGCCAAGCGCTTCACCAACTGGCCGCAATTTTTCCTCGGCCTTGCCTTTTCCTGGGGTGCGCTGATGGGCTGGGCCGGGCAGTTCGGCTCCATCGCCTGGCCGGCTGTCCTGCTTTATGTCGGCTCCATCGCCTGGACGATCGGTTATGATACAATCTACGCCCATCAGGACAAGGAAGACGACACGGCGGTGGGCATCGGTTCAACCGCGCTGCTGTTTGGAGACAACACACATCGCTGGCTGGTTTTTCTTTATGGCACAGCCCTTGTCATGATCGCCCTGTCCTTCTGGGGCGCGGGTGTTAACGTCATCGCCTATAGCGGCCTTGCCGCTGCCGCCATCATGCTTTTCCGGCAGGTCTGGGTGCTCGATATCGACGATGTGGCGCAATGCCTCGTGCTGTTTAAATCCAACAACCGTGTTGGTGTTCTGATTTTCGCCGGCCTCATTCTGCCGCTTCTGCTGGCATGAGGTTGCTGAAAGGCAGGATGCAAAAAGCCCGGCCGCGATATCCGCGCCGGGCTTTTGATTGTTTTGACTGAAGGAAGAATATCAGTTGCGGGCGATGATTTCCTTGCCCTCGATCTTCATGCTCATGCCCAGCGAACCGGTGGAGCGGCGAACGAGGAAGCGTGGGCGGCGCTCCGCGAAGTAGGAATGGCGGCGGCGCGGGCGGGTGTTCTTCGTGCGCACCTTGCCGAGATGTTCTTCCAGCGGCCGGGCGACGCCATCGGCCTCCACCATCAGCATCGGAATATGGTAGGCTTCGGACCAGCTGCGCCAGTCGGCGGCAATGTCGCAAAGATCGTGGGCGACCAGTAGCGGAACGCAAAGTTCCGGGTCGTCATGGTGAAGTTCCAGCGTCACCGTCACCTGTCCGTCGCCATGGTCGATGGCGCGGGCGGCGACACCCTTGAAAGCGCGGGCTGGCAGGGCGAAGGACAAAGGCAGGCCGGAAGAGGTGAGGACCTTTCTCAGAACGGCACCCCGTTCATCGAGCGTGACGGCAACATCGGTTGCGCCATTGCCTCTGCCATAGGTGACCTGTTGCGGAAAACGTGCCGGGTCGAGTCTGAGTGTGGCGACGGCCCAGTCGGGCTTCAGAACGGTCTTGGTCATGTTTATTCTACCCTTGTTTTACCTGAGAGCCGGTTTCCGGTCTTCTCATCGGGACTTTTCGTCCTCTGATGTCAGGAGAATATCCGCCGCATGTTCGAGACTGCTTAAAAATTGCGGTTAAGAAAACTTTGCATTCCCAAATGGTTAGCAAAACCCACCGTGGCATGGTTTCACGTCCGTAAAGCAGATTGAGACAATGCGATTTTTCTCAGCCGCCAAACTGTGCTCTTTCAAGCTCCGGGCAAGGCGCGTCATGCACAGTCGCGCCAAGGCCTGCCGTGCGTCCGGATGGAGGTGTGGTGGGCGAATTCAAAAACCGGAGCGGCCGCATCCGAGGGATGCGTGATACTCAGGGGGCATTCGCATGGTATCGACTTTTCTCAGCTACGACCTCATCAACCGCGATATGAAGGCAAGCATTTCACGCGTGTCGCAGCAGGGGATGGTCGAGCGGCAGACGAACTATTACAAGGAAAACATCGGCAAGGTGAAAAGCGTCGATGAGTTCCTCAACAACTACCAGCTCTATTCCTATGCCATGGATGCCTTCGGTCTCGGCGAAATGACCTATGCCAAGGCCTTCATGAAAAAGGTGCTGGAAAGCGACCTCAACGACCAGAACAGCTTTGCCAACAAGCTGACGGATGAACGTTACCGCGAATTTGCCGCATCCTTCAACTTCACGCAGTCCACCACCACGGTGCAGACGGAGGCGCAGCTCGACAACATGATCGGGCTTTACGACACCTCGATCACCAACCTCGATGACAGCCTGGCCGAAGAAACCCGTTATTATAAGGCGATCATCGGCACGGTCACCAATGTGGACCAGCTGCTTCAGAACGACAGAACCCGCGCCTATATCTTCGAGGTTTTCAGCGTTGACGAGAAGACCTACAGCTATGCCCACATCAAGGGATTGATGACGAGCGATATCGATGACCCGAACAGCTATCTGAACCAGAAGTTCGGCGCGGCCTATTCCGCTGCCGTGGAAAAGCTGACGATCAAGGGCAATATCGAGTTGCATGGCGATGTGACGGAGCGGATCACGGCCATCGATACGGCGCTGGCCGATACCACGCTGACCGCCGAACAGCGGACCGCCCTTGAAACCGAAAAAACCACCCGGCAGGGTCAGCTCACCCAACTTGAAGCCGTGCTGCCGCCGAAGGACCAATGGACGGCGACGCTTGCCTCGATCACGGCGGAGCAGACCAAACTTTCGGACACCGTCTCGCAATATAATACCATGGCCCAGATGGCCCAGGCGTTCGAATTTGCCAATGACGGTACCGTTGCGGCCGGCCAGGCGCAGACCGCCGACAACCTCAAGATCCTGACCCAGGCCTATGTCGGCAGCGCCCCGCGTGTGACGCCGACCGTTGCCACCTTGAACAGGGATTATTTCGAATCGAAGATCGGTTCGATCAAGACCGTCGATGAGTTGATGGCAGACCCGCGTCTGGTGAATTACATCAAGGTCGCGTTCGATCTGAACGGTCTGACCATCGTCGATGCGACGATCGAGAACATTCTGACCAGCGATCTCAGCGATCCCAACAACTATATCGTCAAGTTCGGCAATGGCGACAAACGTTACATCGCCTTGCGTGAAGCCTTCAATTTCAAGGCGGATGGAACGCTCCCTGACGGCACGTTACCGCAGACGACAACCCAGACCGTCACCACGACCAATGGCTACATGAACCACTACAACGACAAGGACGAAGCCGCCGACGAAAAGGCTTTGAAATTGTTCAAGAGCGATATCGCCAACGTCAAATCGGTTGCCGACTTCCTGGAAAGCAGCGCGGTCTACACCTATGCGCTGAAAGCTGTCGGCCTCGATCCGACGACGGTGAATATTGCCGACATTCGCAAAGCCCTGACCAGCGACCTGCAGGACAAGAATAGTTACGTTTATGCGCTGAAGGACGACCGTTACGTCAAACTCGCGGAACTTTTCAACTTCAAGTCCGACGGATCGCCAGGCTCGCCGGTGCTTGCCCAGTCCGAACTGGACATCCAGAGCATGTCGGTGGACTACATCAAGAAAAATCAGCCTTCGGGACCGATCAGGACAAGGAAGCCGCCAAGAAGGAGGCAGAATTTTTCCGCTCGGAAATCCAGAAGGTCAAGACGCTCAAGGATTTTCTGGCCAATGACCGCCTGACGAAATTCGCGATGGAATCGCTTGGGATCGACCCGACGAAGGTCACCAAGGACCAGCTGCAAAAAATGTTCGCGTCCGATCTGAATGACAAGGAAAGCTATCTCAACAAGGAGATGGACCCGGCCTTTCGCCGTCTCGTCACCGCGTTCAATTTCGACACTCAGGGTAATATCCTGCGCGAGGATCGCAGTTCCATCCAGACGCGCCGTGGCCTTTACGAGACGCTCGATAATTATCTGACGCAGACGCTGGAGACGCAGGCGGGCGAAGAAAATGCGGGCGTGCGCCTGGCGCTCTATTTCAAGCGAATGGCGGCGGGAACGACGTCCTATTACTCCATTCTCGCCGACACCGCGATCCAGAACTTCATCACCACAACCTTCGGCATTCCCGACGAAGTCGGCAATGCCGGCGTCAGCCTACGCAGGTGGCGATGATGAAGAAATATTTCGACATCGAGGACTTTCAGGACCCCGACAAGGTCAAGAAGCTGATCGCCCGTTTCACCATCATGTATGACGACAAGCAGAACACCAGCAACCCGATCCTGATGCTGTTCAACGGCAGCGGCTCGGTGGGCATCAGCGGCGACACGCTGCTGGCGGTCGCGTCACTGCGCGCGCGGTAGGCTGCAACTCGAAGGCGCGCGGTGGAAAAGTCGCGGATTGCGCTGGCCTCAGACCGCTGAAAAACCATTCTACATAAGCGCCGTCACCTCGAGGCCTGTCCCGAGGATCCACAGGCGGTTGAAAGTATAGATCCTCGGGTCAAGCCCGAGGATGACGGCGAGTTTGGCGCATGTTTATTCGCCAGATTCGGTCGGAACTTGTTCCGGCCATCGCATTTGCGCTATCCGCTCACCAGCCCGGCAGCATGTGCCCGGCGCGCAGGCGCGGCATCTTCGGGTAGGTCTTCACATCGTTATCCAGCTCATCGACAGCGACATTCATCGGAGAGATGTTGTCGAGGCAGGCGGTGATGTGGTCGGTGATGGCGTTCACCAGCGAGGGCGACAGGCCGGGTCGTTTCATCAGGCCGATCTGGACCGGCGGCAGCGGCGGAAAGCCGTCCGAGGCGGTCAAAACCTTCATGCCGGTGCGCAACGCCGATTCCGGCAGCACGGAAACCGCCATGCCCGCCAGTACGGCGGCGGCCACCACGGTGGAAGACCAGCTTGTAAACAGCACCTGATAATCCCGCCCATCGGCATCGAGCGCCGAGCAGGCAAGCTGGCGCCAGTGACAATCGCGTCGCCCGACGGCCAGCGGCACCCGGCGCATCGTCCTTCAGCGGATGGTTCTTGGAGGGTGACCCAGCAGAGCGGCTCGGTGCGCACGACATCGGAGGAGCGGGCGCGGGATTGGCGGGTGACAAGCGCAATATCTAGCTCGCCGCGCGCCATTTTTTCGGCAAGGCTCACCGAAGGTTCGCAGACGATGTAAAGCTCGACATTCGGATGCGTCTTGGCGAAACGCCCGATGATTTCAGGCATGTAGCGGTCGGCATAGTCGTCAGGCGTGCCGATGCGCAACGTGCCCTCGAGCCTGTTGTCGTCGAAGGCCGCAATCGCCTCGTTGTTGAGGCGAATGATGCGGCGGGCATAATTCATCAGTTTTTCGCCCTCGGCCGTCAGGCGGTTGCCACGCCCGTCTTTTGCAAAGAGCTGTTTGCCGATCCGCTCCTCAAGCCGCCGCATCTGCATGGATACGGCGGATTGCGTCTTGAAAACGCGATCTGCGGCCTTGGTAAAGCTGCCGGTATCGACAATGGCGATGAAGGTGTGCAGCTGGTCTATGTCGAGAGGTGCGGACATGGATACTCATCCATCAGAATGATTGATGTCCCACATTAGAAACATTCGTTGGACTGATCAATAGTCTTGCGACATTTTGACACCAAGCAAATCAATCTCAACCCCTGGGGCGGACACATCGTCAGGCCCCCAACCCAAGGCAGCTTCCCGCGCATGGTGTGTCGGGAGCGGTGCCGCATCGTGCCGTTATGGAAGGATCATTGTCATGCGCACGGCAGAACGGAAAAATGGAACTGGAATTCGCAACCGGCCGAGCAGAACGACACACTGCGTCGCGTCGCTATCGTCGTTGCTTCCGCCGTGAAAACGTTCGCGCAGCGCATCTACAATCGCTTCGTCGCCAATGGTCTCACGGAACTTGACGATCGCCTGCTCGCCGATATCGGGCTGGCGCGCTCGGATGTGACCGCCGCGCTCAATACCGGCCTGCTCGAAGATCCGACCGCCCATCTGACCCGTGCGGCACGCAAGCGCTCCGTCACGCGGTTCAAAACGCTTTAGGCTCGTGTCCGTACAATTCCGGCGGAACCTCCAGCACCGCCGGAATTGCCCGCGACCGATCAGGTTTTCCCCGCAGGGCTGATTTGCCAATAACCCTGCGCTTTTGCCCGGTGATCAGGCCCCCTCGGCCGCACCGGGTTTTTTTATGGCATCGCCTTGCCTGTTGTGCGGATTTTCCGCGCGCAAGCCCGCTGCGCCGTTTTACCGCAAGGCTTTAATACTGGTATTCCTCGAAGACCGGCAGGACCGAGCCACCCCAGCGGCCGTGATAAAGCGCAAGCAGGTCTTCCGCGAGCGTGGTCTTCTTGGCAAGAACCTCGTCCAGCGAGGAGAGGAACACGGTTTCGTCCTGACCTTCGCCGTTCAGCCGGTTGCGGTTCTTGAGGCCGGTGCGGGAAATAGCGAGTGCTTCGCGGGCGAAACCGAGAAGTGGCTTGCCGGTAATCTGCAGCCTTCAGGCCCTTGTGCCGGCACGGTATTGCGCAGCGCAGCGACCTCCTCGACACGTCCAGTCGGCGCGTCAGCGCATCGGCCGCATCAAGCGCTTCCTGATCATAGAGAAGGCCGACCCAGAAAGCGGGCAGGGCGCAGATGCGTCGCCATGGGCCGCCGTCGGCGCCGCGCATTTCCAGGAAGCGCTTCAGGCGCACATCGGGGAACAGCGTGGAGAGATGGTTCGTCCAGTCGCCCATGGTCGGTTCCCATGCGGCGATTTCGCCCTTCAGCGCGCCGTTCATGAACTGGCGGAAGGTGACATGGGTGCAATCGTGATATTTGCCGTCGCGCACGATGAAATACATCGGCACGTCCAGCGCCCATTCGACATAATCCTTGAAGCCGAAATCGTCATTGAAGGTGAAGGGCAGCACGCCGGAGCGGTGGTTGTCGGTGTCGCGCCAGATATCGCCGCGCCAGGAGAGCAGGCCGTTCGGCTTGCCTTCGGTAAAGGGCGAGGAGGCAAACAGGGCGGTTGCCAGCGATTGTAGCTTCATGGAAACGCGCATCTTCTGGCGCATATCCGCTTCGGAGGAGAAGTCGAGGTTAACCTGAATGGTACAGGTGCGGTACATCATGTCGAGACCCTTGGTCCCGACCTTCGGCATGTAGCGCGTCATGATCGCGTAGCGCGATTTCGGCATGTGCGGCGTTTCGTCATAGCTCCACAGCGGGCTGCCGCCGATGCCGAGAAACCGGATGCCCATCGGCTCCGCCACTTCGCGCAGGGTCGCCAGATGCTGGTTGGACTCCTTGCACGTCTGATGCAGGTTCTCGAGCGGCGCGCCTGACAGTTCGAACTGGCCGCCCGGCTCGATGGAGATGGCGCCCATGCCGTGCTGTTCGCCAAGCCCGATGATGTTGTCGCCGTCCATGATCGGCTCCCAGCCGAGCTTTTCCTGCATGCCCTTCAGCAGCGCGGAAATGCTGGCCTCGCCGAAATAGGGAACCGGCCGGTTATCGGCGCGGAAAAAGGCGAATTTCTCGTGTTCGGTGCCGATGCGGAAGTCGGCTTCAGCTCTGCAACCGGCGGCCAGATAATCTGTAAGCTCCGTGACGGAGGAGAGGGGTGTCTGGTCGGTCGTGTCGCGTGCCATGGCTTACCTTGTTGTGACGTATGTGCCCGGCGGAAGGTCGGGCATGGAGGGTGGCTGATGGAGCCGGAATCCTATGCGGAGGCAAGTGAATTTCTTTCAAGGAGATCATAAGCGCAATGGTCTGGCGCAAATCCCGCAAAAATCTGCTGCGGTTTTGCGATAACGCCATGCGCCAGAGAGGTCAATTCCAGTCGCCGATCGACGCCTGAATGACCGCAAGTGCCGCGACCGCTGCCGTATCGGCCCGCAGGATTCGCGGCCCGAGCGGGATGGGGGTGACGAAGGCAAGGCTGCGCAGCATCTCTCTTTCCTCTTCGGAAAACCCGCCTTCCGGGCCGACCAGCAGGGCAAGTTTGCGTTCTTTCACGGCTTGCAGCACGGGCAGCGGGTTTTGCCCGGCATCGCCCTCGTCGCAATAAAGGATGCGCCGGTCGTGGGGCCAGGTCTCGAGCATGTCTTTCAGTTTCACCGGCTCGGCTACCTCAGGCAAAGACAGGATGCCGCATTGCTCGGCGGCCTCGATGGCATTGGCGCGCAGCTTTTCGGTATTGTGGATCTTGCCCTGAACATGCTGCGTCATCACCGGTTGCAGAACGCCAGCGCCCATCTCGACCGCCTTCTGCACCATATAATCCATGCGCCCGACTTTCAGCGGCGCAAACAGATAGGCGAGGTCCGATGCCGGCGGCTGCGTCCGCGTCTGTTCGAGGGGGATGAGGGTAATCTTCTTGCGGCTCGGAAAGGAGAGTTTCGCCTTCCATTCGCCGTCGCGGCCGTTGAACAGCAGGATTTCCGCCCCGTCGGTCATGCGCAGCACATTGGCGAGGTAATTGAACTGTTCGGTCGTCGCTTCCTGCGCCGCGCCCGCAACAAGCGGGGTGTCGACGAACAGGCGTTGCATCCGGAAATTTGCGCGCATAGGATTTTTCGGTTTCAGCGTCAGAGAAAGAGGAAGGACATAAGCCAATATAGCAGTGCTGCAAGCGTCGCACTTGCGGGAACCGTCACCACCCAGGCGGCGATGATGGTCATGAAGTGGGAGCGCCGGACGAGATAGCGCCGGCGCACTTCGGAAGGATTGTCCAGATATCGACGGGTCCTGCGAATTTGGCTGGTGCCGGTCTGGACGAGTTCCTGCCGCCGCCGCGAGGTCTGCGTGTACCATTCGCGGAAAAAGCCGACGCCGAATACGGCGCCGATTGCCGTATGGGTGGTGCTGACAGGAAGGCCGAAGCGTGAGGCGACGAGAACCGTTAGCGCCGTCGCCACGGAAACGCAGAAGGCGCGCATCGGGTTGAGCTTGGTGATCTGTTCGCCGACAAGGCGGATCAGGCGCGGGCCGTAAAGAAGAATACCGCAGGAAAGCCCGAAGGCGCCGACCAGCATCACCCAGAGCGGCGCACGGGCGGAGGTCTCCACCGCCTCGTCATGCAGCGCCCGCACGATGGCGACGACTGGGCCGATGGCGTTCGAAACGTCATTTGCCCCGTGCGCGAAGGACATCAGGCCAGCGGCAAGCACGAGCGGCCACTGGAACAGCGTTCGAAGCGACTGGTTGCGGTTCTCCAGCCCGACCGACTGTTTGCGGATGATCGGCACGCAGAGCCGCCAGGCGACAAGGCCGGTCAACAGCCCGATGCCGCTGGCATGGCCAAGCGAGACATGGACGAGCTGCCTCAGCCCCACCCAGATGAGATAAGCGGTGAACACCCCGGTCATGATGCCGATCAGAACCGGCACCCAACGCTTCGCGGCTTCGATCTTGTCCTCGCGGTAGATGATGAATTCCTTGATGAAAGCAAGAAGAGCGACGGCGATGGCAGCGCTGATGAAGGGCGCGAGCACCCAGGCAAAGGCGATCCTGCCGAGCGACAGCCAGTCAACCGCTCCGATGCCATAGGCGGCCATTCCCGCACCCGCAACGCCGCCGACCACCGTGTGGGTGGTGGAAATCGGCGCTTTCGTCCAGGTCGAGATATTGACGAGAAGACCGGCGGCGAGAAGCGCCGACAGCATTGCCCAGGAAAACACGGTCCTGTCAGGAATGGTGTCGATATTGATGATGCCGCTGGAAATGGTCTCGACCACATTGCCGCCGGTGATCAAGGCGCCCGCGATCTCGCAGATGGCGGCGATGATCAGTGCAGCAGCCAGCGGCATCGCCTTGGCGCCAACCGCCGGGCCAACATTGTTCGTCACGTCGTTCGCGCCGATATTGATCGCCATATAGGCGCCGACGGCGACGGCCGCGATGATGATCACGGCGCCCGCCGTGCCGGTAACGAAGGCGCCCGCAAATATCGCCGCCAGGACAACGAACATCACCCCGGCACCAAGGCCGGCCAGCTGATGCGTGACATGCAGCGTTGCTTCTTCGACACGGGTGATCTTTTCGAGATCCTTGTCGAGGGTCGCTTTCATGTTCGGTGGTGGCTTTATTGCCATTCAGACCTCGTTCGCCAGCATTCCCATTCGTCCGGCAATGTCGCGGGCTGAAGGTAATTTACAGAAAGACTGTTACATCTCGCACATCTTTCCAAAATGAAAGACGGTAAAAGCGATGTTGGAAAAACAAACGGCAGTTTGCCACTATTGCGGCGTGGACGCTATTTCGAAAGCGCCATCCGTTTGTCGAAAGTGAGCATGAGCGCTTTCAGCTCCGGCTCGTTGACGCGCTGGGCGGCCTCTTCGGGACTGACCCATTCCAGCCGTCTGGAATCTTTTTCGGGAAAGCTGTCCTGAAGCTCTGCCACTTCGAGCAGATGCACCTGCACCTTGCACAGCACATTGATGCCGCTGTTCAGCTTTTTCTCATATTCATAATAGCCGAAGGGGGCCTTTTCCACGCGGCCTTTGACGCCGGCTTCCTCATAGGCTTCCTGTTCGGCAACGGCATGGGCCTTCTTGTTGGCCATGGGCCAGCCCTTGGGAATGACCCAGCGCCCGGTATCCCTGCTTGTCAGCAGCAGCACTTCCGGCTCATGACGCTTTTTGGACGAACGATAGCACAGCGCCGCATATTGCTGTCGCGGCGGTCTGCGCAACATCAAGCCAACGTCTGTCGCCAATCGATTCAAAATCTTCAACCCGAATAAGTCCTTCTTTGTTCGTCAATCGTATCTGCTAATATAGGTATCGTCCATGTTCCGCCAATGCCATTTCATGCATAACCCACCGTTGTCTTCATGGTGATGAAGACTGTGGGCAGCAGCGGATGTGGCAGGGGTGCGAACGGAGGCTTTGCCCGGTGCGTCACCGTCAGCTGCCGATTGCGGAAATACTGCATTTTTCCTGTTTTACGTCATATGCAACGTAAAACCGCTATGAATTATCGCCGGAACTGCGTTGATCAGCGCGCAGCCCCCATTTCTGGAGACCTTCGATCACACCGTCCGCTTCAGTCGCGCGCGAGAGGAAAAAACGGCTATCGTCATTTGCCAGGGAAACAAGCTCCGGCAAGGCATTGCCAACGATCACACCACGAATGCCGTTCAATTCGAACATCGCCCGATCATTGCCAGTATCGCCTGCAACCACTGATTCGTCGAGACCAATTTCAAGTTGTCCACATAACCACGCCAAGGCTGCGCCCTTGTCGGCAGCCTTTGGCAATATGTCGAGGTCGCGGTTGCTGGAATAGACGATACGGGCATCGATATCCGCCGCGACCAGCGTGGCTTCGATCTCGGCGAGCGTCTTGTCGTCCGCATCATGCAGGAACCAGCTGGATTTGAGGCCATGCTGGTAACGTTCCGCCTGCATGGTCACACCGGGCAGGCCGGCCATGACATCGGCGATCCTGTGCCGGTCGAAACCGGTGCCGAGCGATTGCGTATAGGCGGTTTCCAGCTCGCCGCGCGCTCTTGCGTGTAGCATGGTGCCGACCCCGCCGATAATATAGTCGGGCCTCGGCAACGGAACGTCTTCGAGGAGGGCAAGCTGGTCATCGACCAGCCTGCCACTGTTGAAGACCAGAACCGGACGAATATCGTCCGGCAGCGACTGCCAGAAATCGCGGAACCGGCGCGTGGCGGCGTTATCGCCGACGACGGTTCCGTCGAGATCGGTGGAAAAAAGGCGAAGCGGTCTCAATCGCCGTCGTTCCATGGCTCTGCCCAGTCTGCTTCTTCCAGAACCGGCATCATG
>JAXHOC010000035.1:0-97014 GCA_034519725.1 Agrobacterium sp.
TAAGCCGCCTGCGCCACCTTGGCCGCCATGGCCGCAGCCAGGCCGCCCCACTTTGCGCGGAACAGGCCCGGGTCCATGGTCTTCACATTGCGCATGATCGGCTTGAAGCCCATGTGCGCCAGCACGTCGCGCTCCAGGTCCATGCCGGGCGCGATCTCGGTCAGCTCCAGGCCCTCGGTGGTCAGGTGGAACACGGCGCGTTCGGTCACAAACACCACGTTCTGCTCGCGCTGGGCCGCATCCAGCCCGTTGAAGGTGATCTGCTCGACCTTCTCGATGAACTTGCGCGAGCGGCCCTCCTTGACGATGGTGAGCTGGCCGTCGGCCACCTTCACCTCCAGCCCGCCGGCCGTGAAGGTGCCGCAGAACACCAGCTTCTTGGTCGAGCGCGTGATGTTCACAAACCCGCCGCAGCCCACGGGGCGGCCGTTGAACTTGCTCACGTTCACGTTGCCGTGGTTGTCGGCCTGCGCCAGGCCCAGGAAGCTCGCGTCCAGCCCGCCGCCGTCGTAAAAGTCGAACTGCAACGACTGCTCGATGATGGCGTCGGCGTTGTAGGCCGTGCCAAAGTCGCCCAGCTGCGCCGGGATGCCGCCGGTGATGCCACTTTCCACGCTCAGCGTGAACTGGTCCGACACGCCCTCTTCCGCCGCCACCGACGGCACACCGGCCGGGATGCCGATGCCCAGGTTGGTGATGGCCCCGGGCGTGAGCTCCAGCGCGGCGCGGCGTGCGATGACCTTGCGCTCGTCCAGCGGCATGGGTGCCAGCGAGTGAGCGGCACGCGCACGTCGCCGCACAGCGCGGGGTTGAACTGCGTGGTGATGGTCTGCATGTGGTTCTCGGGCTGGCTCACCACCACGTAGTCCACCGACACGCCGGGCACCTTGACCGACTTGGGGTGCAGGCTGCCCGCCTTGACGATGCGCTCCACCTGCGCGATCACGATGCCGCCGCAGGCCTTGGCCGCGTGGGCGATGTTGATCTGCTCCAGCAGCACGCCTTCCTTGTCCAGCGTGATGTTGCCGTTCTCATCGGCCAGCGTGCCCCGGATGATGGCCACATCGACCTTGGGCGAGGGGTAGAACAGCCATTCCTCGCCGTTGAACTCGACCAGCTTGACCAGGTCTTCGGTGGACTTGCTGTTGAGCTTGCCGCCTTCGATGCGCGGGTCCACAAACGTGCCCAGGCCCACCTTGGTCAGCAGCCCCGGGCTGCGGCTGGCGATGTGGCGCGTGAGGTGCGACAGGCTGCCCTGCGGGAAGTTGTAGGCCTCCACCTCGCCGTCAAACACCATCTTCATCATCTCGGCACCGGTCTGGCCGAAGTGGCCCGCCACCGTGCGCTTGATCATGCCGGGGTGGGCAAAGTGCACCATGCCCGCGTCCTTGCTGTTGCCGATGGCGCCGCAGGCCCAGGTGGTCACGTTGCGCGGGTGGCCGGTGTCGAGGAAATTCTTCTCCACGCCCTTGAGCACTTCCTCGGGCAGGCTGGAGACGGCCAGGCCGCCCAGGAAGATGGTGGCGTTGTCGGGGATGAGGGCCCCGGCTTGGGCTGCGGTGATGATTTTCATTGGTGCATGTGCTCTGTATACGAAGATTGGTGTAGACTGGTGCTCTAGCGCTTCGGTGTTTTCAATCAGCAGCGCCATGCCCTGCCCACCGCCCACGCAGGCGCTGGAGATGCCATAGCGCAGGCCACGGCGGCGCAGTTCGCGCGCCAGGGTCACCGTCAGGCGCACGCCGGTGGCGGCCAGGGGGTGGCCCAGGGCAATCGCGCCGCCATTCACGTTGAGCTTGTTCAGGTCCAGCCCCAGCTCGCGGCCCACGGCCAGGGTCTGCGCGCCCTGGGCTTCGTTGATTTCGAACAGGCCGATGTCATCCAGCGCGAGGCCGGTGCGCGCCAGCAGCGCGCGGATGGCCGGGGCCGGGCCGATGCCCATGTACTCGGGCGCCACACCCACAGCGGCCACGCCGCGCAGGCGCGCCAAGGGCTTGAGGCCACGCTGCTGCACATAGGCATCGCTGGCCACCACGGCGCCCACGGCGCCATCCACCAGGGCCGAGCTGTTGCCAGCCGTCTGCACGCCGCCCGGGTACACGGTGCGCAGCCCCGCCAGGGCTTCTACCGGCGAGGGGCGCGGGTGCGTGTCGCGGTCCAGCTGCGCCACCTTGCGCGGCAGCGTGATGCCGCGCGTGGCGTAGCCTTCCAGCTCAAACTTTTCGCTGATCACGGGCACGATCTCGCCCGCCAGAAAGCCGTCGGCCTGCGCCTTGAGCGCGCGGGCGAAGGACTGCGAGGCATAGGCGTCCACGTCCTCGCGCGTGATGCCGTATTTTTTGGCCAGGTTCTCGGCCGTCTCGATCATCGTGACCGGACCTGCGGTGTCGATCAGCGCTTCCATCAGGAAGTCCTTGAACTCCACCGGCGCGCCCAGCTTGAAGCCGGTGCGGTGCGTGTAGGCGGCAATCGGGTTGCGCGTCATGGACTCGGTGCCCACCACCAGCGCCACGTCGGTGTAGCCCAGCGCGATCTGGTCGGCCGCCTGGCGGAACAGCTCAAAGCCCGTGCCGCAGATGCGCTGCACCAGGATGGCGGGCACCGCCAGCGGCACGCCCGCGTACAGGCCGATGTGGCGGGGCAGCACAAAGGCGTCAAAGTCGGCCTGCGCCATGGAGCCGGTGATGACCGAGTCCACATCGGCCGCTGGCACGCCGCTGCGCGCCAGCACGGCGCGCGCCACCTTGATGCCCATGTCGGTGGGCGACACATGGCCCAGCGCGCCGCAGTAGTCCACCATGGGCGTGCGCACGCCATCGACCAGCCAGGCGTTCAGGGGGGCAGAGAAAGAGCTTGTCGAAGTGGTCGTCATGGTCAGGCCTTGGAAGTGGTTTTGGTGTCGGTCACGCGCAGCACGGTGGCATAGCCGGTGTCGCCCGCAGCGCAGCCGGTGAACAGGCCCACGCCGCCGCCGCGCAGCACCAGTTCTTCGATCAGCTCGATGATGGCGCGCATGCCGGTGGGCGCCTGGGGGTGGCCCCAGATGATGGAGCTGCCGTAGTTGTTCATGCGCTCCCAGGCAAAGCCGGTGTCGCGCGCCAGTGCGATGTCGTTCACGGCGAAGGGGTTGTGCGTCTTGATGGCGTCCACCTGACCGATGCTGAGGCCCGCTTGTTCTTGTGCGCGTTGAACGCGGCGGGCGATGGCGCCATGGGCATATAGCCGGCCTCCACGCGGGCCATGCCAAAGCCCAGGATCTCGATCTCGATGCCCGGGTTTTTGGCCACGGCCCGCGCGCGTTCGCGCGTGGTGACAATGGCACCCGCATTGCCATCGGCCGGGTGGGTCTGGCCGCCAAAGGTCACGGTGCCGTCCGGCTTGACGGGCTTGAGTTTGGCCAGGCCTTCGGCGGTGGTCGGGAAGATACCTTCGTCGCTGCTGAGCATACCGGTTTGCTTGCGGAACTTGGAATCCGACAACGGCGCATCCACCATGTAGCGCTTCTGGAAGGCGCGGTCGTTTTCCAGTGCTTGTTGGTACTGCTGGTAGCGCCTGAGCTTGAGGTCGTGTTGCTCGGCGGTGCTGATGCCATAGCGGCGCGCCACGTTCTCGCCGGTGTCCAGCATGGGGTTCTTGGCATAGGGGTCGTGGCCCATGTTGTCGGGCACCCAGTGCTCGGTGATGCCGTAGCCGCCGGTGCCGCTGCTGTCGGGGTAGTACACCACCGGGCCGTTGGACTGGCGGTCGGCCATCACCAGCAGCGCGCTGGTGGCCGTGCCGCACGCCACCTCTTGCGCGGCCATCTGCAGCGCGCGCACGCTGGTGGCGCAGGCCTGCTGCACGGTGGGGCCGGCCACGCGGTCGATGCCCATCATGCCGGTGACCCAGGGCAGACCGTAGAAGCTGCCCTTTTGCGGATTGGTGATGCCCAGGATGGCCAGGTCCACCGCCGCCAGGTCATAGCCGCGCGCGGCGAGCGCCTGCTTGCCCACGGCGGCGGCCAGCGGCAGCGCATTGAGGTTGGCCAGCGTGCCCTGCCACTTGGCAAACGGGGACGACCAGTAGATACCGTAGGGGATAAAGGCGTTGCATGAGCTTGTGTCCTTGTTATGAATTGCGCATCACATTTTGCGTGCCTGTTGGATCATAACCAGGTGGGGCACTCGAAAAGCTAGGAAACCCCCTAGGCCAATGCATTTGCAGGCACTTCACCGCCTTGTTATTGCCGTTATATTGTTGATAGACCATAACTTCACTAACTCACTGCACACCACCATGAAATCCGAATGTCTGTAACTCCGACATTTCCGCTTGAAATCCTGTCGGTCGAGATCGCGAGCGAAATCGCGGTCATCCGCCTCACCCGCCCCGCCAAGCGCAATGCCTTGAACGACGGCCTGATCCTGGCGCTGCGCGACGTGATGGACAACCTGCCCGCCAGCGTGGGCGCCGCCGTGATGGACGGCGATGGCGACCACTTCTGCGCCGGCCTGGATCTGTGCGAGCTGAACGAGCGCGACGCCGGCCAGGGCCTGCACCACTCGCGCATGTGGCACACCGCGCTGGACGCCGTGCAGTTCGGCCCGGTGCCGGTGATCGCCGCGCTGCACGGCGCGGTGGTGGGCGGCGGGCTGGAGCTGGCCAGCGCCTGCCACATCCGCGTGGCCGACGAATCCACCTTTTATGCGCTGCCCGAAGGCTCGCGCGGCATCTTTGTTGGCGGCGGCGGCGCGGTGCGTGTGCCGCGCCTGATCGGCACGGCCCGCATGACCGACATGATGCTGACCGGCCGCGTCTACAACGCCGTGGACGGCGAACGCGTGGGCTTTGCGCAGTACCTGGTGCCCACCGGCACCGCCTTCGACAAGGCCTTCGAGCTGGCCCAGCGCATCGCCCAGAACGCGCCGCTGACCAACTACGCGCTGATGCACGCGCTGCCCCGCATTGCCGAGCAGCCATCCGACCAGGGCCTGATGACCGAAGCCATGATGGCCGGCATCGCCCAGAGCGCGCCCGAAGCCAAGGCCCGCGTGCGCGCCTTCCTCGACGGCACGCGCCGCCAAGGTGCAAGAAGGCCTGAGCAGCTGCACGACGAACGCACCCGGAGACCCTGATGACGCACCGACGGCAAGACCACCGACCCCCCGATACCGCCCCCTGCGCTTTGGCGTGACCCGCGTGGTGCTGCGCGAAGGCGCACAGGGCGTGCGTTACCTGCGCGCCGAAGCACCCTTGCAGCCCTATGCCAACACCATGGGCGAGCGCCTGGTGCACTGGGCCAGACCGCGGCCCCGACCGCACCTGGATGGCCCAGCGCACGAAGAACGCCGACGGCAGCCTGGGTGACTGGCGGCATCATCAGCTTTCGCACAGGCGCTGGCATGGCGCGCGCCGCATTGCGCAGGCGCTGCTGAACCGCGGCCTGAGCGCCGACCGCCCCGTGGTGATGTTGAGCGAAAACGACCTGGAGCACGCGCTGCTGTCGCTGGGCTGCCTGGTGGCGGGCGTGCCGTATTGCTCCGCGTCGCCGGCCTATTCCACGGTCAGCACCGACTACGACAAGCTGCGCCACGCCATCGCCACGCTGACGCCCGGCCTGGTGTTTGCCAGCGATGGCCAGCGCTATGCCGCAGCCATCGACAGCCGCGGTGGCGCGCCGACTGTGAGGTGGTCGCTGATCGCAGGGTATCTGCATGCGACAGGGCCGCAGCACCACGCCTTTCAGCGCAACTGCTTGCCACCCAAGCCACGCCCGCCGTGGACGCCACACACGCCGCCATCACGGGCGACAGCATCGCCAAGTTCATGTTCACCTCGGGCTCCACCAAGGCGCCCAAGGCCGTGATCATCACGCACGGCATGTGGGCCGCCAACCTGCAGCAGATGAACCAGTCCATGCCCGTGCTGGCCGAAGAGCCGCTGGTGCTGGTGGACTGGCTGCCGTGGAACCACACCTTTGGCGGCAACCACAACTTCGGCATGGTCATCTACAACGGCGGCACGCTGTACGTGGACGACGGCAAGCCCACGCCGGCGCTGATGGCCGAGACCCTGCGCAACCTGCGCGAGATCGCGCCCACGGTGTACTTCAACGTGCCCACGGGCTTTGAGGTGATTGCCGCACACCATGAAGACCGACGCGCAGCTGCGCAAGAACCTGCTCAGCCGCGTGCAGATGTTCTTCTTTGCCGCCGCCGCACTCTCGCAGCCCATCTGGGATGCCCTGTTCGAGGTGGCCGAGCGCGAAGTGGGCGAGCGCATCATGATGTGCACCGGCCTGGGCATGACCGAGGGCTGCCCCTTCTGCGTGGCCGTGAACAGCCCCAACGTGCAGGCGGGCGACATCGGCGTGCCCACACCGGGGCTGGAGGTGAAGCTGGTGCCCATCGATGGCAAGATCGAGGTGCGTTACCGCGGCCCCAACATCACGCCGGGCTACTGGCGCAACGCCGAGGCCACGCAAGAGGCGTTTGACGACGAAGGCTTTTACTGCTCGGGCGACGCCGTGAAGTGGATCGACGAGAGCGACCTGAACAAGGGCCTGAAGTTCGACGGCCGCATTGCCGAAGACTTCAAGCTCAGCACCGGCACCTTTGTGAGCGTGGGCCCCATGCGCGCCAAGATCATCGCGGCCTGCGCACCCTATGTGCAAGACGCCGTCATCACCGGCATCAACCTCAAGGAAGTGGGCGCGCTGCTGATCCCCACGCCCCACATCCGCACGCTGGCGGGCCTGCCCAGCGACGCCAGCCTGCAGCAGGTGCTGGAGAGCGCGCCCGTGCAGCAGCACTTTCAGCAGGTGATCAACCAGCTGGCCGCACAAGCCACCGGCAGTGCCACCCGCGTGGCCCGCATGCACCTGATGGCCGAGCCGCCCTCGCTGGACAAGGGCGAGATCACCGACAAGGGCTCCATCAACCAGCGCGCTGTGCTCAAGCACCGCGCAGACCTGGTGGAAGCACTGCACGACGGCAGCCTGCCATTCACCATCGTGCCCCAGAAATGAATTGACCTGAACTGAACGACTACCCAAGGACACCACCATGCAGATTCAAGGACAAGCCGCCCTCGTGACCGGCGGCGCATCGGGCCTCGGTGAAGCCACCGCGCGCGAACTGGCCCGCCAGGGCGCCAAGGTGGCGGTGCTGGACCGCAACGCCGAGCTGGCCGAACAAAGTGGCGCCAGACATCAACACCGCAATGTCGGCGCGGCAGCGCCGTGGCCTGCCCCTGCGACATCACCGACGCCGCCAGCGTGCAAGCCGCCATCGACAAGGCCGCTGCCGCCCACGGCCCCGCGCGCATCCTGATGAACGTGGCCGGCATCGGCAGCGCCAAGCGCGTGGTGCAGCGCGACGGCAGCGCCGCGCCGCTGGAAGACTTTGTGCGCGTGGTCAACATCAACCTGATCGGCACCTACAACGTGAGCCGCCTGTTTGCCGCCGCCTGCGCCAAGCTCGACGTGCTGGACGACGGCGAGCGCGGCGTGATGATGTTCACCGCCTCGGTCGCCGCCTTTGACGGCCAGGTGGGCCAGCAGGCCTACAGCGCCTCCAAGGCGGGCCTGGCGGGCATGACGCTGCCCATGGCGCGCGACCTGGCGCAGCACGCGATCCGCGTGTGCACCGTGGCGCCCGGCCTGTTTGCCACGCCGCTGATGAAGGAACTGCCCGAGGCCGTGCAGCAGTCGCTGGCGGCCAGCATCCCCTTCCCGCCCCGCCTGGGCAAGCCCGAAGAGTTTGCCGAGCTGGCCTGCCACATCGTGACCAACGGCCACCTCAACGGCGAAGTGATTCGCCTCGATGGCGCCCTGCGCATGGCGCCACGGTAGTGCTCCCCTGAGCGGGTCCGCTCCCCCTGAGTCGCCTTCGGCGCCTTCCCCCTGAGGGGGACGCCACCGGTGGCCTGGCAAAGCCAGTTCCACGGTGGCACTGGCCTGCACAGCGCCAGTTGCGGGCGCCGTGGGAGGCGCGCAGCACGCACATAACGAGAGGGCGTGCAAACGCCCCTGTTTTATTTCTTGAGTTTTCCGTCAGACACAACCAGGAGACAACACCATGACCATCACTCGCCGTCAACTCGTCCAGGCCTTCGGCGCAAGCGCCGCGCTGGGCGCCCTGCACCCCTTTGCTGCCCACGCCCAGGTAGACCAGGTGAAGGTGTACTTCGGCTTCCCCGCTGGCAGCTCGGGCGACACCGTGGCCCGCCGCGTGGCTGAAAAATGGGGCGGCAGCGCGTTCAGCAAGAACGCGGGCGTGGTGGAGAACAAGCCCGGCGCGGGCGGCCGCATTGCGCTGGAGACGCTCAAGGCCGCGCCCGCCGACGGCTCGGTGCTGGCGCTGGCGCAGGTGTCGGCCATTGCCAACTACCCGCACATCTACAGCAAGATGAACTACACCGACAAGGACTTCGCGCCCGTGTCGATTGCCGCCGTGATGCACCACGGCCTGGCCGTGGGCCCCATGGTGCCCGCCAGCGTGAAGACGGTGAAGGACTTCCTGGCCTGGGCCAAGGCCAACCCCAAGGACGCGAGCTACGGCTCGCCCGGCGCGGGCTCCACGCCCCACTTCCTGGGCGCGCTGCTGGGCATCAACAGCGGCGTGGACCTGCGCCATGTGCCCTACCGTGGCTCCATCCCCGGCGTGACGGACGTGGTGGGCGGCCAGGTGGCTGCCATGGTCACGCCGCATGGTGACTTCATCGCCAACTACAAGGCGGGCAAGCTGCGCATCCTGGCCACCTCGGGCCCCAAGCGCTCGCAGTATGTGCCCGACGTGCCCACGTTCGCCGAGCAGGGCTTCCCTGAGCTGACCACCGAAGAATGGTTTGGCTTCTACGCCCCGGCCGCCACGCCCAAGCCGGTGATTGCCGCCGCCAACGCGGCCATCAACGCCGCGCTGAAGGAAAAGTCGGTCATCGACAGCCTGGCCATCGTGGGCCTGATGCCCCACGGCTCCACGCCCGAGGAACAAGCGCGCTGGCAGAAGGCCGAGTACGACAGCTGGGGTCCGCTGATCAAGAAGATTGGCTTCACCGCAGATTCTTGAATGCCCCCTGAGGCGGCTTCGCGCGCTTCCCCCCTGAGGGGACGCCACCAGTGGCCTGGCAAAGCCAGTTCCACGGTGGCGCTGGCCTGGGCCGCGCCAGTTTTGGGCGCTGTGGGCGCTGGGCACTTTCCTGCGCTCACCCCACCCGTTCGGGCTGAGCCTGTCGAAGCCAGGGCACCCCGCTTGTGCAGCCCTTCGACAAGCTCAGGGTGAACGGTTCAGTGCCCGAGCTTCTGAATTCAAGAAAACGGCCTCCAGCGCTTATCCATCAAGCGCCAATAGCTATCAAATAGTGAGCATTTAATGCAAGCACGCCAGGCCCTCGCCGACATCCAGCACCTGCTGACCCACGTGTTGCAGGCGCCCCGCACAGTGGCAGGCGCTGGCGCCGTTTGCCGACACCGATGGCGAGCTGGCTGCGCAGGTGTTGGACGAGGCCGCCAAGTTTGTCGACAGCGCCATCGCCCCGTTGCAGCGCAGTGGCGACGAAGAAGGCTGCCGGTTTGACGCGGGCCAGGTGCACACGCCCGCAGGGTTTCGCGATGCCTACCAGGCCTTCTGGCAGGCGGGCTGGCCGTCGCTGTCGTGCGCGCCCGAGGACGGCGGCCAGGGCCTGCCCGCGGTGCTCGAATGTGTGCTGTTTGAATGGCTGGCCGGTGCCAACCACGGCTGGACCATGGCGCCCGGCCTGCTGCATGGCGCGTACGAATGCATCAAGCACCACGCCAGCGACGAACTCAAGGCGCAGTACCTGGAAAAGGTGGCCACCGGCGAATGGCTGGCCACCATGTGCCTGACCGAAGCCCACGCTGGCAGCGACCTGGGCCTGGTGCGCACACGCGGCGTGCCGCAGCCCGACGGCAGCGCGCGGGTGAACGGCAGCAAGATTTTTATCTCCGGCGGCGAGCACGACCTGACCGACAACATCGTTCACCTGGTGCTGGCGCGCCTGCCCGATGCCCCGGCGGGGCCCAAGGGGTTGTCGCTGTTCCTCGTGCCGAAGGTGCTTCAGGACGGCAGCCGCAATGCCGTGGTGTGCGAGCGCATCGAAGAAAAGATGGGCCTGCACGGCAGCCCCACCTGCGTGATGCGGTTTGACGACGCCACCGGCTGGCTGGTGGGCGAGCCGAACAAGGGCCTCAACGCCATGTTCGTGATGATGAACGCCGCCCGCCTGCACGTGGGCCTGCAAGGCATCGGCCTGCTGGAAGCCGCATGGCAAAAGGCCAGCGCCTACGCCGCAGAGCGCCGCCAGATGCGCGCGCCCGGCGCCAAGGACACCAGCCTCATCCAGGACCACCCCGCCATCCGCCGCATCCTGCACACGCAGCGCGCGTGGATCGACGGCGGGCGCGTGCTGGCGTACCACACCGCGTTGCAGCTGGACGTGGCCCAACACAGCGCCGACGCGGGCGAGCGCGCCGCAGCCCAGCGCTGGTGTGCACTGGTCACGCCGGTGCTGAAATCTGCACTCACCGAACAGGGCTTCCACGGCGCCAGCGCCTGCCTGCAGGTGTTTGGCGGCCACGGCTATGTGCGCGAATGGGGCATCGAGCAGATCGTGCGCGACGCGCGCGTGGCGATGATCTACGAGGGCACGAACGAGATCCAGGCGATTGACCTGCTGGTGCGCAAGGTGCTGGCCGATGGCGGCCAGGGCCTGGCGGCGCTGCTGGCATCGCTGCCCGGCGCAGCGCCCAGCCCCGCCGCCAGCGCGCGCCGCCATGCCTTGGTGGAGATCACACAGACCCTGGCGATTGCTGCGCAAACGGACCCCGAGCTGCCCTACTGGGTGGCCGACGACTACCTGCGCGCGGTGGCGCTGGTGCTGCTGGACTGGGCCTGGGGCCAGATCGGCGCGGCCAGCCACGGCGACCGGTGGGCTGAGCCCGCCCAGGCCCTCACCCAGTGGGTGCTGCCCGAATTCGACATGCGCGCCGCCATCCTGCGCCAACGCATTGCGCAGGCTCTCGAAATCAAAGCCAAATTAGCCCCTAGCGCTTGATGGATAAGCGCTAACAGCTACAAATTAGATAGCATTGGATAGCGCACAAGCTTTTCACTGATCTCCCTCCCACAGCGTGTTGAGGCCGCGCTGCGGGGTTCCTTGCGCCTCTGACAACAGGAGACAACACCGTGAACTTCAAAAGAAAAACGAGAACGCGCGCCAACCCTTATGCCCTGACCGCGCTGTCAGCCCTGCCGATAGCGCTGCTGGTGGGCTGCGGCGGGTCGTCTGAACCCGCACTGCCGCAACTCACGGCGGCCACGCCGGGCACGCTGCAGTCGTGCAGCGAGCTGGCCACCCGCATCAACTTTGCCAACACCACCATCACCGCCGCCAACGCCATTGCTGCGGGCACCCTGACCGTGGCGGGTGCGCCGGTGCGTGAGCACTGCCAGGTCACCGGCAGGATGTTCCAGCGCGTGAGCCCGGTCGATGGCAAGAGCTACGCCATCGGGTTTGAGATGCGCCTGCCCACAGCGTGGAATGGCCGGTTTTTCTACCAAGCCAACGGCGGCATTGACGGCAACATCGGCACCGCGACGGGTGCCGTCGGTGGCGGCGGCCCTCTGGACAACGCACTGAGCAAGGGGTTCGCTGTTCTCAGCTCAGACGCGGGCCACGTGGGCTCGATGGGCCCGAGCTTCGGCATCGACCCCCAGGCCAGGCTGGACTATGGCTACCAGGCCGTCGGCAAGCTCACGCCCATGGCAAAGAGCGCCATCCAGACGGCCTATGGCAAAGGCCCGGACCGCTCCTACATTGGCGGCTGCTCCAACGGCGGGCGCCACGCCATCGTTGCGGCGGCGCGGTACGCCGAGCTCTACGATGGCTTTCTGGTGGGGAACCCCGGCACCCAGCTGCCCAAGGCGGCCATCGCCAACATTGCAGGGGCACAGGTCTACAACACCCTGGCCAGCACCCCCGGCGACATCACCACGGGCTTTACGCAGGCAGAACGCCAACTGGTGTCGAAAGCCGTGCTGGGCAAATGCGATGCACTGGACGGCAGCACCGACGGGCTGATTCAGGACACCGGCGGCCTGCCAGACCGCGTTCGACCTGAACCGCGACGTACCCACCTGCACGGGCGGGCGAGACGGCACCTGCCTGAGCACAGCACAAAAGACGGGCATCGCAAAACTCTTCAGTGGCGTGACAACCAGCTCAGGCGCCAAGGTGTATGCATCGTTCCCCTACGACGCAGGCCTGGGAACCAATGGCTGGGCCAGCTGGAAGTTCAGCGAATCGCTCAACCGCGACTCGGGCGCCGTGGCGTATATCTGGCAGGTGCCCCCCACCACAGAGCCCCTTGCCACCTTCAACGGCCCCAGCTTCAGCCTGAACAGTGACGTCAGCACGTTGGTCAACATGGTCAATGCCACCAACGCCACCTACACCGAGTCCGCCCTGTCGTTCATGACACCCCCGAACCCCAGCAACCTGTCGGCAGTAAAAGGCCGGGGCGCCAAGGTGATGGTCTATCACGGCACCAACGACCCCATCTTCTCTAGCGACGACACCACCGCGTGGTACGACAGCCTGCGCGGCGCCAACAATGGCGACGCCAGCAACTTTGCACGCTACTACCGCGTGCCTGGCATGAACCACTGCTCTGGCGGCCCCGCCACCGACCAGTTCGACATGCTGACCCCGCTGGTGAACTGGGTAGAAAAAGGCGAGGCACCCGATAGCGTGCTGGCCACCACGCGTGGCGCAGGCAATGTGGGCGGTGTGAACGCCGACCTGCCCGCCAGTTGGTCTGCCAACCGCACCCGCCCGCTGTGCGCCTACCCCAAGGTGGCGCGCTACAACGGCACGGGTGATATCGAAAGCGCCAGCAGCTTCAGCTGCAAGTAGTGCCCCGGCCCTGGCCACTGCGGCCAGGGCCTTTTTTTGACTGCGCCCTTCCCCCGCCCACCTGGAGACATCGCATGAAACCCCTGCTCCCGCGCCCCCTCCCTCTCTCGGCAATCGCCACGGCCATGGGCACCGCCACGCTGCTGGCAGGCTGCGCCAGTGCGCCGCGCACCACGCCCCCACCGCAGCTCGGCGCCGCCACACCCGCCACGCTGAAAAACTGCACCACGCTGGCCCAGAGCCTCGCGCTGCCCGACACGCGCATCACCTCGGCAGAGATGGTGGCCGCAGGCCCGATCACGCTGCAGGGCAACACCACCCAGGCGCCCGCGCACTGCCTCGTCAAAGGCAAGATGAAAGAGCGCACCGGCCCCGTGGACGGCGCCAGCTACGCCATCGGTTTTGAGATCCGAATGCCCGTCAACTGGAACGGCCGCTTTCTGCACCAGGCCAACGGCGGGCTGGACGGCAGCGTGGTGACCGCGCTCGGCGCGGTGAGCGGCGCTGCGCCCGTGGCCCCCGGCCTGGTGCAAGGCTTTGCCGTGCTCAGCTCCGACGCGGGCCACGGCGCGCCCACGCCCTTCTTCGGCCTGGACCCGCAGGCCCGGCGCGACTACGGCTACCAGGCCGTGGGCACCCTCACGCCCATGGCCAAGGACCTGATCAAGGGCGCCTACGGCAAGGGCCCCGACCGCTCTTACATCGCCGGCTGCTCCAACGGCGGGCGCCACGCCATGGTGGCCGCATCGCGCTATGCCGACCAGTACGACGGCGTGCTGGCGGGCAACCCCGGCTTCAGCCTGCCCAAGGCCGCCACCGCCCAGCTGTGGAAGGCCCAGCAATACGCCAAGGTATCCCCCGCCGGAGCCAACGGCCAGCCCGACCTGACCAAGGCCGTGAGCCCCGCCGAGTTCCAGCTCATCGGCCGCAAGATCGTGGAGCGCTGCGACGCGCTGGACGGCGCCACCGACGGCCAGGTGAACGACGTGCAAGCCTGCCAGGCCGCATTCAACCTGCAGCGCGACGTGCCCACCTGCACCGCTGCCAGCAATGCCAACCCTGCGCGGGATGGATCGTGCATCTCTGCCGAGCAAAAGCACGTGCTGGCCAGCATCTTTGCCGGGCCCAAGAACAGCAAGGGCGAAGCCCTGTACACCGGCACCTGGTTCGACCCCGGCGTGGCGGGCAGCAACTTTGCGTTCTGGCACTTCAACGCGCCCACCACGCGCGACGCGGGTGCCGTGGCCTTCTTGTTCACCACACCGCCCTCCACCCTGGACGCCTTCAAGGCCACCACCGGCCTGCAGTACGCGCTGAACTTCAGCATGGACGCGGACTACCCCAAGATGTTCGCCACCACGCCGGTCTACACCGAGTCATCGTGGTCGTACATGACGCCGCCCAACCCCACCGACCTGAGCGCCCTGCGCAACCGGGGCGCCAAGATGATGGTCTACCACGGCGTGGCCGACGGCGTGTTCTCGCCCATCGACACCGCCAACTGGATGGACCGCGTGCAGGCCCACCACGGCGGCAAGGCCGACGACTTTGCCCGCCTGTACCTGGTGCCCGGCATGAACCACTGCTCCGGCGGCCCCGCCACCGACCAGTTCGACATGCTGGCCCCGCTGGTGGCGTGGGTGGAACAAGGCAAGGCGCCTGACAGCGTGACGGCGAAGGCGCGCGGCGCGGGGGCCAATGTGGTCAACGCCGAGCTGCCCGCCAGCTGGTCTGCCAACCGCACCCGGCCGCTGTGTGTGTACCCCAAGGTGGCGCGCTACAACGGGACGGGGGATGTGGAGAGTGCGGGGAGTTTTAGCTGCAAGTGAGTGGGTGCTTGAAACCGCGAAGCCCGGCATGTGTCGGGCTCTTTCTTTGCACGAGGGGTCAAGTGAAAGCCCTTGTTGTTGAGGGCGCAGACTTGCGCTCGTTTCGGGCCGCCTTATTCACCATTGTGAAGCTGGCGCAATCGTTGTTCTGGCAGCTTTGCAGCGGAAGTTTCCAATGACTGCTTACCCTGACACGCACTCCCGCTGGACAGGCGTATATAAATGGACGTAGATCAGGCGGTCGCGTACTATGCCGCCGTACAGAAAAAGCAAGGGGGAGAAGATGGAATACATCTACAGAAATAGTCTCGTTCATCGCGGGCGCAGTCGCTGGTGGTTTGCAGTAAAGGTGCACTTCTCGCGAAAATCCATGAGTCAATCGCGCAACACAGTTGGCGGAGATATGGCCGGCCGCGACATCAATAAGCGTTAATAGCGCCTATGACAATTTCGAACCAGAAGGGAAACCTGGTTTCGGGTCACCTCGCCGGTCGCGACGTACTCGTTACCAACAACACCTTCAACGCAGAAGCGCCAAAGGGTTACGTTGCCCTGCTGTACGAGCGTCTGCGTTCTTGAACCTCGCAGGCGGGCGGTGTCTCCGCTGACTTTTTCATTGAAGTTCTCCAACACTTCCTTGACAAACCTGCATCGGAGGTCAATCGAACGCTGGCAGAGAAGCTGACCGCCTCCGCGAGACAAGGGACTTAATACCGTTTGCCGAGGCTGAGAAGAAACGCGCAATGAAGAAAATCATGCGCTTTCAAACCTCGGATACTGCACAGCAGATATTTGCCTGCGTTCTCTGAGTGATCTTCGAAATCGATTCCTGCTACACGTTTCACCTTTGCTCGCATCAAACGCCACGCGCGCAGAAGTTGATGCAGCCATGCACGACAAGGTCGTTGCCCCGGTCGCTCATACGATGGAACCCAGTCCACTTTCGTTGGACCCCGGGAGCGGTGATGGCGATGCTCTTCTATCTAGCAGGCAATTGCCACATCAAGTGGGATTGACATGCTCATCTATCACCCAGCGCTAGATGCACCACCACTGTGAATTCCGGGTGCTCGCTTTGCTCTCTGAATGTGGCGAGATGGAGAAAGACCGTCTTCAAATTCTTGACTTTGTCTTGTGCTTCCCATCGGTAGCTTCCGCGTTCAGGCTTTCCGACTGGTTCTGCGGCAGCAAAGAAGGCCATGGCTAAGACCGAAAGTCCTTATCGCGCCCCCATCAATCCCAAGGGAATGTTCACTTCGCTGACCAAGACTCAGGATGCTGCAATCGCCATGCTTAGAAGCCGCTGCCTTAGTGCGCCGCGACAAAACTGACGACATCGACGTAAAGCGTGCCGACGCGCTTTTTTACCGTCTGAGCTCAACAATCGGGTGGACGCACTGAAGGAGCTCGAAGCGCCTTTTTTAAAGACATGCTCCGCTTCACTTATGTCGCTCCCACTTCGAGGTCCAGACGGCCTCAAGGCAAGAAGCGGCCTTGCCGGGCATACCGATATGACGCTCTTTAAGCCTACCCTCCAGCTCCGCAAGCTCCGCGTCCTCCGTGAAAAGCGAGTCGCTTATCGGGCTGATTTTCACGAGGGGCTGAATATCGTACGCGGCCCGAACGCGTCCGGAGAGAATCGACAATAGTCGGCTTCCTCCTACCTTGGGAGGGGACGGCGTACCTTGGAAGAGCGAAGCCCTTCTCACCGCAACGAGGTCGAGCCGAACTCGAGTTGAACGGTTTTGCGAATGACAGTGTCACGGCCCGTCAGCGATGCTCAGCGGAAACCCCCTCTCCATTTTTTGGGGAACGCTAGAAGGCCGCCAACGCAGCCCCTCGCTCGGAATGGGAGACCTACTCGTATCGGCGGTCCGCGTCAAGGAAAGCTTTTCCCAGGTGATGTTTCGATTGCTCGGGAAATGCCTGACTTCGCGGTGAAAGTGCATCAACATAACGATGCACCAACTACTGCGTTTACTCTATGTCGACCAGCGTACGCCACACGATTCAATCTTTCGTTCAAGGCCCATGAGCACAATCCTCACGGGAAGAGACTGTTGGCAATTTCCTCTGCGGCATCTACAGCGCCGAACTCTACGATGCCCAGCTAGAGCTAAAGACATCAGCTCAGCCTGATAAGCAAAGTCGGTGTCCGAATCCTCAGGAGCCTGTTCAGCATCCCCTTCTTGGCAGGTCCGGTCAGAAGCGGCGGAAACACGATGGATTTTCTGAAGCTGAGGCGTTTTCTCTAAGGCGAAGAAATCTCGAATTTGAACGAGCAGAGTTGTTCAGCTGCGAAAGGACGGGAGGAACGGCAGCCAGCAAACGAAACGGAACAATCGTCAGAGAAGGTTCTTTGCAGCTCTGTAGAGACCTCGCTCTCAATCACCCAACGAAAATTACGCGGAGGCGGCTGGACTGCATATCAAAGCCTATCCCTTTGAGGTTGAAGACTCCAAACTTTTCGTCGGTGAATTGGAACGCCGACTTTTAGCGCATTGGAAGACTCAGAGGCAACCCGAAAGTATCTCGGTGCAATTAAGTTCAACTTCTGCCCATGCTGCTTGAATGTGGTTGAGGACTAGGCCGAGCCTAACGGCGCCTCCTTTTTGTCAGCTCTCTGCTTAAGAGCCCAGCTGAAGGGAGAAACCTGCGGACTCCCAACTGCTTCAGAATGCAGAAACGAGCTTGCATTGCAATGCAAAGAGTCCGCTAGGCTTTTTGGAAGACAGAGAAACTAAGCTTCAGGAGCTCGCTCGACTGTTGCCCTATGTTGGCCCGTGAGCTCAAACAGCTCGAGGTGCAGTACCGCGCCGCATCCAAGGAATGGACTTCGCCAGTCGAACGAGAAATCGATGCTGCGAATTTACGGCTTGGCGAACTGAAGCAGAAGCTCGTTCAAAATCGGTGGTGAGTATCAGAAGCGGCTGGAGTCATCGGGGAAGAGCCTTCAGAACAAGCGCGCCGATCTCAAAACCCGCAAGAGCAATCTCCAAGCACCGTCATTCTGTTTTTGGAGAACACAGACGAAGCCGGTTAAGGCAGAAGCAAGGCTCGCCACTTTCAGAAAGAACTTGTCGATCTACTGCGAGCCGATCTACGCTTTCAGGAGGAATTATCAGCGCTGCTGCCGTTGACTGGAGCTTTGGTGAAAACCGCGTCACTGTGAATGGCCACACTCAGTTCTCTGAGAGCTCTCGATGGTCATATTGAAGCATTGCTTTCACTTGGGCATTGTTGGCAGCCAGCACGAAGCACGAATTCTTCCGAGTTCCCAGGTTCCTCTTACTAGACGGCATTGAAGACGGCGGACAAGAAATTGCTCGCTCCCACAATCTCCAAGAAATCGTGGCCGCGATGAGCAAGTCCTTGCCGGTCGGATCACCAAATCATCGCGCAACCTCACAAATTGCGCCATCGCTTGAGGATAGTGACTTCGTGGTCGGCAAGGCGTCCACCGTAGACTACGAAAACGCTATCAATTGCGGAGCGTGTGAATAGCAATGCACAGGAGGGTGTTGTCGACTGACCGGTGTTTGCGAATGCTGCGGACGGTCCAGTGCGCGGCGCCAGCGATGGACGGTTTTGCGGACGCCTCTACTGTAGGTCTCGGCAACGAATCACCAAGATAAGTTGCAAGCTGCCACGCTGAGCAGCGCTATAGCTCCCTGACAGGCAACACGCCAAGCACTCCCCACAGCTCAAAACTGCAACCCCACACAGCTTTTTCCGCCAACGACCCCAGCGCCTTCTCTGACGAGAACTGAATACGCCAAGTCCGTGTCCTTCAGCTTCTGACCGTGGGCCAACAATCAGGGGAGGAGCGTGCCGCATTGCCGTGATCCCCACGAGAAGTGCCGCGCCTTCAACATTCAAACTAAGACTGCTTATCGCCCCGCGCTTTTGGGCGAATGTACCGCACGGCAGCCCGCCAGAGGGCAGTGATGCCGGTGCCAGGCTGCTGACACTCCGCTGTCAGCAGCCCCCGCACACCATCGGGGCTTCTTTCATTCACACACAAGGAGCCCTTATGAAAAACGCCATCACCTGGTTTGAAATCCCCACCACCCAACTCGACCGCGCCCAGGCCTTTTACGAAGCCGTGCTGGGCCAGCCCATGCGCCGCGAGAACATGGGGCCGAGCGAAGGTGCCGTGTTTGCCTACGATGGCGCTGCAGATGGCGCTGCAGATGGCGTGGGTGGTGCGTTGATGATGGGCCCCACGGCGCCCCAGGTGTCGGGCAGCGGCACACTGGTGTACCTGGACGCATCGCCCTCGCTCGACGCTGCGCTGGAGCGCGTGGTGGCGCAGGGCGGCCAGGTGGCGCTGCCCCGCCAGGCATTGCCACCGGGCATGGGGTTCTTTGCGCACATCCATGACCTGGATGGCAACCGCGTGGGTCTGCACGCACTTTCTTGAAGAAAGAAGGGACAACCGCATGGAAACACAAGAACTGCACCGGGGTCGCCTGATTGACCACATCCAGCTGGTCGTGCGCGATCTGGCGGCCAGCCAAAACGTTCTCCTCTGGCCGTAAGCTTGGCGCCTTGCAAGTGCCGATGGGTGGCGCGGACGAGGGCTATTTCTGGGCGGACGAGCTGTTTGTGTCGTCTGCCGACAGCCTTGCCGCGCAAGGCCACCTGACCGGCCGCACGCACCTGGCCTTTCAGGCGCAGGACCGGGCGATGGTGGATGCCTTCTACCGAGCAGCACTGGCCCACGGCGGCACCGACAACGGAGCGCCCCGGTGAGCGCGCACGAGCCTGCTCAAAGCCTTTTTGGAGTCGCACTAAGTACCGTGCCGGGATGGGGTGCCAGGGCGCGGTGCGCAGTGGATAAAGCACGGCTGTCCACAAGCGCCGCAACGCCGCAGACCGCCCGGCAAGGCACTTGCCCGCAGGGTTGAAGTGAAATCGGGCGATTGGACGCCCCGACTGCTTGCATGGGCAAGAGCTTCCATGCGGCACTCCCGGCATTGCCATGGGCATTGGCGGCACGGTATTTATGGATATATGGGCGATTGTGCTGCACCGGTTCTTCGGTCAGTCCGCCCCCAACTGGGCACCGGTCGGCCGCTGGTTCTGGCATGTGCCGAAGGGCCGGATATTCCACGATACGATCGCGACGGCCGCACCTTACGAACATGAACTGGCGCTCGGCTGGATCTCGCATTATGCCGTCGGCATTCTCTACGGCATCATTCTCGCCCTGATAGTGCCGGCCTCGTGGTTCTCAGAGCCGTCCTTCATCCAGCCGTGGATCATCGGCATCGTCACGGTTGGCGCAGGCTGGTTCCTGTTGCAGCCGGGGCTTGGCATCGGCTGGGCGGCATCGAAGACGCCGAACCCCACCAAGGTCCGCTTTCTCAACCTCGTTGCCCATACGATCTTCGCGCTTGGCATGTATGCCGTGGCGCTGTTGATGCGCTGAATAAAAAAGGGGGCTGAAAAGCCCCCTCGTCTGTTCATGTCTCAGATATTTCTCAGATATTCGCCGAGAAGGTATCGCAATCCTCGACGCGACCGTTCTGGAAGCCGCGCTTGAACCATTCCATGCGCTGCGCAGAGGTGCCGTGGTTGAAACTGTCGGGAACGACGTAGCCCTGCGTCTGCTTCTGCAAGGTATCGTCGCCGATCTGGTGGGCGGCGTTGAGTGCTTCCTCAAGGTCGCCTGTTTCCAGAATGCCCTTCTGCTCGGTGAACTTGCCCCAGATGCCGGCATAACAATCCGCCTGAAGCTCCACGCGCACCGACATCTTGTTGGCGTCCACCTGGCTCATGGACTGGCGGCGGCGGTTGAACTCCGGCAGGACGCCGGTCAGGTTCTGGACATGGTGGCCCACCTCATGCGCAACCACATAAGCCTGCGCGAAATCACCGGCCGCGCCGAAACGCTTGTCCAGCTCGTTGAAGAAACTGGTGTCGAGATAGACCTTGCGGTCACCCGGGCAATAGAACGGGCCGCTGGCCGCAGAAGCATTTCCGCAGGCAGACGAGACCTGTCCGGAAAACAGCACCAGCGTCGGCTTTTCATAGGTTTCGCCGGCGGACTGGAAAATGCCGCTCCAGGTATCTTCGGTCTCGGCAAGCACCGTGCGCACGAACGCCGTCGTCTCGTCGGTCGACTGGCCCTGCGGCCGCGTGCCCGCCTGCTGATTGCCGGATTGCTGCGTGGTGCCGCTGCCATCCAGTGAAATATCGCCGCCCGAAAGCAGCGTCAGCGGATTGATGCCGAGCACCCAGCTGATCAGCAGGATGACCAGAAGGCCGCCAATGCCGATACCGCCGCCGCGTCGCCCGATCGGCACGCGCATTCCGCCACGGGAAAACGGATCGTTACCGGATGGACCCGCCGACATGCCGCGCCGATCCTCGATATTGTCCGACTGGCGGCGCCCTTTCCATTCCATGCTTTTCTCTCCGCAAACGTCGCCTCAACGGGCAACCTCATAACGGCACTATAATACATCTTGTTCCGGAAGAAAGCAGAGGCGCGGCGCATTCGTTCAGGCGGGTCGCCGCCTTTGCCTGAAGACAGCCAGAAACAGCAAGACAGAGATAAGCGCGCCGGCGCAAAGCGCCATCAATCCGGCCTTGCCGTCTCCAAAAGCAACCTCATGCATGATACGCCCCGGAACGAAGGTGAAACCGCCGGCAATCACGATACCGCCGAGATAGACGCTCTGCATGATCCTCATATGCCGCCTGATATCGCCCCGACGCGCGAAATGGATCGATTGCAGGCAGCCATAAATGGTCAGAATGGACAACAGATGGATCGGGCTGAAACCGTAAAACATCTTGATCGCATGAATGAAGAAGGTGGAAAGCGAGGTCACGACCATCAGCGCCACCCAGATTTTACCGAGCAACCGGTGAATGGCCGTTCCCTTGGGCCGCAGGAAAATGACCGCTCCGAGCACGGCTGCGGGAACGACGGTGGCGACATGAACCTGCACGGCAAGTGGTGCGTCCAATAAGGGCTGAAGTGACATGGATGCTGGCTTTGTTCCGGTTGAAATTACCTGCAACTTCGGCAAAACATGCGCGGAAGAAAAACGCATTGGCGTCAACCGCAGGAAAACTTCGTGGATCACCCCTCTTTGCAATCCACGCTTCGTGAAATGCACGCCATCCTGCAATCGCGCCGGCTGTGGCTGACATTTTGCGCCGTACTGGCGATTTTCATCTTCACCGGGCCTTTCGGAACCAGCGAGACGATGAGCTTCGCCGACCGGCTGCTTTACTGGACCATTGTCCAGGCCGGTGCCTGGTGGATCGCCATAAGCTTTTCAATCGTCGCCACCACCATCCTTGCCGGCCGCATCGAACATATGCTGACCCGCATGATGATCGGCTCGCTGACGGCGGCCCTGCCGATCGGGCTGCTGCTTTCCGTCACCAACAGGGTCTTTTCCGGCACGGAAATGGATTTCGCGTCCTTTCTGAAAAGCAGCCTGTCGACCCTGCCGCTCTGTGCCATCTTTTGCCTGCTGAGCTACCTCACGGCCTGCCAGTCGCTTGCAAAGGCAACGGATACCATCACCGCTGCCAGTGGAGATGCCGACGGTGCGGTGAAAAGCGCAGCACCGCTGCTGGAGCGGCTGCCGCCGCAAAAGCGCGGCGATCTGCTGCGGCTGTCGGTCGAGGACCATTATACCGAAATCGTCACCACGCGCGGGCGCCAGCTCGTTCTCCTGCGTTTTGCCGATGCGTTGAAAGAAATAGGCCAGACGCAAGGCTTGCAGGTGCACCGCTCCCACTGGGTGGCAGATGCGGGCGTGGTCGCGCTTTCGCGAAAGTCGGGGCGTTTATACATCCTGATGCAGGGCGGCGAGGAAATCCCCGTCAGCCGCACGCACAGTCCAGCCGTACAGGCCCGTTTCCACAGACAGGCACCGGCGGGTTAAGAGTTTCTGTCGATTCCGGAATTTATGGGGTTCCGTTCTCAAAAACATTTGCCTATAAGCCGCTTCTAGCCTGAAAACTTTGAATTGCGCGCCCCGGCCGGTGATCTTTCACCCAGGCTGGTGTTTTGCGCAACCAAAACGCGGAACGAGAGAGCCATGCCGAAGCGCCAAGATATCAAGTCCATCCTCATCATTGGCGCGGGACCGATCGTCATCGGTCAGGCATGTGAATTCGACTATTCCGGCACGCAGGCCTGCAAGGCGCTGAAGGAAGAGGGTTACCGGGTCATTCTGGTCAACTCCAACCCGGCCACCATCATGACCGATCCGGGCCTGGCCGACGCAACCTACATCGAGCCGATCACGCCGGAAGTCGTCGCCAAGATCATCGCCAAGGAGCGCCCGGACGCGCTGCTGCCGACCATGGGCGGCCAGACCGCACTCAACACCGCGCTGTCCCTGAAGCGCATGGGCGTTCTCGACCGCTACAATGTGGAAATGATTGGCGCCAAGCCCGAAGCCATCGACATGGCGGAAGACCGCGCCCTTTTCCGCGAGGCAATGGCCCGCATCGGCCTCGAAACGCCGAAATCCATGCTGGCCAACGCCACCGAAATCAAGGACGCCGACCGCAAGAAGCACGAGGCCGCCCGCGCTGAACTCAAGGGCAAGCTTTCAGGCGCTGAGCTGGACACGGCGCTGGACGATCTGGAAAACCAGTGGAACCTTGGTGAGACCGACCGCAAGCAGCGTTACATGGCGCATGCGATTGCCATCGCCGCCCAGGCCATCGACCATGTCGGCCTGCCCGCCATCATCCGCCCGTCCTTCACGCTTGGTGGCACCGGCGGCGGCATTGCCTATAACCGCTCGGAATTCTTCGACATCGTCTCGGGCGGCCTCGACGCTTCGCCGACCACCGAAGTTCTGGTCGAAGAATCGGTTCTCGGCTGGAAGGAATATGAGATGGAAGTGGTCCGCGACACCGCGGATAATTGCATCATCATCTGCTCCATCGAAAACATCGATCCGATGGGCGTCCACACCGGCGATTCCATCACCGTTGCGCCAGCGCTGACGCTGACCGACAAGGAATACCAGATCATGCGCAACGCCTCGATTGCGGTGCTGCGCGAGATCGGCGTGGAAACCGGCGGCTCGAACGTGCAGTTCGCCGTCAACCCGAAGGACGGCCGCCTCGTCGTCATCGAAATGAACCCGCGCGTCTCGCGCTCGTCGGCTCTCGCCTCCAAGGCAACCGGCTTCCCGATTGCCAAGATCGCCGCCAAGCTTGCCATCGGCTATACACTCGACGAGCTGGAAAACGACATCACCGGCGGCGCGACGCCAGCGTCGTTCGAACCGTCTATCGACTACGTCGTCACCAAGATCCCGCGTTTCGCCTTCGAGAAATTCCCCGGCGCCTCGCCGATCCTTACCACCGCCATGAAGTCGGTCGGCGAAGTCATGGCCATCGGCCGCACTTTCGCAGAATCGCTGCAGAAGGCGCTGCGCGGCATGGAAACCGGCCTCACCGGTCTCGATGAAATCGAAATCCCCGGCTTTGAAGAGGGCGAAGGCTCCAAGAACGCCATCCGCGCCGCCATCGGCACCCCGACGCCGGACCGCCTGCGCATGGTCGCGCAAGCGCTGCGCATGGGCATGACGGAGCAGGAAGTTCACGAAAACTCCAAGATCGACCCCTGGTTCATCGCCCAGTTCAAGGCAATCGTGGACATGGAAGCCCGCATTCGCGAGCAAGGCCTGCCGCAGGACGCCGAGAACCTACGCATGCTCAAAGCCATGGGCTTTTCCGACGCCCGCCTTGCCATTCTGACCGGCAAGCGCCCGAAGGAAGTGGCCGAGCTACGCAACAGCCTCAACGTCCGTCCGGTCTTCAAGCGCATCGACACCTGCGCGGCCGAATTCGCCTCGCCCACCGCCTACATGTATTCGACCTATGAAATTCCCTTCGTCGGCGCCGCCCGCTCCGAAGCCCAGGTTTCCGACCGCAAGAAGGTCGTCATCCTCGGCGGCGGTCCGAACCGCATCGGCCAGGGCATCGAGTTCGATTATTGCTGCTGCCATGCCGCCTTCGCACTGAAGGACGCCGGCTTTGAAGCAATCATGATCAACTGCAACCCGGAAACGGTTTCGACCGACTACGACACCTCCGACCGCCTGTATTTCGAACCGCTGACGGCTGAAGACGTGATCGAGATCATGCGCGCCGAACAGGAAAAGGGCGAGCTGGTCGGCGTCATCGTGCAGTTCGGCGGCCAGACGCCGCTCAAACTGGCCGAAGCGCTGGAAAAGAACGGTATCCCGATCCTCGGCACCGCGCCTGACATGATCGACCTTGCCGAAGACCGCGACCGCTTCCAGAAGCTTCTGATGAAGCTCGACCTTGCCCAGCCGAACAACGGCATCGCCTATTCGGTCGAACAGGCCCGCCTCGTCGCCTCGGAAATCGGCTTCCCGCTGGTCGTGCGTCCGTCCTATGTTCTAGGTGGCCGCGCCATGCAGATCATTCATTCGGAAGGCCAGCTCCAGACCTATCTGCTCGACACGGTTCCGGGCCTCGTGCCTGAGGATATCAAGCAGCGTTACCCGAACGACAAGACCGGCCAGATCAACACCCTGCTCGGCAAGAACCCGCTGCTGTTCGACAGCTACCTGACCAACGCCGTCGAAGTGGACGTCGATGCGCTGTGCGACGGCGAAAGCGTCTTCGTCTCCGGCATCATGGAACACATCGAAGAAGCCGGCATCCACTCGGGCGACAGCGCTTGCTCGCTGCCATCCCGTTCGCTGAGCAAGGAAACCCTCGACGAGCTGGAGCGCCAGACGACGGCGCTTGCCAAGGCGCTCCATGTCGGCGGCCTGATGAACGTGCAATACGCCATCAAGGACGGCACGATCTACGTGCTCGAAGTCAACCCGCGCGCCTCGCGCACCGTGCCCTTCGTTGCAAAAACCATCGGCGCGCCGATTGCCAAGATCGCCGCCCGCATCATGGCCGGCGAAAAGCTCGATGCGGCGATTGCCGCCTATGGCGAGAAGCCCGACCCGCGCAACCTGAAGCACATTGCCGTCAAGGAAGCCGTCTTCCCCTTCGCCCGCTTCCCCGGCGTCGACATTCTGCTCGGACCAGAAATGCGCTCGACCGGCGAAGTCATCGGCCTCGACACGGATTTCGCACTGGCCTTCGCCAAGAGCCAGCTCGGCGCCGGCGTCGATCTGCCGCGCTCCGGCACGGTGTTCGTCTCGGTGCGCTATGACGACAAGGAACGCGTCCTGCCCGCCATCCGCATCCTCGTGGAAAGCGGCTTCAAGGTCGTGGCAACCGGCGGCACCCAGCGTTTCCTCGCCGAACAGGGCATCAACGCCGAAAAGATCAACAAGGTGCAGGAAGGCCGTCCGCATATCGAGGACGCCATCCGTAACCGCCAGGTCCAGCTCGTCATCAACACCACCGACAGCAACAAGGCGATTTCGGACTCCAAGTCGCTGCGCCGCGCAACGCTGATGCAGAAGGTGCCCTATTACACGACGATGGCAGGCGCTGAAGCAGCAGCCCTCGCCATCAAGGCGCTGAAGGCCGGAAACCTCGAAGTGAAGCCCTTGCAGAGCTATTTCCAGTAAGCTCAGCCGTCACTGAAAATCATTGAAACGCCGCGGGTCTGCCTGCGGCGTTTTGCGTTAAAATACGTCCCGTTTAGATTTAGCGAACCGCATCAAATGGCGCGACCTTGACGCCAATGCGCTCAGCAACCCGATCAATGCCGGAAGGCAAATTTCTCGCAGAACTTCTCTACAGCAGCCGTCTTGTCCAAGTTCAACGTCACCGAGCAGGATTGGTCATTGCAACCGTCGTCCGCGTGCCGATTGCAGCCTAGTGATTGCGCGTCCTTATTTGGCAGAACCCATTGCCCATTCTCGTCGTCATTTGGGCATGATGCGCAAGAACTGGCTTTCGAAAGTCCGATCGTACTGTTCGAGCAAATAACGTTTCACGACAGGACGCCAGAAAAAAAGAGACGACCGCCGTTTGTTCTTCCGCCATTGCTTCAGCAATTCTGCTGACCGTTCCGCAGTTTGCCGTTTCCTGAGTTCAGCGATGACAGGGAAACGACGGTCGAACGCTTCGTAAGCAGCACTGTACTTGGCGTTGGGACCTTCGGCCATCAGCCAGGGCTTGAAGGGGCCTGTTAAGTGAACGATGGCAGGGGATCTAGTCAATGTCGCTCCAAGCGCATCGTAGCTGCCATGATAGTTGTAACCCGGCCAGATAAACTCCACCTTGCCACGTGCAACAGCATTCAGGGCGCTTTGATCGTGTTGCCGGCACGCTTTGGAGTTTTCAAAAAAATAATGCAGGGCATCTGGGCCAAGTGTTGCGAGCGTTTGTCTGCGGAATGCCAAGACGCCTGCATTGAAATATTCTTCAACTGTCGTCCCGATGGAGCGCACATATGCGCGGTCAGCCTTTGCGCCCGGCCCGTATTCATACTTCGAGAGCCAAAGCCCGCCGCGTCCCGCAGCGATGTTTCCCAATGGCACATCTTTGAGAAGTAGGTCGGAAACATCCCCTAAAATCAGGGTGTCCCCATCGACGTAGACGACGTGCTCATACTGTACAGGAATATGCTCGAACAGGACCAATCGCCCCAATGTGGCCAATGCCACATGGTCCTTTTTGAAAAACACACCATCTGGCAAAGCAAACTGCTGGTCACTCAGACCTATTACGTGAAACCTGGGGAATTCTGCGGCAACTCTTGCTATCAATGCTTCATCGACATTGATGAGATAAATAAGTATGTCGCAATTATTTTCTTCGGCCTGCGGCCACATCTGATCTGCGGAAACCAGCGTGGGATACAAAAAACCTGTGTCAGTAACGTAGATTATTGCGCGGCTGGGCAACTTTGAAAACCTCTAAAATAAACTGTGATGTCATCTTATTCTTAAATGGTTTTATTCTAAACGGAATGGCTGCGCGCAACCTGTATATTCATCGTAACGTATTTCCAGGCGCAGAACCACGGTGAAATTTTACAGGAAATAAGCTATCGCGCGAAAAACCGCAAAAGCCTCACGCCGCCAGCGCTTCGCGCACGCAATTGCGCCCCTCCGTCTTGGCGCGGTAAAGGGCGCGGTCCGCCATTTCCGCGAGGGACAGCAGATCGCAGCGTTCATCGCCGCTGGTGGCAACGCCGATGCTGATCGTCACGCCGACGCGCAAACCGCCGCAATCGACTTCGGTTGCCGCAACCGCATTGCGAATGCGTTCACCGATCATCGAGGCTTTCTGAACGCCCGCACCCGGCAGGAAGATGATGAATTCTTCGCCGCCATAGCGCGCCAGCACGTCACCGCCGCGAATGCTGCCGCCGATACGTTTGGCCACTTCCTGAAGAACGCTGTCGCCGACGGCGTGGCCGAAGCGGTCGTTGATCGACTTGAAGTGATCGATATCGAGCAGCATCGCTGCATCGGTGGTTTCGGGCACGGCGGGCAAGGCCTGGAAAAAGAAGCGCCGGTTCTTCACGCCGGTCAGCGGATCGGTGTTGGCAAGAACCAGCAATTTCCGTTGCGAACGCTCGGCCACCAGAATTATCACGAACAGCGCAATCGCAAAGTTCAGGGTGATGATGAAGAAAAACGCATTGACGATATCGATGGTGGCATAGGCCGGAAACAGCATGCTTTTCGCCACCATCAGCGATATCAGCCCGGAAATACCCGTGATGGCCGAAAGCGCCAGCCGCGAAGAGATCGGCTCCCTGGGCCAGTTGGCCAGAAGAACCGCCGCCCCGCCAATATAGGCGAGGGCCGCACAACCGTTGAACAGCGCGGCACGAAACGCATTATTATCGGCCACCTGCTGCGCAAGACCGATTGCCAGCAAGGTCACGGCGCACAAGGCGATCAGCGTCGATCGGCTGGCGGCACGCTCGTCGCTCAATGTTTTCAGGCCGAGCCAGATCAGCGCGTAACCGGTAATACCGAAGCCGATGCTGCCAAGTTGCCACAGCTCCTGCGACACTATTCCCCATTCGCCGTAACCGGCAAGCGTGGAGCCGATCGTCATCGCAGCGAAACCCGCAGCGAGCGTGACAGGGCCACGCAAGTCGCGATTCGTCGTTTGCAGGTAGATGAAACTCAGCAATCCAACAATGTAAGAACACTTCTGCATCATTATGACTGTTGCGAGATCAAGCCCACCTAACATAATATACCCATGCGCCGAACAAACATAATATTATCATTACTTTTTTGATTATAAAAAGGCTACAAATAAAACTTAAACCAGGATCGTGACGTCTATATTATTGATTAGTTTAATATAGATAAATCTATTTATTCAAATGTTCTCATAAACTCAATTTCCTGTGTGAAACGTCTCATCTCAGCGTCTTTCCTGCCAACATCGGGAAGACGCAAGAGATAGGAGGGATGGACCGTCACAAACAGTGTGCGCCCTTCCTGCATCGGTATCGGGCGGCCGCGAACCTCGGAAACCTTTTCCTTGCCGCCGGTCAATGCAAACAGCGCCGTTGCCCCCATCGCCACGATCAACCTTGGCTGGACCAGCGCAATTTCCTGATGCAGCCACCAGCGGCAATGCTGCACTTCGCCCGCATCCGGGCGCTGGTGAATGCGCTTCTTGCCTCGGGCCTCATATTTGAAATGTTTGACCGCATTGGTCACGTAGAGCGCCTTCCGGTCGATGCCGGTTTCAGCAAGGGCACGATCGAAGAGCTGCCCGGCGGGGCCGACGAAGGGTTTTCCCACGAGGTCCTCTTGATCGCCGGGCTGCTCGCCCACCACCATGATTTCCGCATCTTGCGGCCCGGCACCAAACACCGTCTGTGTGGCCTTGCAATGCAGGGAACACCGCGTGCAATGGGCAGCCTCCCGCGCCAGTGAAGCGAGCGTGCCGTCAGGCACCGGTTGCGGCTCCTCGCGCGCTGACGCCGCAGCCTGAAGGCGATGGTGGAAGGGTTGCGGCTGGCTCGCAGCCTTTGCCGCCATCTCCAGCACCCGCGCCTCGGCCCCCAGAACGAGACCCGGAATAAGGTCGGCTTCCGGCAGATTTTTCCAGTATTTCTTCGGCATCTCCGCCGTCATCGCCTTTATCTTCAGACGCGCCGGATTGAATATATTGGCATAATAGGTTCGCCAGAGTTCGTCCGTTGCATCACTCAGTTCGGGCTTGGGCGCCGCCAGCGGCGATGTCTCCAGCACCTTTCCGTCCCATTGCGCCGAACCGTTCGGTGTGGCGATCAGCCAGTCCATATCCGTGAACCGCCGCTGGAAAAACGGGGCCGTCCGCTCGACGATGAAATGATCCGGCTCGAACCACGCAATGAAGCGCCGCCGCCCGCCCTGCCCCTGTGGAAAGGGCACTTCCTTGAAGCGGACGAAGGCCGTCATCTTGTGACAATCGCGGCGGACAGACTTTTCGAGTAACCGCGCCTGTGAAACATCGGGATCGGACTTGAACTGCAACAGGGCGCGATCCCGCTTCAGCCGCCACAGCAGCCGGTAGAGCAGCGCGAAACGGCCGGGATCGCTGTGACAGATGATCGCCTGCGCCAGCGTCACGAAAGAGGCCGGAACGGACACCTGCGCGTCGCCCGCGCCGGGCGACGGCAAAGGCCTTCCGGCAAAATCGAGAAGCCCGGCCCCTTCATCCCGCAACCGCCAGTCAATCGCCTCCGGCGGCACATTGGCGGCAAGCGCCGCGCGCGCCGCATCCCGCCACTCGCCAAAATCGCCCCGCCCTTCCAGAACCGGGCCGTACATCACAGCAGCGACAATTGTTCGGGCTGCGGCGCAAACATCGCCCGCAAATCCGGCCGCTCGGTCAGCTTGCCCGGCGTCCAGCCATCCGCGACGATGAAGGCCTTCACCTTTTTCAGGGAAACGCCGAAACGGGCGATATCTTCGAGCCGCACCCGCCGAAACCGGCGTGATGACAGAACCGAGGCGACGGTCTTGGTGCCGAAGCCGGGCACGCGCAGCAGCATTTCGCGATCCGCCACATTGACATCAACCGGAAAACGGTCGCGATTTTTGAGCGCCCAGGCAAGCTTCGGGTCGATATCGAGATCGAGCATGCCGTTACCGCCAATCGCGGTGATTTCACCAATATCGAAACCATAAAAACGATAGAGCCAATCCGCCTGATAAAGCCGGTGTTCGCGCATCAAGGGCGGCTTGATGAGCGGCAGATTTTTGGACGAATCCGGAATGGGGCTGAACGCCGAATAATAGACGCGCCGCAGACCGTAGCTGCCATAAAGCCGAGCGCTGGTGGAGAGAATCGTGCTGTCATCAGCCCCATCCGCCCCCACGATCATCTGCGTGCTCTGTCCGGCAGGCGCAAAGCGCTTGGTCTTTCGCGTCCTGACGGTCGGTTCCCCCGCCTCCTCTATCTTCAAGCGGATATCGGCCATCGAGCGGCGAATATTGGCGGGCTGCTTTTCCGGCGCGAAACGGCTGACGCCGCTATCGGTCGGCAATTCGATGTTGATCGACAGCCGGTCGGCGTAAAGCCCGGCTTCCTCAATCAGCTTTGCCGAAGCCTCGGGAATCGATTTCAGATGGATATAACCACGAAAACCATGCGTAACGCGCAGTTCCCGCGCCACCCGCACCATCTCTTCCATCGTGTGATCGGACGAGCGGATGATGCCGGACGAGAGAAACAGCCCCTCGATATAATTGCGCCGATAGAACTCCAGCGTCAGCCACACCACCTCCTCAGCCGTAAACCGCGCCCGCTCGACATTGCTCGAAGACCGATTGATGCAATAGGCACAATCATAGATGCAGAAATTGGTGAGCAGGATCTTCAGGAGCGAAATGCAGCGCCCGTCCGGCGCATAGGCATGGCAGATGCCGGATCCCTCTGTGGAACCCAGTCCGCCTGATGCAGCAGAGCTGCGTTTCGTCGTGCCGCTGGAAGCGCAGGACGCATCGTATTTGGCCGCATCGGAGAGAATGGCCAGTCGTTGCATGATTGACTTCTTCATGGCAATGTTCACTATATGTTCTATTGAAAAATGTCAATCTCATCCGTTAAGGCGCTGAATGAATGAGGAAATATACCCGTCTGAAATTTGCTGGCATTTCGCTGTCGTCTTCTGATATAGTCGGCTCAGTTATGATTTTGGCATGGTTCCGGAGTTCCCCTCCGGAACCTGTTTCTTTTTGTGTCTGCAAGTAAAGCGACAGGACTGCGAAGGATAAAAAAATGGTAGAAAAAGTACCGATGACGCACGGTGGATTCATCAAGCTGCAGGAGGAGCTGCGCTTTCGCCAGCAGGAGGAGCGTCCCCGTATCATCGAGGCAATTGCGGAGGCGCGCGCCCATGGCGACCTTTCGGAAAACGCCGAATACCACGCTGCCAAGGAAGCCCAGAGCCATAACGAAGGCCGCATCACCGAACTCGAAGACCTGACCGCACGCGCAGAAGTCATCGACCTGTCCAAGATGTCCGGTTCCAAGATCAAGTTCGGCGCCACCGTGAAACTGATCGACGAGGATAGCGACGAGGAAAGAACCTACCAGATCGTCGGCGACCAGGAAGCCGATGTGAAGGCCGGACGCATTTCCATTTCCTCGCCCATCGCCCGCGCCCTCATCGGCAAGGAAGTCGGCGACAGCATCGAAGTCAACGCACCGGGCGGCGCCAAGGGTTACGAGATCCTCGCCGTACAGTGGGGCTGATCTGCCCTTGACCTGCAATGCGCCCCCGCAGGCGCATTGCATTGACGTCTTGAACTGAACCTCCTGCCTTAGAGCATTTCCAGTAAAAGTGCGTAGCGGTTTTACGTCCGGAAAATTTGTAGAAACAAAGAGATAGAGCGCATCAGAAGATTCCGTTCAAACCGGACGTGCTCTAGCCGCAAAGACGGAAGCCCATCTTGCCCCACGCCAGTCTGAAAGATGTGCAGGTGCTTGCGCCGAACTTCAAACGCAGGCTCTCCGGCGTGACCTCCACCATCGTTCAGCTTATTCCGGTGCAAAACCGGCTGGATCAGAAGGTCGCCGTCATCGGGCCGGGCCTGCCGCAGCATCTGCCGCATGTGCGCTTTCGCGATCTGTGGCGTCTCTGGCAAAACGGCCCGCTGGGTGGTCCGCGCATCTGGCACGCCCGCCGCAACCTGGAAATGTTGCCGGGTATTCTCATGCGCGACGTGCTGCGCATGAAGGTGAAGCTGCTGTTCACCTCGGCCGCGCAAAGGCGGCATTCCGCCTATACCCGCTTTCTGATTTCGAAGATGGATGCGGTCGTCGCCACAAGCGGTCGCTCAGGCTCGTTTCTGGAAGTGCCTCACAGGGTCGTCATGCATGGCGTCGATACCGAACTGTTTCATCCCGCAACCGGCCCGGAAGATACGATCGCTTCGACCGGCCTGCCGGGACATTATCTGATCGGCTGTTTCGGACGGGTCCGCCACCAGAAGGGCACCGACCTTTTCGTGCGCGCCATGATCGAGGTGCTACCCAGTTATCCCGAGTGGACTGCGGTCGTTTCCGGCCGGGTAACGGCGGAGCACAAGGCCTTCGCCGATAAGCTCGTGGCCGATGTCGCAGCGGCGGGTCTTTCGGAGAGAATCGTCTTTCAGGGCGAAGTGGACGACATCAAGCCCTGGTATCGGCGGCTGACGCTCTATGTCGCGCCGTCCCGCAACGAGGGCTTTGGCCTGACGCCGCTGGAAGCCATGGCGTCCGAGACGGCCGTCGTTGCCAGCAATGCCGGCGCCTATGAGGAAATGATCGTCAAGGGCAAGACCGGCATGGTCGTCGAGGCCGGCGACTACGCATCCCTGCGGGATGCCATAAAGACCTATCTTGCCGATCCTGCTCTCGCCAGGGACCATGCCCGTGCCGGACTTGCGCATGTGCGCACCGCATTTCCACTGGAAAAAGAGGCGACGAGCCTCGGCACGATCTACGACGCCTTGCGGCGAGAGCATTTCCAGTAAAAGTGCATAGCGATTTTACGTCCGAAAAATGCATAGAAAAAAAGCGATAGGGCACATCAGAAGATTCCGTTTAAACCGGACGTGCTCCAGGCTAAGCAGCGCTCAGATTTCCACCAGACCGACGCGCTTGACCTGACGGATGGTGAGCATGGTGCGCACGGTATCGACGTTTTCGTCCGCCGTCAGAACCTCGATGACGAAATCCTGAAACTCGGTCAAGTTTCTGGCGATGCAATGCAGCAGGAAATCGCTTTCGCCTGATACCATCCACGCCTGGCGTACCAGCGACCATCCACCCGTTGCCGCCGCAAAGGCTTTCAGATTGCTGTCCGACTGGCGCTTGAGGCCGACCATGCAGAAGGCAACCAGATCGAAACCGAGCTTCGGCGCGTTCAACATGGCGTGATAGCCCTGGATCACGTCGGCTTCTTCCAGCTTGCGCACGCGCCTCAGGCATGGCGGTGCGGAAATACCGACCCTTTCGGCCAGTTCCACATTGGTCATGCGCCCGTCGCGCTGCAATTCGCGCAGGATTTTCAGATCGATGGCATCGAGTTCGACGCTGGTCACGGAGAGGTTCCTCGTTGAGCTGGAGAACTTCCTTGTACTATTCGGCGCAGGATTCGCAACAATATGCCGCCAGCCGGTTACAAAATTGCGTGTGCATCCACAACTGCCTTGTTGGTAACGCAAGGCTGCCCTTGAATAAAGGCACTAGACAACCTTAAATACCGGGCAATGAAGGGGTTGCGGCCTGTCTGCCGTGCTGCGGCTGGAAGTTCTGCTGCCGAAAGGCCCCGATGCTTTTAAAAAGGATTGTCTCCATGTCTGCCCGCCATACCAAGGTATTGATCATTGGCTCTGGCCCCGCCGGTTATACGGCGGCGATCTACGCGGCCCGCGCAATGCTGAAACCCGTGCTGATTGCCGGCATGGAACAGGGTGGGCAATTGATGATCACCACCGATGTCGAAAACTATCCGGGTTATGCCGATCCGATCCAGGGCCCATGGCTGATGGATCAGATGCTGAAGCAGGCGACGCATGTGGGCGCGGAAATCGTCAGCGACCTCGTGACCGAAGTCGAGACCAATACGCGCCCCTTCGTGGTCAAGACCGATTCCGGTCAGGTCTGGACCGCCGACACGCTGATCATCGCGACAGGCGCCAAGGCCAAGTGGCTGGGCATCGAGAGCGAGCAGCATTTTCAGGGCTTCGGTGTTTCCGCCTGCGCCACCTGCGATGGCTTCTTCTATCGCAACAAGGATGTGATCGTGGTCGGCGGCGGCAACTCCGCCGTGGAAGAAGCGCTCTATCTCGCCCATATCGCCAAGACGGTGACGGTCGTGCATCGCCGCGATAGCTTCCGCTCGGAGAAAATCCTTCAGGAACGGCTTTTCGCCAAGGAAAACGTCAAGATCCTGTGGAACACGGAAATTGCCGAAATCACCGGTGCTCCCGCAAAGCCACCTATGCCACCCTCGGTTTCGGGCGTCAGGCTGCGTGACACCAAGACCGGCGTCATCAGCGATACGCCCATCGACGGCGTTTTCGTCGCCATCGGCCACGCGCCGGCAGTCGAACTGTTCAAGGGCAAGGTAAAGCTCAAGGATAACGGCTACATGTGGACCGCGCCCGATTCCACCGCGACCGACGTCGAAGGCATTTTCGCCGCCGGCGACGTTACCGACGACATTTACCGTCAGGCCATCACCGCCGCCGGTATGGGCTGCATGGCCGCCCTCGAAGCAGAACGGTACCTCACCGCGCAGCAACCGCTCGCGGTAGCAGCCGAATAACCGAAAGGCAGGATAGGCATGGCAATGCCATTGGACTGGGATAAACTGCGCATTTTTCATGCCGCAGCCGAAGCGGGGTCTTTTACCCACGCTGCCGACAAGCTGCATTTGTCCCAGTCGGCCATCAGCCGCCAGGTCAGCGCGCTGGAACAGGATGTTGGCGTGAAGCTGTTTCACCGCCACGCCAGAGGTCTGATCCTCACCGAACAGGGCGAGCTGCTGTACCGCACCGCCCATGACGTGTTGCTGAAGCTTGAAACCGTCAAGATGCAACTGACCGAAACGACGGAGAAGCCGAGCGGCAAGCTGCGCGTGACGACGACGGTTGGTCTCGGTCAGGGCTGGCTGACGGACAAGGTGCAGGAATTCCTGCAACTCTATCCGGAAATGTCGATCCAGCTCATCCTCGACAATGAGGAGCTGGATGTGAACATGCGGCACGCCGATTGCGCCATCCGCCTGCGCCAGCCGCAACAGTCGGACCTTATCCAGCGCAAGCTGTTCACGGTGCACATGCATGTCTATGCGGCGCCCTCCTACATCAACCGCCATGGCGAGCCACAGTCGATCGAAGATCTGGACAACCACCGGATCATCTCTTTCGGCGAACCCGCGCCTAACTACCTGCTTGATGTCAACTGGCTGGAAAATGCCGGGCGCTCGTCCGACAACACCCGCATTCCGCATCTGCAAATCAACAGCCAGACCTCGATCAAGCGCGCCTGCCTGTTGGGAATAGGGATCGCCTGTTTGCCGGATTACATCGTCGGGCGCGATCCGGGATTGATTCAGTTGTCGCTTGCCGCCGATATTCCCTCGTTCGATACCTACTTCTGTTACCCGGACGAGATGAAAAACGCTGCAAAACTGAAAGCCTTCCGCGACTTCGTCGTCGCCAAGGCCCGCAACTGGAACTTCTGACGTTTTAATAGGCCAGCACCATAGAATATCATACTAATTCATGGGGTTGGCCTACAGAAGGTGGCGGCGCGCCGGACGCGCTGTGCATCAGCTTTGCACATAAATTATACCGGAAATATCCAGACCTGCGCCGAGCGCATGCCTGACCTGCACAAAAAAGAGTTGTTTCGTGCACAAAAAAGCACCATATCGCTCTCAGTTGATGCACACGGTGGCTTTTCCTCCCAGTTCCACCGCATCAGCTGTTCCCCTCTGGAGGTTTTTGACCTTCACACTTAAAGGGCCCTGGATTTATCCGGCGGCCCTCTTTTTTTACCCGCAAGAATTTTCCCCAATTTGGCGAAATATCGCATGATGCAACCTTGTTTTGCATTCTTGTGCCTCCCATATTTCTAATAGCTGTCACGCCTGCCTATGCACGCGACAGCTGTTCCCCTCTGGAGGTTTTTGACCTTCAAACTTATTGGCCGCAGAGAAATCTGGCGGCCATTTTTTTGAGAACCCTTCCCGGCCTGGGTGACGCCCTCACAGAGACGTGACTTGTATATCGGAAACCATCGATATAAATATCGATCATGTCAGATATTAAAGAAACACAGATGGACCCGGAGGAAATCCTCAAAGCCCTTTCGCATCCCGCAAGGCTGAAGTTCCTGGAATGGCTGAAAAGCCCGGAAAATCACTTCTGCCAGGACCATCCGCTCAGCATGGGCGTATGCGCCAACCAGTTCCAGATCAGCGGCCTGTCGCAATCGACGGTCTCGTCGCATCTGGCGGTTTTGCAGGCGGCCGGTCTCATCAGGTCGAAAAAAGTCGGGCAATGGGTGTTTTTCGAGCGCAACGGGGAAACCATCGACGCCTTCCGCAATTATCTGCAAGCCAATCTTTGAGCCTCCCAAGCTTATAAGACCCGGGCGTCGGACCGAGAGCTGCAAGACGGTTTTCTCTCCGATGCCCAGACATCAAGAGAGCGCGCCAGCCGCGCAATTTCGCCAACCGACCAGAAAGTGAAGTCGCATGACAAGTCTTTTCGAACCGGCACAGGCCGGCGATATCGCACTCGCCAACCGTATCGTCATGGCTCCCCTCACCCGCAACCGCTCGCCGGGGGCAATTCCCAACAACCTCAACGCCACCTATTACGAGCAGCGCGCAACAGCCGGGCTGATCGTCACCGAAGGCACGCCGATTTCCCAGCAGGGTCAGGGTTATGCGGATGTTCCTGGCCTCTACAAGCAGGAAGCGGTCGCGGGCTGGAAAAAGGTCACCGATGGCGTGCATTCGGCCGGCGGCAAGATCGTCGCGCAGATCTGGCATGTGGGGCGCATTTCCCACACCTCGCTGCAGCCGCATGGCGGACAGCCGGTCGCCCCTTCCGCCATTATCGCCAAGTCCAAGACCTATATCATCAATGATGACGGCACTGGCTCCTTTGCGGAAACCTCCGAGCCGCGCGCATTGACCATCGACGATATCGGCCTGATCCTCGAGGATTACCGCAGCGGCGCACGCGCAGCACTGGAAGCCGGATTCGACGGCGTCGAAATCCATGCCGCCAATGGCTACCTGATCGAGCAGTTCCTGAAATCCAGCACCAACCAGCGCACCGACAACTATGGCGGCGCGATCGAAAACCGCGCCCGCTTCCTCCTGGAAGTCGTCGATGCGGTTGCGGCAGAGATTGGCGCCGGCCGCACCGGCATTCGCCTGTCGCCCGTCACCCCCGCCAATGACGTTTTCGAGGCCGACCCGCAGCCGCTCTATAATTACGTCGCGGAAGAACTCGGCAAGCGCAACCTCGCCTTCATCCATGTTGTTGAAGGTGCAACCGGCGGCCCGCGCGACTTCAAGCAGGGCGACAAGCCGTTCGATTACGCCGCCTTCAAGGCCGCCTATCGCAATGCCGGCGGCAAGGGCCTGTGGATCGCCAACAATGGCTACGACCGCCAGAGCGCCATCGAGGCGGTGGAAAGCGGCAAGGTCGATGCCGTAGCCTTCGGCAAGGCCTTTATCGCCAACCCGGATCTGGTGCGCCGCCTAAAAGACGACGCGCCGCTGAACGAACCGAACCAGCCGACCTTCTATGGCGGCGGTGCGGAAGGTTATACCGACTATCCGGCACTTGGCTGATCATTGATAAACCCGAAACGCCGCACCGCTTCCCAGCGGCGCGGCGTTTTGCCGTTTCAGGACAGGCTCCGCGCCTGCCGCGCGGCAAAATCGGAAAACCCGCCCATCACGAAGGCGTTGGCCACATGCAGCGCCTGCAGAAAGCCATTGCCCGTCTCCCGGCCGATGCTCATCAGCGCCACCTGAAGACAGTAGAGGGCAAGCAGCACCAGCGCGCGGCCGAGGTTCGGGCGAACGTCCTCATGGCGCAGGGCGAGGATGACCAGCAAGACGATGGGAACGGCAATCAGCATGCCGAGCCCCTTGTGAACCGCAAGCAGCGACCCGTCATAATAGATCGACAGCCCGGCCAGCAGCACCTGCGCAAAAATCAGCACCGGCACGCCTGCCGAAATCACGGCGAACAGACGGCGCCGGCGGGAAAATCCATTTGCCACCGTCGCCATCACACCCTGCCCCCGGCATCGGCCGGATGGTGAAGGCCTGCCGGTTGCGCGACATCGCCCAGGCAACCGAGGCTCGCCAATGTTGCCGATACCGCCGCATCGATCGGCGTTCGCGGTTCTGTGCCGAGGAACTCGACCAGCTTGCGGTTGCTCATCCAGATCGGCATCTGCCAGAGATATTTCATTTCCATGACTTCGCGGAACAGCGGAACGAAGGGTGAAGCCAGCCCGATTGCCAGCCACGAAAGCCGCCGCATCTTGACGGGATGGCCGACAGCGCGCTCGATTGCCGCGAACAGTTGCAGCCCGTCGAAATCCCAGACACCCTCCATATGGTAGACGGCAAACGGCTGAAGCTCGCCCGAGCGATCGAGCAGCCGCCCGATGATCTCGGCCACGTCAGGCAGATAGGCCCATTGATGCCCGGCATTGGGGGCTGCGGGGTTCTGAACGCTGCGAACCGGCTTGCCCGGCCGCACCAGCATCTGCGAAAACCAGTTGTTCTTCGCATCCGGGCCGAAGAAATCCCCGGCGCGGACGATCAGGACCGGCACGCCGCGCATCGATGCCATTTTCAACCGCCGCTCCATTTCCACGCGCAAGCCGCCCTTGCGGGTGAAAGGCTTTTGCGGGCTGTCCTCCGTTAGGAGCGGAAAGGCATCGGCACCGAAATTATAGACGCTGCCCGGAAACACGATCCTCGCCCCTGAGGCCTCGGCAGCGGCAATGGTGTTGTCGAGCATCGGCAGCACCTGTTCGTCCCAGTTGCGATATCCGGCAGGATTGACCGCATGGACGATGAGCCCGGCGCCTTCTGCCGCCTTGACCACATCTTGCCGGTTCATGGCGTCGCCAGTCACGCGCTCGATGCCGTCGTCACCTTCAGCCGCCGCAGACTGGCGCGTCATAGCCCTCACCCGCCAGCCGCGCTGCAACAGCATCGTCGCGACATGGCTGCCGAGGCCGCCATTCGCTCCGAGGATCAAGGCCAGAGGCTGATTATTCTCTGCTGTATTCGCGTGGTTTTCATATATCATCGCCATTACTCCTTCTTCTGGGCTGGAGTATCGACCCGCCAGGCGATATACGAAATTGTCTAAATGAGTGGAGCCGCTATACAAAATCTTATAATCAGAAGCCGCGATGTCAGCTGGGATTTTTACCGCACCTTCCTCAGCGTGCTGCGCGACGGCTCGCTTTCCGCCGCCGCCCGCGAGCTCGGCATCACCCAACCGACAGCCGGGCGCCACATCGGTGCGCTGGAGGAGGCTGTCGGCTTTCCGCTGTTCATCCGCTCGCCGCACGGGTTGATGCCGACGGAAGCGGCGCTGGCGCTCAGGCCCTATGCGGAAAATCTGGCGGCGACGGCCGCAGCCCTGATGCGGGCCGCCTCGGGCGAGGTCGGCAAGATCGAAGGCACCGTGCGGATCAGCGCGTCGGATATTATCGGCGTGGAAATGCTGCCGCCGATCATCGCCGCCATGCAGGACGTTCACCCCCGGCTGGAAATCGAACTTTCACTCTCCGACACGCTGGAAGATCTTTTGCGCCGCGAGGCCGATATCGCCATTCGTATGACCGAACCGCAGCAGGATTCCATCGTCATGCGCTATATCGGCAATTTCAGGCTGGGTTTTCATGCGACCCGCGACTATCTGGCAAGGGCCGGCACTCCGAAAAGCATGGAAGAACTGAACCGCCACCGGATGATCGGTTTCGACCGCAAGACGCCTTTCATCAGGGCGGCAATGCAGCGCATGCGGACGCTGGATCCGGAAATACCCGATATCGAGGAAGTGTCCTTCGAAATCCGCGCCGACAGCAACCTTGCCCAGCTTGCCATGATCCGCGCCAGCGCGGGCATCGGCGTCTGTCAGATCGGCCTGGCGCGCAAGGACCCCCGGCTTGTCCAGGTCCTGCCGAAAACCGACATCCCGCTGCATGCCTGGGTCGCGATGCATGAAAATCTCAAGACCTCGCCGCGATGCCGGGCCGTGTTCAGCTCTCTTGTCGAAGGCCTGAAGGCCCACCTGAAGGAAAACGATCCGGGCGCGCCGCCGCAACGGCGCTAGCGCCATTAAAGCCTTTCATCAAAACGGTCTCACTGGCGGCGGAATCCTGTCGACCACTTCCGCCTCCGGCCGGTCGCCGCCCTGGCTGTATTCCTCATGCCACTGGCCGCGTTCGTCCTGATAGCTGATTTCCTCATCATCGCCGCCCACCTGCTGCTCGGCAGCGACGATACGCGCGGCCTCGACGGCATCGGAATAGGAAGGGAAGGTTTCGGAATAAGCGCCGTTCATGCGGTAGGCGAAGCCACCGTCATGCTCCACGACTTCATAGACCACTTTTGTCATGCATGTTCCTCCTGTTTCAGTAGGCGACATGGCAACCACAACCGCGCTTCAAGCATTGCACCCGGAGGGGGACAACACGGCATGAGCAGCATGTCCTTGACCGCACCACTATCCTACCAAAAGCACTCAAGCGCAAATCCTGCTTGATCTCAACGACGATACGGCACAGCCTCACACTCTCAGGGGAAGGGAAATCGATGGCGGGTTCTATTCTGAAACAGGAACGTATGCTGCTGCTGGCAATACCGGTGGCAATCGTCGCCTATATGGCCGAACATGCGATATTCGAGGCCGGCAAAACGGCGGCGCTGATTGCCGCAATCGCCCTAATCGGGGTGATCGTTCTGGTGTCGATGCGGGTTGCCCATCACGCCGAAATCCTCGCCGCCAAGGTCGGCGACCCCTATGGCACCATGATCCTGACGCTCGCCGGCCGTGTCTGGTGGAGGTGCGTGGTTCTCGGCGATCATCATGAGCAGGGTCGAGCTCGCCGACGCTGGTGCGCGACACGATCTATTCCGCCGTGATGATCGACATTAACGGCATTCTGGGACTGGCCGCCCTTTTGGGTGGCCTGCGCCACGGCGAGCAGTCCTACAATGACGATTCCGGCAAGACCTACGGCGTCATGATCCTGACCGCCATGGGCATCTCGATGATCGTGCCGGAATTCATTCCCAAGGAAAGCTGGCACGTCTATTCCGCCTTCACCATCGTCGCGATGATCGCGCTTTATGCCCTGTTTCTCAAAATGCAGGTTGGTCCGCACAGCTATTTCTTCAGCTACGCCTATCCCCGCAAGGCGCATACCGGCGGTCAAGCGCCGGACAGCCACGCGGAAGACGAGGATGAAGGCAGCGTGCCCCTCTCCATCGGCCTCATCATCGCAGGCGTGGTGCTGATTGGCGTGCTGGCGGAATTTATGTCGACCTTTCTAAGCGAAAGCCTCGAAGGGACAAGCGCACCACCCGCTCTCATGGCCGTCGTGGTTGCAACAATTTCCGCATCGCCGGAAATCCTCACCGCGCTAAGGTCCGCGTTGCGCAACCGCATGCAGGCCGTCGTGAATATCGCCATGGGCGCATCGCTGTCGACGGTGATCCTGACCGTGCCTGTCATGGAGGGCATCGCGCTCTACACCGGCCAGCCGTTCATCATGGCAATGACCCCGGTTCAGACCGTCATGGTCTTCATCACCCTCATTGCCGCCGCGATCAACCTCAATGACGGCGAAACCAACGCAATCGAGGGAATGACGCACTTCATCCTCTTCGCCACCTTCATCATGCTGCTGTTTCTCGGGCTTTAAAAACGAGGGCCCACCTGGATTTCCAGCATCTGAAAGGCGTCGTCGAAACCCCTCCACCGTCATCCTCGGGCTTGACCCGAGGTCCACGCCCGGTTTGTGGATCCTCGGGTCAAGCCCGAGGATGACGTCAGATGAGCGGGCATCTATCCATAACAAAAAAGCCCGGCAGGCTGCCGGGCTGAGGGTGATGACAACGCTGCCCTCCCACACGACGTCATCCTTGGGTTTGTCCCAAGGATCTGATCACGTCCAAATAAATCTGGACGTTGCAGATGCTCGGGACAGGCCCGAGCATGACGGAGAGAGCTTCCCGGACTTTGAAAACAAAAAAGCCCGGCATCCCTGCCGGGCTTCCTTGAAGACTAGTTCGACCGATCAGCGGCAATCGGCGCAGAAGCGCTGGATGCGCTTGCAGGCTTCCTCGAGCAGCGCTTCCGACGTGGCGTAGGAAATGCGGAAGTTCGGGCCGAGGCCGAAAGCCGATCCCTGCACGACGGCGACGCCTTCGGCTTCCAGAAGCTCGGAGACGAAATCCACATCCGACTCGATGACCTTGCCTGAAGGAGCGGTCTTGCCGATCATGCCGGCGCAGGACGGATAGACGTAGAACGCGCCTTCCGGTGCCGGGCAATTGATGCCCTTGGCCTGGTTGAGCATGGAAACGACGAGATCGCGGCGGCCTTCGAAAATCTTCTTGTTGGCCGGAATGAAGTCCTGCGTGCCGTTCAGCGCTTCGACAGCAGCCCACTGAGCAATCGAGCTGGCGCCCGAGGTCTGCTGACCCTGGATCATGTCCATGGCCTTGATGAGCTCCAGCGGGCCGGCTGCATAGCCGATACGCCAGCCGGTCATGGCATAGGCCTTGGAGACGCCGTTCATCGTCAGCGTGCGGTTATAGAGCGAGGGCTCAACCTCAACCGGCGTGACGAATTTGAAATCGCCATAGGTCAGGTGTTCGTACATGTCGTCCGTCAACACCCAGACATGCGGATGCTTGACCAGCACATCCGTCAGCGCCTTCAGCTCGTCATGCGAATAGGCAGCACCCGAAGGGTTGGACGGCGAGTTGAACACGAACCACTTGGTTTTCGGCGTGATCGCCTTTTCAAGCGCTTCCGGCTTCAGCTTGAAATTGTCTTCGAGCGTTGTGTCGACGAAAACCGGCGTACCGCCGCAGATCGCCACCATTTCCGGATAGCTGACCCAGTAAGGCGCGGGAATGACGACTTCGTCACCCGGATTGAGGGTGGCCATGAAAGCGTTGAAAAGGATCTGCTTGCCGCCGGTGCCGACGATGGTCTGCTCCGGCTTGTAGTCCAGGCCGTTTTCGCGCTTGAACTTGTCGGCGATCGCCTTGCGCAGTTCCGGAATGCCGGAAACGGGCGTGTATTTCGTTTCGCCGCGCTTGATGGCGTCAATGGCGGCTTCCTTGATGTTTTCGGGCGTATCGAAATCCGGCTCGCCGGCGCCAAGGCTGATCACATCGCGGCCCTTCGCTTTAAGCTCACGGGCTTTCTGGGAAACAGCGATGGTGGCGGATGGCTTTACGCGGGAGAGAATGTCGGCAAGGAAGGCCATTTTTAATCGGTCCTGTTGTGGTTGACATCGGCAGAGGCTGGGGCAGAGGCGGAAAATCCTGTCTTCTGCCGCATTTTCTATGTCGAAAGACAGGCACTCTTTCAAGGTCAAAAGCAGCATATGTGACACGCGGAAGAATTTAAACCTTCCTTAACCCGGAAGTAACGCTTGATGCGTTAAATTCGCTGGCTAGGGATCGTCTCTCTGGAGCGGGTTGAAAAATGGCGCCCAAAAGCATCTTTTCCAGTCTTGTGCGTGAAGGTGAAGGCACCTGGTCTACGGCTTATCACGCCTTCAACCTGAAATCCGCCCTGCAGCCCATCTTTCGCCGCACGACGAACGGCGCACTCGATATCGATTCCTTCGAGGGCCTTGTGCGCCCGCATCGCAATGGCGAACCGGTGACGCCGGGTGAATTTTTCTCGCTGGTGGCGCCTGAAGATATCGAAAACATCGACAGCATCCTGCGCACGATCCATATCCTCAATACCGGCCGGCTCAACCGTTCCCGCGCCCGCATCTTCGTCAACTTTCATCCCGGCCTGTTCCAGACCCCGGCCAAGATGCGCCAGGAAGTGGAGCGCATGCGCCTCACCGCCCACGAGGCCGGCATGACGGCGGACCGCATCGTCTGCGAAATCTCGGAGAAAAAAGCATCCGACACGCAGATGGTCGCCGATTTCGCTTATCATATGCACGATATGGGTTTTCGCGTGGCGCTGGACGACTATGGCGCAGGCGATTCCGACATCGACCGGGTGAAACTCATCAAGCCGGACTATGTAAAATTCGAGGCCGGCTGGGTGCGCGACTTCATGCAGAATTCGGCGGGCGCCGCCCTCCTGCGCGTCATCGTCCGTCAGTTTCGCGACGACGGAATAGAGCCGGTATTCGAAGGACTGGAAACAGCAAGGCAGGTGGATATCTGCGAAGACCTCGGCGTCGTGCTGATGCAGGGATACATACTGGCAAAACCCGAACTCGCGCCGACGAGTTTCGACGCGCGCTTTCCCGAACTCGGCAGCGGATATTTTGCGCCTGCCCCGAGGTCCGACAGAAGCGGCGCGACACCGGCATTCCTGCGGGAAGAACGCCCGACCGAGCCGCATAGTCCGCGCCAGACCCGAACCTTCGGAAAACGCGGTCTCTGACGCTATTTTGGGCGAAACAGGCCTGCAAACCGCCTTGCCACGATATTGCCACAATAAATGCTGCGGACCGCCTGAATTCGGTCTCCAAGCCGTCCATTTCGAAGCCTCTTTTGTCCTTTGAGATCAGGGACAAGAGGCAATCGCCATGTTTACCAACGACAGGACTTCCGTTGAACGGTTAAGGGCACAGAGAACGCTGTTTTCGCTCTGGATGGCCATTGCCGCCCTGCTTGTCGTCGTGACCATGGCGGCCGGGATCGCCACCTCGGCCCATGCGGCCCCGCAAACGATCGACACCCTGCACACATCCTCCATTCCGCAGGTGACGGCAACCGCGCCAGCCGGCGGCCACCCGTTGCTCGTCGTCTTCTCGGCCGCCGCCTTCATCAGCCTTGGCATCGGTGGCCTCACCCTCACCCGCCGTAGCCTGAAGGACGAGGCCCGCCGCCACAGGTGAGCCGGCCTTCCCGCGACTTGCGGCATCGGCATCTTGCTGCTAAAGCACCGGGCAATTCGTCAGAACGACGTTGCAAAAATCCCCGAAATGCCAAGGCCGCGACGGAGTGATCTTCGGGCCGCTGCCGTGCTGGTGCCCTCAATGACGCGTATACAGGCCAACATGCTGCTTCTGCTTGCCGCCGCGATCTGGGGCGGCGGTTTCGTGGCGCAATCATCCGCAATGGCCTCGATCGGCCCGTTCTGGTTCGTCGGCCTGCGTTTTGCCATTGCCGCCATCGCCGTGCTGCCCTTCGCCATGATGGAAACCCGCTCGAAGAAATCGCCACCACGCCGCAGGGAAATCGGCGGCTTCATGCTCGTGGGCCTCGCTTTGTTCGGCGGCGCGACGACGCAGCAGGTCGGTCTTTTGACCACGACCGTCACCAATTCCAGCTTCCTGACCGGGCTTTACGTCATCTTCGTACCTGTCATCGCCGTCGTTCTTTACCGGCGCCATCCCCACTGGATCATCTGGCCCTGCGCTCTGATGATGCTGGGCGGCATATTCCTGCTTTCCGGCGGCGCATTCGAGACGCTGACGCAGGGCGATATTCTCAGCATCATCTGCGCCTTCTTCTGGGCGATCCAGATTACGCTGGCAGGACGTTTCGTCTCCGAAAGCGGACGCCCGCTTGCGCTCTCCTGCACCCAGTTTGCAGTTTGCTCTCTCCTGAGTTGCATGATCGGCCTTGCGGTCGAACCCATCAGCATGGCAGCGGTGGAAGGGGCAATGGCTGAAACTCTCTATGTCGGCCTCGTCTCCTCCGGCCTTGCCTTCGTTTTGCAGGTCGTTGCCCAGCGTTACACGACCGCACCGCAGGCCGCGATATTCCTCTCTTCGGAGGCGCTTTTCGGTGCCCTGCTGGCGTCGGTTTTCCTGAAGGAAACCATTTCCAACGCCGGTTATATCGGTTGCGTGATCATATTCGCCGCCATATTGATCGTCGAACTGGTGCCGGAACTCACCCGCAAACGGCAAAAAACCGTGGCCGGAACGGCCTGACGCGGAAAGAACTGATTTTTCTCTTTCCGGGAAAAATCGCGCCGTCGCGTTCAAAATTTTGCCCGGAAAACCGAGGCCAACCGGCAATTATTTCATCAATTATCGAATATGCGGAAAAAATGTGCGAACCCTTGTGGGAATTCTACCGCAGGTTTTTATCCGACAAAAAGCCCGTGAAAACTTTTGCTTGCCAATTTTCTATAAACGCAGCAATCTACTGCGGTTCGGGCAATTTGCGAGCATGGGAAGGCCTATAAATGTGCGCACTGGGGACGCTATAAACCTCGGGCGGTGGGGACGAAAAACGTTGGATGAGAACGCCATTACTTCCCGCTGTGAAGGTCCTTTTTCTCAATAGTCAAGAGCTGCCTGCCAACGCCCTCGCGGGGCAAAACTGTAATGCTGCCTGTAGCTGAACGCGGGCAGAGCGAAAAGGACCTGATGCATGGCCGAAACTGGCACCGTAAAATTCTTCAACACAGACAAAGGCTTCGGCTTCATCAAGCCAGATAATGGTGGCGCTGATATCTTTGTTCACATCTCTGCCGTACAGGCGTCTGGCCTGTCCGGACTTTCAGAAAACCAGAAAGTGAGCTTCGACACGGAACCGGATCGTCGCGGCAAGGGCCCGAAGGCAGTCAATCTGCAGATTGCTGGCTAACCCTAAAACGGCTTTCATTTCTAGTTGAAGCCCGGCAGGAATGCCGGGTTTTTTTGTGGCCATTCCGCAGACGTCAATACGCGCGCGGAAACTCAGAGGCCCTTGAGATAAGGGTTGGTGCGCCGCTCCTCGCCAAGCCGTCCGCCGGGTCCATGGCCGCAGATAAATCCGACCTCATCGCCAAGCGGCAGCAGCTTGTCGCGAATGGACGCCATCAATTGCTCGTGGTTTCCGCCCGGCAGGTCCGTGCGCCCCACCGACCCCGCAAACAGCACGTCACCGACATGCGCGAACTGCTGGTCGCGATTATAATAGATGACGTGACCGGGAGCATGGCCGGGGCAATGGTAGACTTCGAACACATGGTCGCCGAAGGATACCGTGTCGCCCTCATTCAGCCACCTGTCCGGCAAAACGTTCTGAAGACCGCTGATGCCGTATTTGTCGGCCTGGGTCTCGATCCTTTCGAGCAGCGGCCGGTCGTCCTCATGCGGGCCGATCACCGGCAAAGAGAGCTTTTCACGCAATTCCTTGGCGCCGCCGGCATGGTCGAGATGGCCGTGGGTCAGCCAGATTTCCTTGAGCGTGATGCCGTTTTCGGAAACCACCTGAAGAATGACATCCACATCCCCACCGGGATCGACGACGACGCCTTCCTTCGTATCCTCATCGAAGAGAATGGTGCAGTTCTGCTCGAACGGCGTGACCGGAATAATGCCCGCCTGCAACTTTCCCATATCGAGTATCTCCTGTCTGACAAATCCCGCCTGCTATAGCCTGCGAGCGGTTGCCGCACAATGGCGCAGGAAAAGTCACCCGTTTTCCGGCGGACTTAGTCGCCCTAAAAACCCTCAGTGAATTCAAATGGATATCGGAAGATTTCACCTTCAAGGCCGGACTTTCCGGTGAAAAATGTGGAACGGCCTGAAGGTTGCGGCGTTGTAGCACCAGCTTTGAAAGGAGTGAAACACATGGACAAGACGCTTAAAATGCTCATGGCCGGCGGCGCTTTCGCCCTGTTGGCGGGTTACGCAAACGCCGCCATGGTCGCCACCACCGCATCGGACGTTTCCGTTCGCTCTGGCCCCGGTGAAGACTACCCCGAAGTCGGCCTTGCCACCCGTGGCAGCGACGCGGTTCTGGACGGTTGCATGGATGGCAGCAGCTGGTGCCGCATCGAAGTCAACGGCCTGCGCGGCTGGGCCCATGCCGATTATCTGAATGTCATGTATGAGGGATCGCCCGTCATTCTCGAACAGCGCCGCTCCGATATCAGCGTGCCGGTCGTGACCTACGAGAAGACCTCTAGCGTGCAGGCAGAACCCAATCCCGGCGATCCGAACCTTGGCCGCGTCGGTGAGGTCAATCCGCCGCAAACCGTCATTTCCTACATTGACGAGCACCCTGGGGACACCGTCACCTACGATGGCGACATCGTGGTCGGCAGCACCCTGCCCGCCGACACGCAACTCGTGGAAATCCCCGACTATCAGTATCGCTACGTGCGCGTGAACGACGTGCCGGTTCTGGTGGAGCCATCGACGCGCCGGATTGTTTACGTCTACCAGTAGACGTAAAACCGAGACCGGCAGGATAAAAACATCAAAGAGCGCGGGCTTTCCGCGCTCTTTTCCATTTGCGGTAAAGGCCCGTTTCTATCTCCGGTAAAGCCAAGTCAGGATTCCAGTTGCACCGGCACCCGCAGCATATTATCCACCGCAACAGAAAATGATCGCGGCATCCTCCCGAGCGGACGCATTTTCGGCTATGTTTACAGAATATTGGCGCATCGACGTATGTCAGCCGCAGAATATGAAGGAACCGCAGTGCCACCGCAATCGCTCAAAACCGCAGCCGCCCGGCAGACACCGGCACTCCCGAAGGTTGATGACGGCAAGATCGACTTCGATACGATAGAGGCGCTGTTCTTCGCTTACCGCGACTTCGTCTCCGATCCCGATGTCATTCTGTCGAAACTGGAATATGGGCGGGCGCATCACCGGGTGGTCTATTTCGTCAGCAGGCAGCCGGGCATGACGGTGGCGGATTTGCTCGACACGCTGCAGATCACCAAGCAGAGCCTTGCCCGCGTGCTCAAGCAATTGATCGACGACGGTTACATCCGCCAGATGGCAGGCCCGGAAGACCGCCGCCAGCGCCGGCTTTATCCGACGCTGACCGGGCGCGAACTGGCGCTGGCGCTGAGCGAGCCGCAATCGCGGCGCATCGACCGCGCGCTGGAAGGGCTTGGACCCGACGCCCGCGCCTGCGTCCGCAAGTTTCTCGCGCAAATGCGCAGCCCGGCACCGGTGGAAGGCGACTGACGATGGCCACGGCAACGACAAAACTACCCCCCGCCGACGATGATGCGGCCCATCTTCTGATCGTCGATGACGACGCCCGCATTCGCAATCTTCTGCAACGTTTTCTCGGCGACAAGGGATACCGCATCTCGGTTGCAGCAGATGCGGCCGAAGCCCGGCGCAAGATGGCCGGCATCCGGTTCGACCTCCTCATTCTCGACGTGATGATGCCGGGGGAAAACGGCCTTTCGCTCACCCGCTCGCTGAATGAGAACAAATCCGTGCCGGTCATTCTGCTGACGGCCCGCTCGGAAGCGGATTCGCGGATTGCCGGGCTGGAAGCCGGCGCCGATGATTATCTCGCCAAGCCGTTCGATCCGCGCGAACTCGTCCTGCGCATCAACAATATCCTGCGGCGCAACACCTCGCCCGATACGCCCAAGATCGAACAGATCATGTTCGGCCCCTACAGCTTCTCGATCCCCAAGAAGGAATTGCGGCGCGGCCCTGAAACGATCCGCCTGACGGATCGCGAACAGGAGATCATGCTGCTTTTTGCGCTCCGCGCCGGTGATACCATTCCACGCCACGAGCTGGTCGAGGCGGAATCGGAAGTGGGCGAGAGAACAATCGACGTGCAGATCAACCGCCTTCGCCGCAAGATCGAGGACGACCCTGCAAACCCGGTCTATCTGCAAACGGTGCGCGGCATCGGCTACCGCCTGAGCGTGGATTGACACGGACAAACGAAAGGCGGGCGCAAGAGCCATGGCGAGCCTCGATTTTTTCAGCACGGTCAGGAATAGCGGCATAGCAAAGACCTGGCGCGCATTCACCAGATGGCTGCGCCACTGGCTGCCGACCGGGCTTTATACCCGCTCGCTGCTGATCATCATCCTGCCGATGATCCTGCTTCAGGCCGTGGTCGCGGCCGTCTTCATGGAGCGCCACTGGCAGCTGGTAACGGAGCGCCTCTCCTCCGCCGTCACCCGCGATATCGCGGCGATCATCGAGCTTCTGCAAACCGATGAGGAGGAAGACGACTATCAGCGCGTCATCCGCATCGCCCGCGAGAAGCTGGGCCTCAGCATCTATATCGAGCCGAAGACCGATTTGCCGGCCCCGCGACCGGAGCCGCTGTTTTCCATTCTGGACACGATCCTTGCCAGCCAGCTGACCCAGCAAATCGGCCGGCCATTCTGGATCGATACCTATGGCAATGGTTCGCTGGTCGAAATCCGTGTCCAGCTCGAAGACAAGACGCTCCGCGTCTTTACCAGTCGCAGCGCCGCCTACGCCTCCAACACCCATATCTTCCTTGTCTGGATGGTTGGCGCATCGCTGGTGCTGATCGCCATTTCCATGCTGTTCCTGCGCGGGCAGATCAAGCCGATCGAAGCGCTTGCCAAGGCGGCCGAAAATTTCGGCAGGGGCCAGAAGATCAGCGCCTATTCCCCGCGCGGCGCAGACGAGGTGCGGCGGGCGGGTCTGGCCTTCATATTGATGCGCGAACGCATCGAGCGGCAGATGGAACAGCGTACCGCCATGCTGAACGGCGTCAGCCACGACCTGCGCACCATCCTCACCCGCTTCAAGCTGCAACTCGCTCTTGCGGGCGACAATCCGGATCTGGAGGGGCTGGATAAGGATGTCGACGATATGCAGTTGATGCTGGAGGCCTACCTCACCTTTGCCCGCACCGATGTCGAGGAGGATGTCGGAACGCTGGAGCTTCCGGCACTCCTGGAAAAAATCGACTATGATTTCGAGCTGCATGGCAAGAAATTCAGCTACGAGCTTTATAATATCGAGCAGATCATTGCCCGCCCGAATGCCCTCTCCCGCCTCGTCGCCAATCTGGCGGAGAATGCCCGGCGCTACGCCACCACGCTGCATATCGACATCCGCAAGGCGCCACGCTCGATCATCATGACGTTTGATGATGACGGGCCAGGGATTCCAGAAGCATCAAGGGAGGATGTCTTCAAACCGTTCTTCCGGCTGGACGAGGCGCGCAACCTCAACGCCTCCGGCACAGGGCTCGGCCTCTCCATCGTCCGCGATATCGCCCGCAGCCATGGCGGCGACGTGTCGCTGGATGACAGCCCGATGGGCGGATTGCGGGTGATCGTCAAAATTCCGGCATAGAGCAGCGGATAAAAATGTAATGTGGTTCGCCGGTTGGGGCCCTTCCGTCATTCCGGCCCTGAGCCGGAGTGACGGAGGAAAAATGTTCAGCCTACGAAATCTTTAGGTTGCGGGTTGTTTTGCTTTCTCAGCACATTTTCTCGCCGTTCGGCACCGGCCGTTCGACGGCGGCAAGCACGATGTCGCCATTGCCATCGGCAAAACCCAATGTCAGAACTTCGGAGCGGAACGGGCCGATCTGGCGCGGGGGAAAATTCACGACACCCAGCACCTGCCGGCCGATCAGGCTTTCCGGGGTATAATGCACCGTGATTTGCGCCGACGATTTCTTGATGCCGATCTCAGGTCCGAAATCGATCTTCACCTTGATCGCCGGTTTGCGCGCTTCCGGAAAAGGCTCTGCCTCGACGATCGTGCCGACACGGATATCGACCTTCTCGAAATCGGCATAGGAAATTTCACCGCTCATGCCCTGCTCCCGCCTGCCTGCACGTCTTCAACCAGCCAGTTCTTCGGCGCGATTTTTCGCCGCAGCGATCGCCTTGTCGAACAGCGGCTGCATGCCGTCTTCGGCCATCAGCACCGACAGTGCGGCAGCCGTTGTACCGCCCGGCGAGGTCACGTTCTGGCGCAGGCGCGCCGCCTCGTCGGAGGATTGATGCAGCAGCTCGCCCGCACCGGCCACGGTTTCCCGCGCCAGCCGCATGGCGATGTCAGCCGGCAGACCGGCCTTGCGGCCGGCTTCCGCCATGCATTCCACCAGATAGAAGACATAGGCCGGGCCGCTTCCAGAAACCGCAGTCACAGCGTCGATATCGCTTTCGGTCTCCACCCATTCGACCGGGCCGCTGACCTTCAGCAATCCGTCCACAACGGCTTTCAGCGCCGGTGTCACCAACGCATTGGCATAGGCGCCCGTCACGCCGCGACCCACCATGGCAGGCGTGTTGGGCATGGCCCGCACGGCAGCGACCGCACCGAAATGCGAGACGAAAGTGCCGATGGTGGTGCCAGCCGCAATCGAAACCACGACGGTATCCGGTCCGAGCAGGGGCTTGAGGGAGGGCAGCACGGCATCCATCAACTGCGGCTTCACCGCCACGAACAGAATGCCTGCCTTCACGCCCTCAGGCGCGCTTTCGCTATGCATGGCGCCGGCTTCCGCAATCGTGGTGCGCATGGCATCGGAGGGGCGCGGATCGATGACGATCACCTGCGATCCCGCCACGCCCTTTTTCAGCCAGCCCGAAAGCAAAGCGCCGCCCATATTGCCCGCCCCTACGAGGACGAGAGGACCGGAAGCCCTGTAGACCATTTTCAAGCTTCTCCGACGGTCTCGAACATGACCGCTTCAATTGCACTTTTCGCATCCAGACCCGACCATACGACGAACTGGAATGCCTGATAATATTGTTCGCATGCTTCAAGCGCGCTGGAAAGCAGCACTTCCACCTGCTGGTTGTTCGGCTCGGCGCCGCCAGCCAACAGCAGCGACTGGCGGAAGATCACGACATCTTCCTGCCGCCACAGATCGAAATGACCCATCAGCACCTGGCCGTTGACCTGCGACAACAGGCGAATGACTTCGTTTACGCGCTGGTCGGGCACCTTGATGTCGAAGGCGCAGGCCAGATGCAGCGCCTCGAAATCTTCCATCCACGAGAAGGAAATGTGATAATCGGCCCAGTGGCCCGCCACGGTCATGGCGATCTCGTCCTCGCCGGAACGCTCGAACGACCAGTCGTTAGAGGCGGCGACAATCTCGATCATATCAACGGGATTGGACTGGCGCTCAATTTCAAATTCTATCAGGCTCATGCGGCACCTTCTCATCCGGTATGGAATGTTCTGTTTTGAACGCCGGGCACAAAACGCACACACATACCGGATTCAATACTTGAGACGATTGCCCGACACCAACACAGTTACACATTCACCCTGTGTGGAGCTTACCAGGTTCGTTTCGAATCATCATTTAAAATCAGTGTATAATGGCCGAGTCCTGCTGCCACCCCTCGGGCGCCATTTTTACTTTTTGAACAGTGGATATCTTCTCCCCCATCACCTCAGGCGAGGTACATAACCGACTCTGGCAATTGCGTTTTTTGGATGTGTCCACAGGCTGCAAAAAAATGACGATGGAGGCAGTCCGGGTCGACCGGCAATAATTTGCGGTTGCATGGCCCGCAAACAAAGAGTCCCGGAATCGCAGGCGATCCGGGACTTCTCAGAAAAAAGCGCAAAAAGAATCAATTATTGGCGGCAGAAAGCTTTGCTTCCAGAGCCTCGATGCGGGCGCGTAGCGCATCGTTTTCATCGCGCGCCTTGATCGCCATCTCGCGCACCGCGTCGAATTCCTCGCGCTTGACCACGTCGAGGCTGTTCAGCCAGCGATCCGCCTGCGCGTGCAAGGCAGCCTCGGCCTCCTTGCGCATTCCCTGCGCAGCGCCAGCCGCATCGGTCATCAGCTTGGCGAATTCATCCAGAAAACGATTGGTGCCTGTTGTGCTCATGGCCCTGTTCCTTCGTCGGTTCAGGGAGCGTTCCGTTCCCTGCTGTTGATGCCTTTCAGGTAGGCACTCGACAGCCGCCTTGCAAGCAAAATCGAAAAATCGGCAGGGGTGACGGTGGCCTTCCGCGTCTCAAAGCCGCGCTTGAAGAATAACCTTGACCGCCGCTGCGGCAATCGCCATTTTCCTCGCAGAAAGAGACCGGTGAGCATCATCGCCCGGCTCCTTGAGGCAATGGGTCATTCTGTTGTCCGCCCAGCAACGATGACGGAATATACGGATTGTTAGCCGCTCCCACCCAACTTGCCATCATGCCATTTCCGAATATCGATCCGGTTGCCCTGTCTCTCGGGCCTCTGGCGATCCATTGGTACGGCATTGCCTATGTCGCCGGCATCATGCTCGGCTGGTTTTATGCCCGCCGTCTTGCGCTCACCGCGCGCCTGTGGCCGAACGATACGTCGCCGATCTCGGCGCAGCATCTCGACGACTTCATCCTGTGGGCAGCCGGTGGCATCGTGCTTGGCGGGCGCATCGGCTATATCCTGTTTTACGATCTTGGCGCCGTCGCTGCCAATCCCATTAGGGCGCTTGAGATATGGAATGGCGGCATGTCGTTCCATGGCGGCCTGATCGGCACCACCATCGCCATGATCCTCTTTGCCCGCAAGAACGGCATCCCTGTCTGGAGCATGTTCGATATCATCGCGGCCGTCGCACCCGTTGGCCTGCTGTTCGGACGCATCGCCAATTTCATCAATGGCGAATTGTGGGGACGTATCGCCGACGTTCCCTGGGCCGTCGTGTTCCCGACCGGCGGTCCGTTTGCGCGCCACCCGAGCCAGCTTTACGAAGCGGGACTTGAAGGCCTCGTGCTCCTCGTTATTCTGGCCGTCGCCATCTACGCCTTCAGGGCGCTCAAAACACCCGGCATCGTCACCGGCATCTTCGTGTGCGGTTATGCGCTGTCGCGCATCTTCGTGGAATTCTTCCGCGAACCGGATGCCCAGATCGGTTATCTCGCCGGCAACTGGCTGACCATGGGCATGGTCCTCTCCACGCCGATGTTCCTTCTCGGCCTCTGGGCGGTCCTGCGCGCACGGCGCGCAAAAATACGCGCCTAAGCGGTATGGCCTGCCATGACGACACCGCTTGCGCAACGTATCAAATCCCTTATCCGGCTCAACGGTCCGCTCAGCGTCACCGATTTCTTCGCGCTTTGCCTCGCCGATCCTGAACACGGTTATTACAAGAGCCGCGAACCCTTCGGCCGCTCGGGCGATTTCATCACCGCGCCTGAAGTCAGCCAGCTTTTCGGCGAAATGCTCGGCGTTTTCGTGGTGCACGCCTGGCAGCGCCACGGCGGGCCCGCAGAGGTCCGTCTGGTCGAAATCGGCCCCGGCCGCGGCACGATGATGTCAGACATGCTGCGCGTCGTCAGCCGCATCGCTCCGCCGCTTTACGAGGCGATGCAGGTGCATCTGGTGGAAACCAGCCCGCGCCTTTGCGCCACCCAGAAGCAGACGCTGGCTGCGCATCGCGACAAACTGACATGGCATGAAAGTTTCGACGATGTGCCGGAAGGCTTCCTGCTCGTCGTCGCCAACGAGCTTTTCGATGCCATTCCCATCAGGCAATTCGTCAAAACCCCGCAGGGTTTCCGCGAGCGGGTGGTCAGCCTCGATGCGAATGACGACCTCGTCTTCTCGACGGGCCTTGCCGGCATCGACCCGACGCTGCTGCCGCCTTTGCCCGAACGGCAGCCCATGGGCACCATATTCGAGATTTCTCCCGCCCGCGAAGCGGTCATGACGGCGATCTGCCAGCGCCTGTCCACCCATGGCGGCACGGCACTCGCAATCGATTACGGCCATCTGGTCGCCGGATATGGCGACACATTGCAGGCCATGCGCAACCACGCCTTCGACCCGCCGCTTTCCCATCCCGGCGAGGCTGACCTCACCAGCCATGTCGATTTCGAAAGCCTCGTCAGGACCGCAGAAGCGACCGGCGTCCATATCAACGGCACCCTGAGGCAAGGCGATTTTCTCAATGGCCTCGGCATTCGGGAGCGGGCAAAGGCCCTTTCCGCAAAGGCGACGCCCGACCAGACGCTTGAAATTGCGGAGGCGGTGAACCGTCTTGCCGGCGAAGGCGCCGGTAAAATGGGGGAACTTTTCAAGGTCATCGCCGTTTCAAGTCCCGCACTCCACCTCATGCCGTTTCGCGCGGTGGATTGACAGCGCAATCCCCTCTGGGCCAACATCGCCCCGACACGAAGCAGGCACACTGCACCAGACAGACGCCGCGCAACGCCGCAGCAACAGGAAACATCTCGCTTGACCCATCCCACTGGCCAACAGCGATATTCTCCAAGGAACTCCCGCACCATGCAGAACCAAACGCTGCCGCTCCCGATCCAGAGCCCCCTGCTTGCCGCCTTGAATGACAGCCGCATCCGTCACGGTTTCTTCACCCGGCAGGGCGGCGTCTCCTCGGGTCTTTATCAGGGCCTCAATGTCGGCCTCGGTTCGAACGACGAGCCGGAACTGGTGCATGAAAACCGCCGGCGCGTCACGCAATGGTTCGGCTTGCCCCCGGAGCGCCTCGCCACCGTGCATCAGGTCCATTCCCCCGATGTGCTTGTGGTCGATGAAAACTACGACGGCAGCCGCCCGCAGGCCGATGCGATGGTGACGGCGACGCCGGGTTTCGTGCTCGGCGTGCTGAGCGCCGATTGCGGCCCGATCCTTTTTGCGGACGCCGAAGCGGGCGTTGTTGGCGCCGCTCATGCCGGCTGGAAGGGCGCCCTGTTCGGCGTGCTTGAAAACACCATCGAGACCATGAGGAAACTCGGCGCCAACCGCGAACGCATCGCCGCCTCGCTCGGCCCCTCCATCAGCCAGGCCAATTATGAAGTCGGCCCGGAATATGTGGCGCGCTTCACCGATTTCGATCCCGCCTATGCGGCCTATTTCACCGCCTCGGAAAAAGGCGGCCATTCGCTGTTCGACCTCAAGCAGTTTACGGTCGACCGTCTGGTCAATGCGGGTGTGAGAGCGGAAAATCTCGGCCTCTGCACCTATCCCGATGAAGAACGCTTCTATTCCTACCGCCGCACGACCCACCGCGCCGAGCCCGATTACGGCCGGCAGATTTCCGCAATCGCAATTCTGGAGGACTAAATGGCCCTGCACTTCGAGCTCTCGGAATTCGATGCCCGCCGCGAACGGCTGATTGCGAAGATGGCGGAAGAGAAGCTGGATGCCATTCTGCTTTTCGCCCAGGAAAGCATGTACTGGCTGACCGGCTACGATACCTTCGGCTACTGCTTCTTCCAGACGCTGGTGGTCAAGTCGGACGGCTCCATGACGCTTCTGACCCGTTCGGCGGATATGCGGCAGGCCCGCAATACCTCGACGATCGACACTATTCTGGTCTGGGTCGACAGGCCCAATGCCGACCCGACGCTCGATCTTAAAAACCTCCTCAGCGATCTCGATCTCCTCGGGGCCAGGATCGGCGTGGAATACGATACACACGGCATGACCGGGCGCGTTGCCCGCCTGCTGGACAACCAGCTTGCCAGCTTCTGCCAGATGAGCGACGCCTCCTATCTGGTCAGCAGCTTGCGGCTGATCAAAAGCCCCGCCGAGATCGCCTATGCGCGCAAGGCCGGCCGACTTGCCGATGAGGCGCTGGACGCCGCACTCCCGCTCATCAAGCCCGGCGCGGATGAGGCGGAGATCCTTGCGGCCATGCAGGGGGCGGTTCTGGCCGGTGGCGGCGATTATCCCGCCAATGAATTCATCATCGGCTCCGGCGCGGATGCGCTTTTGTGCCGTTACAAGGCCGGACGCCGCAGGCTCGATGCCAAGGACCAGCTGACGCTGGAATGGGCGGGTGTCAGCGCCCATTACCACGCCGCCATGATGCGCACGGTGGTGATCGGCGAACAGGATTTCCGCCAGAAGGAGCTTTACAGCGCCTGCCTGCAAAACCTGACCGACATTGAAGAGGTGCTGCGGCCCGGCAAGACCTTCGGCGATGTCTTCGACGTGCATGCCCGCGTGATGGACGAACGGGGCCTGACCCGCCATCGCCTGAACTCCTGCGGTTATTCGCTGGGCGCGCGTTTCTCGCCGTCATGGATGGAGCATCAGATGTTCCATGCCGGCAATGCGCAGGAAATCGTAAGCGACATGACCCTGTTCGTGCACATGATCGTGATGGATTCCGACTCCGGCACCGCCATGACGCTCGGCCAGACCTACCTGACCACGCAAGGCGCGCCGGAGCCGCTCTCGCGCCATAGCCTCGATCTTCTCACAGCTTAAATCGCCACCGGGTTTGACAGAGCGGGAAAACCGGCCCTACATTGCCGCCACCCTGGGCAAGAAGGAGCGGAACATGAGAGGAAACGTCGCATGAGCCGGACGGGGTCCACCCGCCCTCTCAAAACCTTTGTCGTTCCGATCCTCGTCATTCCGGCGCTGGTTCTGGCCCTGTCGGCCTGCAACACCACCGAGGCGCTGACGCCACAGGTGAATGTTGGCCACAACAATGCGCAATCGACACCGGTGACGCAGGGCGATCTCGACCAGATGGCCGCCGCCGCCGACCGCGCGCCCGCAGGCGCCTCGGCAACCGCTTCCTCCGTGCCCGCTTATGCGCCGCAGAACTCCCTGCAGGCGCAGGCACAGGCGCTGTCCAACGGCAACCAGTACGGCGAGCCGCTTGGCCAGAATCAGTCGCCTGCGCAATCCGCAGACCGTTCGCCCGCCAGCAGCCAGCAGCCGCCTTCGCAGCAGCCACCTTCACAACAGCCGCCTTCCCAACAGACCGCGGCACTTGCCCCCGCCGCTTCCGGCAATACCATCCGCTTCCTGCCGATCATCGGTGCCCCCGTTCAGGCCGTCACGCCGCTTTCGCGACAACTGGGTGCGGAGGCTCGGGCCAAGGGGCTGACCATCCGCGCCTCCAACGACAATTCGGCCGATAATATCCTCAAGGGCTATTTCTCCGCCTTCGCCGATGGCGGCAAGGTCAACATCATCTATGTCTGGGACGTTCTGGATGCCAATGGCGTCAGGCTCCACCGCCTTCAGGGCCAGGAAACCGTGGCAGCCAAGGGCAGCGATCCATGGGCCGCCGCGACCGACAGGGTCATGCAGGATATCGCCGCCAAAACGCTCAATGAATACTCGTCCTGGAAGCAGTCGCAGAGGGGATGAGGTGAAACGGTGGCAGAAGTCACAGAGATTTCATGAAAATCATTGTGAAAGCACGGAGTCCTCTTGCAATCGGAAGCAACAGCGCTATTAAGGCGCGCATGGCAACAAGGCGTATCCGGCAAAGGCTTTTCAGCCGGATGTTCCTCCCCTTGAACGACGCTTGGTTACGGCAGACACTTTCCCGTGGCGCAAGACGATTGCATGGAAACAGGCGGGCGCAATGAAGGTTTTCGCAGGCAATTCGAACCGGCACCTTGCCGAAGCGATCTGCAAGTATCTCAACGTTCCCTTGGGAAATGCCACCGTAAAGCGGTTTGCTGACCAGGAAATTTTCGTAGAAATCAGTGAAAACGTACGCGGGGAGGACGTTTTTCTCGTCCAGTCCACCTCGTTTCCGGCAAACGATCATCTGATGGAACTGCTCATCATGATCGATGCCATGCGCCGCTCCTCGGCAAAACGCATCACCGCCGTGCTTCCCTATTTCGGCTACGCCCGTCAGGATCGCAAAGCTGGCCCCCGCACACCGATTTCCGCCAAGCTCGTCGCCAACCTGATCACCGAAGCCGGGGCCGACCGCGTTCTGACGCTCGATCTTCACGCCGGCCAGATCCAGGGCTTTTTCGATATTCCGACCGACAACCTCTTCGCAGCGCCGATTCTGGCCCGTGATATCAAAGACCACTACGATACCAACAACGTCATGGTCGTTTCGCCTGACGTCGGCGGTGTGGTCCGCGCCCGCGCCCTGTCGAAGCGACTGGACTGTCTGCTGGCCATCGTCGACAAACGCCGTGACCGTCCGGGCGAATCCGAAGTCATGAACGTCATCGGCGACGTCTCCGGAAAAGATTGCATCCTGATCGACGATATTATCGATTCCGGCGGCACGCTCTGCAATGCGGCCGAAGCGCTGTTGAAAAAAGGCGCCACCAGCGTCACCGCTTATATCACGCACGGCGTGCTTTCCGGCGGCGCCGTTGCCCGCGTCGCCTCCTCTAAGCTGCGCGAACTCGTCATCACCGACAGCATCCAGCCGACCACCAGCGTGCAATCCGCGCACAATATCCGCGTGATCAGCACCGCCGGGCTTCTCGGCGAAGCAATCAACCGCACCGCGCAGGAACAGTCGGTTTCCGGCCTGTTCGACTGAAAAGCTTCAGCGGTATTGTGGGGTCTGCCCAACTGCGGGCCAGTTTAGCCGCGAACAGCGCGCGTTTTCTCGACGTCAACCCTGGGGCCTGTGCCAAGGATCTAATCACGGGAACAACATCAATCGGTTGCAGATCCTCGGGACGAGCCCGAGGATGACGTAGCCGTCGGTTGCAGATCCTCGGGACAAGCCTGGGGATGACGGTGCGTTGTCTGGCAACCTTCGCCGTTCACCTGATTTATAGCGTGCCCCGCACGTCTTTTAAGACGACGCCGTGCCCGCATCCGGCGGTCGGTGCAGGCGTGTGGCGGCGGCCTTGATTTTCGGCCACCAGCGCCGGGCGCGGCTGCGAACGGCATGGCTGCCATTGCGCCACAGGCTGACGGAATCGGCCATAACGGCATCGCCGGTAAACAGATGACGGTGGCGGGCAATGGCCAGCGCCCGGTAAAGGAACAGGGTCGTCAGGGCCGAAAACAGCACCGACATCACTACGTCGCTGAGGAAATGCCCGCCGGCCGCAATACGCAGCCCGGACATCAGGACGATCGCGGCGGCGGCGGCGCTGCCCATGACAAAACGTCCGCCCCGTTTCAGGCGCGGCCAGACAAGCGCGCAGAGCGGCAGGAAAAAGCTCGCTATCAGCGCCGTTTCCCCGGAGGAAAACGAACAGTTCGAATAACATTGCGTGCTGAACTGGAAAGGCGGGGTGAAAAGCTGGTGCCCGCCGAAATCGCTGACGGTGAACGGCCGGGCGCGGCCGATATTGGCCTTCAGCACCCCGTTCACCAGTAGCCCGGCGCAGAGAACCACAGGCCCGCAGAGAAAGGCCCAGACGCGCCAGCCGGTGCGCTGCAAAGCGCCCAGCCTGAGATTGCCGACAAGAACGATGAAGGCCAGAAGGGTGGCCAGTTCCGTCAACTCGCGCAACGTATCGCGGAACCATTCCGGAACCGGCAGGCTGCCGGACCACAGGCGTCCCTCGGTGGAAAAGAACAGGGCGGAAATCTTCAGATCGATGGACGGGAAGGTGGCAAACAGGATGACCAGCGCCAATGTGGCGAATGTCACCCAGATCGTTATCCGCATATGCGAGAGATCATTGTCCATTGGCAGCCCCCGGAATGCAGTGTGGCGGCAACCGCCAGAGACCAATTTCCTTACCCTCGAACGAGCCAGGCCCGCCAATCCAGGTCGAGAGCGGTGCTGTGCCATTGAGACAGCCCGGCAAACCGTCAGACCTTGCCAGAAAGACGGGATTGTTCGCCTCGCCGGATTTCAAGGGATAAAGAAGCGCGTAATGGCTGGAAGGAACGCCGGTTTCGGGCAGAGCCCGCAGCAGGACCTGCTTCTCGTCCCGCAACTGATAAAAAAGCTCAGCCAGGATGGAGCGATCGGCAGCGATGATTGCATCCGCCCCCGCCTCGCGCGCCCGCGTCAGGGCAGTCGATACCAGTTCCGAGCTGCCGAGATAACGCTTCATCGCCAGTTCGCCGTTTGGCAAAAGCAATTGCGTCCCGGCAATCGTCATCAGCGGCAACGCGACGGCGACGATACCGCCAAGCACAAGGCTGGAGACGGTCAGCCACCGTCTGGATGCGATGATCGGCACCGCCAGAAGCACGCCCGCCGCATAAGCCCCCACCGCCCAGTTGGCGAGCGCCCGCGACATCAATCCCTGCGCCGTGATCAGAAGCACGATCGGTACCGACAGGGCGACAAGCGCCCGGCTTTCAGTGGTTTTCGCCCTGAACGTCGCGACGATCATGCCGACGAAGACGAACGGCCCGACAACACCTGCCTGCGAGAAGAAAAACTCGAGCGCCGGGCCGATTTTCAGCCTGACGCCATTCCAGTTGGCATTGTCGGCCGTGTGGCGCGCGGTCATGAAATCATGCGCGGCATTCCACCACAGATTGGGAGCGATGACGGCGGCACAGATGAGAACAGCGATACCGGCATCGCGCCAACGGATGCGCCAGCCGACGCAAAGCCAGCCGGCAGCGATGAAGCAAGGCAGGAAATAGATCATCGCATATTTCGACATCAACCCGAGGCCGAAACAGAGACCGAGCGCAATGCTCCAGAGCGTTGCGGACGTACCGGCAGCCCGTGCCTGCGCGAGCTTGCGTACGCAGATCATCGACAGCACGATGAACAGCATCATCGGCGTATCGGTCGAGATCAGCAGGCTGCCGAGCGTCACGGCGGGCAGCGTCAGATAGGTTACGGCGGCGAGCGAGGCGAGCTTCGTGTCATAGATCATCCGCCCGAGCGCAAGGATACCTGCGGCGGCTATGCCATGGATGACGGGCGCAGCCAGCCGCACGTCGAAGGTACTCTCGCCGCCGCTGATGACGGTGGCCGCGCGAATGATCCAGCCGATCAGCGGTGGCTTGGAATAGGCGCCGAACGCCATCTCGCGGCCCCACAGCCAATATTGCGCCTCATCGACGAAAAGATCGGTGCGGTTGAAAGCAAGCCCGAGGATGCGCAGCCCGGTGACGAGCACGATTGCCGCAAGCGCAAACGTCATCCACTGGCGCTGCTCACTCGCCGGTGCATATGGCAGGGCGGCCGCCTCATGCATGCTGGCGGCGTTCTGCATGGATCAACCAGAGATTTCGGGCATAGATGAACAGGCCGGAGGCCTGCCCCAGAATGAAAACCGGATCGCGACGCCAGATCGCGTATGACAGCAGCACGAGGCCGCCGAAGATGGAGAAATACCAGAAGGCCACCGGAATGACCGAACGGTTGGCCCGTTCCGACGAAATCCATTGAACCAGAAAACGCATGGTGAACAGCATCTGGCCCATGAAGCCGGTGCAGACCCACAAAAATTCCTTCCAGCTGTTCACATGCAGCATGGACCACAAGGCCGGTGCGTTCACGGGGATGTCTCCGTTTTGAAGGTTTCGGCCCAGCTTGCCCGCTTGCGCCGGCGCAGCAGCCAGGCAACGCCGATCAGGTCGTGGATGCCGACAAGCGCGCGGCCGATATTGGTGTAATGGGAATTGCCATGCAGGCGCGCCCGGTGGGTAACGTCGACATGGGCGACCTGCCAGCCGTCGCGATTGAACAGCGCCGGAAAATAGCGGTGGTGATGATCGAAATACGGCAAGGCGAGATAGGCATCGCGGCGGAAAGCCTTGAGGCCGCAGCCGGTATCGCGCGTGCCGTCCTTCAATATCCGCGCTCTCAGGCCATTGGCGAAGCGGGAGGAAAGACGTTTTGCGAGCGTATCGCGCCGCCCGACGCGCTGGCCGGCCACAAGGGCCAGCCGGCTCGGGGCGTTCGTGGCAAGAAGCGGTGCGAGAAGTGCGGGCAGATTGTCCGGCGGGTTTTGCCCGTCGCCATCAAGCATACAGACAACCGGCGCGCGTGCCGCCTGCACACCGCTGTGGATCGCTGCCGATTGCCCGCCCTGACGGTCGTGCCGCACCAGCCGCAACATCGGATAACGCCCGGCAAGCGCAAGCGCCACATCCGCCGTGCGGTCCGACGATGCGTCGTCCACCACGATGATCTCGAACGGCCCGACCGGCTCACAGGCAGCAACGATCTCGGCGACGAGCGTTTCAACGCTCGCTTCCTCATTGTGCATGGGTACGATGACCGCGAAATCCGGGATCGATCTCAAGGGGGCTCCGTCATATCCATCTGCGGGTGTTCCGCAAACGTCGTCGATAGTGGCAAGAGCAGGAGCGCGATAAGCTTGCATGAATATGAACAGCCGTTGAACTTGGCACGGTATGCGCCCGTTCTATTGCAGTTTTATTACGGAGAACGGCCGGCCGGGGTCTTCGATTTTTTCACGGTATGCGGGAAATAATCTTGGGCCCTCCCCGTCCCCTTAACGCGACCGTAAGCAATTGTTGCGACGGTACCGCAACGTTTTTTTGGGGGGAGGAAACAGGATGCCGGGTGTAAATCCGACTGCTGTCAAAGCTAAATCATTGTCAATCAAGGCCAAATTCGCAGCGCTCGTCACGGGCGCGACGCTGGTTTCGTGCCTGGCCGTTGGGCTGCTGTCCTATGAAACGGGCAAGTCCGGCCTGATCGACGCCAGCAAGATCAGGCTCGAAACGGTTGCGGGGAACCAGTCCAAGCAGCTTGATGCCTATACGTTGCGCGTCGAACAAAGCATTACCGAACTGTCGCAGAACGCTGCGATTGCCCAGGCGCTGGAGACCATGACCACGGTCGTGCCGACGGAAAAGGATGCGATTATTCAGGCATTTCGCCGCGAGGGCGTCTCCGAGGAGGAGCGCGCCTCCTTCAACGGTGAAGGATTGCGGCTGCTTTATGCCATCCGCCACGCCACGATCAACGCGGCCATTGCCAGCGTCTGGCGCAACACCCGCGTCAGCGACATCTACGTCATCGACAAGGCTGGCCTCATTATCTATTCCGTCACCAAGGGCAAGAACTTCCTGACCAATGTGACGGAACCGCAAAACAGCGCGATCAAGGCATTGTTCGACCGCATCGAGGCCGGCAAGGACGGTGTCGTCAGCACCACCGGCTTCAGCGATGGCGCGGCCAATGATTCGGCCCTGATCGGCATGCCGCTCGCGGTCTCCAACTGGGGCCAGTTGCAGCGCAAGGGCGCCGTCATCATGCGCATTTCCGCAGACCGCATCGGCGCAGTGGTCACACCGGAGGAAACCGGCAAGTCCATCGACGATGCCGTTCTTCTGAGCGCCGACGGCAAACTTCGCACCGGCGTGCTCTCGGGCGGGGCGAATGCCGCCGTTTCCGAAACCCTGGCGGCCCTTACGGGCACCAGCGACGCGGGAACGGTGATGGCGAAGACCCCTGCGGGCAACATCTTCTACGCCTATCGCCCGGTCTCCGTTTTCGGACAGAAACATCTTCTGGCCATCGGCCAGCAGGAGAGCAAGGTGCTGGCGGCAGCCAATGATCTGGCCCTATGGGCAGCGCTTGCGACACTGGCGGTGCTTGCCGTCATGACACTGGTCGGCATTTTCGTTTCCGCCAGCCTGACCAAGCCGCTGACCGGTCTTGCCGGGTTGATGGAACGTCTGAACGGCGGTGACAATACGATCGAGATCAAGGCCGTTTCCCGTGGCGACGAGATCGGCACCATGGCGCGTGCGCTGGAATCTTTCCGTCAGGGCATTCTGGACAAGCAGCACATGGAAACCGAGTCCCATCGCAAGAGCGAGGAACTGGACGAGGAACGCGCCCAGCGCGAGATGGAAAAGGCAAGAAGCGCGAAGGAACTGGAAGAAGCGGTCGGCGCACTGGCGACCGGCCTTGCCAATCTTGCGGCAGGCAGGCTCGATCTTCGCATTGAAAAACCCTTCGTGCCGTCGCTCGACCATCTGCGCGTTGATTTCAACAACTCCATAGCGGGGCTGGATGCGACGATTTCCAGCATCGGCGAAAGCGCCAATACCATCCGCTCCGGTTCCGGCGAGCTGAAAAGCGCATCGGAAGATCTGTCGCGGCGCACGGAACGTCAGGCTGCGGCCCTCGAGGAAGCAGCCGCCGCACTCGGGGACATGACGCAGGCCGTCAACGTCTCCCTCTCCCGCTGCAACGCCGCAGTCGGAACGACGGCGGAAACCATGCAGGATGCCCATAAATCCACGGCTGTCGTGAAAGAAGCCATCGTCGCCATGGAGCGTATCGAAACGTCTTCGTCCAAGATCCGCCAGATCATCGACGTCATCGACCAGATCGCCTTCCAGACCAATCTTCTGGCGCTGAATGCAGGCGTCGAGGCCGCCCGCGCCGGTGAGGCCGGAAAGGGCTTTGCAGTCGTGGCGCAGGAAGTGCGGGAACTCGCCCAGAAATCGGCGGCTGCCGCACGCGACATCACCACGCTCATCGCCACCTCTGCGGGCGATGTGGAAAGCGGCGTGGCACTGGTGCTGAAGACAGGCGAAAGCCTCGAGCAGATCCAGAAACGCATCCAGTCGGTCAACGACCAGATCGGCGAAATCGCCACAGCATCGCGCGAACAATCCGGCCGCCTCGGCGAAATCAACGCCTCCGTCAACGAACTCGACCATGTGACGCAGCAGAACGCGGCGATGGTGGAGCAGACGACGGCTGCGGCCTTTTCGCTGGCAAGCGAAGCCGATGGCCTGACCGAACAGGTGGGGCAATTCTCTGTCGGCGCCAACCGACAGCTGGATCAGCGCTACGCGGCATAGTCCGAAAGCAAAAAGGCCGGAGATTTCATCTCCGGCCGCAGACCAAGTGCAAAACTCCATCATCCGCGCACCGTCACCCTGGCCTCGATCCGGGGTCCAGCGCGATCAAGTCCTTGATCGAAAACGACTCTTTTCTCACGGCGCAGACGCGCCGTGGCTGGATGCCGGATCTAGTCCGGCATGACGGAGAAAAGATTTTCGGAGTCCGTAAGCAGACAAAACCCCGATCCGGGTTCCCAGGGGCCGAAGCCTCTGGGAACTCGCCGGCGGCCGGACATCAGGACGATCCGTCGCCGGCTTCCGGGGAGGACCTCAGAAGAAGCCAACCTTGTTCGGGCTGTAGGATACCAGCAGGTTCTTGGTCTGCTGGTAGTGATCGAGCATCATCTTGTGGGTCTCGCGACCGATACCCGACTGCTTGTAGCCGCCAAAGGCGGCACCGGCCGGATAGACATGGTAGCAATTGGTCCACACGCGACCCGCCTCGATGCCGCGACCGGCCCGATAGGCAACGTTGGTATCGCGGCTCCAGACACCGGCGCCCAGACCGTAAACCGTGTCATTGGCGATTTCGAGCGCCTCTTCCACCGTCTTGAAGGTGGTGACGGAAACGACAGGACCGAAGATTTCCTCCTGGAAAATCCGCATCTTGTTGTTGCCTTCAAAGACCGTCGGCTGAATGTAGTAGCCGTCCTTCAGATCGCCGGTCAGCGTCTTGCGGTCACCGCCGGTCAGCACCTTGGCGCCTTCCTGCTTGCCGATATCGAGATAGCGCATGATCTTGTCGAACTGTTCCTGCGAGGCCTGTGCGCCCAGCATGGTCGTCGGGTTGAGCGGATCGTCCTGGCTGATGGCCTGAACGCGCTTGATCGCCTTTTCCATGAAGCGGTCATAGATCGATTCATGCACCAGCGCGCGCGACGGGCATGTGCAGACCTCACCCTGGTTGAGCGCGAAGAAGGCGAAACCTTCGAGCGCCTTGTCGAGGAAGGCATCGTCTTCGTTCATCACATCGGCAAAGAAGATGTTCGGCGACTTGCCGCCCAGTTCCAGCGTGATGTTGGTGACGTTGTCGGCCGCATAACGCATGATTTCCTTGCCGACCGGGGTGGAGCCGGTAAAGGCGATCTTGGCGATGCGTTTGCTCTGCGCCAGCGGCTTGCCCGCTTCGACGCCGGTGCCGTTGACGATGTTGAGCACGCCCGGCGGCAGGAGGTCTTCGATAAGCTCCATCACCACCAGAATGGAGGCTGGCGTCTGTTCCGCCGGCTTCAGCACCACGCAATTGCCGGCAGCGAGTGCTGGCGCAAGTTTCCACGCGGCCATCAGGATCGGGAAGTTCCACGGAATGATCTGGCCGACGACGCCGAGCGGCTCGTGGAAATGATAGGCGACCGTGTCATTGTCGATTTCGCCGATCGTGCCTTCCTGGGCGCGAATGCAGCCCGCGAAATAGCGGAAATGGTCAACCGTCAGCGGAATATCCGCATTGGTGGTCTCGCGCAGCGGCTTGCCGTTGTCCCAGGTTTCGGCCCGCGCGATGAGATCGAGATTGTCCTCGATGCGCTGGGCGATCTTGAGCAGGATGTTGGACCGTTCGGTGACGCTGGTCTTGCCCCACTTCTCCCGTGCCTGATGAGCGGCATCGAGTGCAAGTTCGATATCGGCCGCATCGGAGCGCGGAACTTCGCAGATCTTGTGGCCCGTGACCGGCGACAGATTGTCCATGTAGCGGCCGGATTTTGGCTCCACCCATTTGCCGCCGATGAAATTTCCGTATTTCAGCTTGAAGGGCGCTTCGCCCGCTTTCTGCTGAACCTGAATATTCATGATTTCATCCTCCCTGATGAAAACGATCCGTGACGGACCGCATGACAGGAAGGTGGGCCTAGATGACCGTGGCCGGTAGTGGCACGGCGCGGTTCCGCAGCGCACATTGTCTCACATCTGCGACAAACCCGCGCCGATCCCGCCAATTTGCGCGGATATCGGTTCGAATGGCCTCAATGAACGTCGAATTTCTTCATCTTGCGATGAAGTGTGGCGCGGCTGATGCCGAGCAGGGACGCAGCCTGCGTGACATTGCCATTGGTGCGCGACAGAACCCGGCGCAAGGCCGAACGTTCCGCTTCCTCGAGATCGGAACCGCCATCGTGACGCTGTTCCTGCAAGACATCGGCGGCGGGCAGCCCCTGCGCAATGCGGTGGTCGTCGAGCTTCAGCGCAAGCCGCGCCGCGCGTGTCGCCCCAAGCACGAGATCGTCCTGATCGACGGCGAGCAGCGAAAGTGCCGGACCGAAACCCGTCGGCACCACGACGATGCGCGCGCCGGGAAAGGCGCGGCGGAAGAGATTGCCCTCGATGCGCTGTGCCGCATCCCTCACCGCCTGCGTGACGAAGGAAAATGTCATCTCGTTGATGTCGTCGCGGCAGGTGGAAATATCGAGTGCGCCCGTTACCCGGCCGGTATGGTCGCGGATGGGGGCCGTGGTGCAGCAAAGTTCGGTGTTCGAGGTGAAGAAGTGCTGATCGCGATAAACCACCACCGAACGCTCGTCGACAAGTGCGGTGCCGATACCGTTGGTGCCGACGCTCGCCTCGCTCCATAGGCTGCGCCGAGACCAGAGACCGGGCGCTCCTGAACTCGGCGGTCGTTGCCTGCGGCTACCGCGGCGTTCCAGCGATAACACCCTGCGCGGTCGGTCAGGAGCTGGTGCAGCAGCCGGAGCGTGCCGACGCGTCTGGTAGATGCGGTCGAGCTCATCGGTGCTTTCGGCGATGAATGAGCCGGCTCCATGCTTTCGCGGGCGCGTCTGGAACTCGATGTCGACGTCGACAGTACGACTTGGGTCCGTGCTCTGGCGCAAGATGGTGCGTGATCCATGCAACGGCTCCATGAGGCTGATGATCGGCGAGCTTGTGGCGGCGGAACGGTTGGCGACGCTGTTTCATAGACACGGTCCGCATGGCGCGATGTCTGGCGGCATTCGGCTCCTCCCAAAGCTATATGGCTTATGGTGCGCTTCGAAGCGCTCCATCTTTCAATGAAAGGTAGCGACCTCGCGGCGGGATCAAACTTGGGGAGCGCGTTTGTCACAAAACTGCGACAGCCGGCAAGGCAATCAGGTAGCCGGCCTCGTTATAACGCTCCGGTCTCGGCGTCTCGCTGGTCCCGCGTCAGGTTCGATCTCTCGGCCGGACCGTTCACGTGTCGATCGTCGATGATCGGCGATGGCGGTCAGACGGTCAGGGCCTGCCGTAGAAGCCCTGCACCTGCTGGCACCTCTCAGCCAGTAGGAACCTCGATATGTGCCGGCTTCTCGACACCTTCGGCAAGCACCGGAATATTGAGGCTGTGCGCCAGGATGAGCGTGGAGCGAACGATTGCCTCCGACTGCACATTGGTCGACAGGCCGTCGATAAAGGCCCGGTCGATCTTGATCTTGTCGAAGGGGAAACTCTGCAACGTCGACAGGGAGGAATAGCCCGTGCCGTAATCGTCCATGGCGATCTTGACGCCGAGCGCCTTGAGTTTGCGGATCGTGATCAGCGCGTGACGATGATCGGCGATGATGCTGCCTTCGGTGATTTCCAGCTCAAGCCGCTCAGGCGCAAGCGCCGTCTCCTGAAGAATTTTCTCGACCTTGTCGGGGAAATCATTGTCGGCAAGCTGCTGCGGCGCAACGTTGACGGCGATTGTGAGCGATTTTTTCCACAGAGCCGCCTGGACGCAGGCTTCCCGCAGAACCCATCCCCAACTGACGGATGCAGGCTCGGTCTGTCCACGATTGGAATGAATTCGGAGGGAGAGATCATGCCGCGTTCGGGATGTTTCCAGCGCAGCAGCGCCTCGAAGCCGACGATGCTGCCAGTCTTGGTGTCGTTCTGCTGCTGGTAATAAAGCTCGAACTCGTTATTGGCGAGGCCGCTGCGCATGGAGACGGCAAGCGCGTTACGCTCGCGTGCGGCTTCATCCATGGATTTGTCGTAAAAGCAGATCGTGTCGGATGTCCGGCCTTTTGCCCGGTACATGGCGACATCGGCCTGCGCCATCAGCGTATCGGCATCGATGGAACCGGTGTTGCGCACCGATATGCCGACACTCGCGCCGACCGAAAATGTCTGACCGTTCCATTCGACCGGCCTGCTGATCTGCTCGATCAGCCGCTGGGCGAATTCCGCACCATCGGCGCGGGTATAATAGGAATGGGTCATCGCCACGAATTCATCGCCGCCCATGCGCGCCAGAAATTCCCCGGATTTCAGAACGGAACTCGCCCGGTCGGCAATGGCGCGCAGCACGGCATCGCCCGCCGCATGGCCGTGCACGTCGTTGATTTCCTTGAAGCGGTTGAGATCGATGGACAAAAGCGCCGTATGCGCGCCCATGGAGAGATTACGCGTGCGGCGGTTCAGATGCTCGATAAATGCCGCCCGGTTGGGAATGCCCGTCAGCGGATCGTGCAGTGAAAGATGGCGATAGCGGGCAACCGCCTGCTGGGTGGACTGGGCGTCGATCACATAGGTGGAAAAGTCCGAGCGCCAGCAGGAGAAGGGGTCACCGCAATGGCGCCTGCCCCCATGATGGCCGGCGGCAGCAGGCTTTCCGAAATGACGATGCGCGGATCGAACTCGAACACCATCGAGGCCATGCCGGTATAATGCATGGAGGCGATGGCGAGGATGAGAAACACGGCACCGCTATATTGGCAAAACCGGTTGATGGGACGCGCGATGCGATTGACCGCGATGGCGCCCAGCACAGCCCCCAGCACCAGCGAAGCGATGACATAGGCCTGGTTCCAGAAAATCATCCCCTGAACTTCATAAGCCGCCATGCCGGTGTAATGCATGGCCGCAATACCGAGACCGACCGTCGCCCCGCCCGCTCTCACCAGCGCGGTGCGTCCGCCATAGGCGGAAATGGCAAAGCCTGTCGTCGTTGTGGCAATGGCGATCAGAAGCGAAAGCCCCGTCAGATAGGGATCGTAACCCACCTCGCCGGCAGCGACATAACCCAGCATCGCCACGAAATGGGTGGTCCAGATCGCCGCCCCGCCATTGACCCCGGCGAGAAACAGCCAGTTGACCCTCTGCCACCCCGTCGCCTGACGCGCCCGCGAGAAGAGACGCATCGTGACGACGCTGCCCAACATGCAGACGAAGACCGCTGCTATGGTGTATCTGATGTCATGATCGACGGTAAGGCACTGGAGAACCGGCATTGTCAGTCTACGCAATGAATCCAGGCAGCCATATCACCTGCCGGGTTTGCAGCGCGTTTAGATGAATGGATAAGCATATATTAAAAGTTGCAATGCACGAGTGAATTAGACAACCCTAATAAAATCACAGCTTAGCATCCGTGCAAAACCGGCCGCTCTTGTCTTTGTCTTCCGTTTGTATTATAGCGCCCGCACCCGTGTAGACACCCTTGGAGGCAACGCGGGCGAGATGGCTTTGGCCTCTCCAGTTCAGCGCCCGCGGGCATGAACTCTCCATATAACCTCGAAAGGAATTGCCATGAGCAAAGAATCGTATGAGCTCAAGGCCGAGGCGCGCGAACGAGTTGGTAAGGGGTCCTCTCGTGAACTTCGCCGCAACGGTTTGATTCCCGCTGTCATCTATGGTGACAAGCAGGCCCCCATTTCCATCGCTCTGTCGACCAACGAAGTGACCAAGCGTATCCACGCTGGCGGCTTCATGACGACTGTTGCAACCATCGACGTCGACGGCAAGAAGATCAAGGTCCTGCCGAAGGACTACCAGCTTGATCCGGTCCGCGACTTCACCATGCACGTCGACTTCCTGCGCGTTTCGGGCAACACGCTCGTCAACGTTGAAGTTCCGGTTCACTTCGAAAACGAAGAAAAGTCGGACATCAAGATCGGCGGCGTTCTGAACATCGTTCGTCACACGGTGGAATTCCACTGCCCGGCCAACGACATTCCGGAATTCATCACGGTTGATCTCTCGGGTCTGAAGATCGGCGACAACGTTCACATCTCGAATGTGAAGCTGCCGAAGAACATCACGCCCGTCATCGGCGACCGTGACTTCACGATCGCAACGATCGTTGCTCCGGCTGGCGGCGTTGCTGAAGAAGCGACCGACGAAGCTTCCGAATAATAATCTGCGGTCGCAAGGCCGGACAGATTTGAGCTATGAGGCCCGTTCCGTTTTTCGGAACGGGCCTTTTAGTTTTTATGAACTTTAAAAGCAGAAACGTCCCCTCGCGCCCGCGACGCCGGAGCCGTTTCAGCGTCAATTAACGATTCCATGAAACGATGGCCTTGCGTTATCGTGAAAATACCGGGCGGATTGAAGAAATACAGTGGGGATACAAGGCCGTTGCCGAAAACCTCGCGGATGTTTCTCCGGACGGGCGGGAACGGGGCGCAGTCATCTGGGGTAAAGGGTACTGCAATAAAACATGGCTCATTCCGTCGAAAGTCGCTTTATCGCGATTGTTTCCGGTGCACTTCTCACAGTGGTCGCCCCGCTTTTCACGCTTTTGCTGACGCTCTCCTATCACGAGGCTATCCGTAGCCAGCGCACTCACCTGGAGATTTTGCTGTCAACCAATGCGCAGGCGCTGGCCCGTCCGCTATGGGACCTCGACGACGACACCATAAACCAGATAACCGGCACGCTGATTTCCGACCCGGTGATCCGCATGGTCGAGGTCAAGGACACCTCCGGCCAGCTCGACATCATCCAGACGGCCGGCAGCGACTTCATTCAGGATGCGGCCTCCACGACCCGTGAAGTGACCTACAAGACCACCACCGGCGTCGTCACCGTCGGACAATTGACGATCTATTACGACGATATCGGCCTGCTGACCTCTCTCAGCCGCACCGAACTCGCATTCATCACGATCTTTATCCTCGCCATTCTCACCACCGTTCTTGCGGCCATCGCCGGCAACCGCTTCATGGTCATCCGCCCGCTGATGCGGCTCGCGGCAGCGATAGAGGCGACACGTCGCGTCGGCTCTCGCCACCACGTCGACTGGCGCTCCAAGGACGAGATCGGCCGGCTTGCAAAAAGCTTCAACGAAATGCAGACCCAGCTTGAAAAGGAAGAGCTGGAGATCAAGCACGCCCATGCGCGCAAGACGGAAATCTACAACCGGACGCCCGCCATGCTGTTCTCGCTCGACAGATACGACCGGATTGCCGCAGTCAGCGACTATTGGGTGCAGGCGACCGGTTACGATCGCACCAGAATACTCGGCCTGAACTTCGCCGATCTCATCCACCCGGATGACCGGCCCCTGTTCCTGCAGCGCAAGGCGGCGCACCAGTCGTCCGACGCCCTGCAGGCTGGCATCACCGTGCGCTTTCATTGCATGGAGGGCAGCGTCATGGACGCCCTCATCCTCGAAAAAGCCCTCGATTCCGGCCACGCCCATCAGGGCACATATCTTTGCGTCATGACCGACGTCACCGAATTGCGCCAGTCGGAAAAACGCAACCGCCAGCAGGCGATTTCCGACCATTTGACCGGCCTCTTCAACCGCCAGGGTTTCGAGGCCATTCTCGACGTGCAGATCCGCGAGGCGGACAGGAACGGCAGCGAACTCGCCTGCCTGTTCATCGACCTCGACCGGTTCAAGGCCATCAACGACAATCTCGGCCATGCGACGGGCGATGCCGTCCTCAAACAGTTCACGCTGAAACTTCAGCCGCTGTTGACGCCGCTGGACAGCGCATCGCGGCTGGGCGGCGACGAATTTGCCATTCTGCTTGCCGGCACCAAGGTGGAGGAGCGCGCGCTTGAGTTCTGCGAGCGGATTTGCGCCATGCTGGACGCACCCTTCGAGATCGAGAACAACAGTATCCACGTCAGCGCCAGCATCGGCATGGCCGTCTACCCCATTCACGCCGCCAGCGCGTCCGAGCTTTTGCAGAATGCCGACTTGGCGATGTACAGCCGCAAGAGAACGGGCAAGAACGGCTCACAGATCTTCGATAGTTCGATCATGGACCGCGCCCGTGAACATGCGGAACTGGAACGGGATATCGCCCAGGCGCTTTCCGACGACTGGTTCGAAGCTTATTTCCAGCCCATTCAAAACCTTGCAACCGGCCAGACCGCCGGTTTCGAGGCGTTGCTGCGCCTCAACCATCCGGAAAAGGGATTGCTTCCTCCCGCCACCATCATCAGCATTGCGGAAGAAAACGGCACCATCCATCGCATCGGCAATGTCATCCTCGATCAATCGATCGCCAATCTCGCCAGACTGTCGCACCTGCCGGGCATGGAGCAAACCTACGTGGCGGTGAATTTTTCGCCGCTGCAGTTCGAGCCGGGATTGCCGACCCGCATCGCCGGCGTGCTTCACCGCCACGGCATCGTTCCCAAACGGCTGGTCATCGAGATAACCGAAGCGGTCATCATGAAGGACGATCCGCAAATCCGGGCGATCCTCGATGCCATTCACCAGCTGGGTTGCCGCATTGCGCTCGACGATTTCGGCACGGGTTATTCGTCGCTAAGCTATCTCAGCCGTTTTCCGGTCGACATCGTCAAGATCGACCAGACATTCACGCGCTCGATCTGCGACGACACCCTGGAAATACGCCAGCGCAACCGCATGCTGGTCGAGGGTATCGCTGCCATCTCGCACAAGATGAACTGCGCCGTCATTGCCGAAGGCGTCGAGACGGAAGAGCAGAAGGAGCTGCTGACGGTGATTGGCGCCGATTACGGACAGGGTTATCATTTCGCGCGGCCACGGCCCATCGAAGCGCTGATCGCCGCTTTAAAAGCCGATGGGGACACAGGCCGCGACGCGGCACGGCAAGCGTGAAAGGGTGGGAGCAGCCATGGTATTGATCCGCTTTTGTCTGATCTTTCTTGCGCTCGCCAGCCCGGCCAGCGCCGCCAAGCTTTTCCTGACCACCGAAGTTTACCCCCCTTATAATCTCCAGAACAGCGATGGCAGCGTGGCGGGCGTCTATATCGACCAGCTGAGGATCGTGCTCGATGAAACCGGCACCGACTACGAGGTCACCGTCATGCCCTGGGCGCGGGCAATCGCGCTCGCTACAACGCAGGCCATGCCTTGTGTCTTTGCCGCAGCGAGAACGCCGGAACGGGAAAATCTTTTCAAATGGGTCGCGCCAATCCACAGTGATCGCAACATTCTCGTCGCGCGCCGCACGGCTGAGATCGATGTCTCGAGCCTCGAAGACGCCAGGAAATACCGGGTCGGCACCCAGCGCGGCGACTACACCGAAGCCCTCCTCGAAAAACTCGGTTTCCCGCAGCTGGATGTCAGCGCGGACTTTCAGCTCACGCTTCACAAGCTGAAGGCGGGACGCATCGACCTGATGCCCATGTCGGAAAGCACGTTTAAAAGCATGCCCGCAGACCTGTTCCGTGAAGTGATAACACTATCGCGGCAACAGCTTGGCCTTGCCTGCAACAAGAGCGTTCCAGACGAGATCATCGCGAAATTGCAAGCCGGGCTGGACAGGCTGATCGCTGACGGAACCCAGAAGCGCATATTCGACCGCTACAAGCTCGTCAGCCCGTGATCGTCCCCACCCGGAACCCGACAAGACCATTAAAAGATTGACATCAGGCGGATTTCGGGGTGGTGACAACAGCATCGTCAGGCAAAACGCGGACATGCCCCATGAAGATCATCGCAGGACTTGGTAATCCCGGCGCGCAATATGCGGGAAACCGCCACAACATCGGCTTCATGGCCGTGGATGCGCTACAACGCCTGCCCTCCTTTTCGCCCTGGGCGCGGAAATTCAAGGCGGAGATTTCCGAAGGCGAGATCGACGGTGAGAAGGTCCTGCTGATGAAGCCGCTGACCTACATGAACCTGTCGGGTGAATCCGTCGGCGAGGCCATGCGTTTCTTCAAGCTAACACCGGCCGACATCATCGTCATTCATGACGAACTCGATCTGCTTGCCGGCCGCACGCGCATCAAGACGGGCGGTGGCCATGGTGGCCATAACGGCCTGAAATCGCTCGACGCCCATTGCGGCAAGGAATACCGCCGCCTGCGCCTCGGCATCGGCCATCCCGGCGACAAGGACCGGGTACATGGCCACGTTCTCGGCGATTTCGCCAAGACCGACCGGGTCTGGCTCGATCCGCTGCTCGACGCCATTGCCGACAACGCCGCCATGCTGGTGAAATCGGAAGATTCGCAGCTGATGAACAAGCTGGCGCTTGCCACCGGCAGCAAGTCCGAGGCCGAAAAACCGGTCAAGGCGGCCAAACCCGCCGCGCAATCCCACATCCATCAGGCGCGCAACAGCGCCCAGCCGAAAAAGCTGCCGGAAACCGGGCCTATGGCGGAGATGCTGAAGCGGATGTTCGGCAAGAAGGATTGATCGCCGATGTCTTCAGAGACCATGAGCCTTCGCGAAGCTGGCCCGGACGACCTGCCGAAACTGCTCGAACTTTACCGGGCGCTTAACCCTTCGGACCCGCCATTGACGGCGCAGGATGCAGACAGCGCTTTCGCCGCCATGCTTTGCCAACCCGGCCTCACCGTGTTTTTCGCCATGGAAGGCGATGAACCGGTTGCGACAGCCACGCTTCTCGTCATCCCCAACCTGACGCGCGCTGCCCGCCCCTATGCCTTCATCGAAAATGTCGTGACGCTGGAAAGCCGTCGCGGCCGGGGATATGGCCGCGCCGTCGTGCGCCACGCTATCGAGACCGCCTTTGCCGCAGATTGCTACAAGGTGATGTTGCTGACCGGCCGCCAGCGTCCTGAGGTTCATGCCTTCTACGAAAGCTGCGGCTTCGTGCAGAACAAGACCGGTTTCCAGATCCGGCAGGATTGAGCATAAACGCTCACTCCTCCGGTTCGGTGGTGAACATCAGCGGAAATCCGGCCTCCTTGCCAAGATCGTTCGCTTCCTTGGCCTTGGTCTCGGCAATGTCGCGCTCGCAGACGACGACGACAGCGCTGCCGAAGCGGTGTGCCGTCATCATCACCCGGTGGCCGGTATCCTCGCCCATGTGGAAGACGACCTTCAGCACCAGCGTAACGAAGTCGCGCGGCGTATAGTCGTCATTCAGCAGAATGACCTTGTAGAGCTTCGGCCGCTCCAGCTTCGGTTTGACTTTCGGTTTCGGCTTCAGATCGACAGGATTGTCACTCATCTTCGTCGCTCGTGAATGTCGCTCAATTGTCTTTCACGGGAAAATCGCCATTGATGGCGAAAGACCGGTGGCGTGACCGGCGCATATTGCGCCGCGACCGCATCCTCGACAACCCCGGCGTGGCGCGCGGGTGAAATTCCGCGCCATTCGCAGGGCTTTGCCCGCCCAAATCGGCCCACGGGCTTGACCTTGCCCTGCCGTTTCCGCAAAAGGCTCCTCAACGAATTCTTTCAAACGGACAGGTTTCAAGCCATGGGCTTCAAATGCGGTATCGTCGGGCTGCCGAATGTCGGCAAGTCCACCCTCTTCAACGCGCTGACGAAAACGGCGGCCGCGCAGGCGGCGAACTATCCGTTCTGCACCATCGAGCCCAACACCGGCGAAGTTGCCGTGCCGGACCCGCGCATGCAGCAGCTTGCGACGATTGCCGGATCGAAGGAAATCATTCCGACCCGCATCTCGTTCGTGGACATTGCCGGCCTGGTGCGCGGCGCATCGAAGGGTGAAGGCCTCGGCAACCAGTTCCTCGCCAATATCCGCGAAGTCGATGCCGTGGTGCACGTGCTGCGCTGCTTCGAGGACGACGACATCACCCATGTCGAAGGCCGCATCAATCCGGTCGGCGATGCCGAAACCATCGAGACGGAGCTGATGCTCGCCGACCTCGAGAGCCTCGAGCGCCGCGTCGAGCAGACGCGCAAGCGCGCCAGCAGCAAGGACAAGGAGTCCCTGGCTCAATTGCCGGTCATGGAAGCCGTCATCGCGCTGCTGAACGACGGAAAACCGGCACGTCTGCTGTTGAAGACCCTGGCGGACGAGGAAATCGAAATCCTCAAGGGCCTCAATCTCCTGACGTCGCACCCGGTGCTTTATGTCTGCAACGTCTCGGAAGCCGATGCATCGTCCGGCAACGAGCACACCGAAGCCGTCGCGGCGATGGCAAAGCAGCAGGGCGCCGAATGCGTGATCATCTCGGCAGCGATCGAGGCCGAAGTCGCGCAGCTTCCGGCCGATGAAGCCGAGGAATTCCTCTCGGCGCTGGGGCTGACCGAAGCCGGTCTCGACCGGCTGATCCGCGCCGGCTATCACCTGCTCGACCTCATTACCTATTTCACTGTCGGCCCGAAGGAAACCCGCGCCTGGACCATCGTGCGCGGCACCAAGGCCCCCGCCGCCGCCGGCGTCATCCACACCGATTTCGAACGCGGCTTCATCCGCGCCTTCACCATCGGCTTTGACGACTACATCGCCTACAAGGGCGAAGTTGGCGCCAAGGAAGCCGGCAAGGGGCGCGACGAAGGCAAGGAATATGTCGTCCAGGACGGCGACGTCATCCACTTCCGCTTCAATACCTGATCTTGTCTGAATGGGGTGATGATTGGCTCGTTTCGTTATGGAGCGGCAATCGAATTAGCCCGGACTTTGCCGCTTGTTTCTTCTCCCCGCCGGGGAGAAGATGGCCCGAAGGGTCAGATGAGGGGGCACCCTCTCCGCATATCTCCGCCCTTGCCCGCTCATCCCGCTGCCGCGACCTTCTCCCATCAGGAAGAAGAAGCAAGACGCAATCACCCGCCACCATCGCCTTCCCACTCCGATATCTCCGTCTTCGATTTGACCTTTACGTAAAGGGAAAAATCATTTTAGATGCGGCCAATATTGACTGTGCGAAGGGAGGAAACCATGGCGCCGGTCGCGACATATGCTTATGAGGATTTTTCCGTCGGTCGGGAATTTCCGCTTGGACCGCAATCTGTTTCCGCTGAGCAAATCATTGAATTTGCCAGCGAATTTGACCCCCAGCCCATGCATCTGTCCGAAGAGGCGGGCCGCCAGAGCATTCTCGGCGGGCTTGCGGCATCCGGCTGGCACACCTGCGCCCTGCTGATGCGGATGATGGCGGAGAGCTACATCAGCGATTCAACCTCACAGGGCAGCCCCGGCATCGACTATGTCGACTGGAAAAAGCCGGTTCTGGCGGGTGACACCCTCCAGGGAAAATCCATCGTTCTGGAACAGCGCACCTCTGCATCCCGCCCCGGCATCGGCCTCGTGAAATTTCGCCACGAGCTTTATAACCAGCGCGGCGTTCTGGTATCGCACGGCGAAAACACCGTCATGTTCCTGACGCGTGCGGATGGAGGCCTTGCGGCATGAGGCTCTCGGAACTTTCCCCGATCGGCGAGCGCGTCACCCTCGACACCCTGCATTTTTCCGCCGAAGACATCATCCGTTTCGCCCGCGATTTCGATCCGCAGCCCTTTCACCTCGATGCCGAAGCGGCAAGGAACAGCGTCTTCGGTGGCCTCTGCGCGTCCGGCTGGCACACGGGCGCCGGCTGGATGAAATGTTTCCTCTCCCATTGGGCAAAGGAAGTGAAGAGGCTGAAACAGCAGGGCCTCGAGCCGCCAAAACTCGGCCCCTCCCCCGGCTTTCGCGAACTCAAATGGAAAAAGCCGGTTTTCGCCGGTGACGACGTCACCTATTTCGTCACCCTGCTCGACACCCGGCCGCTGGAAACGAGAGCCGGTGTCTGGCTGAACACCACCTTCAATGAAGGTGTGAACCAGTCCGGAGAAACCGTGCTGACCTTCCGGAGCGGGGTTCTGGAGTTCGAATAGCTGCTGGTCGAGCTAGCCCGCACGCGATAACCTCACAACCGGAGTCGCGGCGGGAAAGCAAAAATGAACGATATCCTAAGGGGTTATGCAGAGGCGGCGACGCCGGACCTGATTGTTAGGTTCGATGGACTGGATTGCCGCGAAATCTATGCGCCGGTAATCGATCTATTGCCGGTCGCACCGGCCCGCATCGCGGATATCGGCACGGGCACCGGTCGCGACGCCGCTTGGTTTGCCGCATGCGGGCATGATGTTGTGGCCGTGGAGCCGGTCAAGGAACTGCGTGAACCCGGTATGGGATTACACGTCTCGAACAAGATAACCTGGCTCGACGACCGTTTGCCGGATCTCGCGCAAACCCGCCGACACGGCCCGTTCGATCTGATTACCCTGTGCGGCGTCTGGCACCATATCGACCACGAGGAAAGGCAGACCGCCATGGAAAACCTCTCGGCGATGACAGAAACGGGTGGATTGCTCATTATGTCCCTGCGTCACGGCCCGTCACCTGAAGGCCGTCGTGCTTTTTCAATTTCACCGGCGGAAACGACGAGTGACGCGGCCCGGCTGGGGTTCACGCTGATCCGTCAGGTGGAGGTCGCCTCCATTCAAGCGGGCAATCGTGCTATGGGCGTCCACTGGACATGGATCGCACTGCAAAAAACCGGCCTGTCACAGTGTGACTGACCGGAAACAAGCCTCAATGACCTGAAAATTCCACCAGCGTCCGCACGTCGACGCCGAGGTCTTCCAGCTTCTTGCGGCCGCCGAGATCCGGCAGATCGATGACGAAACAGGCCGAAACGATCTCGGCTCCCATCTGCCGCAACAGCTTGACCGCACCTTCGGCAGTGCCGCCGGTGGCGATCAGGTCATCGACCAGAATGACCTTTTCACCGGGTTGCACGGCATCCACATGCATTTCCATTTCATCGACGCCATATTCGAGGCTGTAGGCCACGCGCACGGTGGTGTGCGGCAGCTTGCCCTTCTTGCGGATCGGCACGAAACCGGCGGAAAGCTGATGCGCCACCGCTCCGCCCAGAATGAAGCCACGCGCTTCCATGCCGGCGATCTTGTCGATCTTCGTTCCCGCATAGGGCTGCACAAGCTCATCCACGGCGCGGCGGAAAGCGCGCGGATTGCCGAGCAGCGTCGTGATGTCCCTGAAGATGATGCCCGGCGTCGGATAGTCGGGAATGGAGCGGATGGCAGCGGAAAGCTCCGAAGCGATAACGGTCATGGTATGTCCAGTTAAAATGGCAAAGGATCAGAAAGTTCGGGCCACCCTATCAATTTGGCGGCTGCGGACCAACTAAAAAGGCTGCAAGGTGCCGGAACAAATGTGGGTGCATTTGTGACGTTGACACCCCCCATGCACCCCCTGTATTTTTACGGGCATCCTCGGAGATAGCCGATATGTCACAGCAAGTACGAATTGCCGACGACGCCATCTGGTTCAAGCACGTTGAAAGCGAAAGACTCCGCGAGCGCCTGAAACGGATGCGTGATGATGAACACATCAACCTTGAGGCGGACGGCGTTGTCGGGCAATGGATAAGGATGAAAACCGGAAGAGACGGACGCCCTACGGAGGGCATTCGCCCGGAAGGGAGAATGAAGCTGGTCTGGCGTGAATGGTACAGGCGACGAAAGGGAGAAATGATCCCGCTTCGCGAGGTAAAGCGTGGCGACGATTATCTGGTAAATATTGCCAGCCTCTTCCCCGAATGGGAAAGCGAAGAGGACGAGGACGCATTTCGTGATCTTTGATCGTTATGCAACGGTCGTCGTTCCCTTCCCGTTTGCGGATGTTCCCGTTTTGAAACGTCGGCCCGCTGTTGTCGTATCCGGCAAAGAGTTCAATCTGCGTAACGACTCCACTGTCGTGGCGATGATCACCACTGCCAAAGCATCTGCCTGGCCGAGCGACGTCGTTCTAGGCGATCTTCAAATGGCCGGCCTGCCACAGCCATGTGTCGTACGCTGGCGCTTCGCCACCATTCCGAACGAACTGATTTTGAAAAAACTGGGCGAATTCGCCCCGCTGGACCGCCTCGCTTGCGAACGCGAACTTGCGAATGTTTTTATTTGATTAAGCCAACGTTCCCTCGATCCGCGCCCAGACCGGGCAGACATCCACGAAGGAATGCGACAAAGCACGCAGCGCCTCGTGGTTTTTGTCGTCGAAGGAGTTGGAGACGAGCGCTAAAGTCGGCGCATCGTCGGTGGCGCCAGGCGTGCTGCCGCAGACATCCTTCATCGGCGCATGAAAAAGCCCCCAGGGCCAAGACCATGGGGGCGGGCATTTGACCCGGATCAATGTTCCTTGTTGGCGTAGACCGATTTCTTGGTGAGATAGATCAGCGCCGTGAAGATGAACAGGAACACCATGACCATGAAGCCGGTGCGCTTGCGCGCTTCCAGATGCGGCTCTGCGGCCCACATCAGGAAAGCCGACACGTCCTTGGAATATTGATCCACCGTCTGCGGCGCACCGTCGTCATAGGTCACCTGATCGGCGCTGATTGGCGGCGCCATTTTCAGGGCCACGGCGCTGACGAAATACGGGTTGAAATGTGTGCCTTCCGACACTTCAACGCCGGCAGGCGCGTCCTGATATCCGGTCAGCAGCGCATGGATATAGTCCGGGCCGCCTTCCTGATAACCGCCGATGACCGGGATCATGTCGATGATGAATTGCGGGAACCCGCGTTCCACGCCGCGCGCCTTGGCAAGCAGCGACATGTCGGGCGGTGCCGCCCCACCATTGGCGGCGGCTGCCGCCTCATGGTTCGGGAAAGGCGAGGGGAAATGGTCTGATGGCACAGCCTTGCGATTATACATTTCGCCATCGGCATTCGGCCCGTCCTGCACTTCGTATTCCGCAGCGAAAGCCTTCACCTGGTCGTCGGAATAACCGAGATCGCCGAGCGAGCGGAAGGAAACGAGGCTCATCGAATGGCAGGCGGAGCAGACTTCCTTGTAGACCTTCAGGCCGCGCTGCAGCTGGCCCTTGTCGTATTTGCCGAAAGGTCCGGCAAAGGACCAGCTCTGCTCCTCGGGCTTGATGACCGGAAAGTGACTGCCGGCAATCGCATGTTCGGTCTTCGTGGCGAGGTCATGGCTCTCCTCCGCCGCAAAAGCGGCGGCGGAACAGCTAATGGCGGCGATAAGCGCGATGCTCGTGAGAAGCGTCTTCATTGTCGTCATCCTTCCTTCGCGCTCAGATCTGGGCCGCCGCTGGCGCGGCAGTCTTCTTGGCGGCGTTCTTTTCCAGAACGGCCTCGGTAATCGAATTCGGAATACGCCGCGGCGTTTCGACCAGACCGAGGATCGGCATGATGACGAGGAAGAAACCGAAGTAATAAAGCGTGGCGATCTGCGACATGATGACATAGAGGCCTTCCGCGGGGCGCGAACCCAGCCAGCCGAGCAGGATGGCGTTGACCACGAAAATCCAGAAGAACAACTTGTACCAGGGACGATAGACGGCGGAGCGAACCTTCGACGTATCGAGCCAGGGCAGGAAGAACAGCACGATGATCGCGCCGAACATGACGAGAACGCCGCCGAGCTTGGAATCGATCGGCCCGACATTGAAGGTGATGGCGCGCAGCATGGCGTAGAACGGCAGGTAATACCATTCCGGCACGATATGCGCCGGCGTCTTCAACGGGTCCGCCATGATGTAGTTATCAGGGTGGCCGAGGAAGTTCGGCATGTAGAACACGAACCAGGCATAGGCGATGAGGAACACCGACACGCCGAGCGCATCTTTAAGCGTTGCATAGGGCGTGAAGGAGACAGTATCCGTCTTGCTCTTCACTTCCACACCGGTCGGGTTGGTCTGGCCGGTCACATGCAGCGCCCAGATATGCAGGACGACGACACCCGCAATCATGAACGGCAGCAGGTAGTGGAGCGCGAAGAAGCGGTTGAGCGTCGGATTGTCGACAGCAAAGCCGCCGAGCAGGAACTGCTGGATCCACTCACCCACGGCCGGGAAAGCCGAGAAGAAGCCGGTGATGACGGTGGCGCCCCAGAAGGACATCTGACCCCAGGGCAGCACGTAGCCCATGAAGCCGGTCGCCATCATCAGGAGATAGATCACGCAGCCGAGAATCCAGAGGATCTCGCGCGGTGCCTTGTAGGAGCCGTAATAAAGACCACGGACGATGTGCAGGTAAACCGCGATGAAGAAGAACGACGCACCGTTGGCGTGCATGTAGCGCAGCAGCCAGCCGTGGTTGACGTCACGCATGATCTTTTCGACGGAATTGAAGGCAACCGTCGTTTCAGCGGCGTAATGCATGGCAAGCACGACGCCGGTCAGGATCTGCACGATCAGCATGACGGAAAGCATCGCGCCGAACGTGTAGGCGTAGTTCAGGTTACGCGGGACAGGATAGGCAACGAAGCTGTCATAGATCAAGCGCGGCAAGGGAAGCCGCGAATCGATCCACCTCTCGATGCCGGTGGACGGCTGATAACTGGAATGGCCACTCATAAATATCTGTCCCCTTATCCGATCTTGATCACGGTATCGGATGTGAATGCAAATGTCGGGATGGCGAGGTTCTGCGGCGCCGGACCCTTACGTATGCGGCCCGCCGTATCGTAGTGCGAGCCATGGCAGGGACAGAACCAACCGCCGAAATCGCCGGCCTGGCCGAGCGGAACGCAACCGAGATGGGTGCAGGAACCGATCATGACGATCCAGTTTTCCTTGCCCTGACCGGCGGAACGGTCAATGTCCGTCGCCTGCGCGTCGGGGGCAATGTTGGCGTTGCGCGCCACCGGGTCCTTGAGATCGCCGAGAGCGACCGCATTGGCTTCGCCGATTTCCTTTTCCGTGCGGTTACGGATGAAAATCGGCTTGCCGCGCCACTTCACGGTCAACGACATGCCCGGCTCGACCGCCGCGACATTCACCTCGATCGAGGCAAGCGCCAGCGTCGATGCGTCGGGACGCATCTGGTCGATAAAGGGCCATGCAACGGCTGCGGCACCAACGGCGCCGGTCATTCCAGTTACTAGATAAAGAAAATCGCGACGGGTCGGTTCACCCGAGGCGTCGTGATTGGTTACGTGCTCGCTCACCGCTACACCATCCTCTGCGCTGTTTTTGCCGTAAATCGCATGAGTCCTCCCGCTATGATTTGATCCAAGACAATCTCCGTCCCACCGTCTCGGTCATCCTCGCGGCGTTTGAGAAACCGCGTCATTCTGTTTGATCGCAAAATATTGACTGACTTGGCAAGAGCAAAGCACACAAAGCTGCCGTAATTCTGCCAGAAGGGCCGGATTTGTTTCCGTTTTTTCCCGAGCCCCGGCAAGCGGGCAACATTGTGCCTACCCTTGCGGCATGTTACGAGACAACAAGGGAGAGCTTGGAAAGCAGGGATTCGGATGACGGCGAAGCTCTCATGCATGGCCTCCACGCTCGTGGCGGCTGCACTTTTCATCGCCAGCCTGCGTTATGTGACGGATTTCTGGCTTTTGGCCTTCGTCACCAGCTTCCAGCTTCACATCGCCCTCGTCTGTATCCTGCTGTCATGCCTGATATTTTGGCTGACGCGCGACGCGGTTTCCGCTTTCCTCGTCATCTGGTCGCTTGCGCTCGCCATCCACGCCGTCGCCATGCTCATGGAGTTTTCGACAGCCGCCAATGCGGCACCCGGCGCCAGACCTTTCCGGCTCTTGTCCTTCAATGTGCTGATGAATAATGCCGCCAATGCGGATGCGATTGCCGATACGATCGTCGAATCAGGCGCGGATGCGGTCTATCTGTTCGAGGCGGCGGCGCTGGAATCGGTTCTGCCACGCCTCCAGCAAACCTATCCCTACAGGCTTGGCTGTTATGCCGGAACGCCGACCTGCGATCTGTTGATCCTGTCGAAGCGGCCCTTGCTGGAAGGGCGTTTTCACAGCCTCAGCGACCTGCGCCGCGACCGTTTCGCCATCGCCAGCATCGATTTCGACGGCGCGGAACTGACGCTCGCCGCCGGCCACATCACCAAACCCTATTTCGACGATTATCACCGCGACGAGCTGGACGAAGTCAGCGAAATTCTCTTTCGCATCACCGGCCCGCTCATTCTGGCCGGAGATTTCAATTCGGCGAGCATCGCTCCCGACATGCGCGACTTCCTCGCCGCCAACGACCTGAAAAAAGCACCATGGGAACCCGCCACATGGCCAACCAAGGCAGGTCGCTTCGGCATCGCCATCGACCATATCTTCGCGCGCGAACCGGCAACGCTGATCAAAACCACCCGCCTGCCCGACACTCTCGGTTCCAATCATTACGGCCTGATCGCGGATTTCATGATCGGGAAATAGCTGCCGACAGACCCTATTGGGCCGCCTCGTCGGCGGCAAGGAAGCCGCCGGACTGCCGCGCCCAGAGTTCCGAATAAAGTCCGCCCTGCGCCACCAGATCGGCATGGTTGCCCTGTTCGACGATACGGCCCTGATCCATCACGATCAGCCGGTCGAGAGCGGCGATCGTCGAGAGCCGGTGGGCGATGGCCAGCACCGTCTTGCCCTGCATCAACTCGTCCAGATTGCTCTGGATCGCCGCTTCCACTTCCGAATCGAGCGCAGACGTCGCCTCGTCGAGAACGAGGATCGGCGCGTCCTTCAGCATCACGCGGGCAATGGCGATGCGCTGGCGCTGGCCGCCGGAGAGTTTCACGCCGCGTTCGCCCACATGCGCGTCGAAACCCCTGCGGCCACGCTGGTCTTCCAGCCGTTCGATGAAATCATCCGCCTTGGCCCGCCGTGTCGCTTCCAGCAATTGTGCTTCGGTGGCGTCCGTGCGCCCGAACATGATGTTGTCTCTGATGGAACGGTGCAGCAGCGACGTATCCTGCGTGACCATGCCGATATGGGCGCGCAGCGATTCCTGCGTGACCTTGGCGATATCCTGCCCGTCGATCAGGATGCGGCCTTGCTCGACATCGTAAAACCGCAGCAGCAGATTGACGAGCGTGGATTTGCCCGCGCCGGAGCGCCCGACGATGCCGACCTTCTCCCCCGCCTTGATATCGAGGTTGAGATGGTCGATGACACCGTTCGCCCGCCCGTAATGGAAGCTGACATTGTCGAAGCGGATGCTGGGCTTTTTCACCACCAAAGCCGTCGCATCCGGCGCATCCACGAGGCCGATCGGCTGCGAAATCAGCTCTGCGGCATTCTGCACCGTGCCGAAATTGCGCATGATGCCGTTGAACTGCGTCATCAACCGCCCGAGCAGGAAGTTGAGGCGCAAAACCAGGGCGAGCGTGAAGGCAACCGCGCCGGAGCTGATCTTGCCGGAAAGCCACAGATCGATGCAGAGCGCCGCCATCGACGTGATCATCACCCCCGACAGCAGCGCCATGGAGGCGCGCACACCGGTGATGAAGCGCGTGAACGTCATCGTCGCGTTCTGGAAAATATCGAAGCCCTGGCGCATGTAGCGGTCATTGGCATCGTCGCGCCCGAACAGCCGGAGCGTCTGGATATTGCTGTAGGCATCGACCATACGGCCGGACAGCATGGAGGCGGCCTCCGCCGTCTCTTTCGAATGGGAGCGGATGCGCGGCACGAAATAACGCGCCAGCAGCGAGAAGATAACCACCCAGACGAGGACGACGACGGCAAGCCGCCAGTCCAGCCCGCCGATCAGCAACAGCATCGAGACGGAATAGATACCGACGAACCAGACGCTTTCCATCAGCGAGGTGACGAGATCGCCCGCCGCCTGCCCGCCCGACCAGACCTTGGTGACGATGCGGCCGGAAAAGTCGTTCTGGAAAAAGGTCAGCGATTGCCGCGCCACATGCATGTAGGATTGCCAGCGCACCAGATTGTAGAAACCGGGCGTGATGATCTGCTGATCCACCAGCGCGGTCACCATGGTGACGACAAAACGCACGATGCCGATCAGCACCAGCATGCCGACCAGTTCGCCGCCATGCGCGGCCAGCAACCCCGCCCAGCCCTCCTCCGGCTTGACGGTCGAGAGAATATCGATCAGCCGCCCGACAAACCAGAACAGCGCCGCCTCGATGGCAGCCGTCAACCCGCCCAGCACCAGCATGGCAAGAAACGGCGCCTTGGCCTGCGAGATATAGAACCAGATGAAACCGGACGTGTTTTCCGGCGGCCGCAAATCGTCCTTGCGGGCGAAGGGCTTTATCCAGTTCTCGAAAAACTCGAAGATGCGGGTAATGACCATGATCCGGATATAGGCGGATTCCCGCAGCGGGAACAGCCACAGAGAGTTGGGCAAGAGATTATATTTCGGTAACGTTCGGGAAATGAAGAAGGGCGGGGAATGTTCCAGCGGCGTTAGGCGGGCGCTACCAGATTTTTCGCATCCGTAGCATCCACACTCCGTCCCCCCGGACTGGATCCGGGGTCCAGCGCGATCAAGTCCTTGATCGCAAAAGACCCGTTTCTCACGGCGCAGACGCACCGTGGCTGGATGCCGACTCAAGGCCGGCATGACGGAAGAGAGCTTTGGCGCACCTGCCCACATAAGCGCGAGCCGCAGGAAAAAGGGCGGGGAATGTTCCGACGGGCTTAGGCTGAAGACAACCTTCCTTCACGCCGGGCGTCATCCTCGGGCCTGTCCCGAGGATCTAACCACCTGTCCCATATTCAACGGTGGCAGATGCTCGGGACAGGCCCGAGCATGACGAAAGAGAGGTTTTCAGCCTTTGTCGTCAGGCTGAGGGCGGGATCACTCCCGCCCTCAGTCTTTCCTCACTCCGCAGCCGCTTCCACCTCGTGGTCGGCGATGAAGCCGCCGGACTGGCGGCGCCAGAGATCGGCATAGATGCCGCCCATGGCCGCCAGTTCCGCATGGCTGCCCGATTCGACGATCTGGCCCTTGTCGAGGATGATGAGCCGGTCCATTTCGGTCAGCGTCGACAGGCGGTGGGCAATCGCGATTACCGTCTTGCCTTCCATCAGCGCGAACAGGTTTTCCTGGATCGCCGCCTCGACTTCACTGTCGAGCGCAGACGTCGCCTCGTCCAGCACCAGGATCGGCGCATTCTTGAGGAACACGCGCGCAATCGCGATACGCTGGCGCTGGCCGCCGGACAGTTTCACGCCGCGTTCGCCCACCTGGGCATCGAGGCCCTGTCGGCCGTGCATGTCGACCAGCGTTTCCACGAAGTCCCAGGCATTCGCCCGCTTTGCCGCCGCGATCACCTGCTCGTCTGTGGCCTCGGGATGGCCGTAGGCGATGTTGTCGCGGATCGAACGGTGCAGCAGCGACGTATCCTGCGTCACCACACCGATCAGCTCGCGCAGACTGTCCTGCGACACCTTGGAGATGTCCTGCCCGTCGATGGTGATCTTGCCCGCTTCCAGATCGTAAAAGCGCAGAAGCAGGTTCATCAGCGTCGTCTTGCCCGCACCCGAGCGCCCGACCAGACCGACCTTTTCGCCCGGCTTGATATCCAGCGTCAGCCCGTCGATCACGCCCTTTTTCTTGCCGTAGTGGAAGCGAACGTTGTCGTAACGGATCGCGCCCTGCGGTGCGGCAAGCTGCGGCGCCTTCGGAGCGTCAACAATATCATGCGGCTTCGTCATCATCGACATGCCGTCATAGACCGTGCCGATATTTTCGAACAGCGAGGTGACTTCCCACATGATCCACTGCGACATGCCGTTGACGCGCATGGCAAGGCTGATGGCAATGGCGACCGAGCCGGCCGTGACTGAACCCTGCATCCAGAAATACAGACCAAGCGAGGCCGTGGAAAACAGCACGACCGCATTGTTGAGGTCGATCAGGATGTTGAAGGCGGAAATCTTGCGCATCTGGCGGTGAACGGTTCCGAGAAACACGTTCATGCCCTCACGCGCATATCTTTCCTCGCGGCCCGCATGCGAAAACAGCTTGATCGTCGAGATGTTGGTATAGCTGTCGACGATACGCCCGGTCATCAACGAACGCGCATCGGCCTGCTCCTGCGCCAGCCGGCCGAGTTTCGGCACGAAATAGGTGAGGATACCCATATAGATGCCGAGCCACACTAGGAGCGGAATGACCAGCCGCCAGTCCGCAGCCGCCACCATGAACAGCATCGAGACGACGAAGCTGATCGCGTAGACGAACACGTCGATCACTTTCAGCGCCACTTCGCGGATCGCCAGCGCCGTCTGCATGACCTTGGTCGAAACCCGGCCCGCAAACTCGTTGGCGAAAAAGTTCATGGAGTGGCGCAGCAGGAAACGATGCATCTTCCAGCGCGCGATCATGCCGAAATTGCCGGCAAGCGTCTGGTGCATCGTCATGGAGTGCACCGCGCCCATCAAGGGCAGCCCGATGAGCACCAGTCCGGCCATGACGATCAGGTGCCAGCCCTCATCGGCAAAAAACGTCGCGCGATCGGCCGTGGAAAGCCAGTCGACGATGTTGCCGAGGAATTTGTAGAGCATGGCTTCCGCAATGGCGATGCCCATGGACATCAGGCCGAGCAGCAGCAGCCACGGCCATGCCGGCTTCACATAATGCCACAGGAACGGCAAAAGCTTCTCCGGCGGCACGTCAGGCGTCGAAGAGGGAAAAGGGTCGAGGCGTTTTTCAAACCAGCCAAACATAGGCCAAGCTCCGGCAATCAATCGCCCCATCGTGAAACGTGAGCAACGCAAATATGGCTCACGACGGAACGGAAAAGTCTATGGATATGGCCGTAACAGCCACATGACGAATCGAAGTATGGGAAACGCGGTCGAACCGCGGGGGTAACACCTAGGCCAGCAGCAGCACTACTGGGGCCGGGAGGCGAATACGAATGTCATTTTGCATCTGAACCTCCTCTGGCTGGTGTTGAAGATGTCGCCTTGTAGCGTAAAAATTAATCGTTGACCAGCCGGAAAGATGCCGAATGCGTCAGAAAAGCTCTCGATTGCGACCAATTCGGCCAAACGGGCGGAGATGACCCGTCAAGGTCTCCGCCCGCCACAAGGCGTGGGTGCGCAGCTTACTCGGCGGCGTCCTGCGCCTGCCCGTTCTCGTAGTCGGCAATCAACGCGGCCATGTCGTCCTGCGTATGGCGCTTGATTTCCCGGCGATCGCTGGGCTGGGGCACGAACGTGACGCTCAGCCCCGTATCCCGCACCGTGCCGATGGCAAAGGATGCGCCGGACAACATGCGCACGCCCTCATGCAGCCACAGCGGATCGGTGGCGAAATGCTGGCCGATGCCGACGACGACGGGAATGCCCTGCCAGTTCGACACGCGGTCATAGTGAATGTGACCCGCCAGAATGCCCATGACATCATATTCGAACAGCACCTCGTCCAGCGCCTCGGTATCGGCGAAGGACAGGGATTCCCATTCTGTCTCCGGCTTATCGAAATCCAAGGCCGGCGCGTGGTGCATCACCAGAAGCTTCGGCAGGTCGGGGTGGTTTTCGATTTCTTCCGCGAGCCATTCGATCTGGCCGGGCTCGAAAGCACCGCCGACCTTGCCCGGAACGCTGGTATCCATCACGATGACATGGATGTCGGCAATCACCTCGGCATGGTCGTAAGGAACATCCGTATCCTCGGTGCGGCCAAGCATGACAGGATAAAAGCCGTCGCGGCGGTCATGATTGCCGAGCGCGAAAAGCACCGGCATATCGAGCGCCGCCTCATCCAGCAGGCGCTTGAGTTCTTCATAGCTGCCGGCATCGCCCCTGTTGGTCAGATCACCGCTGATAACGATGAATTCGGGCTGCGGCACAAGCGTCTTCACCTGCGCCAGCATGTCGGCCAGCGTGGCCGAGGTATCGGAATAAAGATCATCGTCCTGCACCTGCGGATTGCCCACATGCAGATCGGTCAAATGGACGAAATTCACCCGTTCGGACATGATATCTTCCTGTTTTTGCTGTGCAGAATTGGGCTCGAAAAAACGCCGATCCGACCCACCCGGATGTTCCGGACCAGCCTGACGACACGCTGGTTCATGGGTAGCCTGCCTGTGTGTCACGCGAATGAATACGGCACTCTCCAAAACGCACTTTTCGTGCCGCATCTGTCACAAGCCACCCGCCCGTGATAATCGCTCCGGCATTAAAAACGCGACGGGAAGACCATGACCGACATCAGGCCCAACATCAGGATCGCCCTCTACCAGCCCGATATTCCCGGCAATACCGGCACGATCCTGCGGCTGGCCGCCTGCCTCGGCCTTGGCGTCGATATCATCGAGCCGGCCGGTTTCGATATTTCCGACCGCAACCTGAAACGGGCTGGCATGGATTATATTGCGGCAGCGGCGCTGACGCGCCACGTCAGCTGGGACCGGTTCGAGGAATGGCGGGCAATCACCGGCCGCCGCCTCGTTCTCGCCTCCACCAAAGCCGCCCTGCCCTATACGCAAATCGCCTACCGCGCCGACGATATCCTGCTGTTTGGCCGTGAAAGTGCTGGCGTGCCCGACCATGTCCACGAAAAGGCGCAAGCGCGAATCATCATCCCGATGGTCGAGGGACAGCGCTCCATCAACGTCGCCATGTCGGCAGCGATGGTGACCGGCGAGGCGTTACGCCAGACCGCATGGTCGTGAGCGCCTTTTTTAACGCCATTTTTTCGTGCAAACACAGAAATTGACCGTTTTTGTTTCAAAACTGTCGCAACACGGCCTGTACCGATGGCGTACAGGCTCCTATACTGTTTAGCCGGACAATAAAAATCACCCTCGCCGGAACCGTCCGCCGGCGGGTGTGAGGAGACGTCGCATGCAATCCACCATTGTCATCGTCAACCTGCTCGGCGCAGTCGCGCTATTGCTCTTTGGTCTTTCCCAGGTCAAGGACGGGGTTACCCGTGCCTTCGGCATGAAACTGCGAAGCGTGCTGGCGACCGGCACCCAGAACGGCCCTCGCTCGTTCTTTTCCGGCTTTTTCGCCACTGTCGCCCTGCAAAGTTCGACGGCGACCGCACTGACGGTCGCCTCTTTTGCAGAGCGCGATCTCATCAAGCCGCGCATGGCGCAGGTGGTGTTGCTTGGCGCCAATGTCGGCACCGCCGTCACCGCCTGGATCGTTGCTGCTGGCGTCGAGTGGCTGTCTCCACTCCTGATCCTCTCCGGCATCGTGCTCAAAAAGGGTAGCTCGAATGCTCGCCAGGGCGGCGGATCGGCACTGATCGGCATCGGCCTGATGCTGCTGTCGCTGCATCTGCTGAGCGGTGCGACCGAACCGATGCGTGCCTCGCCCGCTCTTGGCGTCTTCATCGGTCTGCTGGATGGCGCATGGCCCGTCGCGTTGATCTTCTCCGCCGTGCTGGCCTTCGTCTCCTCCTCCAGCCTCGCCGTCGTGGTGCTCATCCTGTCGCTTGCCGCCACCGGCACGCTGTCTGCGGGCCTCATCATCGTCCTCATTCTCGGCGCCAATCTCGGCGGCGCCATTCCGCCCGTCATCGCCACCCTGTCAGGCCCGGCCTCGGCGCGGCGCATCACCATCGGCAACCTTGTCGTGCGCACGATCGGCTGCCTCATCGCCATGCCGCTCGCGTCCTATGGCGCAACGCTTTTGCAGCAATTGCCGCTTTCGCCGGCCAAATTGCCTGTCGATGCGCATCTCATCTTCAATGTCATTCTGGCAGCCGTTGCCTGGCCCTTCTCGGCCCTCATATCCGACCTGATGACAAAGCTGGTGCCGGGCGATCCGAAAACCGATGACGGCCCGAATTTCCTCGATCAGCAGGCGCTGGACACGCCGGTCGTGGCGCTCGCCAATGCCACCCGTGAGGTCTTGAGCGTCGGCGACGCGATCGAGCGCATGCTCATCCGCGCCGAAAACGCCTTCAAGCACAATGATCTCGCCCCCCTCCAGGAAGTTTCCCTGCTCGAAAAGAAGGTCGATCGCCTTCAACAGGAGGTGAAGGTCTATCTTTCCCAACTGGGGCGCAAAGGGCTTGCAGACGAAGAAGCCCGCCGGTCGATCGCCATCATCGATTACGCGATCAATCTCGAACATATCGGCGACATCATCGAAAAAGGCATCTGCGAGCAGATCCGCAAGAAGGTGCTGAACAGCTTCAAATTTTCCGACGACGGTTATGAGGAGCTGAAGACGCTGTTCGATATGACCATCGAAAATCTGCGGGCCGCCCAGAGCATTCTGGTAACCGGAGATTTCGATCTTGCCCGCCGGCTGATGGAAAGCAAGGTGGATATACGCCGCCTCGAAAAACAGTCCTCCAACCGCCATCTGGAGCGGCTGCGCGACGGGCTGACGGAAAGCATGCAGACCAGCTCGCTGCATCTCGACATGTTGCGGGACTTAAAGCGCATCAACGCCCATATCGTTTCGGTTGCGCATCCTATTCTGGATGAAAGCGGCGTGCTGATCGAAAGCCGCCTGCGTTACGCTGAGCCCCGCGCCTGAAAAAAACCCTCAATCGGCCGAAGGCAAACGCCGCATGGTGAATTCGATGCGGTCGCCTTCCAGCTGCCGCCAGCTTTCCACTTCCGTCCAATAGGCGGCTTTCGGAAAGCTGTCGAACCATTCGCGCGCCTTGGCGCGGGCTTCGTCACGGTCAAGACAGAAGGTCTGCCGCACGAACATCCCGTCGCGCGTCTGATCGCCGCCAAGGCTTTCACGCGCCTTGCGGTGATTGGCGATCCTGCGCTTCAGCCCGTCGAGGGGCGGCGGTCCGGCAAATTTCGTCATGATATTCACCTCTGGCACCTACATCGATAAAGATAGTATCCGCATGTGAACTTGGCGAGTCGAATTTGTGCGCAAGGCCAGTACCTGCTAGATGCGACGGGGAATCGACCTCACCAAAGGAGAACATGCATGGAACGGCCATCTTTGCCGAAGGGCTTGCCCGAGGACATCGAAGACAAGAAGGCCACCGCTCAGGCATGGTTCCAGCATTTGCGCGACACCATCGTCGCCTCCTTCGAAGCGCTTGAAAACGAACTCGCCGGCCCTCTTTCCGATCAGGAGCCGGGCCGCTTCGTGCAGAAGGACTGGCTGCGCGACAATGGCGAGGGCGGCGGCGGCAAGATGTCGATGATGGAAGGCCGCGTCTTCGAAAAGGTCGGCGTGCACACCTCCACCGTCTATGGTGAGTTCTCACCGGAGTTCCGCAAGCAGATACCGGGCGCGGAAGAAGACCCGCGTTTCTGGGCATCGGGCATTTCGCTGATCGCCCATCCGGTCAATCCCAATGTTCCGGCCGTGCACATGAACACCCGCATGGTCGTCACCACCAGCCACTGGTTCGGCGGCGGTGCGGACCTGACGCCGGTGCTGGGGCGCCGGCGCACGGAACAGGACCCGGACACCCAGCTGTTCCACCGCGCTTTCGAGATCACCTGCAACCGCCACCCGGTCGCCGATTATCCGCGATACAAGACATGGTGCGACGACTATTTCTTCCTGAAGCACCGCAACGAGCCGCGCGGCACCGGCGGCATTTTTTTCGACTGGCTGCACCCGGAAGAGGAAAAGGGCGGCTGGGCCGCCGATTTCGCCTTCGTGCAGGATGTCGGCCGCGCCTTCAACCTCGTCTATCCGAAAATCGTGCGGTCCAATTTCAACCAGCCGTGGACGGAAGAAGACCGCGACGAGCAGCTCATCCGCCGTGGCCGTTATGTGGAATTCAACCTGCTTTACGACCGTGGCACGATCTTTGGTCTGAAGACCGGCGGCAATGTCGAATCGATTCTGTCCTCGCTGCCGCCCGTCGTCCGCTGGCCCTGAAATACTCACGTAAATTTGACGCCTGTCAGGCATTTGGGCGCAAATCCCGCAAATTAGGACTTATGGAAAAATAAAGGCGATGATAATCTCCTGCGTGCAGACGTACTGGAGGAGCTATCGTCATGATTACTTCGAACAGCATGCCTATTTCAGCTTCTGCTGAGGAAGCCGCGCATTCCATAACGACCCCTGATCTGATCGACCGTCTGGCTGCCGAAATGCGTGCCACCGGCGATCGCGAACTGCCGCATTCCTTTTATGTCGAACAGGTAAAACGCACGCTTGCCGGGAAAACGGTAAAGCGCGCTGACAATGACGAACGGCCCGGTGCAAAAATCCCGGCAGCGGGCACATCCTCTGTTTTCCAGTGCTGGGCGATGCCCGAATAAGGCCTGAACAGGGTCAACGGACGCCGCTCTGGAACATTAGCGGCGAACGTTCGTTTCTTGTCAGAGGGACAGCAGGCATCTGCAGGCTGTCCC
>JAXHOC010000041.1:0-13135 GCA_034519725.1 Agrobacterium sp.
ATCGTAACTCCGTTTTTACAAAACTCATGCAGCAGATGCCGTGTAACAGGCGTTTTCAGATGCTCCCTTTCTCTTGTTTTTATCAACGTGTCCAACGTCTTCGTCGCGGCAAATCCCCAAAAGTACAATCTGCCGGGGCACATCTTCTCATCCAAATAAATAAAATGATTTGGATGGACGGCAGCCTGCACCAGCACGAGGACTTGCTGCACGGCATCGATATCTCCGCGCCCGCCGCCGCGTGGGAATGGCCGCTCGCGCCGTTGGGAGAGGAAAGCCGGGACTATCGCATCGTGCATCACGTCGTTGCGCACGAACTGACGTGATCGACCCTTTCCGCGCAGTGCCCTATAGGCCGGCAAGACCAGCCTTGTAATCTTCCGAGGCGGCGCGGCTGAGGCGTTCCAGTTCCATGGCCGCACGGCTGGTATGACGTTCCTTGTGGCGCAGCAGGGCGAAATTGCGGGCGGGCAGATCGATGCCGGCGCGGACCAGCAATCCCTGCCGTAAAAACAGCGACGCGACGGACGCGGAAACCGCCGTCGCCGCACCGCCGGAGCGTGCCGCCATCACCACCGCCTCGTTGGAGGGCAATTCCAGCATTACGGAAAGATCTGCCGGGTCGACGCCCATCTGCCTAACCGCCGCCTCGAAGGCGGAGCGGGTGCCGGAGCCCTGTTCGCGCAACACCCAGGAGGTTCCGTATAGAATATCGAGGGCGGTGAGATAACGGCCATCGGCGAAGGGGTGGGCCGAGCCGGTGACGACCAGCAGCTTGTCGGAGACCACCGGCTGCACCATCAGCGCCGGCTCGTCGATCCTGCCTTCGATGAAACCGACCTCCGCCAGCCCGTCGAGCACGGCCTGCGTTACCGTTTTCGTATTGCCGATATCGAGTTTCAACGTGACGCCCGGATAGAGCTTCTTGAACTGCATCAGGATCGGCGGCAGCCAGTAGCTGGCAATCGTCTGGCTCGCGCAGACGGTGATTTCGCCACGTGTCAGGCCGCCCATTTCGGAGAGAATCAATTCCGCGCTGCGGACACGCGCCAGCGTTGCCCTGGCTTCACCGAGAAACACCCGCCCGCTTTCGGTCAATTCGATGTTGCGGCCGACGCGGTGAAACAGCTCGACATTATAAAACGCCTCGAGGTTCTTGATGGCGGAACTGACGGCGGAGGCGGTCAAGCCAATGGCCTGCGCGGCTCTCGTCAGGTGCTCGCGTTCGGCGACGGCGATGAAAATACGCAGTTGTTCGAAGGTCATGACTTTTTCATTCGATTTTTCCGAATAATATATGCCATATTATTTGATAGAATAAAACAGGCGGCTACGGCATTGTCTGGCCATGGCACAGCATCGCACCCTCACCCATCCTTTCCAATTTTCCATTCGTTGGCTCACCCCGCTTCTGCCGGGCATTCTGCTCTGCGCAGCGGTGGCTGCATCGCCATTCTGGCGGAGCGTTTTCAGGTGCGGCTTGCCGGGCATGCATGGCTCGGCGATCTGGTGTTGGCCATTCTGATCGGTACGCTGCTGCGTTCGCTGGTGTCGCTGCCGGCGGTCGCTTCGGCCGGCATCAAGTTCAGTGCCAAGACCCTGCTTGAGATCGCCGTGGCACTTCTCGGTGCGTCCTTGAGCCTTGCCATTCTCAAGGGTGCGGGCGGCTTGCTGATCGGCGGCATCGCCGTCATCGTCGCCCTGTCGCTGCTGTTCAGCTATGCCGCCGGGCGGATGCTGGGCCTGCCGCCCAAACTGGCAACCCTTATCGCCTGCGGCAATTCCATCTGCGGCAATTCGGCCATCGCAGCGGCAGCGCCCGCCATCGGTGCCAAGCCCGAAGATGTCGCCGCCTCGATTGCTTTCACAGCCGTTCTCGGTGTCGTCGCCGTTCTGTTGATGCCGTTTCTGCCGCAGCTTCTCGGCCTTGATGCCACCCAATACGGCATCTTTGCGGGCCTCACGGTCTATGCCGTGCCGCAGGTGCTTGCCGCCACCGCCCCGCTCGGTGCCATCGCGGTGCAGACCGGCACCATCGTCAAGCTCATCCGCGTCCTGATGCTGGGGCCGGTCATTACTGCCCTCTCCGTCATCCACGGCCAGTCCGGCAAGGGACGGCTGAAGTTGCAGCAGATGGTTCCGTGGTTCATCATCTGCTTCGTGCTGATGATCATGGCCCGGTCCTTCGGCCTCATTCCCGAGGGGCTGCTTGGCCCCGTCGCCTCGCTCTCCAACATCCTCACCATCATGTCGATGGCCGCACTTGGCCTGTCGGTGGATATTCGCAGCCTTCGCCATGCCGGCGGCAAGGTCATCGTCGCCGCCAGCCTCTCGCTCGTGTTGCTTGGGATCCTGAGCTTCGGCCTGATCGCACTGACGCAAACCGCATAAAGCTGCGGCAGGCCGTTATTTCTGGGTGCTGACCGTCAGGACATAATGCGCGCCTAGGCCCCGGCGCGGTGATCCCAGGATAAGCGTCGGGCGGATCAGCCATTCCGTATCCGCCTTCGGCGTCAAGGTGGCGGTTTTGCCTTCGGCGTCGCTGAAAAAGATCGCGTCCTGATCCGGCGTCGAAAAATCAAAGATCGCCATCAGGACGAATTCGCTGGAAGAGGCAAGCTCGACCTTCATCGTCTGCCCGGCCTTGACCTTCAGGCGGTAGACATCGCCACGGCCGCGCCGTGTCCAGCCGTCAAGCTTCAGCGGCCCGGCCGGCGGCAGGGCAACTTGCCTGAGCCTTTCACCGTCGTCCAGCCAGATGCCGTCGACATTGCGGCTTTCCGCAAAGGATGGATGCGGCACGGCCGCCACGGCCATGGCAAAAGCCAGAAGAAGGGATTTTACCTTCATGGACGTACAAACTCCCGCCTGATGGCCTCGATCGGCTCACGGCAATGACAGCCTTCGATATGATCGTTGACCATACCCATGGCCTGCATGAATGCATAGACTGTCGTCGGGCCGACGAAGGTCCAGCCGCGCTTTTTCAAATCCTTGGAAAGACGAATGGACGCGTCGCTGGTCGGGTTGGCCCTTAATGTCGCATAGTCCAGCCTTTGCGGCCTTTCTGCGGCGGAAGGCTCGAACCCCCAGAAATAACGGGCAAGCGAGCCGAATTCGTCCCGGAGCGCCAGGGCGCGGCGGGCATTGTTGATGGTCGAGACGATCTTGCCGCGATGGCGGATGATGCTCTTGTCCGCAACGCAGCGCTCAATATCGGCTTCCCCGAACTCCGCCACTTTTTCGAATTCGAAATTGGCAAAGGCGAGACGGAAGGCCTCGCGCTTGCGCAATACCGTCAGCCACGAGAGGCCGGACTGGAAACCTTCCAGACAGATTTTCTCGAACAGGCGACGATCGTCGGTGACGGGATAACCCCATTCTGCGTCGTGGTAGCGGCTGTAATCTTCAAGTCCCTGCTGCCAGAAACACCGCACGCGGCCATCCGCGCCCGTTTCAAGTCCCGCCTCGTTCATTCCGCAACCACCCTTTTTCGCTCCCGCCTGTGACCGGCGTGATGCGCGCACTTACCACTCATTCACCACGTTTCAAAACCCGGCGCTAACCCTAAATCCAGCTTTTTCTAATCAAGCGCTTCTTAACGAACAGCCATTTACGATTCGCTGGCGTCAAGGTGCGAACGTGTCCGGCACGGCGGGCGAACGATCCCGCAATTTCTATTGTTGCGACATACCGCAGAGAGAGTCCACCCGATGACGATGAAGTCCGTTTTTCTGGCGCTGAGCCTCGTTTCCACCTTCGCCGCCCCGGCCGCCGCAGCTGGCGAGCGTTACCGCGAGCGCCCGCCCGTCGTCGTCAGTCCGGACCTTTCCGCCCCCTGGGTCACGCAGCTTGGCGGCGGCAATGTGCGGCCGGTGGTTTATCCGCGCGCACCGGCAGCCCGCCAGCCTTTCTTCCAGCAGCGCCAGGTCGCCATGCCGCAGCGCCCCAGCTCCGGCGTCACCTCGCCGCGCCCGGCCCGCGTGCAGAACGCCGCCGTTCGCCCGAACGCGCCGGTGCGCACGCAGATCGCCCCGCAATTCCTGCCCCAGATCGTGCGCTACCAGACCACTCAGAAGCCCGGCACCATCGTCATCGATACGCCGAACCGCTTCCTCTATCTCGTCATGGCGGATGGCAAGGCGCGGCGTTACGGCGTCGGCGTCGGCAAGCCCGGCTTCGAATGGGCCGGAACGCACAAGGTGACCCGCAAGGCGGAATGGCCGGGCTGGCGTCCGCCGAAGGAAATGATCAGCCGCGAGGCGACGAAAGGACATTACCTTCCGGCCTTCATGGAAGGCGGCCCCGCCAATCCGATGGGCGCACGCGCCATGTATCTCGGCTCCACGCTTTACCGCATTCACGGCACCAACCAGCCCTGGACGATCGGCAGCAACAATTCCTCCGGCTGCATCCGCATGCGCAACGAGGATGTCACCGATCTTTACGAGCGCGTGAACGTCGGAACGACAGTCATTGTGATATGACGGCAACGGTGCCGCGAATATGCAGGCTCACAGCCGGCGTGGCCGCGCATCGCGCTTGAATTGATGTCCCACAGCGGTACAATCGCAACTTGATTGATTGAAGGAGACTTGGCGGGGGACGCCAGGCGCCGGACCTCTCTCAGGGGGATGATGGAACGGCCTTGAAACGGGTGGTCAACTGACCGCCCGTTTTTCGTTTCTGTCATTATAATGTTATCAAAAACCGGTTTGGTGTTTCTTCAATACCCAACTGGATTCTCTCGATGCCGCGCCACGCTTCCATTCTCTGCGCCCTGCTGCTCAGCGGCGTTTCCTTCTCCTCCGCCATCGCAGGGGAATTTGAATTTTCCGGTTACGGCGGCTGGCAAAGCGCCCCGCACAGCGATGTCACGGTTTCTGATGGACCGGACTTCCGGGCTGGCTGGGAAGGCAAGTCGTTTTCCAGCCCCGCCTATTGGGGCGTGCGCGGCACCTACTGGTTCGAGGAAGGCCAGCTCAACAATTTCGGCCTCTCGCTCGATTACACCCATGACAAGGTCTATGCCGACGACCAGACGCTTGCCCGCTCCGGCTGGTCGCATTTCGAATTCACCGACGGCCTGAACCTCCTGACGCTGAACGCGCTCTACCGCATTCCGCTGGAGAACCTGCCGCTGACCCCCTATGTCGGCGCGGGCGTCGGCATCAACGTGCCGCATGTGGAAGTGAACCGTCCTTCGGGCAAGACCTTCGAGTATCAGCTCGGCGGCGCAACCCTGCAGGCACAGGCCGGTCTCAGCTACCGCATCACTGACAACTGGTCGACCTTCGTGGAATATAAGGGCACCTATTCCTTTATCGACGTGGATATCGACAATGGCGGCAAGCTCAAGACCGATGTCATGACCAATGCGGTGAACTTGGCGTGGCGTATAAGTTCTAGAGGACGTAGCGCGAGATTGTGCTGCGTGGTTGACGTTCTCTTTCTCCGTCATTCCGGCCTTGAGCCGGAATCCAGCCAGCCCAAGTCCTTGGGCTGAAAGGGCTCTTCCCGCCGCGCGGACGCGCGTCGATTGGATTCCGGCTCAAGGCCGGAATGACGGGAACGGGTGTGTAAGGGAGCCATGCCGTGGCCCGTGGAATCTGAAGGATCGCCAGCGCTCTACGCCAAAAGCCTCGCCGGTTTCGGCCCGCCATACGCCCAGTCCAGAAGCTCCACCGTATGCAGGATCGGCATGTCCGTGCCGGTAGCGATCTGCGTGATGCAGCCGATATTGCCGGTAGCGATGACATCCGCGCGGGTGGCTTCGATGTTCTTGACCTTGCGCGCCTTCAGCTGTCCGGAGATCTCCGGCTGCAGGATGTTGTAGGTGCCGGCCGAGCCGCAGCAGAGGTGGCCTTCCGCCGGATCGCGCACGGTGAAACCCGCCGCCTTCAGCAGCTGCTTCGGCGCCATGGTGATCTTCTGGCCATGCTGCATGGAGCAGGCCGAATGATAGGCGACCGTCAGGCCCTGGCTTTGCCTTTGCGGCAGGTCGAGGCTGGCGAGATATTCGGTGATATCCTTGGCCAAGGCAGAGACCCGCGCGGCTTTTTCGGCATAGGCCGGATCGAGCCGCAGCATGAAGCCGTAATCCTTGATGGTGGTGCCGCAGCCGGAGGCGGTGATGATGACGGCATCGAGGCCGCCATTCTCCATTTCCCGTGTCCAGACATCGACATTGCGGCGGGCGGCGGCAAGCGCCTCGGCCTCCCGGCCCATGTGATGGACCAGCGCGCCGCAGCAGCCTTCGCCCTTCGGCACGACGACCTCGACGCCGAGGCGGGTGAGCAGGCGGATCGTCGCCTCGTTGATACCGGGGTCGAGCACCGGCTGGGCGCAGCCGGTGAGAATGGCGACGCGACCGCGCTTTTCGCCTTCCGCCGGCCGTGCCGCGGATGGTCTGCGGCGCGTCCATGCCGAGGGTGACGGCAGCGTGGGCGGCGCAAGATCCAGCATCGCCTGCAGCCGTGTTCAGCGGCCGGGGACTTGGCGAGCAGCACCGGCGCAAGGGCTCGCGCGACCCGTGCCGCCTGCAGGGCGAGCCGGAAGCGGCCGGGATAGGGCAGCACCGCCGCCAGCAGCGTTGCGCGGTCAGCCGGTCCGTGCAGCGGGCGCGTGATAGGTCTCCTCGATATGGGCGCGGGCATGATCGACCAGGTGCATGTAGTGCACGCCCGACGGGCAGGTCGTCATGCAGGAGAGGCAGGACAGGCAGCGGTCGACATGCTTGACGACCTCGGCGTCGCCGGCTTGCCGTTCTCCAGCATGTCCTTGATCAGGTAGATGCGCCCGCGCGGACTGTCGAGCTCGTTGCCGAGCAGCACGATAGGTCGGGCAGGTGGCGGTGCAGAAGCCGCAATGCACGCATTTGCGCAGGATTTTTTCGGATTCCGCCACATGCGGATCGGCCAGCTGCTCGGGCGTGAAGGATGTTTGCATGGTTCAGACGGTCCTTCCCGTGTTGCCGGCCATGTTGCCGGCCATGTTGCCGCCCTTCTTGCCGGGATTGAAGATGCCCGCCGGATCGAGCTTTTCCCTGATGCGCGCAGACAATATCGCCTCCGCTGCCGGGCGTGGTTCGAAGGCCGGGGTGGTGGCGCGGCACCCAGGTAAAAAAAAGGAAGGCCCCGCGAGCCGCCGCCCCCCCCTCGCTCGCCCGCAGCAATGTCGCATGCCCGCCGCCAAGCGCGCGGATGGCACCGCGCAGCAAATCCGCCTCCGGGTCGGCCTCCATTTGCATCCAGACGAGACCGCCCTGCCAATCGTAAAAGGCATCGATGCCCGCTTCCATGCGCAATGCGGAAACCAGCCTGTGGCCTTCGCTCGGGGCGACCGAGACTTTCCAGAGCGGCTTGGCAGTCTGCCCGGCATAGGGCGCGACATCCCGCACCTGCCGCCATAAAACAGCGCTTTCCTCGCCCTCCAGCAGCGCCCAGGGCCCAACCCGATCCATGACGGAGAGCAGTTTTGCGGCCCGCGCCTCGACGGAAGCTCCGAGCCCTTCCAGCCGCAGGATCGTCGCTGGACCTTCCGGCAGCGCGCCTGCGATAAAATGGGGACGAACGCTTTCCGGCAGATGGGCCGCACCGGAAACCTCGACGCTCATCGCCATCGCCGCCGCCATGATCCGCGTCGCCGCCTCATCGTCCAGACCCGAGACGACAACAGTTTTTTCCACAGGCGGTTTCGGCAGCACGCGGAAGGTGACTTCCGTCAGGAAGCCGAGCGTGCCGTGCGATCCCGCCAGAAGCTTCGAGAGGTCCAGCCCGGTGACATTCTTCATCACCCGGCCGCCGGCCTTGATGATTTCCCCGCTTCCATTGACGAAACGGATGCCGAGCAGGCTGTCACGCGCCGCACCGGCCACATAACGGCGCGGGCCGGAGACATTGGCGGCAAAGACGCCGCCGATGGTCGGCTCGCCTGTCGTTGCCATGAGCGGGCGGTGGTCCATCGGCTCGAAGGCCATCATCTGCCGGTTTTCGGCAAGCGCCGCCTCGATGACGGCCAGCGGTGTTCCGGCTTTCACCGTCATGACCATTTCGGCCGGGACGTAGGAAACGATACCCGCCATTGCGCGGGAGGTCAGCGTGGCCTCTGCGGCGACCGCATTGCCGAAACCGGAGCGGGTATTGCCGCCGATGATTTTCAGCGGGGCTTTTCGGGCGGCGTGGTCGCGGATGATATCGGCGGCTTGGGTTTCTGCGTAGGGTGTCAGCATGGGGTGGCAGCCTTTCGAGCGTCAAAAAACCCCGGCTGTCGGAACGAGATCCCCCTCTCCCTCCCCCTGAGATATATGAGGAGAAGGGGGGGGAGATCGGCAAGCGGCGAACACCCCGCCTATGGAACGAGAGAGTGCGGTCATGTCGGGATCCCCGTCCCCAGGAGGGGGAGATGCCCGGCAGGCCGCGGGGGTAGGCATCACACCCCTCAACATTATAACACTCACCCCCCTCCCCCCCTCCCCTCCAGTGGGAACACCTTGGACGGGTTCATCAGCCAGCCCTCGTCAAAGGCCGCCCGCACCGCCATCTGCTGGGCAAGATCAGCCTCGGCATATTGGTGTCTCATCAGATCGCGTTTTTCGATGCCGACGCCGTGTTCGCCGGTGAGGCAGCCGCCGGCATCGACGCAGAGCTTCAATATCTCGTTGCCCGCCTCTTCGGCGCGGGCGGCGTCTTCAGGGTCGTTGGCGTTGAACAGGATCAGCGGATGCATGTTGCCATCACCCGCATGAAAGACATTGGCGACGCGAAGGCCGAGCCGGTCGGTGATTTCGCTGGTCTTTTTCAGCACATAAGAAAGCTGGGAAAGCGGTACCGTGCCATCCATGCAGATATAATCCGCGATGCGGCCCGTGGCGCCGAAGGCGGATTTGCGGCCTTTCCAGATCGCTGCCGCCTCCATGGCCGACTGGCATTCCCGCACCGTCTTCACCCCGTGTTTTCTGGCGATGGTGACGATGTCAGCCAGCATGGCATCCATTTCCGCTTCGGAGCCTTCGACCTCGACGATCAGAAGCGCGCCGACATCCAGCGGATATCCCGCATGGGCGAAAGCCTCGCAAATTTCGATTGCCGGCTTGTCCATGAATTCGATGGCAACCGGAATGATGCCCGCGCCGATGATATCGGCCACGCAGGTGCCCGCTTCTTCCGAGGTTTCGAAACCGAACAGCACCGGGCGCGCGCCTTCCGGCTTGGCGATCAACCGCACGGTTGCCTCGGTGACGATGCCGAGCTGGCCTTCCGAACCGCAGACGAGGGCAAGCAGATCGTAACCGCCGGCATCGAGATGTTTGCCGCCCAATTCCAGCACCGTGCCATCCACCAGCACCATTTTCACGCCAAGCAGATTATTGGTGGTGACGCCGTATTTCAGGCAATGCGCGCCGCCGGAATTCATGCCGACATTGCCGCCGATGGTGCAGGCCAGCTGCGAGCTGGGGTCCGGCGCATAAAAGAAGCCTTCTGCCCCCGCCGCATCGGAAATGGAGAGATTTGTAACGCCCGCCTGTACCCGTGCCGTACGGTTATAAAAGTCGAGTTCGAGGATGGCGGACATCTTCGACAGGCCGATCACCACCGCATCTTCCTGCGGAATGGCGCCGCCGGACAGCGAGGTGCCCGCGCCGCGCGGCACGACAGGAATGCCGTAGCGGTGGCAATATTTCAGCACCGCCGCGACCTGTTCGGTCGTTTTCGGCAAGGCGACGGCCAGCGGCAGGCGGCGGTAGGAAACGAAAGCATCGGTCTCGAAGGGCACGAGTTCGCGCAGCTCGTGCACGAGACAGTCCTCGGCCAGAATATCCTTCAGATCGGATATGATGCGGTCACGGCTTGATAAAACCGCCGCACGCGGCTCCAGAAACTTGATCGGCTGCGTCACCGCCCCCTCCTCCATGCACGTCTTGCCAAGTGGTATTGTTTCTTTACCACTTTGACGGGGCGCAATCAAATGCTAAGGATTTTTTCCGTTCTGGAAATAATCGGGAGGCAAATGTGACAAATCTGGGCGATCTGGAAGTCTTCGCAACCGTTGCCGCCTCCGGCAGCATGTCGCTTGCCGCCAAGGAGCTGGGTTATTCCCCCGCCGTCATTTCCAAGCGCATCAAGCGGCTGGAAGAAAAGCTCGGCGCCCGGCTTTTTCAGCGCACCACACGGCGGATTTCGCTGACCGAAGCCGGCCAGGGTTTTTACGAGCGGGTGCTTGCGGTACTGGAAGGACTGGAGGATGCCGAGGATTTCGTGTCCGGGCGGGCAAATACCGTCAACGGCACGCTGAAAATCTCCGCCCCCACCTCGTTCGGGCGCATGCACATTGCGCCGCATCTGAAGACATTCATGCAGCGGCACCCCGATCTGTCGGTCAATCTGGTGCTCAGCGACGAATTCATCGACATCATCGAAGGCGGTTACGATCTGGCGATCCGTATCGCCGATCTCAACTCCTCCAGCCTCGTCGCGCGCCGTCTGGCGCCGGTGCGCCGCGTGCTTTGCGCCTCGGCGGATTATGTCGCTGCCCACGGCATGCCTGAGACGATCGAGGACCTGAAGAAGCACCGCTGCCTGCCGGCCCATAACAACGATATCTGGCGGCTGGAAGGACCGGGCGGCGCGCTGAGCATTCGCCCGGAAGGCATGCTGGTCACCAATTCCAGCGAGGTGATCCGCGAGGCGGTGATATCAGGGCTGGGCATTGCGCTGCGCTCCACCTGGGATATCGGCCACGAATTGCGCGCCGGCCGGCTGGTGCAGGTGCTGCCCACCTATGAGGGATCGCGAAACGTCACGCTGTCGGCGGTTTATCCAAGCCGGCAGTTCCTGCCGGCCAAGGTGCGGCTGTTCATCGATTACCTGGCCGGGCTTTATGGGCCTTCACCCTATTGGGAAGAGGGTTGAGGCGGCTCTCCTCTCTCATCCCTGTGCTCGTCACAGGGATCCAGCCAGCTCAAGTCCTTGAGCTGAAAAGACTCTCCCCGCCGCGCCGACGCGCGTCGGCTGGGTTCCTGTGACAAGCACAGGAATGAGGGAGACCGGGTACCCCTCAGTGCCCACCCTCGACATGCGAACGGCGGATGCGGCGCACCACCCACCAGACGCCCAGAACGGCGAAGGGGACGCAGAGGCCAGTGACGACGGCGGGGTCGACCGGCAGCACGTCGTGGCTGATCGCCTTGGTGAGATAACCGATGAGGCCGACGACGTAGTACGAGATAGCAGCGACCGACAGGCCCTCCACCGTCTGCTGCAACCGAAGCTGCATGGCGGCGCGCTTGTTCATGGTGTTCAGCAGCACCGTGTTCTGCCGCTCCAGCTCGACGTCGATCCAGCTTCTGAGCAGCGCCGTGGCGCGCGCGAGCTTGCGCGACAGGTTCGCCTGCCGCTCCTCGACCGACTGGCAGGTGCGCATGGCGGGCGCCAGTCGCCGTTCCAGAAAGCTGCCCATGGTCTCATGGCCGGGCACCGGGCGCCTCGCGCGAGCGCGGCGGATGCGCTCCCGCACGATGCCGTCATAGGCGCGGCTGGCGCCGAAGCGGTAGAGGCTGAGCGCCGCATTGGCTTCCAGTTCCGCCGCAAGCCGGGTCATTTCCGCCAGCAGCGCATCGGCCTCGTCGCGGGCGCCGTTCTTCATGCGCTGGGTGATGCCGGTCAAACCATCTTCGATGCGGCGGATTTCCGGCGACAGCGTCTGCGCCATCGGCAGGCCGAGCATGGCGAGCGTGCGATAGGTCTCGATATCCAGCAGCCGCTGCACCAGCGCGCCACGCGCCGTAGCCTTCCATGCCGCGGTCGACGAGGAGGATCTGCGTCAGCCCGTCGCCGTCCTGGCGGAAATCGGTGAGGATCGCCGCCTGCCCGTCGCGCACGTCGCTGTAACAGAGGCTCGTCGGCTCGAACATCGTCTCCGCACCGGGGGCCGTGGGCGCCGTCGCGCTTTCGGGACGGATTTCCAGCCTTATCCCCGATATCAGCGAACCCGGCGGCGAAAAGCTGTCGCCGAAGGGGTCGCCGACAATATCGCCGCCGAATTTTTCCGGCGCGGGACCATCCCAGAACCAGGTCGAGAATTCCGTGTGCCGCTCCCAGCGCAGCGTGCCCTGCCCCCAGGGCATGGCGTGGTGGCGGGCATCGCGTTCCGGCGGCGCGACACCGCGGCTGCGCGACATGTCTGCGATGACCGCGTGGTGCACGCCCGCACCGCCTTCGGTCAGGAAGGCAAGCTGGAAGATGATGCGCGACGGCGCCAGAAGCACGGTCGGGCGCGCATGGACCTCTCCGAGAGCCAGCGATCTTTCCGGCGCGCTTGCGAAAGCAAATCTACCCTTGGCCATTGCGATATCGTCCCCGCCTGTTTTCGCCGGTTTTGCAGAGGACGCGCCGTTCAAACGGAATCGTCCGACATGCTCCATCTCTTTGTTTTAACGCATTGTCCCGATGTAAAATCGCTGCGCATTCTTACTGGCAATGCTCTATAAACCCGCCATCGCCACCCTGTCCGGGTACAGCTTTAACAAAAGCCAGTTTAAAAAGGCAGATGCCGTGTTGCCGCAGGCATGGCGCAAAGCTTGCGGGAGAACTGGACAGAATATTTGACCAGTGCGATGTTTCGCTGATAATTTGCCCCATCCAATACGGGGCGGGATTTCGCCGGAGAATGTTGCGATGGACGAAACACTATTCGCCCGGATAGAGCACAGCCGCACATCGCAGGAGGTGATCCTCCGTTTCGAGGAGCTGATTCTCGACGGCATATTGCGCGATGGCGACCGGCTGCCCGGTGAGCGGGAACTGGCGCAGAAGCTCGATGTCTCACGGCCGATCCTGCGGGAAGCGTTGAAGGAACTCGAAACGCGCGGCCTGCTCACCAGCCGGCACGGCGGCGGCACCTATGTCGCCGATATCGTCGGCCCGGTCTTTTCCGATCCCCTGAGCGCACTCATCACCCGCCACAGCCGGGCAACGCGGGATTTTCTGGAATATCGCCGTTATATCGAAGGCATGACCGCCGAACTTGCGGCACAGCGGGCAACGGAGCCGGACAGGCGCAACCTTGCGAAAATCGTCGAAACCATGCGCGAGGAGCATGAGGCGGGCCGTTTCGAAGAGGAGCTTGCAAGCGATGT
>JAXHOC010000080.1:0-26234 GCA_034519725.1 Agrobacterium sp.
ATGCTACGTATTGCTGCCTGCGCTCATGCTAAAGGGTTCCTTGCAAGCCGTACTCTCTTTATCGTTGTCTTGTGACAATTTGTTCAGGAGGGCTTAAAAGTCACGTTATCGCAGGGTTTGTTGTCTGTCTATGCCTCTGAAACATCGAATTGTTTAGCAAATCTCAAAGCCGGCTTCCGAAATCCAATGGGTTCATCTGACAGCTTGTGTTTGGCGATGTGTTAACGAGCGTTTCCGGGTGAGGATACCATGTCCGACAAGAAATATTACGATGCCCAGCTGGATAGAGCCCGGCTATTGCAAAACGAAGGCCGATATGAAGAAGCGCATGCGCTTCTCTTATCGCTGGTTGCAGTAATGACGGGCACCTGATGGGTGAGCGCACGGTGCTTGGTCTGCCGCGCAGGCTGCATGCCGCACGACTTCGTCTCGCCAAGGCCGAAGGCGATATGGTTGCGAGGATCGGCTATCAATATACGCTGGTTCCGCCGCCGCAGGTGCTTGCAAAATATGCGCATTTTTCCCCGGAAGAACGCCGCACGATCAACCTGAAAAGCAGGGAGGACGTGCCGAGGATTATCCACCAGATATGGATCGGCGAAAAGGCGCCGCCCATCTCGGTGAAAGCCTGGGCCGCCCATGCCGCCGCACATGGTTACGAATATCGCCTCTGGCGCGAGGCCGATCTTGAACGGGAGGGTGTGTTTTCCAACCACGTCTTCAGGGCGATGCTGGAAGACGGCGATTATCCCGGCGCTGTCGATGTGGCCCGTTATATCGTGCTGGAGCGTTTTGGCGGTATCTATCTCGATTGCGACTCGGTATCACGGCGTTGCAGGACGATTTGAGTTTCGATGCGTTTCTGCCCCTGGCAGGGCTGACGGCGTTCGATGAAAAAACGCCGCGCGATACCGGGCAGGGCAGTATGCTTCTTGCCAATTCCTTCATCGCTGCTCCTGCCGGCCATCCGGTCTTTCGCAGGATGCTGGAGGCGTTTCCGGGGATTGTTGAGGAAATGCCGCGTGCGCCAGCCTGGTGGTCGACCGGCCCCTTGATCTTCACCGTTATCGCCAGAGCAGGAAGCATCAGCCTGGCACCGGCGGGATTTGTCGCCGCATCCCTTGCCGATCGCGCCGCGTTTCAGGAGGTGGAAGCCGTCAGGCAGGCACTTGCTGCCGAGACGGGTGGCCTGCTGATTGCCTGGAAATCATGGTGATATCCCGAGGATAAGGTCTGCCGAGGAACGCCAGCGGGCGGCGGGATGCTCTGCAGTCACCTCGAAAAGCCGTCTCAGAAAGCGCCAGACATTGTCATCATGCACGAGATGGTGGGTGAGGATGCCGGTTGTGCCGCCATTCTCTACGGTGTGCAGGATGCGGGCGGCGGTCTCGGCAAACAGGATGTCGTCGTCACGCCCGCCGCGGCTGCCGTGCCAGTCGATCACGTCGACATGGGTGTTCAGGCAAGGTGGCACGGTGGGTTTCTCCGGGCCGAAAACCGAAAGCGCCCGATATCCGAGGGCCGCCAGCCCCTCCACGACATCGGCATCGATGCGGTTCCACGGTGGAACCAGCATCGGCACGAAACGCGTCCCATGCAGATCGTACAGTTTTTCCAGCCCGGATTGCAACTCGTCGAGAACGATGGCCAGTTCACGGTGCGATCCGAGTTCCCGTTTCTTTTCTTTCTTGCCGGCATAGTTCGTATGCGACCAGCCATGCACGGCGACACGGGCAATGTCGGTCGCATCAAGATGTTGGGCGAGCTTGGCCGTCGTCATCTCGGGGATAACCGCAAGCGTGACCGGAGCTGAAAAGCTGCTGCAAAAGATCGAGTAGCGTGTCGAGCGCCGGTGTCGGCTCCACCGCATCGTCGTCCCGCAGCCAGAGATCGGCCGTTATGCCGCGCCGTCGGCATTCATCCAGTGCCGCTACGAGTGTTTCCAGACTCATGATGTCAGTGCCTTTGCTCGCAACAGGATATCGTTCAGCTCTCTTGCGGCGTTTTCCAGAGATCGTTCATTCTTTACGAACTGGCGGGCCGCCCTTGCCAATTCTTCCCGTCGCTTGTCATTGCCGAGCAGGGTTTCGATTGCTGCGGCATAGGCGGCTCTATCATTTTCTGGTGTCAGTAATCCGGTGGTCCCGGATTTTATCACTTCGGGAACGCCGGCCACCGCTTCGGCGATAACGGGCAGGCCGGCTGCCTGCGCTTCGAGATAAGCGAGACCATAGGCTTCGCCGTGCCCCGGCCAGACATAAACCGCTGCTTTTGAGAGAAGTGCTGCGATTTCGGTTGCGGTTTTTTCGCCGTGCCAGACAAGGCGGTTTTCGGGGAAAACACTGAACATGGCCTGCACGGCGGCGCGTTCCGGCCCGTCGCCGATGATATCCAATGTCCAGTTCAGGCCCTGTGGCAACAGGGCAAGCGCCTCGCACAGCGCGCTATAGCTGGCAAGCTTGTCGCCCGCCCGCATCATGGCAACGGTGATGAGTTTTCCCGTCGTCGGGTGCGGGGCGGTTTCCTGAAAATGACCGGCATCGATAAAGGGCGGCAACATCGCCGTGCTGATTGCGGCAGAGGCGCGGACAAGCCCCTCGTGATCGCGGGCTGTGAAGCAGATGTTGACGGCGGCAGCGCTCAATGCGGCCAGCAATTCGTCCTGAACCGCCTGCCAGCCCATGCCGTTGCGCTTGGGGGAATAGGAGGCCTCGGCGGTGACGTAGGGAATATCGAAACGTCTGCTCAGTTCCGGGCCGAGCAAATCCGGGGCTTTGTAATAGGGGTGATAACAAAACCAGAGGTCCGGCGCGCCCTCCCGCTGCCAGCGCTCCTTGATGGTCTCGATTTCGCGGATTGCCGCATCGGCAAGCAAGGACCGCGCCGGATCGTCAGCCTGTTTCAGAAAGCTGCGCAGTTCGGAAGCGACGGAAACATCATGGCCGCCCATCGCCATCGCCTTCATCAGCAGGCGGGCCATCAGCCGGTCTCCGGAGGGAACGGGATGGTTGGGCGATTTGAGCGGTGAATAAAAAGCGATCCTCATGGCGATGGTTGTGCGTTGCCCATGGCTCTGGCGTCAACCGGAATTTGAGAGGGCCGAGCCTTGACAGCCCGGCCATTCTTGCCCAACTGAAAGGCATCTTTTGCACATGCGCGGAGCGCGACACGCTTTGATTTCCCAAGTTGTTTCCCAGAACCTGCTTTCCAGCATCGAAAACAAAACCGCCAAAGCGGCGGTGATCGGCCTTGGTTATGTCGGCCTGCCGCTGGCCATCACGATCGCCAAGGCCGGTTTCAAGGTCGTCGGTTTCGATATCGATCCCGGCAAGATGATCGCGATCGATGCCGGCCGCAGCTATATCGAGGCGGTTTCGGACGAGGTGCTGGCAAGCGTCAGGCGCAATGACGGCTTCACCGCAACGGCAGATTTTTCCAGGCTGGCTGAATGCGATGTGATCGCCATCTGCGTGCCCACGCCCTTGACGAAATATCGCGAGCCGGACCTTTCCTATGTCGAAAAGACCTGCCGGGATATCGCCGCGCATCTGCGCAAGGGGCAGCTCGTGGTGCTGGAATCGACCACCTATCCCGGCACGACCGACGGGGTGGTGAAGACCATTCTGGAAGGCACCGGGCTTGTCTCCGGCGTCGACTTCTTCCTCGGTTTTTCGCCCGAGCGGGAAGATCCCGGCAATCGTGATTTCGAGACATCGACCATTCCCAAGGTCGTTGCCGGCGATGGCGAGGCTGCCGGACAACTGATGGCGGCCTTTTATGGTTCGGTGGTCAAGACCATCGTTCCGGTCTCGACAAACGCCACCGCCGAGGCCGTGAAAATCACCGAAAACGTCTTCCGCGCCGTCAATATCGCCCTCGATCAACGAACTCGAGGTCGTCTACGAGGCCATGGGCATCGACATACGGGAAGTGATCGATGCGGCGAAAACCAAGCCGTTCGGTTTCATGCCGTTTTATCCCGGTCCGGGTCTCGGTGGCCATTGCATCACCGATCGATCCGTTCTACCTCACCTGGAAATCACGGGAATACGAATTGCCGACGCGGTTCATCGAACTTGCCGGCGAAATCAACACCGGCATGCCGCGCCATGTCATCGGGCGGGTGGCGGAAGCGCTCGACATCCGTTCCGGCAAGGCGCTCAGCCGCTCGAAGGTTCTGGTCGTCGGTCTCGCCTACAAGAAGAACGTGCCCGATATTCGCGAAAGCCCGTCGCTGAAACTTATCGAGCTTATTCAGGAACGGGGCGGCGAAGCGGCCTATTTTGATCCGCATGTGGCGGAAATCCCCAAAACCCGTGAATATAGCCATCTGATGGGCATGAAATCCGTGGCATGGGACCGGCAGACCATCGGCGCCTTCGACGCTGTTCTCGTGGCGACCGATCACGACAATGTGGACTATGCCGCTCTTTGCGAATGGGCGCCGCTGATCATCGATACGCGCAACGTCTTTGCGCGCAGGGACATCGCCGCAGAACACATCATCAAGGCCTGATCGCCTTCTTCAGGCATTTCCAGCAGAATCGCTGCACGCTTTTTTGTGGAAATGCCCGGCATTCATGAACGGACGGAATATGAGCAGACTGGACAGTTTCATTCGCCGGTTGACCGCGCAGCGGGATATCCTCAATCACGTCGAGGCTGATCTCGATCTGCCCGGCGAAGGCGCGATCATGGAAATCGGCCTTGGAAACGGGCGCACGTTCAATCATTTGCGGGAACTGTTTCCGCAACGCCGCATCGTAGCCTTCGACAGGGCGATGGGCGCACACGCCTCGTCCGTTCCGCCGCAGGAAGATCTGGTGATTGGTGAAATATCGGAAACCGCTCCGGCCTTCATCGGGATGGAGGCGGCCATGGTGCATGCCGATATCGGCACCGGTTATCCCGAGAAGGATGCGGTTACCCTGACATGGCTGCCGGACCTTGCCGCGGGCATGCTGGCAAAAGGCGGCGTCGCGGTCAGCGGTCTGCCGCTCGATCATCCCATGCTGAAGCCGTTGCCGGTGCCGGAAAGCGTGCCGACCGACCGTTATTTTCTCTATCGCAAGATTTGAGGCCGGATGGCCCGGCAGCGAGAACGCCGGGCTTGCGCTAGAGCATATCCTGTTTAAACGGAATCGTTTTATGTGTGCTAACTATTTGTTTTTACGCATTTTCCGGACGTAAAACCGCACCGCATTTTTACGGGAAATGCTCTAGAGGTAGCGCTCGCTCTCCTGTTTGGAGAGCAGGAAAACTTTCATTTGCGAGTTTCGACCGCGAATGGCGATTTTTTCGCTTCGCAGATCGGCAATCTCCTGTCCGGCCTGAATGATGGCCGGTTCGGAAACGACGATGGCGGCGCCGAATTCCTTTGCCTTGGATTCCAGCCTGCTTGCCACATTGACGGTGTCCCCGATGGCGGTCAGGGTTTTCGCTGCGCCATAGCCCATGACGCCGACAATCGTCGGGCCGGCGTGAATGCCGACCACCACTTCCAGCCGGACGGCAAATTGTTTTTCCAGCCCCTCGTTCAGAATTGAAAGCTCCCGCAAGATGATCGCGGCAGCTTTCATAGCGTTGCGGCAGGCGTTTTCTGCGTCGTCACCAAGTCCGAAAAGAGCCATGGCGCCATCACCGATGAATTTGTCGAGATGTCCGCCGGCCTGTTCGACGGCCTGCCCGACGATGGTGAAGTAGCGGTTCAGAAGAAACACGACGTCATAGGGCAGTTTTGCCTCGGAAAGCGTGGTGAAGTTGCGGATATCGCAAAAAAGGATGGCGATTTCTTCTTCCTTGCCCGGCCGGGCCGGCTGCGCATCTGTCGGCAGGTCGCTCTGTTGCGGTGGCGATACGAGAAGCGCTATTCCAACATCATGGGCGGGCCGCAACTGGCAGCCGAGGCGCACATCCGAATCGGCATAGATGCGCCTCAAGGTGGTTTGTTCGATATCTCCGGGAGGCGGAAGCGGGCCTTTGCTTTCGAGAACCCTGACCCGACAGGTCGAACAGCGTCCTTTGCCGCCGCACACGGAATAATGCGGGATGCCGGCCATTCTGCTGGCTTCCAGAATGCTGAGCCCGGCGGGGACACGCGTTTGTGCGCCATGTTCATACCGGATTTCGATGGCGGTCGATCTCTGCCGCCAGCTACGCACGCCACGCAGGACGAAAACCAGCATCACCGCGCCGGCAAAAATCGCTTCCGTCGCGCTGGTGACGAAACGGATGCGTGTTCTCCATCTCCCGTTGCAACGGTATTTCGTCTCTTTGAACGGTGGTATCGACCAGCCCGGGGGGAAGCGAATATTTTCTATCCACCTCCTCCAGCCAGCGGCCGGCATCACTGAAGCCAAGAAGTGCCAAGAGAGGCAGCATCACCGCGACAGTCATGAATATACCGGCTATTTTCGGATACCAGTCCCGGTAACGCAGCCAGAAAAACAGGCCGATACAGCCGTGAGTCCAGATCACGATCAATGCGAGGCTTTGCCAGGCGCCTGCCATCGGATTGTTGATCCAGAGCCGGCGAACGACCGAGTAATATCCCACGTCGATGTTGTAGATCATATGCGACACGCGGATATTGACGGCGTGGCTGATGATCAGAAACGGGATCGACAGGCCCAGGATGGCTTGCAGCGCTTCGCGAAGCGGCATGCGCAATGTGCGACGCTGATAGAGCGAGCGCAGGACAAGACAGACGTGCACCACAACAGACCCATAAAACAGCAGGCTGCTGACGGGATTAAGCCAGATCAGGCTGAACCATTTTCGCGCCCGCTCGGCGGTGTCGATTGAGATGAGCGCGAGCGAATGGTTGAAAAGATGGGAAAATACAAAGGCAAAAATGATGAGGCCGGACAAGATCCGGGCACGTCTCAAATTGGTCTCCGAAAAGAAACGGATCATAAAAATCCCATCATGCGGTCATTCGGCGCGGAATCATCATTGAATATGCTCTGCTGTCTTTAGTGCAGGGTATCTCGTGGCAATATCGTGGAGCAATGGGCCGGCGACGGTCAATTGTGCGTGTTCGACCGTCCGTTTGCCGCACGATGACAAAACAGGCTGCAAGACAGCGCCAAATCCAGGCCGCCGCGAACAGGTCGGCGACTGCGATCAGAGTTCGATGATCTGGCCGTCCATTGTCGCGAATGCACCGCTGAACTGGGCTTTTGCCTGTTTTTCGATTTCGTCCAGTTCGGCGTCGCTGCGGCTTGGGGCGTGGTGGATGAAGCCGACATTTTTTGCGCCTGCTAGTTTGGCAAGGCGGATCGCCTCTTGCCAGGACGAATGGCCATAACCGCGATAAAGGCCCATCTCCTCATCGGTGAACATGGCGTCGTAGAGGAAGAGATCGACGTCCTTGATCAGATCAAGCACGTTCTTGTCTGTCTCGCCCGGCTCATGTTCGGTATCTGTGATGATGGCGAAGGATTTTCCCGCCCAGTCCAGCCGGTAGCCGATGGCGTTGCCCGGATGATTGAGCATGCCGGTTCTGATCGAGAGGCCCGGATGAACATCCAGGACGTCGCCCGCCATAAAGTCACGGGTTGCCATTTTTGCGCAGCACACTTCCAGCGGCACGGGGAACCATGGCGGGCTCATGAAGTCCTTGAGCATTTCTCGCGTCGTCATGGTGCCGGCAAGATGGCCTGACCAAATCGCGACATCGTTGGCGCTGTTGTAGAACGGCTTGAAATAGGGAAAACCGACGATGTGGTCGTAATGGCAATGAGAGAAAAACAGGTTGACGTCGGTAACACCTTCCGCCCGCAACGCCAGACCAGCGGGGTGCAACCCCGAACCGGCGTCGAACAAAAGAACGTGGTCTCCGCATCGTACTTCGATGCAGATGGTATTGCCGCCGTATTTTCGGAAGTTTTCACCTGAAACAGGAAGCGTTCCCCGCGCACCCCAGATCTTGACCCGAAAATTACTATTGCTTTCCCGACTTACTGCGTCGGAATCGAACGCCATGATACACCCCGATTACAACGGAATCTTGCACGCTTCCTCCCATGAAGCCCGTTGTCTCTACAGTTTCTTATATCCGCTCTTTTCTGGCGGACGCCCTTACCCTTATTCAGTCAGCATTTCATTTATATTGCAATGGTGCGACATTTATTTTTCCAACATCGCCACGCACGGTAGAAGGAAATTGCGGCTCATGTTCTCGCATTCGCGCGCGCTTTGCTCAGCTCCGTCGTCGTCTGGGTGAGACGTTCGGCGAGAACGCGCATGACCTTGATTGTAATGTCAGGGAAATCGGACATGGAGCTGAAGAACTGTTCCTTGCCGATGCGCAGGGCTTCCACATTGGTGGAGGCGCGCACGGTCGCGGTTCTGACGCTGTCGCAGAGAATGGCGATTTCACCGACGATCGCATTGCCGGTCATTTCGGCCACTTTCAACGTGCCGGACGGGGAATCGACCAGAACATCCACTTTGCCGGTCAACAGGACATAGGCCGCATCGCCGACATCTCCCTGCCGGAACAGCATGTCGCCGGTGTGATAGGATACCCGGTCGGATGCGAAAGCGAGCAGTTTGAGCTTCGACGGTTCCATTTCCGAAAAAAACGGGACGCGTTTCAGCATTTGAATTTCGTCTTTGAAAAGCATTGCCTTACCCTGTTCTTGTTCCACCTCGGTCACTTTCTTGGATTTATGTTGCGACCATATCCTTGAATGTACCGTTTTCCTGCGCAAGAGTCTCGTAACTTCCATCAGCGGTGATGAGGCCCTGATGGACGACGATGACACGGCCGAACATGCGCGAGAGCGTCGCATTCGACAGAACCCACACGATCGCCGGGTTATTATTGTTCTGTTTCAGGAATGTGATGACCCGTTCGACAATTTCCTCCTGTTGCCGGGGATCGAGGCCGGGAAGAGGGCGATTGAAGACGTAATAGTCGGATTTGCGGATCAGCGCCCTTGCGAGATTGAGCTTCTGCCGCTGGAGTGGCCCGAGCCGCTTGCCGCCGGCGCCGAGGTTGAAATCCAGACCCACCGCAAGCACACGCTCATAGACACCCTGCTTGCGCATGACCTCGGCGACGATGTGGGTGATGCGCCGCGATGCATCGGTGTAACGATGGCTGACCTTGCCGAAGAGAATATTATCCAGAAGGCTGGTGGCACTCATATATTTCGTCGGATCGTAGATTTCGATCACGTTCTTCAGGCTGTCGGGCAGGTTTTCATGGAACATGTGCCGGACTTCGACGATCCGGTTCATGATTTCCGGTGACAGCCGAAACGCTGCCGGGGCTCAATGTAGAAGAAGCTCAGCCGCAGCATCGCGCGTTTTTCGCCTTCATTGGCCGCGTCGAAACTGCGGCTCTGAAGACGCTGCAGCATCTGCTGATAGACCGGAACATCGTCGGGGGTCATGAATGTGAGCTGCTGGAAGAACGGGTGGTCACCCGGCAGGTCGGCGAAGATTTCCACGATGTTTTCGGCAATCGTATACCCCATTTCGAACAGGGTTTTGACGAGGCCGGTTTCGCGCATCAGCGAACGGAAATACTCGCTTTCGATGACGGTCCTGATCGACTGGGAGGAGTCCCGCATGGTGCCGAACAGCAGGTTTTCGCCCACGGTGGCCTCACTGTTGTAGCTTTCGAGCTCAAAGGGCGCGATGAGGCCGCTCAGGTTCTCCTTTTCCAGCTCGGCGCGCAGGACATGCCGCAGTTCCACGATGCGGGCGGCAAGATGCAGGTCGGTCAAGGGGTCGATGGTCGAGCGTAGCGCGAATTCCAGAATATCCTGCGAGAGTTCGACGCTGTCGAGGACAGCCAGAACCGCCTGGATGAGGTTTTCCGGCTTGCCGTCGCCGGCAGGGCTTGAGGCGTAGTCGATCCATTCGCTGTTGATGTCGATCGTCGGATTACCCGCCAGCTTGGCTTCGCGGATTTCCCACTTGCGGTGTTCCAGCATCGTACCTTCGTATTGCTTGTCGACAAGCGGTGCGTGCTTCAGACCGTAAAGCAGATTGTCCTTCAGGCTGGCGTGGAAAAAATAGCTGTCCGAGGAGACATAGGAGATGCGCCGTCCCGTCAGCGATTCCGGCAAATCCAATATGTCGACGTCGTTGATGCTCACCTTGCCGGAGGTCGGCCAAAGCGTACGGCCGATCGCGTCCGCCAGCGCCTCTGCTCCCGATCCACCGACGATGGCGATCACTTCACCTGCCTCGATCTTCAAGGATGCCTGCTCCAGAAGCCGGCTGCCGCTATCGTCTTCCAGCGTCAGATTGCTGACGACGATCGGTGCGGTAATTGCCGCGACGGCTCCCGGTGACAATTTTTGCACCTTGTCGTCGATCATGTTCGAGGCGTCGAACTGCTCGAAGACCTGTTCGTATTTCACCTGGACGTCCTGGCGCGCCTGATCCCAGTCGATCAGTTCCTTCAGCGGTCCGGGCAGTTCCTTATAGGCGTTGATGACGGCGACCAGCTGCCCGACATCGAGGCTGCCCTTGAGTGTGAGATAACCGCCGAGTGCGTAAAAGAAGAAAGGGGTGAGCTGCGCGAGGAAGTTATTGATGAATTTGACCAGAAACTTCCACTGGTAGAGATCGTAGCGGATTCTGAAGATGTCGCCGAGCCGGTGCGAGGCATCGGCGCGCTCGAAATTGGAGGTGTCATAGGCGTGGATGGTGCCGATGCCGTTAACCATTTCGCCGATGCGTCCGGCAAGCTGGCGTGCGCTGAGCTGCCGCTGGCGCCCGAGTTCGATGAGGCGGCGGCGCATTTTGGGGATGATGCCGACCTGGATGGCGGCCATGAAAGCCGCAATCAGACCCAGCCAGAAATTCTGCACGAGAATGAAGAACAGTGCCGAGAGCGCCTGACCGCCGAGAAGTGCGGGCTGCACGAAGGCGTCGCCGGTAAATCCGCCCAGCGGCTCGACCTCGTCCTTCACCATGCTGGAGATTTCAGCGCCCTTGACCCGCTTGAAATGGGTGGGAGGGAACCGAAGGATCCGGTCGATCAGTTCGAAACGTATGCGCCTCAGAAGCCGCTCGCCGAGGCGGCCCTTGAAGGTGTTGATATAATATTTGAAAAGCCCGTTGATGACGACAAGCGCAAGGAAGGTGAGGCTGAGCGCCATCAGCATCGACATGCGGTCGAGTTCGAGGCCGGGGAAGAGCGTCACGGTGCCCCAATAGGGAATATCGACCGTGAGATGCATGAAAAGCTGTGTCGCGTTCGCCCCTTCGAAGCCGTCTCCCTGAATGGGGCCGTTGACGATCTGTTTGGGCAGATCGAAGGCGAGGAAATAGGGGATCATGGACAGGGCGACGATCAGCAGAATGAAAAGCTGCTGCCGCCTCGTATGCGACCAGATATAACGCGTAAGGCTTTGTTCCATATAAAACTTCTATGACCTGTCGGGCGGGGCCCGGCGTGTTGGTTTGCGCGGTGTCAAGACGGTCAGGCTGCCGGGTGGCGGGATCCCCTCCTGCAAATAGGTATGTGACTCGCTATTTATCAGTATATTCAAGCGGTTTCGAGCAAAATAGCGTCGGTGCCGAGGCTTGCCCCCGATGTCAGCTATTTGTTTTTGCAACGTGCATGTCACAATCGATATAGGGGCGACTACATTTTTAGACTTCCCTAATGTTATTGGTTTTACTGTAGAACAGGATGTTAAGACGCTCCGTTATAGTGATCCCGCAAACGGTTGAGCCAGTCACAGGCGTAATGATTGCAAGGTCGATGGCAATAGATATTTCAGAGTGCGCAAGCCGTGAACCTTCCCCAGACAGTTTGTCGCTCTTGCGCATGGTATCGGATGGGTCGATCGCGCATCCGGTTTCTTTTGAAGGGTGCACGGGTATTTTTCATCCGGCACGCCAGGAGGTCAGACAGAACCATGCGGTTCTTTTCGTCAGTCCCTGGGGCATGGAAGAGCTGTGCAGCCGCAAGTTTCAGCGGGTTTTGGCCGAGCAGCTTTCCGTGGCCGGTGTCGCTAGCCTGCGGTTCGACTATCATGGCGCGGGGGACGCGCTCGATCCGGAAGACCTCGTTCGGGCGACGGATTGGCTCTCCGACACGCGGGCGGCGCTCGATTATCTCAAACGTCTTTCCGGTTGTTCCGGGGTCGTCGTCATCGCTCAGGGTCTCGGCTGTCTGATTGCAACACAGGCGCTCGCAGATGCGTCCGCCGCAGGTTCGATGGCGCTTCTCGCGCCTGTCGTCTCCGGTCGCACCTATCTTCGCGAACTGGCAATGTGGTCGTCCATGATTGACGATGGCCTTGGCCTTCGCGCCGGTCAGCGCATGGCGGAGGCGGGGGCGATTGCGGGCATGGCCATGCCGGCGGGTGTCGCTGATGGTATCAAGAAGGTCAATCTCTCAAAGCTGGATGCCGCTCCTGCGCGGAACATTCTGGTGCTGTCGAGACCGGGCCGGGTGAGCGACAGCGATTTTGCCAAACACCTCGCCGCGATGGGTGCTGAGGTGGAGGAGGCGGAATTTGCGGGATATGACGATCTTGTCTCCAGTCCCACACTCTCGAAAATACCCGGCGATGTGGTGAAACGGCTTCGGGATTGGGTCCTGTCGCAGACCCATGCCGCAGATGCGGCGGGGCCGCTGGAGGATTTTACCGTCAACGCTCCGCAGCGCGGTCGTGGTTTTTTGGAACAGCCGGTGCAATTTGGCGAAGGTGGGCGGCTTTTCGGTGTTTATTGCGAGCCAGACCAAGGCCCGGCGGTCTCCTCGGTCCTTTTGCTCGGCGCGGCTTACGACCGGCACGCGGGTTGGGGCAGGCTTTCCGTGCAAACGGCCCGCTCCGCTGGCGCGGGAGGGTATCGCGTCGCTGCGGTTCGACGCGGCCAATGTTGCCGACAGCCCTCCCGTCCACAACGCGCCCGATCAGGTTCTTTACGACGCCGCGCAGAATGACGACGTGGCCGCTGCGCTCGATTTTCTCGGCAGGCGTAACAAAGGACCCGTCATTGCAGCTGGCCGGTGCAGCGGCGCCTATCTCGCCTTCAACGGCGCGCTGGCAGATGAGCGGATCAGCGGGGTGGTTGCGGTCAATCCGGTTGTGTTCCATTGGCGCAAAGGCCGCTCGGTCGATGAGGCGCTGCACAAACCGCCACGTTCCTTCGGCGAATACAGCCAGCGTTTTCGGCAGGGCGCTACGTTCAGGCGTCTCGTCAGCGGCGATGTCGATGTGGTGAGCGCCGGTCGCAATATCGCCAAGGCGACGCTCAAGAAGCTGTCGACAAAAACAGCAAGGCTTTCCCGCAGGGGGAGCGAGGAAGGGCGTGCCGTCTACGGTGCTTTCGACACACTCAAGGCGAGGGACGTCGCCATCAGCCTGCTGTACAGCGACAATGACGACGGGCTTGAGCACTTCCGGTATTATTTCAATGCCGATGGCAGGGGGCTGTCATCCTACCAGAATGTGTCGCTGACGATTATTCCCGACGCCGACCACAATCTTTCAACGCCTGATGCCAGACAAGCCTATATCGAGGCGGTGACGCAACTGGCTTTAAAAGGAAAACCGCCGGCTGGAGCCTAGCGAAACGACGTCGCCGGAAGGCGGCGTTTCGGATGTTGCCGTCTCCGGTAGAAGGCCGATTTTCCTGGTTTCGCCGGGGGCGAGATGGAACCAGCTTTCCGAGGCGCGGTAGCCCTGCGCCGTGATATGGACGGATTGTGCCAGCCGGTCCGTGCCGATCTCCAGCGACCAGATGCCGTTCGCCTCGCTCAGCCCCACCGCAAGGTTGGCGGCGTGCAGCGCTTTTTTCCGGCCGAGAGGAAAATGGAATGCGTCGGCGATGACAGATCCGGTCGCAACATCGCGCAGCCGCGCCACCGTCACGTCATGGGAGGGCGGGCCGAAACGATAGGCATAGGTCGTGTCGAAAAAGGCGCCGAACAATTCGGTTGCGGCGATGGTCTGGCTCTGTCGCGGCTGGAGCGTGAGCGGCCGTTTGGCATGGACGACGGGTTGCGTGCCGTCGCGCAGGCAGGTCAGTTCCAGCATGGCTTCAAGGCCGTCGCCGGTTTCGTTGACGAGATGAATGTCGAGCCCGTTGGTGCCTTCATCGGAAAGGCTGACCTGGATGCGGCGAAAGGCTCTTTTCAGCGCATGCCAGACGGATTTGGGTCTGCCGGTGGCATCGATGATGCCCCAGCCAGCACCGGGAACGAGGTCCTGCAAGGTCCAGACCAGAGCGCCCCGGCACGAGGAAGCGTCGCGACGCCATTCGGCGAAGGTTGCTTCCATGACTTCGGCGGTGACGGCGCGGGACATGTCGAGATAAAGGCCGCCATCTTCCCTTCGCAAAACGTCCGGTTCAACCTCGTAAAGCAACTTCAGATAGTGGTCGCGAACATCCTCGAAATCCCAGGAGGCGCCGCGATCGCGCGGCGTGCGGGCCTTCCAGCGCGGATCATGTACCGCGAGGGCAGGAAGATGTCTGTCGAGCGTTTCCTGTTCGGGAATGTTGGCGAAGGCGAGGCATTCGGCGGCAAAGCGGACATTCGCCCGGCGGGCGTCTTCCAGCGGGCGGCAATAGGCGCCCACGCCGTAATAATGACCGATCCCGGCATTGGGGAAGAAGGGCAATGCGCCGCCTGAAGGGGAGTTCGCCACATAGATCGCGTCCGGCCGGTTACCGGCCAGCACTTCGGGCAAAATTGTCTCGGTAAGCGTGCCCTTCCATATCTGTTCCGGCAGACCGAGCATCGCGCCCTGCTGGTACATTTCGCTGCCGCCGCAAAAGACGGTCAACGAAGGGGAAAGGGCTGTCGCCTCGAGAAACTGCGAGATTTCTGTAACGATATGCTGACGAAGCGCCTCATCCTTTGCCGGATAATCAAAATTGGCAAGCATGGCGTCCTGCCAGACCATGATGCCGAGTTCATCGCAAAGCGCGAAGAACTCAGGCGTTTCATAGGCCATGGTGCCGCCGACGCGGATCATGTTCATGCCGGCTTCGGCAGCTTTGCGAAGCCACGGCTCATAATCCGGTCTTGTTCCCGGCAGGCGCACGATGTCGGCGGTCGTCCAGACAGCGCCCCGGCAGAAAACCGGGTGGCCGTTTATCCTGATACCGAAACCCTTGCCATCCTCGCCCTCATCCACCTCCACGCGCCTGAAGCCGGTGCGTCCGAGACTGTGCTGCTGACCATCCAGGTCCAGAACGATGTCATGGAGCGCCGGTCTGCCGTGGGTATGCGGCCACCACGTCTCGACATCGGATATGTGAATCTGGCCAGAGAGCTTGCCGGTTTCATCGCGCGAAAGATCGACGCTGTAGCCGGCGCAGGTGAGCCGTGCGGATGGAATGTCGTGGTTCGCCTCCAGCGCGATGTTGATTGTTCCGGTGCCGGCCTCATCAAGCGAGGACCGGACCGTGCAAAGCACGCCTGCCTGTCTTATCAGGCTGATGGGTCGCCATGGGCCGGCGGCGTGGATTTCCGGGCACCAGCCCGGCATATAGCCAAGCGCGGTCGTGCGGATCAGCCGCAGACCTTGCGTGTTCATCATCTGCGGCCGCCAGCGGGCGCGGGGACCGGTTTTTTCGAGCCTCGGCGACAGTGCCCGGAAGCAGATCGACAATTCGTCCGCGCCCGTCAGCTCGACCGGCACTTCCAGCCTTTCGAACATGCTCTGGCTGGCGGCGATCAGTTCGCTGTTGTGAAAGATTTCGGCAATCGTGGACAGGCCATCGAAGCGCAGGATTGCCCGCTCGCGCACATCCGAGATCATCGTCAGGCGATACCAGGCATCCCTGTCGTTCAAGGGTGCAGGATTGAAACGGTCGAATTTTCCGGCCAGTTCGAGAGCCTGCGCCACGGTGCCCGGAACAGCGACATGAAGGCCTTCAAGGGTGGCGGGAATATCCGAGGGCGTTTCGCAGGCATTGGCCGGCGTCAGTGCCAGCGTCCAGCCTTCACTCAGCAATTTTTCGCTTTCGCGCGGAAGATAAGTCCTCACGCGGCCTCGCTGGCGTTCGACAATTTTGCCTCGAGGGCTTCCATCACACCATCCCATGCATCCGCTGCCGGATCGAGCACCGAGGCGAGCGCGTCGAATTTACGACGCGTCACGGCGCGCGCGAGCTGAAACTGCACGGTCTTGGCGACTTCGGATATGCGCAGCGCGTGCCCCCTCGCTTCCGCAAATTCGCTCTCGTCCAGCCATTCGAGGTGGCTTGCCGCCAGTTCGAAATTGGCGCCGAGCTGGCGCAGCGTGTTGAAGGCATATTTGTGGAAAAAGCCGAAGGGCCGGTCGGCGACCTTCTCGACCTGAGCCGGAAACACGGCTGCAAAGGCCCTGACCGGATTGGCGGATGGCCGCCTTGAAAAATGAAACCTCAGCAGCCGTTCGGCCGTCTTGCGGATCTGCGCCGGCGAAGGGTTCCTGTCTGCGAATTTCGCAAATTCCGTATAGGGCAGGAAGGGCGGCTCGTTCTCCGACAGATGATGCTGGAACAGGCCGTCGAAATCTTCGCCCGACAGGTGGAAGAAGCCGGAATTGTGGAAATAATCGAGTTCCCGGTTGGCGACGTCCAGCCGGTTGATGGCGATGGTGGTCTTGCCATGTTCCTTCCGGTAGCCGACGCCATGGGTGTCGGGCATATGGAAGCTATCCATCTCGATCAGGCAGATGCGGCCGCGTTCCAGCTGCGCTTCGATATGGCTTTCCACCCGGTCGAAGATCGCAAGTTCGGTCGCGCGAACGCCATACAGTGCTTCCAGATCTTCCAGCGGCACCTTGAAGAAGGTGAACTGGTCGCCTTCGAAATCCTGCGTCAGTGTGAAGCCGAACATGGCCTCAGCCGGCAGCCCTTTCGAGGCCAGCACCTCGATCCACAAATCAATGTAGCAATTGGTCTCCGGCCACATTCTCTCCGACGAATGAAGCGGATGCTGCACATAGTTTTTGGGATCGAGACCGGGAAAAATCTGCCGCATGGATGGTCACCCCCAGAGCGTTTTCACGGCCTGTGCAGGCCATGTTTTTACATCCAGACCGTGATGCGCAAAAAGTGCCAGCGCAATGCGCTCGAGGCCGAAACCGACGCAGGCGGTGTGCGCCACGTCACCATTGTCGAGGTTCAATCCCCATTTCTGGCCAAAGGCGTCCTGATGGTAATTGAAGCTCATGCAGGCCGTCGGGTTGGTGGCGGATGTGACGGGGATCAGCAGTTCGAATTTCAGGTTCTGGTCGCGCTGGTTGTTGGCAAGCATTTTACCCGCGCGGCCGAAGAAGGGATCGTTGGCCACATCGATGGTCACATCAAGGCCGACGGCCTCCATCATTGCCACACCGCGATCCATCCATGTCTGCCGGAATTCGGTCACATCGCTCTCCGTGCCCATGCACACATATTCGCGCATGCGGAAAAGCTGCTGGCGGGCCGGGTCCTTGGAGGGCTCATGGCGGAAACAATAGGACTGGATGTCATAGAGACCGCCGCCTGCGGGCAACGCGCCGCGCTTGGCGATGGTCGGATAAAGAGGGTAACAGGCGGCCGGCGTCAGCACGATATCGGTGGCTTTCTGATCCTTCGTCCAGTCGCCGCCCTCATCCATGGATTTCAGAAGGCTCACATGGTCAAGTTCGCAACCGCAGAAGGAATGCACCGTGCCCGCAAGCTGCGGGAAGCTTTTCATGTAACCGCTCTTTTCGAAATAGGCGCGGTTGATGCCGGGCGGAAAGCGGATCGCCTCGGCGCCGTCAGGGCCGCCCGTGCGGTCGATCAGCCGCTCGAATGCGGCGATGACGTCCTCGAACTGGCCGCTGCGTCCATAAAGACCATCGACGCCCGTTTCAATCAGCAGGCCTTCTTCGAACAGTCGATCGAGAAACGATGTTTGCATGTCCATGGTCTTATCCCAAGAGGCTGGTGTCCTGCCTGTGAACCAGCAGGAGATTGTCGGAATTGCCAAGAATACGGTCGTTGGAAATCATCAGGCGGGCGGAATGCGCATCGCGAAGGTGCCGGCCGAGGCTGTAGGGCGTACCGTTCTTGTAGCCCATGATGCCGCAGATCAGCATCGCGTGGTCGATGATTTCAAGAATGGTTTCCGAAGAGCAGATCTTCACATTGTTCATGGCAACCGCAAACGCCATGGACATCAGCTTGTCCGCGTCGCTCTTGGTGTCCTCATAGGCCTTGATGCCGGCAATGATGTTGGATTTGACCACCTGCAACAGGTTGGAAACTTCGGCAATGTCGCATCGCGCCGGGTGGCGTCACGCCGAGGCGTCTTGCGGGCTGCTGCCCGACGAAGGCCTGGGCGCGCGGACACCGCATCCGAGGCGATGCCATACCAAACGGCACTCCAGAGAAGATGCGAGCTTGCAAGCATGGATTGGGCGGCGATCTCCGGCGAAGGGTTTGGGCAGGATCTGCACCTTCGGTGCTTCGCCCTTGAACAGGAAGCCGTCCGAACAGGTGCCGCGCATGCCCAGTGTGTCCCAGATCATGGGTCTGCTCCAGCGCTGTACTGGTCCTTCGAGAAGACCGTCATGACCTGGTCGGTAGAGGCGGCATCCTTGTGGGCGCGCGAGGTGATGAGGATGGCATCCGCATTGCTGCCGTAGGAAATGACGGTGGCGTCCTTTTCCAGGCGGCAGGTGGTCGCCGTCGATTTCGATGGCGCAGATGCTGAATTGCGCAGGTTGCCGCCGATCCCGCCTTCGGTCGTGGCGGAGGCGAGCAGCAGTTGTTCGTCGGCGATCGCGCCGCATGAAGGCGCGGTGCTGTCGGCTTGTCTCGCCGTGCTCCACAAGGCTCGATGCCTTGATGTGGTGCATGGCGAAAATCATCGCGGTTGCCGAACAGGCCTGGCCAAGCCGGGCGCAGATATCGGCGATCTGCTGTATGGATGCGCCTTCGCCGCCAAGGGCGGACGGAACCTGAATGCCGAGCAGGCGCTCTTGTCTCAGCGCCGCGACGGCTTCCTCGGGGAAGCGACCGGTGACGTCCACCGCGTCCGCGTGTTTGGCGGCAATTGCTGCAACGCGGCTTGCGCGCGCGGACAGCGTTTCATCCTGCGGCGCAACGGTCACATTCATCAGGCTGCCTCTTTACCATCCAGAATGAGCTTAACGGTGTCTTCAATCGCCTTGATGCTGGCAAAAGACTTGCGGTTCAACAGGTTATCAGGGAATTCGATATCGAAAGCTTCCTCGATGCCCAGCATCAATTGCACCGATGCAAAGGAAGAAAGGCCTGCCGCATAAAGATCTGCTTCGTTTTCAATCGTATCGACAGGGGTAGGAAGCTGGCCGAATTTTGCCAGTATTTCACGAATAGTCGCATTCATTCCGACTTATCTCCCATGAATTCAACATCAGGATGGTTTGTGCTTATCGTTAATTTCAAAACGATAATATTCGCCTAAACCGTTAGGTTAATTACAACTAACGGTGCTTTTGTTGTTCGTCCACCTTTGCCATGCCGCGACCGGCGCCCTTGACAAATGTTGGGCGGTGTTTTCTCATGGGCTCATTCACCAGGGGTGTCCCGTCAAGGGGCTGAGATTCTGCTTTCATGCGCAGTGACCCGTTGAACCTGATCCAGTTCATACTGGCGTAGGGACGGTGCAAAGACCGAGGGTCGTATTGCGTATAATATGCGCTGTCGACGCTTCGGTATTTTCCATCATTCCGGCTCGAACTGGGTCTCCACTGTCAAACTTTGGAGCCTCATGATGAATATCGTTGCCAAGAATATCCCGCTTTCGGTCACAACAGGGCCGCATCCCGCCTCCACGAAAATCCATAAAACCGGAATTTTGCATCCGCATATTCGCGTGCCGATGCGCGAAATCGCCGTCCACCCGACGGCGGGCGAACCGCCGGTCACGGTCTATGATGCCTCCGGCCCCTATACCGATCCATTGCACACCGTTCTGATCGAAAAGGGCCTGCCGCGCCTGCGTCACGACTGGGTTGTCGCGCGCGGCGATGTCGCGGCTTACGAGGGGCGGCACGTCAAACCGGAAGATAACGGTTTTGCGACCGGCGAGCGCCTGACGCCTGAATTTTCCGTGCGCCACCGGCCGCTCAGGGCCACGGAAGGAAAAGCGGTGACGCAGCTAGCCTATGCGCGGGCAGGCATCATCACGGCTGAGATGGAATTCATCGCCATCCGCGAAAATCTCGGGCGTGAGGCGGCAAAGGACAAGCTCATCCGCGACGGGGAAAGTTTTGGCGCGCAGATCCCCGATTACGTGACGCCGGAATTCGTCCGGCAGGAAGTCGCATCGGGCCGCGCCATCATTCCCGCCAATATCAATCACCCCGAGCTTGAGCCGATGATCATCGGCCGCAATTTTCTGGTCAAGATCAACGCCAATATCGGCAATTCCGCCGTCACCTCCTCCATGGCCGAAGAGGTGGAGAAGATGGTCTGGGCGATCCGCTGGGGTGCGGATACCGTGATGGACCTTTCTACCGGGCGCAACATCCACAATATCCGCGAATGGATCATCCGCAATTCGCCGGTGCCGATCGGCACGGTGCCGCTTTATCAGGCGCTGGAAAAGGTTAATGGCATTGCCGAGGACCTCAACTGGGAGGTGTTCCGCGACACGCTGATCGAACAGGCGGAGCAGGGCGTGGATTATTTCACCATCCATGCCGGCGTTCGGCTGCATTACATCCCGCTCACCGTCAACCGCGTCACCGGCATCGTCTCACGCGGCGGCTCGATCATGGCGAAGTGGTGTCTGCATCATCACAAGGAGAGTTTCCTCTATGAGCATTTCGAGGAAATCTGCGACATCTGCCGCGCCTACGACGTCTCCTTCTCGCTGGGTGACGGGTTGCGCCCCGGCTCGATCGCCGATGCCAATGACGCCGCGCAGTTTGCGGAGCTGGAGACGCTGGGCGAGCTGACGCAGATCGCCTGGGCGAAGGATTGTCAGGTGATGATCGAAGGCCCGGGCCATGTGCCGATGCACAAGATCAAGGAGAACATGGACAAGCAGCTCGACACCTGCGGCGAGGCGCCGTTCTACACGCTGGGGCCGCTGACCACCGATATCGCGCCCGGCTATGACCATATCACCAGCGGCATCGGCGCGGCGATGATCGGCTGGTTCGGCACGGCGATGCTGTGCTATGTCACGCCGAAGGAACATCTCGGCCTGCCGGACCGCAACGATGTGAAGGTCGGCGTCATCACCTACAAGATCGCCGCCCATGCCGCCGATCTCGCCAAGGGCCACCCGGCGGCGCAGGTGCGCGATGATGCGCTGTCCCGCGCACGGTTCGAGTTCCGCTGGGAGGATCAGTTCAACCTGTCGCTCGATCCCGACACGGCCCGCGCCTTCCATGACGAGACCCTGCCGAAGGAGGCGCACAAGGTCGCGCATTTCTGCTCGATGTGCGGGCCGAAATTCTGCTCGATGAAGATCAGCCACGACATCCGCGCGGAGGCGCAGAAGGAAGGACTGGAGGCCATGGCCGCGCGCTTCAAGGAAGGCGGCGAGCTTTACATGCCGCTCGCGGCCCCGGCAGACGGCCAGTAGCATGCGTGTTCTTGTCAAGGGAACGGGGGTCGCCGGTTTGACGGCGGCCTTCGAGCTGGCACGGCGCGGTGCGACCGTGGAGGTTTTGGAGCGACATGCCGAAGCCTCGCGCGGCGCATCCTTTTATGCCGGCGGCATGCTGGCGCCCTGGTGCGAGCGTGAAAGTGCGGCGGAAGCGGTGCTGACGCTCGGACAGGCGGCGCTCGACTGGTGGGATGAGGCGACACCAGGCCTTGTCATCAGGCGCGGCACTCTGGTTGGTGCGCCCGCCCGCGACAAGGTGGAGCTTTCGCGTTTCGCATTGAGAACCAGTGGATACCGGTGGGTGGATGAGGCTGACATCGCCGCCCTGGAGCCTGATCTTGCCGGGCGGTTTCGCTCCGGGCTTTATTTTCCGGGAGAGGGGCATCTCGATCCGCGCCTTGCGTTGAAGTCGCTGCATGAGTGGCTTTGCGGCCTTGGTGTGCGCTTTCATATGGGTATTCCGGTGGATGAGCAGCTGTTCGAGCGGGTGGTGGATTGCACCGGCGCTGCGGCGGTGGGCGAGATTGCCAAACTTCGCGGCGTCCGGGGAGAAATGCTTTATCTCGCCACGTCAGAGGTTTCGCTGTCGCGTCCCGTCCGGCTGCTGCATCCGCGCATTCCGCTCTACATCGTGCCGCGCGAGCCGGGTCGTTTCATGGTGGGTGCGACGATGATCGAGACCGAAGATGCGGGCGCCATTTCCGCCCGCTCGATGATGGAGTTCCTGAACGCCGCTTATGCCGTGCATCCGGCCTTCGGCGAAGCTGAGATCATCGAGACGGGAACGGGCGTGCGCCCCGCCTATCCCGACAATCTGCCTGACGTCACGGAGTACGGCCGGACCATCTTCATCAACGGCGCGTACCGGCATGGCTTCCTGCTATCGCCGGCGATGGCGCGGCGGGCGGCTGACATCGTCTGCCAAAATTTCTGGAAAGGAACAGGATCATGAAACTTCTGGTGAATGGCGACGAGCTTGATCTCGCCGCTGAAACACTGGCGGGTTTGCTCGCCAGCCTCGATTACGAAGGCGACTTTCTGGCGACGGCGGTCAATGGCGATCTGGTGCATGCGCAAGAGCGCGCCGATTATCGGCTGAAGGCGTTCGACAGGGTCGAAATCCTCTCACCGATGCAGGGAGGGTGAGGCCATGCTGACGCTTTATGATCGTGAGGTATCGTCTCGCCTTCTGCTCGGCACGGCACGTTATCCGTCTCCCGCCGTGCTTGCCGATGCTGTGCGGGCCAGCAACACGGATATTCTGACGATTTCGCTGCGCCGGGAAACAGCAGGCGGCAAGAAGGGCGGCCAGTTTTTCGAACTGATCCGCGAGCTGGATCGCACAATTTTGCCGAATACTGCCGGCTGCCACACCGTGAAGGAAGCGGTGCTGACGGCGAAGATGGCGCGTGAGGTTTTTAACACCAACTGGATCAAGCTGGAGGTGATCGGCCATCACGACACCTTGCAGCCCGATGTCTTTGCGCTGGTCGAGGCGGCGAAAATTCTCTGCAACGATGGTTTCGAGGTCTTTCCCTATACGACTGATGATCTTGTCGTGGCCGAAAAGCTGCTGGAGGCCGGTTGCAAGGTGCTGATGCCCTGGTGCGCGCCGATTGGCAGCGCCATGGGGCCGCTCAACCTGACGGCGCTGAAATCGATGCGGGCGCGTTTTCGGGATGTACCGCTGATCGTCGATGCCGGTATCGGCCGGCCGTCGCATGCGGTGACGGTGATGGAGCTTGGTTACGATGCCGTTCTCCTCAACACGGCGGTTGCAGGCGCGGGCGACCCTGTCGGCATGGCGGAGGCTTTCGCCCGCGCCATCGAGGCCGGGCATCAGGCTTATCTGGCCGGGCCGCTGGAGCCGAGGGATATGGCCATTCCGTCGACACCGGTGATTGGCACGGCGGTATTTTCCTGATTCACCTTTTGCGTTGACAGTGCCCCGTGGCGGCGGGATACCGGGAGAAAAGGGAAACGGCATGGCGGCACGCAATAATCTTCTGACTGACATCGATGGCGTTTCGGTCGGTCATGTCACCGATCTCACGCTGGGCTCCGGGGTCACGGCAATCGTTTTCGAAAAACCTGCCATCGCCTCCGGTTCGGTTCTCGGCGGCGCGCCCGGCGGTCGTGATACCGGCCTGCTCGACCCGGCAATGACGGTGGAAACCGTGGATGCTTTCGTCCTGTCAGGCGGTTCGGCCTTCGGGCTCGATGCTGCGGGTGGCGTTCAGGCCGGGCTGCGCGAAATCGGCCGTGGTCTGCAAGTCGGCTCCACCCGCGTTCCCATCGTGCCGCAGGCGATCCTGATGGATCTTTTGAATGGCGGCAACAAGGATTGGGGCCTCCATTCCCCCTATCGCGACATGGGATATGCGGCTTTCAGGGCGGCGCGTGCGGAGCCCTTCGCGCTTGGAACGGTGGGTGCCGGAACGGGGGCGACAACCGCCACCTTCAAGGGCGGGCTTGGTTCGGCAAGCGCTGTCAGTTCCGGCGGTTACAGGGTGGCGGCCATCGTCGCCGTCAATGCGCTCGGTTCCGCAACTGTCGGCACCAGCCGCCATTTCTGGTCTGCGCCTTTTGAAGAGCAGGGCGAGTTCGGCGCTTGCGGTTTTCCCGATCGTTTCCAACCGGATGATACCGCGCTTCGCCTCAAGGGTGTCAATCTCACCGCGACGACCATCGGTGCTGTCGTGACCGATGCCGTCCTTACCAAAGCGCAGGCGCATCGTCTTTCCATCATGGCGCATGACGGGCTGGCGCGTGCCGTTCTGCCCGCCCATCTGCCGAGCGACGGCGATACGATGTTTTCGGCTGCAACCGGCGAGAAGTCGCTTCAGGCCGGCGTTCATTTCGCAGAACTCTGCCATCTCACCACCATCGTTATGGCGCGCGCGGTGGCGCGTGGTGTCTACGAGGCGACGGCCCTGCCGCAACACGGGGCGCAGCAAGCCTATCGCGATCTCCATGGCCGGGGTCTTTGAACGATGGACGAGACACTGCCGCCGTTGAAACCCGTTCTCCGTATCGATTTTCCGCCGGGAGATCGTCTCGGCCACGGCAAGATCGAGTTGATGGAACGGATTGTCGAGACCGGCTCGATCTCGGCCGCCGGGCGGGCTATGGACATGTCCTACCGCCGTGCATGGCTGCTTGTGGATGCGCTGAACCATATGTTCAGCCAGCCAGTAATTGAATCGCAACGGGGCGGCAAACAAGGGGGTGGGGCCGCGCTGACCGCCTTCGGTGCCGAATTGCTCGAACGTTATCGCAGCATGGAAAAGCGGATGAACGCGGCGCTTTGCGCAGATATCGACTGGCTCGAGGCCAACCGTAATCCGGATGCCGCCGTCATTAATACGGATCGAGAGCCGCCGACTTTATGATCGCATGGACCGGCTTTCCGGGCTCCAGCTGGAGACGTTCGCGTGACAGATCGGTGATGCGCGACTGGATGATATCGCCGCCGCAATCCACCTGAATGGTGACCATGCCGTCTTCGCTGGCTGAGATGCCGGCAATATGGCCTTCGAGGATGTTGAGCGCGCTCAGGCCTTCGGGTTTTACCGTGGCAAGCATGACATCGCGCGCCGGTATCAGCACACGTGCCGAAGTGCCCGGCGCTGCTTTTTTTGCCGGGACCTGTAGCAGCGACGAGTTGAGCCTTACAGCGGCAAGGCCGTGCCGTTCGTCGAAGCTTTCGATCTTTCCCGACAGGATGCTGCCCGCTTCCCGCCGTTCAAGATGCGCACTGAAATCAGGCCGCGACAGCACGTCGGCGGCCTTTCCCTGCGCCTCGACCTTGCCGTCCTTCATTACCACGATGCGGTCGGCAAGGCGGGCGACTTCCTGAATGGAGTGGCTGACATAAACGATCGGGATTTTTGTCTCGTCGCGCAGCCGCTCCAGATAGGGGATGATTTCGGCCTTGCGCTGTTCGTCCAGCGAGGCGAGCGGTTCGTCCATCAGCAGCAGCCTCGGCGAGGCGAGCAGTGCGCGGCCGATGGCGACCCGCTGCTTTTCGCCGCCGGAAAGCCTGTTTGGCCGGCGTTTTCCCTGACGAAAATGGATGACTCTCTCAACATGCAATTACAGGAGGTTCCGGGTATGAACGCAGGCACAACCGGCGGGCAACCGACAGGTGAAGCGCAAAGATGAAACCCACGCAAAAGTTCGGGTGTTCACGCCCCGGCAATACCGGGCGTCTTCAGCGGCTTCTGGATCGAACTCGCCATTTTTCCGTCGCCTGATATTGGACAAACACCACCAGGTCCGGGCGGAAGAAGCCCCAGCGAAATCACTCTACTGACAACTGCGGCGCGGAAACTGACAGCCACCGCTCTTTACAATAAAAGGCATGAGCAACATGATTGGCAAGAATGGCGGCGTCCTGGGCGTTAGTTGTTTCGGCATGGATGGCGAAATCGACATTGCCGACGCATTCCAGGGCCTCAAAGGAGCCGTGAGTCGGTAGTTGGCCAGCGACTGCTCGGAATGGAGGACGCAAAGCTCTTTATTCAGCCTCACGGAACACACTCCAAGTTGACGGAGGACCAAAAACGCGATTCCCTGGTGCTGCGGCGTGGGCCTGAAGCCTATGGTTTCGAGGCAAAGTCTGGACATCCTCGCGTTGTCGAGATTTTATTAAAGGAATTCGGCGTCACCTACCACC
>JAXHOC010000068.1:0-20219 GCA_034519725.1 Agrobacterium sp.
CAGGTGCACTGCCGGTTTGTTCCATTTCCACTTTCGCTACCGCTACGGCGACGGCTACCCGTCCCATCAGCACCAGGCGACGTCGTCGCCACCATCGAAGCCGACCCACGAGAGCATCTCAGCCAACACGTGGCGGCGGCGTTGGTACGGGTGATTGCCAGAGCGCGCTTACGGCGAGCGCGCCAACCGCGAGCACGCCGGTAGGCCCGGCCAGTGCTCTGCGCCTGCCTCGTCGCGAGCTTGGAAGCGCGCGGCCACCTCTTGCTCAACGAAGACGCGTCCGAGTGCAAACCAGTCGATCACCTTGCGCGGCAAGACGCCACCGCAGCCGACGCGCTGGTGACGTCGGCATGACGCGCCATGGCCGCCTTTCGCCCATCTGCGACGCCGCAGGGTGGAATCCGCGCCGCGCACCTGCGCCGACGACCTGGCCAACTACACCATGTCTTATCCCACCACTCGCCGCCTGCGCGCCATGCTTGCAGGCGAGCAGCGGCGCCCCTGGTCATAAGGGGCTGACCATCACAGCGGCACGCCTGCGCCGCCATCTTCAAGACGGGCCAACGGGGTCCGGGTGGCGGCGTCGCTTCCCATGTTTGAGGCGTCGTCGTCGGTGCTCGCGCACCGCCAAAGGCAAAGATACTTGCGAGCGCGACGGGGCAATGGAAGGTAACGTTGGCGCCATGTCACAATCGTCCACGGACCGTGTTGCGTATTTCTAACAAGACGAGCCAGTCAATGCGACACCGACCACAAGCGCTTTCATGACATTGCTTAACAGGAACGAACGAGCTGCCTTACGTATTTGTTTTAACAGACCGTCAACGAACGAGCTGCTCAACGCGCTGAAAATCCTTGACAAGGCTTGCGCGCGCGGTCACAGATGGCACGCACAATAAACGATACCGACCCGCCCGCCCCTGCAGCGCCAGTATCTCGACAAAAACGCTGGCGACGGAGGAGACGGCAAGCGTATTGCCCGCGTGGCGCCCCGTCAAGGAAGAAAGCCAGTCGCCTGCATGGCGGGCGCCGATGGATGGCGAGGGCGTGCCCGCCCCGTCAGGGCGTCGCGCTGCACCAGCGCCCCACGTCTTTCAGCTCGCGGATGGCCTCGACGCGGCGGACCGCGTGACGCCTGTCGGCCGGCCGTCGGAAATCGCGCGTTCCTCGAACCTGCAGAGCAGGGGAAAGCGCGTTGAGATCGATGTTCATTGGTTAAAAATCTGGTTCATCGAGCGGCACCACTGGCGGCTGCTCTATTCACGCAGCTTTATCTTTCCTGCAACGGCCGCCTTCAAAGTGCGGGCCGTAACACCAAGGAGAAGGCGGCACAACGTTAGTGGAAGGCGAGGGGACGCGTAGCCGGTGCGAAACTGGAATTGAGGGCGCGGCATTGGCTGCGAACTGCGCCAGACGGGCTACGTGCATCCGCTCGATGCCGGAAAGGCAGAGCGTCGAGCGGCTTTGCCGAGGCGCGGCCGGGATCGATGCTCGTCGTCGACCATGCTGCTTTCGCCATGCCGTCCCTCGAAAGATCAGATCGACGCCGCGCCGGTACCGCGCGTCGGTCCGGCCACATCGTCAACATCGCGCGCCATCGGTGCATTGGCGGTTCCTTTCACGAAGGCCCTCGATTGCGCGACGAAAAAAGTAGTGCGCGCCAGTTTCAGATGGATTGCGGCAGGAAGGAAGGGGCCTGCGCGTCACCTGCATCATCCGGGCGTGGTGGAAAGCGGGGTTGCAAGCACCATCACCGATCCGGCCGCCGCAACATTGATGTGCAGCGCTGTCGGGCGAAAGCCCTGGCGCGCTGACGCCATTGGCCGCGCAGGGAAAAGCCCTGGAACAACCCGACGATCGGGGACGTCAATGCAAGCGACGTGGGGCCGACAAGCGCGAAGGCAGGTCGACATGGAGGCGAATAGGATCGACAAAGACGCCGAAAACAACCCCTACAGGGGCATCCGGGCATTCCCGTCGGCGACATGTCCGCCAGGGGGGGGGGGGGGAGGGACGTAAAGTCGCAGCGCGTGGCCAACGCTAAAGCGCCTATCAGGGCCGCCACTTGGTGAAGCGGCAAACATATAGGGGGGGGAGACCACACCAGATACCGCCGACGGCGAGTCCATCGGCGGGGGTCTGTGCCGGGCGGCGGAAAAAAAAATCGCCCGATATAAACGGGCACGGGAACGGAGAAAGACGGCGATCTGCCGATCAAGGCCGGGCGGCGTCACAGCCTAGCGGGGGGGGGCCCCAGGATGCCGCGTACGATGGCGCGGCCGACGTTTCTGGAAACCGACGGGGCAGCGCTTTTCATGGCCGCCTGGGGGGCGGTTTCGCGCTGATAACCGCTGGTCTTGTGGGTGCCGGTGGTGGAGGCCTTTGCCGGTTCCTCGTTTAAAAACTCGGGCAGGCGCCAAGCGGGGCGAGGCGTTGGGCCGGACTGGCTGGAGGCGCCTTCCTTTTCGGCGTGCTTGGCGGCTTCGGCTTCCGCAGCCTTCTGGGCAGTGGCGCTGGCGACTTCGTTGGCGCGCCCCCCGCGGCATATTGAAGGGTATTGACCGGCAAGCGGGCCGGTATTCATCAGCGATTTGCGCTCGGCATCGGTGAGCGGTCTGACACGCCCCGAGGGCGGCCGAATGAGGGTGCGCTCGACGATGGAGGGCGCGCCCTTGTCATGCAGGGTGGAAATCAGAGTTTCGCCCGTGCCGAGCGTGGTGATGATGTCGGCCGTGTTGAAGGCCGGGTTCTGGCGGAACGTATCGGCTGGAGTGGAAACAGGAAGGGGCTCACGCGGCGTATAGGCGCCATGAGCGGGCTGCACGCGGTCGCCCAGCTGGGCCAGAACGGTTTCCGGCACGTCCAGCGGGTTCTGCGTCACGAAATAGACGCCCACACCCTTGAGCGGATAAGCCGCACCACCTGCTCCACGCGCTCGACCAGCACCTTGGCGCATTGCTGAACAGCAGATGCGCCTCATCGAAGAAGAACACCAGACGCGGCTTTTCCGGGTCGCCGACTTCGGGCAGTTCCTCGAACAGTTCAGACAGCATCCACAACAGGAAGGTGGCGTAAAGGCGCGGGTTCATCATCAGCCTGTCGGCGGCGAGAACCGAAACCGTGCCGCGCCCGTCCGTGCCGACGCGCGGGCGATGTCGGCAGTATTCAGTGCCGGCTCGCCGAACCAGCTTGCGGCACCCTGCTGTTCGAGAACCAGCAGCCCGCGTTGCAGCGAACTGACCGAGGCCTGGGAAATCGTGGCCGAACTATATGGGCGAGAATGCAAGTGCGCTCTCCAGCCAGTTCGGCCTGATTTCCAAGACCTCGGTCGGTTCGCTGCAACGCGGGCTGCTGGTTCTCGAACAGCAGGGTGCCGCAAACTTCTTCGGCGAGCCGGCACTGAATATTGCCGACATCATGCGCGTCGGCACGGACGGGCGCGGCACGGTTTCGGTTCTCGCCGCCGACAGGCTGATGATGAACCCGCGCCTTTACGCCACCTTCCTGTTGTGGATGCTGTCTGAACTGTTCGAGGAACTGCCCGAAGTCGGCGACCCGGAAAAGCCGCGTCTGGTGTTCTTCTTCGATGAGGCGCATCTGCTGTTCAACGATGCGCCAAGGGTGCTGGTCGAGCGCGTGGAGCAGGTGGTGCGGCTTATCCGCTCCAAGGGTGTGGGCGTCTATTTCGTGACGCAGAACCCGCTGGACGTGCCGGAAACCGTTCTGGCCCAGCTGGGCAACCGCGTGCAGCATGCGCTTCGCGCCTATACGCCGCGTGAGCAGAAGGCCGTGCGCACGGCAGCCGATACGTTCCGCCAGAACCCGGCCTTCAACACGGCCGACATCATCACCACGCTCGGCACGGGCGAGGCTCTGATTTCCACCCTGCATGACAAGGGCGCGCCCTCCATCGTCGAGCGCACCCTCATTCGGCCGCCCTCGGGGCGTGTCGGGCCGCTCACCGATGCCGAGCGCAAATCGCTGATGAATACCGGCCCGCTTGCCGGTCAATACGACAAGGATCTGGACCGGGAATCGGCCTTTGAAATCCTCAACGCCCGTGCCCAGAAGGCTGCGGAAGCCGAAGCCGCCAAGCGCGCCGAAGAGGAAAACGCCTCCAGCCAGTCCGACAACGCCTCGGGACGCTGGCGCCTGCCCGGTTTCGGCGACGAGGAACCGACAAAGGCCTCCACCACCGGCACCCGCAAGACCAGCGGTTATCAGCGCGAAACCGTGATCGAGGCGGCCATGAAAAGCGCTGCCCGCTCGGTTGCCACCTCCGTCGGCCGCGCCATCGTGCGCGGCATCCTGGGAAGCCTGAAGCGCTAAACAGTTACGCCGCCCGGCCTTGATCGGCCGGGCGGCGTCTTATCCCGTCAGCGTGCCGGTTCATGTCTCGCGATAGAAGATCATGCCGCCATGGTAGAGTACACCGTCGATGAACTCGCCATCGGCGGTAAAGCCGGTATCGTCCCAATAGTCGATATGATTGCCCTTCACCTCATAACGGCCCTGATAGGCGCTTTTGCGTTTGCCGCGCGCCTCGTCGTAACGGCCATCAGGCAGAAGCTCCTGGCGGACATGGCCGTCGCCGGTGACCCACATGCCGATATAGGGGTTGTTTTCGGCGTCTTTCTTGTCGGTCATATTCGCCTCCATGTCGGCCTCCCTATGCGGCTGTCGGGCGGACGACGATTTCATTGACGTCCACGTCGTCGGGTTGTTCGATGGCATAACGGACTGCGCGGCCAATGGCGTCCGGCTTCAAGGCTATGGCCCGGTAGCTTTGCATCAATGTTGCGGCGGCCGGATCGGTGATGGTGCTTGCAAGTTCGCTTTCCACCACGCCCGGATGAATGCAGGTGACGCGCAGGTCGCGGTTTTCCTGCCGCAATCCGTCCGAAATGGCGCGCACCGCAAATTTCGTCGCGCAATAGACGGCAGCCGTGGGCGAAACCGCCAATGCACCGATGGAGGCGATGTTGACGATGTGGCCGGACGCACGCGCGGTCATCTCGGGCAGAACGGCGGCAACCCCGTAAAGCACGCCCTTGATGTTGACGTCGATCATTCGGTCCCATTCTTCGACCTTGAGGGACGACATCAGCGAAAGCGGCATGATGCCGGCATTGTTGACGATGACATCGATCCGGCCGAACGCCTTGCGCCCCGCCTCGGCAAAAGCATCGACGCTCTGCCTTTCCGTGACATCGAGCGGATGCACGACAACCTCGGCGCCCGTCTGGCGCAGTTCGCCAGCCAATGCCTCCAAACGGTCCAAGCGACGCGCGCCCAGAACCAGTTTCGCACCGGCAGCGGCAAGTTCCCTTGCGATCCCCTCGCCTATCCCGCTCGACGCACCTGTGATGAGAACAACTTTGTTCAATGTCATGGCTTTCTCCTTGGTGTTACGGCCCGCACTTTTTTGAGAGGCGGCCGTTGCAGGAAAGATAAAGCTTTGCCATTGTCGTGATAATTGCCTCAATGATACCCTCGATGGATAGATTTTTTAACCAATGAACATCGATCTCAACGCGCTTTCCACCTTCTGCATGGTTGCCGAGGAACGCAATTTCCGGGCGACGGCCGACCGGCTGGGCGTCACGCGGTCCGCCGTCAGCCAGACCATCCGCAGGCTTGAAGAAACGATGGGAATAGCGCTGGTGCAGCGCACGACGCGCAGCGTCAGCCTGACGGAAGCGGGGCAACAGCTTTACGCCGATGTTTCGCCATCCATCGGCACCCTCATGCAGGCGACACAGGCCGCCTCTTCGCTGAGCGGAACGCCACGCGGGCAATTGCGGCTTGCCGTCTCCTCCATCGCCGAGCGTTTTTTGTCCGGGCCGTTGCTGGCGCGCTTTGCGGAAATCCATCCGGAGGTGCAGCTCGATATCGTCGTGACGGACGAGGAATTCGACATCGTTGCCGAACATTACGATGCCGGCGTGCGTCTGGGGGAATTGATCGCGCAGGATATGATTGCCGTTCCGGTTTCCGGGCCGCAGCGGCAGCTTGCCGTCTGTTCCCCACACTATCGGGACCGCGTCACTCTACCCACGCAGCCGCGCGACCTGATCCATCACAGATGTATCGGCTGGCGGCCGCGTCCGGGTGTTGCGCCGTATCGCTGGGAATTTGCCGAAAACGGCCGGGAATTCGCTGTCGCGGTGCAGCCGGATTTCACTACCAACGACATGCAGCTGATGATCAAGCTTGCCTGCGCCGGGGCCGGCATCACATTCGGCATGGAAGAGACGTTCCGTCCCTATCTTGAGCGCGGCCAGCTCGTTTCCATGCTGGAGGAGCATTCTCCGACCTTTGCGGGATTTTATCTCTATTATCCCAATCGCCGTAACCTTGCCCCGAAGCTGCGCGCCTTTATCGACCACGTTCGCTTTCCGAGACAGGGGTAATCTGCCGGAGTTGCCCCCGGCAGATCGATAGATCAGAAAAACGCCGCTATTTCTTCTGCGATACCAGCGAGAAAGTAAGCGCCCTGCGGGTCCTGGCAATTAACGATCCAGCTGTCGCCGGGAACTTCCATCGGGCCGTTGACGACCTTGCCGCCGCCGATGCTGACGCGGGTGATGGCGTCGTCGATACCATCGACGTTGAAATAATAACCCCAGTGGCAGACGGGGACCTGCGGCATGCGCTTCATCATGCCGCCGACGGCCTTGCCGTTATGGGCGAAGATGCGATACGGCCCCATTTCGCCCATGTCGATATCATGGTCCTTGGTCCAGCCGAAGACCTCGCCATAAAAGGCGGCGGCGTCATCGATATTGTCGGTGAAGAGTTCGTACCAGCCGACATGGCCGGGTTTTGCCTGCATATCCTCGGGGAAACCGTCTGATTCCATCGGCAGCGGCGTCATGATGCACAGAACCGCACCGGACGGATCCGCCACCACGGCGAAACGGCCGATCTCCGGGATATCCTGCGGCGGACGCCTGACCGCGCCGCCCTTTTCCGCGAAGAGTTTTGCCGTCGCATCCACATCGTCAACGCTGACATAGCCGGTCCAGTTCGGCGGAATACCCTGGCCCTTATGTTCCTCGGTCAGTTCCATGATGCCGCCCATGCCTTTGCCATCGGCCTCCAGCACCAGATAGGGCATTTCCGGCGAACCGAAATCCTTGGTCTGCCAGCCGACGACATGGCCGTAAAAGCGGGCACCCGCCTCCATGTCAGGCGTCATCAGCTCGACCCATATGAATTTTCCGTGTGTATCGGACATTTAATCTCTCCGGGGTTATGGCGTCACTTGTCTGGCGATCTGCCGCCGCAGGGCGCGGCGGCGGTTTATTCGGCGTGGTGAGGCAAATTCCGGCGGGGCATCACGCCTTGCGCTGGAATTCCGATGTCATGAAGGTCTTGAAGCTGCCATCCGGCTGCCGGATGCTGCCGGAAAAGCTGCGGTGATTGTCGTCATGCAGCACCAGCACATCGCGATAGGTCTCGATGCGGCCGGAACCGTCAAAGGCCGGTCCTTCCGCTTCGAGCGTGAGGGTCTTGCCGTCCTCTTCCAGCCACCCCTTGTAGATCCACAGATGGGTCATCATCGACCCCACCCAGGTGCCGACGAAATGGTCCCTGACAGGGTCGAAACCCACCGTGATGACAGCCGTCATCTGCGTGCCATCGGGCATCTTGCCGGTGCCGTTGCCGACAATCCACAGCCCGCCGATGGAGCTGACGGTTTCGGTGAACCGCTGGTCCGGGTCATCGGCGTTGTAATCCTCGTGACCGGAACTGGCGGTCATGACCCAGTCGCCGACGATCCGGCTCAGAAACTCGTGTTGCTTCTGCGGGGTGGCACTTTGCATGGTTTTTCCTCCCGTTGGTTCAGTGGCAGCAAGACGCAGCCTTCGGCTCGTCCTCATACTGGTCGTGCCGGCGCACCCAATCCATTACACCGTCTTCATTACGGCCTTTTGGCACCAGATCGAGCAGCATCAATGTGCCGAGCGTCTGCTCCGCGCCGCGGGCATAGGTGGAATAGCTGTGGTAGATCTTGCCGTCCTCGCCCTTGGCGAAAACGCTGATGCCGTGCAGATCCTTCAGGTCGCCCATCGGCTCGATCTCCCGGAAATTATAGGTGATCGCCCCGCCCTCGATATCCTCGTCGCGGAAGGAAGCCTGATAGTCGTAGTTGAAATCGCTGCCCGTTGCCGAAACCCAGGGGAATTTCCAGCCCATGCGTTTTTTATAGGCCTCGATCTTTTCGAGCGGCGCGCGGGAAACCGCGACGAAACCGGCATCGCCGTGTTTCAGATGGACCAGCGCACCGTCGACGTGATCTGCGAAAAACGAACAGCCGGTGCAACCCTCCTCCCAGTCGGGTGCCAGCATGAAATGGTAGACGATGAGCTGGCTGCAATTGCCGAACAGTTCCTGCAGCGATTTGGGGCCGGAAGGCGCGTCGAAAATATAGTCCTTCGTCACCTCTTCCCAGGGCAGCGCGCGCCTCGCCTCGTTCAGCCTGTCGCGGGCACGGGTCAGTTCCTTTTCCTTCACCAGCAGATCGCGGCGGGCCGCAAGCCACTCCTCCTTCGAAACGACGGGATGAGACATGATCTTTCCTCCTTGGATCCGTCTTTCACCATGGCACCGCTCCGCTTTGATGGTGGGCGCCGCCTATGTGCATTGAGAGCCAAGAAAACCTTCGACACGGCGACAAGTTCCGCTTGACTATTTAGGTTGATATCAACATATTAATCGCATGTCAAACGCCAGCGTGATTCCTTTTTCGGCAACTCTTCTCGTGCGGGACTCCTGTCTTTGCCTGCATGCGCAGCGTGCGGCGCGGGCGCTGGCGCGGCTGTTCGACAATGCGCTGAAGCCTGTTGGCATCAACAATGGCCAGTTTTCCCTGCTGATGTCGCTCAACCGACCGGAGCCCCCGCCGATGGGGCCGGTCGCCAATCTTCTCGCCATGGACCGCACGACGCTGACGGCGGCGCTGAAGCCGCTGGAGCGGCGCGGACTGGTCAGCATCGAGCAGGACCCGAAGGACAAACGCGGCAAGCGCCTGCGGCTGACGGCCGACGGCATGGCCGTGCTCACCGCCGCCTTCCCCATCTGGCAACAGACCCATGCCGACATCGAGGCCCGCATCGGCAGCGGCGACCCCGACCGGCTGCGCCGCGATCTCATCGATCTCGGCTGACGGGAAAGCGACCTGTTGCCACTTTCGCCCGCAAACATGTCATCTGCCCGTCGTGCCCGGCGACGACACTACCGCGAAAGACGCAACCAGGGAGGAAACCATGCGTGTTATCGTTTTCGTAAAGGCCACCCGCAGCAGCGAGGACGGCGTGATGCCGACCACCGAGCTGATGGAAGCCATGGGAAAGTTCAACGAGGAACTGGTCAATGCCGGCATCATGCTGTCCGGCGATGGCCTGCACCCCTCCTCCAAGGGCAAACGGGTTGTCTTCGATGGCGACAGCCGCAGCGTGATCGATGGCCCCTTCCCGCATACCAACGAGCTGGTTGCCGGCTTCTGGCTCTGGAAGGTGAAGGACATGGACGAGGCCGTGGCCTGGGTGAAACGTTGCCCCAACCCGATGCTGGAGCGCAGCGAAATCGAAATCCGCCCGATGTTCGAAATGGAAGATTTCGGCGACGCGGTGACACCTGAAATCGCCGAGCATGTGGAAAAACTGCGCGAGCGCGTCGCCAAGCAGTAATGGCGCCTGCCTTAATCGCTGATGGAAACGGGAGAATGCGGTTCGCCGTATTCTGAGGCACTATCTTGTCCGTCCAAAAGCCATTGCCTCGAACATCTGCCGCTGCTAATTGGTAAGCGGTTCAACACGTATCAAGAAAGGAGGCTTAGCATGGATATTTCCTGCTTCTGGCGCAACCGCCAGATCTGCCACCTTTTTGCCCTGCAGATGCGTTTGCAGGGCTGACCGGAACACCAAGACTCTGGTTTGCCCAAAAGGCCGCGCAGAAGGCAGCTTGTCTGCCGTTGCGCATGTTTTCACGACGGATGACCTCGAACCGACACCGCAAGCCTGCATGGAGCAGCCAGCGGTTCGTTGCCGGTCCGTTTTGCCAGAGACTATTTCATGACCCTTATCACGCTTCGAAACCTCGGAATCATTCTGGGCAGGCCGCTTTTTTCCAATCTCAGCCTCACCATCAATGCGGGAGACCGCATCGGCATCGTCGCTGCGAATGGCCACGGCAAATCCACCCTGCTCAATTGCCTTGCCGGTGAACTGGACGCCACCAGCGGCGATATCACCCGGCTGCGCGGGCTGACGCAGTCCATCGTCCACCAGCACCTGCCCGCCCCGCTCCTGGAACAGACGATGCGCGACGCCGTGCTGTCCGCCCTGCCGGCGGATGCGATCGACAATGAGAGCTGGCGCGCCGACATTATTTTCGATGCGATGCTGGTGCCGGAACCCTATCGTCACCGCCGCTTGAAAGAACTGAGCGGTGGCTGGCAGCGCCTTGCCATGCTGGCACGGGCCTGGATCACCGAGCCTGACGTTCTCCTGCTCGATGAGCCGACTAACCATCTCGACCTCGAAAAGATCAACGTGCTGGAAAGCTGGCTCGGTCAATTGCCGCGCGACACGGCTGTCATCATCGTCAGCCATGACCGCGCCTTTCTCGACAATGTCACGAGGACCACGCTGTTCCTGCGGCCGGAAAATTCGGCGCTGTTCCGGTTGCCTTACGGCCACGCGCGTGCGGCGCTCGAAGAGGAGGATGCCGCCGAGGAGCGGCGGTTCCAGCGTGACATGAAAACCGCGCAGCAATTGCGCCGGCAGGCCGCCAAGCTCAACAATATCGGCATCAATTCGGGCAGCGATCTTCTGACCGTCAAGACCAAGCAATTGCGCCAGCGCGCCGAAAAACTGGAGGAGAATGCGCGGCCCGCCCATAATGAACGGTCCGCCGGCAAGATCCAGCTCGCCAATCGCGGCACCCATGCCAAGGTTCTGGTCACTCTGGAGGATGTTCCCGTCTCGACGCCGGACGGGACATTGCTGTTTCGCACCGGCCGGCAATTTGTCCGTCAGGGCGACCGCATCGTCATTCTCGGCCGCAACGGCGTCGGCAAGACGCGGCTGGTCTCGCTTTTGAAAGCGGCGGTGACAGGGCTGGCCACATCGAGGACGGCATAAAGGCGACGCCCTCGCTGGTGGCAGGATATGTCGATCAGGCGCTTGCCGAAATCGACGACGACAGCACGCCGCATACGCTGATGACCCGCCGCTTCGACATTGGCGACCAGCGCATACACGGTCTGCTCGCAGGGGCCGGGATCGACATGGAAATGCAGAAACGTCGCATCGCAACGCTGTCCGGCGGGCAGAAGGCGCGGCTTGCCATGCTGGCGCTGCGGCTTGCGGAACCGAATTTCTACCTGCTGGACGAACCCACCAACCATCTCGATATCGAGGGGCAGGAAGCGCTCGAAACCGAAATCATCAGCCGTTCGGCCAGTTGTGTGTTCGTCTCGCATGACAGGAGTTTCGTGCGGGCGGTCGGGACCCGTTTCTGGCTGATCGACAAGCGCAGGCTGGTGGAAGTCGACGATCCCGAAGCGTTTTTCGCCTCGGCATAGGGCGCCAACGGCTATCGCTAAAACAGGTGAAACGCCCGTCAGCCCAACAGGCTGGCGAGGCGTGGATCGCCGGCGAAATCCGCGACTGCAAAGCCCGTTCTGCGCATCGGAAATTCGCACAGCGCCTGCACCCCGGTTTTCGACAGGCGGATGCGCCAGCTCATCCGTTCCACCGGCATTTTTTCGGCAAAGGCTTTTGGCGACAGGATTGCGATATTGAGGCCGCCTGCGGGATCCCGCACCGAGCGGTAGAGGATCGCCTCGATCTTTGCCAGCCGCGCCTGCTCGGCCAGCGCCTGGCAGGGCTCGTAATTCTGCAGATCGGTCCACACCGCCTCGTCCCGGTTCAGTTCTGGTTGCGTCAGGTCCAGCGCCGCATCGGTGGCGATGCGGGCGGCGAAGGCGGAATAGTCGGCGGGATTGGCAGATAGCGGCGTGCCGGGGGATTCCGCATAAAACAGCAGCCGGTAGAAGGCCATTTCGGCAAGCGCGGTTTCCACCTTCGCGGCGGCGTAATAAACGCCCTCGGTAAATCCCGCCCGGCGAAAACGCGAGCCATGCGGATAGGCCGCGCCATAGCGGAAGGGCGTGGCGAGAAGATAATCGAGACCGGCGCATTCCGGCGGAAAGGGCCGCTTGCTCGCCTCGAGAATATCTTCCAGCAGCGATTGCTCCTCCACCGTATCCACCAGCTTCATGGTGGAAACCTGATGTTGCGCTTCCACCAGCCGCCAGTATTTTCCCGATACGCCGCGTTTTTCAGACAGGAGCGCGTCGGGCGTCCAGATAGGAGAGGACATCGATCAATCCGGTAACGGTTGTGAGCCTCTCGGCAGGCACGGCGTCAAGCGCCGTATTGTGATTGCGCAGCCAGTTTTTGGCCACCGCCTCGTCGCCGCCGGCGATGGCATCCAGCGAGCGGAAAACCCGGATGAGCAGCACCGCAAGCTCGAAAGACTTGGCGCCCGGCTCCAGCATAAAATCGAGCCGCTTCATGCGCGACACGGTGGGCGCGGAAACACCGAGAATATCCGCCGTGCGGGCGGCATTCAGGCCCAGCCGCTCGGCAGCGGCGATGACGGCTTTGGTGACGACCCTGCCCTGCGATGCGGGATCCATAGCGGTCCTGGCGTGAATATTCATGGCATATATCCTTTCCTTAGAAAGAATATAGCACTTTTCTTTCCATAAACAAGAAGGCCGGGAATGAACCCGGCCTTGCTGCTGGACTGTATTGGATCAGGCCACGGAGACCGGCACCTCAGTGGAGGTGCGCATTGCGTGGCTGTAGGGGCAGACGATATGGGCGGCAGCGACCAGTTCCTCGGCCTTTTCGCGCTCAAGGCCGGGAATGTTGACCTTCAGCGACACTTCGATGCCGAAGCCGGTGCCGTCTTCGCGCGGACCGATGCCGACGGTTGCCGTCACGGTCGTGTCTTCAGGCACCTTTACCTTGTGCTTGCCGGCGACAGCCTTCAAGGCGCCGAGGAAGCAGGCGGAATACCCGGCTGCGAAAAGCTGCTCCGGATTGGTGCCACGGGCACCATCGCCGCCCAGTTCCTTCGGAACGGTCAGCGTGACGTCGAGGACGCCGTCTTCCGACTTGGCGTTGCCGGCGCGGCCACCAGTGGCGGATGCTTTGGTCGTGTAGAGAATTGGCATGGCATTTACTCCCGTTGGGTTGGTGTTGGGTTTATTATAATGCGCAATTCAATTGTGCGCAATATAATTTTGCACATTGAATAAAAAATTGTTTTTTGCGATAATTCCAGGAAATTTCGCCGCGCATCCATGTGGCAGGAACCGAAAGGCAGGGCCGATTGTTCCCTTCGCGGTTGATTTTTGGAGCAGGATAATGGGCGCAGAGAGCAATGACACCAATTTGGAAAGCCTGTTGCGGCTGGACCAGCAGATATGCTTTGCCCTTTACGGCGCGGCGCACGCCTTCACCCGCGCCTACAAGCCGCTGCTGGATCCGATCGGCCTGACCTATCCGCAATATCTTGTCATGATGGCATTGTGGGAAAAGGAAACCGCCACCGTCAAGGCGCTCGGCGAAATGCTGGGCCTCGATTCGGGCACGCTTTCGCCGCTGCTGAAGCGGCTGGAACATGCAGGCCTGATCACCCGCAAACGCGGAACCGTGGACGAGCGGCAGGTGCTGGTGGCCGTAACCCCGAAGGGCGCCGACCTCAAAAAAGAGGGCGTCAAGATCATGGCGGCCATAGGCGACGCCACCGGCTGCGGGCTGGAGGAACTGGTGCAGCTGCGGGATCAGGTGAATGCGCTGAAGGAGAATATCGCCCGGCCATAACCCCCAAAAAAACAAAGGCGGCACAAGGCCGCCTTTTTATATGAATGGGCTTTGGCTTACTGCCAGACCACCACACGCGCCTTCTGCGGCACGCGGTCGTAGAGGTCGATGACGTCTTGGTTCATCAGGCGCACGCAGCCGGAGGAGACGGCCTTGCCGATGGAGTTCCACTCGGGCGAGCCGTGCAGACGGTACAGCGTGTCCTTGCCGTTCTGGAAGATATAGAGCGCGCGGGCGCCGAGGGGGTTTTTGAGGCCCGGTGGCATGCCGCCGTTCTTGGAGGAATATTTGACCAGTTCCGGCTGGCGGGCGACCATTTCGTCCGGCGGGGTCCATTTCGGCCATTTCTGGCGCCACTGGATGACACCTTCGCCAGACCAGGCGAAACCATCGCGGCCGATGCCGACGCCGTAACGCATGGCGCTGCCGCCCTGCTCCACGACATAAAGGAAACGCGAGCGCGTATCGACGACGACGGTGCCTGGGCGTTCGCCGGTCGGATCGACAACCCGCTGGCGATAATAACGCCGGTCGATCTTCTGATAGGGAACCGCGGGAATGACGTAACCGCCATCCTCGACCGAACCGTACATGACGGCCAGTTCCGCATCGCTGACACCGGATGAGAACATCTGGCGGAAATCGCTGCCGATGCTGCTCGCCTGCTGGCGAATGGCTTCACCCGTGCCGGAAGAAGCGCAGCCCGCCAGCAACGAAGCGGAGGAAACACCCAGAAGGGAAAGGAAAGTGCGTCTGGAAAGGTCTGTGTCGGTGCTTTTCATAAGGCCGGATTGTCCCACATTTCGAACGGCTAAATCGCCGTTGTACATCGTTTGTTCCACGTACACAGGCGTATTGCGAAAATAGTTAACCGACCGCTAAAAGCCAGTCAGAAGGCGCTGGAGGAACGGCGCCACACAGCGCTTTCTTTAAGAAAGTGGTCAGATAACCACAATCTGTGCGCCCTGCGGCACGCGCTCGTAAAGGTCGATCACATCCTGGTTGAGCATGCGCACGCAGCCGGACGAGGTTGCCTTGCCGACGGACTGCCAATCGGGCGTTCCGTGCACGCGATAAAGCGTGTCCTTGCCGTCCTTGAAAATATAAAGCGCGCGCGCGCCAAGCGGGTTGTTGAGACCCGGCGTCATGCCGCCATTGGCGGCGGAAATGGAGGTGAGTTCCGGCTGGCGCTTGACCATTTCGTCGGGCGGCGTCCAGCGCGGCCATTTCGCCTTCCACTGGATCTTGCCGCGACCCGCCCAGGCGTAACCGTCACGTCCAAGGCCAACGCCATAACGGATCGCCTTGCCGCCCGGCTGCACCAGATAGAGAAAATGCTGCTTGGTATCCACGACAATGGTGCCCGGTGCTTCCGCCGTCCGGTAGCTCACCTCCTGCCGCAGATAACGCGGATCGATGCGGCCATAGGGAATGGCCGGCAGGGAGCGGTCGTCATCGCGGATCGGGCCATACATGACCCGGTGCAGCGGATTGGAGACCGGCAGGCCATAGGCCATCACCTGGCCCTGCGCCTGCGGCACGTTCATTCCTGCGCCTGCGGCACGTTCATGCCCTGCACCTGCGGTGCGCTGAGACCCTGCCCACGGACCGGCGGGCCGTATTCCTGATGGAAGCGGGTTCTGAACAGATCCGGCGGCCGCGTGGAAAGCTGGCCCGGCTGCGGCGGCAGTTCCGGCTGGCGAATGGAGCTTACGGAGTTGAAATTGAACACCGGCGCCGTTTCCCGCACGAAGACGTCCGGGTTCATCCGGCTCGTATCCGTCACGAAAAGGCAACCGCTCAGGAAAGGCAGCAGCGCAAGAACCGCAAGCGAAGCCGCCCGGCGGCAGTTTTTCAATAGGAGTGCTGTCATCTGAACCGCTTCATGAAACCAAGTTTGAAAGCATGATGCATGGCGCGGCTGGCGCGAGGCTGGAGTGTGCCTTTCAAAAAAAATCGAAAAAACGCATTTTAGCCCTTGAACCTCTAGTTGCTAGAGGTGCCAGATTGGCTGTCGAGTGGAATTCAGGAGCGACAACCATGAATATTTCGACACGCGGCAGTTTGAACGGGGAATCAGGAGACCTGACCTTTACGGTCGGCGGCATGGATTGCGGCAGCTGTGCGGCGAAGATCGAAACAGCGCTCTCACGCCTGCCCGGCGTTGCCGACGTCAAGGTCTCCGTTGCGCGCGAAAGGCTGAACCTTTCGCTGGCGGAAGACAAAACCTCGGTCGCAAAAATCGAGGATACGCTGCGCAAACTCGGCTTCAAGCCCGCTTTGCTGCCGCAGGCTCCGCGCGAAAAACCCGCAGCGGAACTGCACGATCACGGACATGATCATGCGCATGACCATGACCATGACCATGGTGTTGACCACGGGCACGGGCATGACCATGGGGATGATCACGACCATTCATCCTGCGACGGTCACCACCACGCGGAAGCCGCCCCAAGCGTTGCCCAGAACAATGCGCTGACCTTCTCTGTCGGCGGCATGGATTGCGGCAGTTGCGCGGCCAAGATCGAAACCGCGCTGTCGCGCCTGCCCGGCGTTGCCGACGTCAAGGTTTCCGTTGCACGTGAAAGACTGAACCTATCGCTCGCCGAGAACAAGACCCCGGTCGACAAGATCGAGGACACGCTGCGCAAGCTCGGCTTCAAGCCCGCCTTGCTGCCGCAGGAAAAAGCGGCGCGCGGCAAGGCCGAAGACCATGATCACGGGCACGACCATGGCTCATGCGGCGGCCATGACGGCGATGATCACGATCACAACCACGATCATTCGGGCCATGATCATTCGGGCCACGACCATTCGAAACACGATCACGCCGGCCACGACCATTCGAGCTGTGGCGGCCACCACCATGACGAGGCGAAGCCGGCGCGCAGCCATGCAGCGGTTGAAACCGTCGCAGAGAGCGCCGAGATAGGCCACGCCCATGGCGCCGATGAAAAAGGCGCCTGGTGGCGCACCGCCAAGGCGCGCAACACCTTCACCGGCACCATTCTGGTCGCCGTTGCCTATGCGGCGGAACTCAGCTTCCCGGCCTGGGGCGGTTACGCCTTCATCGTCGCAACGCTGGTCACGCTGTTTCCCATTGCCCGGAACGCTTTCAATGCGGCACGTTTCGGCGCGATCTTCACCATCGAAATGCTGATGACGATTGCCGCCATCGGCGCCATCATCATCGGCGAGGCGGAAGAAGCCGCCATCGTCGTGCTGTTGTTCTCCGTCGGCGAATTACTGGAGGGCTTTGCCGCTGCGCGGGCCCGTTCGGGCATCAAGGCTCTCGGCTCCCTGCTGCCGAAAACGGCTCTGGTGGAAGAAAACGGCACGCTTCGGCAGATGGCAGCCGATCAGGTGCGTATCGGCCAGGTGGTCGTGGCGCGTCCGGGCGACCGCATTGCCGCCGATGGCGTGGTGATGGACGGAGAATCCAGCGTCGACGAATCGCCGATGACCGGCGAGAGCATTCCGGTCGCCAAGGAAAAGGGCGCCCGCGTCTTTGCCGGCTCGATCAATCATGACGGTTCGCTGCGCATCCGGGTCGACCGCGCGCCGGAAGACAACACCATTGCCCGCATCATCACGCTGGTTGAAGAAGCACAGGATGCCCGCGCCCCGACCGAGCGTTTCATCCAGAACTTCTCGCGTTATTACATGCCGCTGATCGTCGCGATCTCGGCGCTGACCATCGTCGTGCCGCCGCTTGTCGGCCTTGGCGACTGGGACACCTGGATTTATCGCGGTCTCGCGCTGCTGCTGATCGGTTGCCCCTGCGCACTCGTCATTTCCGTTCCCGCAGCCATCGCCTCCAGCCTTTCGGCGGCGGCTCGGCACGGCATGCTGGTGAAGGGCGGCGCGGTTATCGAAATGCTGGCACGCACCGAAACCGTCGCCTTCGACAAGACTGGCACGCTGACGCTTGGCGAACCTGTCGTGACCGATGTGGTGGCTGTTGATGGCAACGAGGCGGCGCTGATCGCGCAAGCCGCAACCATCGAGAACGAATCCAGCCATCCGCTGGCCAGAGCCATCGTCAACCATGCCAACAAGGCAGGCGTAACGCCCCTGCCCGGCTCGGAGATCAAGGCGATTTCCGGTCGCGGGATGCAGGGCACCGTCGTCGGCAAGCGCCTGTTCATCGGCGCACCGCGTTTTCTTAACCGACGTCGGCACCGTCTCGAGCGAACTTGCAGAGCGCATTTCCGCACTGGAAAGCGAAGGCAAGACCGTGGCCGTCGTGATGGCCGATGGTGCGGCAACCGGCCTGTTCGCCATGCGCGACGAACCGCGCAAGGATGCGGCAGAAGGCATCAAGGCACTGAAGGAAATGGGTATTTCCTCGCTAATGCTGTCGGGCGACAATGCCCGCACGGCCAAGGCCATCGGCGCCAAGCTCGGACTTGAAGCGCGCGGCGAACTCCTGCCGCAGAACAAGGTCGAGGAAATCCGCAAGCTCGCCGAAAAGAAGACCGTGGTGATGGTCGGCGACGGCATCAACGATGCGCCGGCGCTTGCCGCCGCCAGCGTCGGTGTCGCCATCGGCTCGGGCACGGATGTGGCGATGGAAGCGGCGGATGCGGCGCTGATGCGCAACAATGTCGGCGATGCCGCCCGCCTCATCGGCCTCTCGCGCGCAACGATGCGCAATATCCACCAGAACGTGACCATCGCGCTTGGCCTCAAGGCAGTGTTCCTGGTAACGACGGTGACCGGCCTCTCCGGCCTGTGGCTCGCCGTCTTTGCCGATACGGGTGCCACGGTTCTCGTTACCGCCAACGCCATGCGGCTGCTCGGTCACTTCAAGAAGAGCGCCTGATATCCGCTCCTGCCAAGCCGGCCGAGCCTCGTTAAACCGGGCTCGGCCGGCTCAGTTCGGCCTATTGACAAACTAATTGCGCTCAATACAAACCGCATACCGCCGTTTTCCACGCGCGTGACGATTGATCCCACGCGCAGGAGCGCTGAATTTGGCAAAGAATGGCTATAACCGCATTGCGTACCGCGCGATCAAGATCGGCGGCAACATCGTCAAGGTTATTTTTTCCATCGATTTGTTTCTCCGGCCGGGCAGAAGAAAGACGATTCCCGCGCGTCTGCCCGCCCGACGCAGCCCGAAATCGGAAAAAGCCATTCCACGCATCATCTGGCAGACAAATTACTCCAACCGGGTAACGATGCCGATCCATGCGAATTTCCTGTTCAACCGATGGCTGACGCCGGAATTCGAATATCGCTATCACGATGACGAGGCCTGCCAGGCTTATATCGACCGGCATTTCCCCGGACGTTATGCCGATGCATTCCGCCGGCTACAGGTCGGGGCCGCCAAGGCCGATTTCTGGCGTATTCTGGTCCTTCTTCAGGAAGGCGGCATTTACCTCGACATCGATTCCAATTTTGCCGCACGTCCCGAGGATGCGATCGGCCTCGACGAAGAAGCCGTATTCATTGCCATGAAAGACGGTGAAGTGACGAATTATTGCATGGCCTCCAGACCCGGCCATCCGGCGCTTCGCCTGATCGCCGATCGTATTGCCCGCAATATCGAAGACGGGACGCTTGTGAGCGTTTATGACATGACCGGTCCAACGGTGGTGCATGCGGTCGTCAAAGAACTTGGACTGCCGGTGCGCAATTACCGGGAAATCTGCACCCAGGGCCAGTTTACCAACAAGCGCGCCCAATATGCCGACAAAAAAGACGGCGCATGGTGGGCGGAGCAGGCCAAGACGTCCATCGTCAAGAGCTGAGGGCCGCGCCCCGGCTCATGGCATTCAGGCGAATTCGTTGAAGAAGCGGATGCTTTCCACGACTGCGCCTGGCACCACGCCATTGTGGGTGCCGGGCAGCAGTTTTTTATCGACCTTGAACCCGGAATACAGGGCGCGATCGACGAAAAGCTGGTGATCGGCGTCGAACGGCCGCTCTTCCGTGCCGCGCAGCAGCAGCGCCGGGCATTTGAGGCTGGGGCCGAAACACACCGAGGAGCGCATTATGAATTCCCGCTCGTCGGTTTCGTCGAAACAGAGTTCGTCCGAATAGCGGTTGAAATAACGCCATGAATTGACGCCCGCCGACATCGGCGCTGCGGCGCGGAATTTGCGGCTCATCGCGGCCAACAGCGTCAGCGTGCCGCCATTGGAATGGCCGGCGATGAAGAAGCGCTTTTTGTCGATACCGGGCAGGCTTTCCAGATAGGTCGCCGCCGCCAGCGCATCCGACGTTTCGTCGTAAAAACCGGAATAATTGCCGTTCTGGCCATTTTCGCCCCGGAAAGACGGCAAAAGCACCACAAAACCTGCC
>JAXHOC010000026.1:0-7879 GCA_034519725.1 Agrobacterium sp.
CAGTTACGTATTGCTCCTTTGAATATTTCTGGTCCGGCAGCCATCCGGAGACTGGGCTACCCCGAGATCGTATGCGCTCCGATGGTATTGCGATCCATGAGATCGCCTCCATCTCCGGGGTCGGGTTTGGGTTCCTGTCGCTGATTGTCGGTGTTCGCCGTTGCTGGATAACCGAGGAGGAAGCCATCGCGCGGGCGAGCCGGATGCTGAAGACGCTCTCGACCGTCAGACGGTTTCACGGGGCTTTTCCTCACTTCGTCGATGCGGCGAGCGGAAGAACCATACCCTTCGCGAAATTCGACGATAGCGGCGATCTCGTTGAAACGGCACTTCTGGTTCAGGCGCTGATCTGCGTCAGAGAGTTTTTTGGCGCGCAGACATCGGCCGAAATCGATTTACGCCGCGCCATAAACGACATTGTCGAGACGGTGGAATGGGACTGGTTTACCAGGGGAAAGCCCGGACCGCTGTTCTGGCACTGGAGCCCTCGTTATGCCTGGGCAAAAAACCTGCCGATCGTGGGCTGGAACGAGGCCCTCATCTGTTATGTGCTCGCGGCCGGTTCAGCGACACATGCAATAAGTGCCGAGAGTTATCATTCCGGATGGGCACGCAATGGCGATATGCGGAACGGATCGATGTATCTCGGTGTCCGGCTGCCACTTGGCGATCCCTATGGCGGCCCGCTCTTCCTGTCGCATTATTCCTTCTGCACACTCGATCCGCGCGGCCTTGGCGATCACTATTGTCACGACTATCTGGAACAGGTTCATGCCCATTGCCTGATCAATTACCGCTACTGCTGCACGCGCTACCCAACGGAGGCCGGGTGGGGTCTGTCTGCCTGTGACGGGCCAAATGGCTATGTCGTCAACTCTCCGACCGACGATAAAGGCATCATCGCAACGACGGCTGCCCTCTCAAGCATGCCGTTCTTTTTTCAACGCTCACGGCAGGCGGCATTGCGTTTTCTGCAATGGAACGACGGCAAACTCATCGGCCGCTTCGGCCTGATGGATGCGTTCCAGCCGTCAACCGGCTGGGTGTCCGGAACCCATCTTGCCATCAACCAAGGGCCGGTTGTCGCGATGATGGAAAATTACCGCAGCGGCCTGATCTGGGATTTATTCATGAACGCGCCGGAGGCGAAAAACGGATTGGCCAAGCTGGGCTTCCATCAGGACAGGTCTTTCCAAAGGTCGGGCCTACAGGGAGGACTGACAGACGGCTGAGATGGTAAACGCAGCATTGTAGACACGGTCGATTTTCCCCGCGCCGCAATGACTGGATGACCCCTGAAATTCACCTGGGGTCATCACCCTCGCCGCTTCCAGCCCTTCGGCCTCATTCCGCCGGTTTCGAAGCGACGCTTTCGATATAGGCGATAAGATTATCCAACTCTTCCGGTTTGCTGATGCCGGCCAGCGCCATCTTGTTGCCGGGAATCTTCTTCTTCGGAGCGGTGAGAAAGTCGCGCAATTCTTCCGGTGTCCACACCAGCCCCTCCTCGCCTGCTTTTTTCATCGCATTCGAGTAATTATAGTCGGGAGCGCCGCCCGCTGCGCGGCCAAAGATGCCGTTGAGCTGTGGGCCAACCTTGTTTTTCGCGCCCTCGCCAATGGCGTGACAGGCGGAACAGCGCTTGAAGGCCGCCTCCCCTTTCACCACGTCGCCCTCCGCCAGAGCCGGCACCGCACCTGTTGCCAGCACCGCCACCGTGAAGATCATTGTATTGCGCATCGTCTCATCCTTGTCTTGCCGCATGAAGACGGCCCGCCCGCATGGGCGGACGGACTGGCTGGATTTGGGTTCAGGTCGTGCCCCAGGCGGGCGTGCCCTTTTTATAGGGAACACGGTCCTCGAAGCCGCTGGGGATCTCGTCGTAAACCAGAACTTCCGTTGCGCCGATCTTCGAGGTGAAGAAACCGAGCAACGTCAATTGCTTGACGAGCGTGAAGGCATGTGGCGCGGTCGGCGTCTGTTCCGCCTTGGCCTGTTTGTCGAGCGCGGAAAGCACCGCCTGCCGCTCTGCTGCCGTCAGGTCCAGAAAGGCCTTCTTGTGTGCCGCCTGACTGCGCTTCTCGATTTCTGGGATTGCCGAGAGGAAGAGTTTCCGCTGCTCGTCCGTATAACAATCGGCAGCGTAGACCGCCATGAAGGCGCCAACGGCGGCATCCTTGGCGCCCGGCGTCGATGTGCGGGGAATGATGGTCTCCGCCACCTCGTCCAGAAACCGGATGTCCTCCGGGCTGAAGACGTGGGCATCGCCTGCCGGTTTGGCGGCATTTTGCGCGGCAGTCACCACGTCCGCGCCGATCAGCGGCAGACCCGTGGCAATGGCTATCATTTTCAGCAGTTCGCGTCTGTTCATCACAGGTTCCCCTTCTTGCGTTCGGAAACGGCAAAATCGGCGGCGCGCGCCGTCAGCGCCATATAGGTCAAGGACGGGTTGACGCAGGAGGCCGAAGTCATGCAGGCGCCGTCGGTGACAAAGACGTTCGGTGCATCCCAGACCTGGTTGTTGCCGTTGAGGACGGAGGTTTTCGGGTCGCGTCCCATGCGGGCCGTTCCCATTTCATGAATGCCCATGCCGGGGGCGTAGCTGCCCCGCGAAGGCTTGACGTTCTTGATGCCGACCGCCTCGAACATCTCGACGGCGTCATTGACCATGTCTTCGCGCATGTCGAGCTCGTTCTGCTTCATCTCGACACTCATCGACAGGACCGGCAGGCCCCATTTGTCCTTCTTGTCCTGATCCAGCTTCACGCGGTTCTCGTGATAGGGCAGCATTTCGCCAAAGGCGGTCATGCCGATGGTCCAGCCGCCCGGCTCGGTCAGCGCGTCCTTGTAGTCGGCGCCAATGTTGAGTTCGGCGATTTCCCGCTCCCAGCGCGTACGGCTGGCGGAGCCCTGATAACCGAAACCGCGCAGATAGTTGCGCTTGTCGTCGCCGGTGTTGCGGAAACGCGGGATATAGAAGCCCGCCGGACGGCGGCCCTTGAAGTAGAAGTCCTCGAAACCCTCCACCTGGCCGGTGGCGCCCATGCGGAAATGGTGGTCCATCACATTATGGCCGAGTTCGCCGGAGCTGCTGCCGAGCCCGCCTTCCCAAACGTCGGTGGCGGAGTTCATCAGGACCCATGTCGAGTTCAGCGTCGAGGCGTTGAGGAAGATCACATCGGCGGTGTATTCATAGGTCATGTTCGTTTCGGCATCGATGATCTCGACGCCGCGCGCCTTCTTCTTGTCCTTGTCGTAGAGGATTTCCTTGACGATGGAGAAAGGCCGGAGCGTCAGATTGCCGGTGGCGACAGCCGCAGGCAGGGTCGATGCCTGCGTGCTGAAATAACCGCCGAAGGGACAGCCCAGCCGGCACTTGTTGCGGAACTGACAGCGCGTACGCTCCTGATCGGGAAGCTCCTGGGTAATGTTGGCGCAGCGCGAATTGATGAGGTGGCGCGTGCCCTTGAACGCTTTCTGCAGTCTGCTGGCCACATCCTTTTCCACGAAATTGAGCGGAATGGGCGGCAGAAATTCACCATCGGGGAGAATATCCAGGCCCTCGCGGCTGCCGGAAATGCCGGCAAAACGCTCGACATAGTCATACCAGGGAGAGACGTCCTCATAGCGGATCGGCCAATCGACGGCGATGCCTTCTTTCGCATTGGCCTCGAAGTCGGTCTGCGACCAGCGATAGGTCTGGCGTCCCCAGAGCAGCGAACGGCCGCCGACATGGTAACCACGGAACCAGTCGAAACGCTTTTCCTCGACATAGGGCGTTTCCTGCTCATTGGCCCACATGCCGAGCGTGGCCTCTTCCAGCAGGTAATCGCGGCTGAGAACCGGATATTTCGCCTTCATCTCCTGCGTGGCGCGGTTGCGATGGGGATAATCCCAGGCTTCCTTGTCGGCATTCTGATAATCGGTGATGTGCTCGATGTTCCGGCCGCGCTCCAGCATCAAGACCTTCAGGCCTTTTTCCGTGAGTTCCTTTGCGGCCCAGCCTCCACTTATGCCTGAACCGACAACAATCGCATCATAATGATTGTCTGCCATGATAACTCCTCCGATGGGTAGTTGGGTAAAAAGTCGACGAGACAATCCGCTCCCGTCGCGACGCGGCGGGAACTTCGTCATCTGTCCGTCGAACCTCATGCGCCCCGGCGAACCGGTCGCCGGGGCGCGGTTCCGGTTTTACTGAATGGTCGGCAGGCGTTCGTTGAGGAACGCGTTACCCTTGGTCACGACCGCTTCGGCATCAAGCGGAAGGTCGTGTTCAAGAATGAACCACTTCACGCCGGCCTGCTTGGCTGCCGGCAGAATTGTCTTCCAGTCGAGAACGCCGGTTCCAAGCGTTGCAAAACCGCGCTCGTTTTCCGCCGTGCCCGCAGGCGCATTGTCCTTGGCGTGGATTGCAAAAACCTGGCCCTTCAATGTGCCGAGGAACTCGGCCGGATCGTTGCCGCTGCGCGCCACCCAGGCAACGTCGAGTTCGCTCTGCAGTTTCGGACCGGCAGCATCGAGCAGTAGCTCAAGCGCCGTCTTGCCGTTAAACTTGACCATTTCAAAATCATGGTTGTGGTAAGCCATGGAAAGACCCGCCGCTGACAGCTTGTCGGCATATCCGCCAAGCTCCTTGCCGAAGGCGGTCCAGCCGGCGGCGTCGGTCGGGCGGTCTTCGGGCTTCAGGAACGGCACGGTCACGACCGGATTACCGACAGCCTTCTGCTCGGTGATGACCTCATCGAGATTACCGCGCAGCTTGTCGATGGGCACATGCGAGGAAATGACCTTGATCTTGTGCTTTTCAAGAAGCGCGTTCAGTTCGCTCGCGCTGACTTTCTGCATATCCACGGTTTCCACCGCAGAGACGCCCGCGCGGTTGAGAATGGCAAGCTGCTCCTCAAGCGTTCCGGCATTGCGCAATGTGTACATCTGCGCGGCGATCGGCAGCGTCTTGCTGTCTTCGGCAAAAACCGGGTTTGCGATACCGGCCGCCAATGCGACGACGGCTGCCATGCTGGCGAATTTTGACTTGAACGTTTTCAAACGCGTAACTCCCTTTCCGTTTGATCAATATGACGACACGCCTGCCCGTGCTCTCCCGAAAATTAGCCGGGTAATGCTGGACACAACCTCCGATGCCCGGTGTCGTCAGTCCCCGATATGCGATGAGCTAGATGTCGATCTCTACCCAGGACGAGGTCAGGCTCGACCGAACGGCCGCATCGATGAATGCGAGACCCGCAAGGCCGTCCTCTATGCCGGGATAAATAACCTCCCCGGCGGCAGTCTTTCCCTCCCTTTTTGCGATGATTGCATCTGCGGCTTCACGGTAGATCGTCGCAAAACCTTCGAGATATCCTTCCGGGTGCCCCGATGGCACGCGGCTGACGCGATTGGCGGCGGCACCTGCACCCGCGCCGTTGCGCGTAATCAGTCGCTTCGGCTCGCCGTAGGGTGTGAACCACAGCTCGTCCGGCACCCGGTGGTGCCATTCAAGCCCGCCCTTATCGCCATAGACCCTGAGTGACAGGGCGTTTTCATTGCCGACCGCGATCTGGCTTGCCCAGAGCATACCCTTGGCGCCGCTTTCATAACGCAGCAGGATATTGGCGCTGTCGTCCAGCTGCCTGCCCGGAACGAACGACGTGAGATCGGCGTAGAGGCTCGCGGGAATTTCACCCGTCACGAAGGCTGCGGCATTGAAGGCGTGGGTGCCGATGTCGCCGATTGCCCCGCCAGCACCGGAGCGGCTTGGGTCGGTGCGCCATTCCGCGCCTTTGGCGCCGGTCTTTTCCACCGCTTCGGTCAGCCAGTCCTGCGCATATTCGGCCTGGACATGGCGCAGCTTGCCGATAGCGTCGTTTGCCACCATCTCCCGCATCTGCCGCAACATGGCATAGCCGGTATAATTATGCGTCAGGATGAACAGCCGGTCGGATGCGCTGACGATCTTTGCCAGCGCCTTGGCCTCCTCCAGCGTCGCGGTGACGGGCTTGTCGCAGATGACATGGATGCCGGCGTCGAGAAACGCCTTGGCCGGGGCGAAATGCAGATGGTTCGGTGTGACGATGGCGACCGCCTCGATACCATCTTCAAGGCCGGCCTCGGCCGATGCCATCGCCTCAAACGACGCATAGGAGCGCTCGGGCGCAATGCCGAGCAGAGTGGCCGAGGCGCTGGCGCGGGCCGGGTCTGAGGAAAGCGCGCCGGCGACCAGTTCGTAACGGTCGTCGAGCCGCGCGGCGATGCGATGCACCGCACCGATAAACGCACCCTGACCGCCACCCACCATGCCGAGACGAATGCGGCGGCTGTTAAATTCTGCTGTCGTTGAGGACATGACTATCCCTTTCAAAGCCCGAGAAGGCGACGGTTGGCGGCGTCATCGACACCGCTTTTGGCGAAATCGTCGAAAGCCCGCTCGGTCACGCGGATGATGTGATCCTGAATGAAACCAGCACCCTCACGCGCACCGTCTTCCGGATGTTTCAGCGCACATTCCCATTCCAGCACCGCCCAGCCATCGAAGTCGTATTGCGTGAGCTTGGAAAAGACCGCGCCGAAATCCACCTGCCCGTCACCGAGCGAGCGAAACCGCCCAGGCCGGTCGACCCAGCCCTGATAGCCGCCATAAACGCCGGAACGGCCGGTCGGGTTGAACTCGGCATCCTTGACGTGAAAGGCGCGGATGCGCTCGTGGTAGATGTCGATGAAGCCAAGGTAATCCATAGCCTGCAGCACGAAATGCGAGGGATCGTAGAGGATGTTGGCGCGCGGGTGATTGCCGGTCGCTTCGAGAAAACGCTCGAAAGTGATGCCGTCATGCAGATCTTCGCCCGGATGCAGCTCGTAGCAGAGATCGACGCCATTCTCCTCGAACGTATCGAGGATTGGCGTCCAGCGCTTGCCCAGTTCGGCAAAGGCCATTTCGACCAGACCCGCCGGGCGCTGCGGCCATGGGTAGACGAAGGGCCAGGCCAGCGCACCGGAAAAACTCGCATGGCTTTTCAGGCCCAGATGCTGCGAGGCCTTCGCCGCGCATTTTAGCTGGTTCACCGCCCATTCCTGTCGCGCCTGCGGTTTGCCGCGCAGTTCTGCGGGCGCAAAACCGTCGAACATCTCATCATAGGCGGGATGAACGGCGACGAGCTGGCCCTGAATATGGGTCGAAAGCTCGGTGATCTCGATGTCCATCGCGGCAAGACGACCCTTGATGTCGTCGCAATAGTCTTTCGAAGCGGCAGCCTTTTCAAGGTCGAAGAGCTTGGAATCGGTCGGCAACTGAATGCCCTTGTACCCCAGCGAAGCCGCCCATTGGCCGAGATTGTCGAGCGTGTCGAAGGGGGCTTTGTCCCCGACAAATTGCGCGAGAAAAATCGCGGGACCTTTGATCGTCTTCATACTCATGCTCCTTGCATTACAATTACCGGTGCGGCGAACGGCAGGGTGCGACCGAGCCGCGCACCACCAGTTCCGTCTCCAGCACGATGGTTTCGGCGGTGCGTTTGCCGTTCAGCCGGTCAACCATCAGCGCCATGGCTTTGCGGCCCATTTCCTGCCGGGGCTGGCGCACCGTCGTCAGTGGCGGTTCGAAGGCATTGGCGAAAATGATATCGTCGAAGCCGATGACCGAGACGTCGGCCGGAACCGACAAGCCCCTGCCCCGCAGCTCGCTGATCGCGCCAATCGCCATCTGGTCGCTCGACGCGAAGATGGCGGTGAAGGCAATGCCGTTTTCGAGAAGGCTGCCAATCGCGCAGCGGCCGGCTTCGATGCTGTAATCGCCTGTCACGACCAGTTCATCGGCGTAACCGATATCAGCTTCTTCAAGCGCGTCGCGGTAGCCCTCGAAACGCTCTTGCGCCAGACTTTC
>JAXHOC010000095.1:0-32341 GCA_034519725.1 Agrobacterium sp.
ACTACTGATTTATCAACAAAAGACACTGAGTTACATCCTGCAATAGAACCAACCACATCAAGTGTCCTTATCGTTACCTGATTAAGAACAGGATTCAATTTACTCAAAGGTATGTTTAATGTAGCTGTTGTGGCTGTAGCAGTGACCGAATCTATTTTTGTCGCACCCAAACTAAACACATACTTCACTCCAATTATGGCATTTGTAATTGTAACAGGTGCAGTTAGTACATTCGAACAAACGGTAGGATCACTAAATACTGGTAGCGTATGCGTCTATAGTTAGGGTTAATTGTAATCACCGATTTATCAGTGAAAACAAAATTGTGTTACAATTCAAGATCGAACCTACCACATCCAAAGTGCTAATCGTAATCTGGCTGGCAACTGGATTCAATTTACTTAATGCAATATTTAATGTTGCAGAAGTGCTTGTGGCAGTAACAGAATCTACTTTTACACCTCCTAAACTAAACACGTATTTCACTCCTGAAATAGCATTTGTAATCGTAACGGGAACTGTTGTTGCGCGGCCCGCTCAGGGTCACGGCCTCGCCATCGATCCTGATTTCGCCGCTTGATGGCTTCTCATTGCCCGCAAGCAGTTTCATTAATGTCGATTTTCCGGCGCCGTTTTCGCCAATGATGGCGTGAACCTCGCTGGCGCGCACGACAATCTCTATGTCCTTCAGAACCTGCACGGGACCGAAAGACTTGGATAGACCGACAGTCCTTATAAGGGCCTGATCTGGAGTGTCCTCAACAAAAGCCATGCGCCGTCACCGGCATCCGGTACGAACGAACGGCGCTTGCCCCTCGATTTTACGTGAAATCACCATGCACGAACTCCTCCCAAAGCTCTTGGAAAAGAAGCTAGCGTCCGTTTTGAGGTACGTAAAGCAAATTTCGCTGGTCTTTTGAAATACACTCAAATTTGACCGGGACGAACCGTGCCTGAAGGCCAAAAAAGCCGGTCTCGACCCTTGGGAGCGCTGAAACCACATGCTCCCGTATCGATGCGCGGTTTCGTGAAAGGATCACGGCGGCTCACAGCGCGTCCCTGCCTCCGCCGCCCGGCCGCAGCGGAAGCGGATTGCCCGCAATACTACGATCCGAGATTATAGCTGCCGACGATACCTGCGGTCAGAGCAGGCGCTTCAGGGAGTTGGGCTCCGGCTGCGGCGAGGCCTGCGTTGTGTCACTGTTATCGGCAGATCTGTTGCGCAACGCGGCGTAATAGGCGTTTTTGTGCTCGTACATATTCATGTCGGCACGGCGCACCAGCGATTCCATCGTCTCGCCGGCCTCACTGGTTGCCACGCCCAGCGAAAGGCTGAGCGGCGCACTCGAGTAAAACTGGTTGTTGATCTTCAGCAACTCATAAACCGTATCGACCATTGCGGCCGCGATCTGCTTGTCGGCGCCGGGCAAAAGGATCGCGAATTCATCACCGCCGATGCGCGCAGCATGGTTCGGCGCAGTCACGACGCCGTTCAGGACTTCGCCCAGGCGCCGCAACAGCGCGTCGCCGGCATCGTGGCCAAGCTTGTCATTGGCGTCCTTCAGACCATTCAGATCGATGACGATGGCCGAGACGGGCCGGATCGTGCTGCGCTCCAGCCTGTTCATTTCGTCCGAATAGAAGGCGCGATTGTGCAGCTTGGTCAGAACATCGTGCTTGCCGAGATATTCGAGATAGGCCTCCGCCTTTTTCCGCGCCGTAATATCTGTCAGCGCCACCTGCACCAGCGACCAATCGCGTTCGTGGCCGGGAAAAACCGAGAAATGCAGCAGCACATGCCGCTCCGAACCATCGAGTGCGTAGTTCACCACTTCGCGATGGTGGTTGAGATTGCCGTTCCACAGCTCCATCAACTGTTCGCGGAAGGGCTTTTCCATTTCACCACGGAAAATATCGCCAAGCCGCTGCAACAGAACCTGCCGGTCCGGCGCGCAAAACAGGTCCAGCGTCGCCCGGTTAACGTCGATGACGCGAATTTCGCTCATGCATTGGCGCACGAATTCGGGATGCACATCCATGAACACCCTGAAATCGACGATGCCGCGCTCCCTGACCTCCTCGATTAGCCGCCGAACCCGGCTGAAATCCTCCACCCACAGGGAAACCGGCGAATGTTTGAACATGCCTTCGGCATAACGGCGGTTGAAAAGCTCCTTGCGGCGAGCCTCCTCCCGTTCCGTCACATCCTCGGTGGTCAGCAGCAGCCGCCCGAGCGTCTGTTCATGGCCGGGGATGACCGCACCGCGCAGCTGGATATCCAGCCGCTTTCCGCCGATCGAATAATTGACGGCATTGCTGATGAATTCGGTTTTCCCAGCCCAAAGCTCGGAAAGCTCGTTGACATGGCTTTCAAGCATGTCGTCGCGGAAAATCCGGTGCAGATTGTCGATCAGATGCGCCTGGTCGCGCGCTTCGAACAGCTCCAGCGTCTTGGCATTCACCTGAACCACGCGGATTTTCTGTGAACACGTCGCCACCCGCGACAGATCTTCCAGCAAAAACGCCCGGATATCCTCAACACCCTGCGCCCGCCAGATATCGAACTGGCTTTTCACCTCGCTGAAATCCTCGATCCACATCGCCACAGGCGCAAGATTGAAGATATTGGTATCGATCGTTTCAATCATACGGGCAGTCTTCTTCAGGATAATAAGGGCGGATGCCGAATGCCGAAATCGTGCGCGACAGTGATGACTGACCGCATAGCTTGATTTATTAGGGATATTCCATCTAACGCAAGCCTTTATCGCGCAACCAATCGGATTGCGCGATAAATCTCGGTTTCGCCCGGATGCCGTCTGTTACCAGAGCTTCACGTGGCGGTTCACATCCTTGTAGAGCAGGTAGCGGAACCGGCCCGGCCCGCCCGCATAACAGGCCTGCGGGCAAAAGGCGCGCAGCCACATGAAATCGCCCGCCTGCACTTCCACCCAATCTTCGTTCAGCCGGTAGACGGCCTTGCCTTCCAGCACGTAGAGACCGTGTTCCATGACATGGGTTTCCATGAAAGGAATGGTCGCGCCCGGCTCCAGGCTGACGATGTTGAGATGCATGTCGTAACGCACGTCGTCCGGATCGATAAAGCGGGTTGTCGCCCATTTGCCGTCCGTATCGGGCATCGCCGACAAAGCGTGCTCGTCCTCATGCGTGAAGATCGCCGGCGGCGGCTCCAGCCCGTCCACGGCCTGAAACACCTTGCGGACCCAGTGGAACTTGACCGGTGCGGTGCCAGAATTGCGCAGCTGCCAGCGCGAACCGGCGGGCATGTAGGCGAAGGAGCCGGCCCGCAGCGCATGCTGCACACCTTCGAACTCCACGGTCATTTCACCATCCACGACAAAGATCGCCGCTTGCGCCCTTGCGTCCGGCTCCGGCCGCTCGCTGCCGCCGCCGGGCTGCACCTCGACGATATATTGCGCGAAAGTCTCGGAAAAACCCGTCATCGGCCGGGCGATAATCCAGGCCCGTGTGCCGGTCCAGTGCGGCAACACGCTCGTCACGATATCGGACATCACGGTTCTGGGGATGACCGCATAGGCAGTCTTGAACACAGCCTTGCTCGACAGCAGTTCCGTCTGACCCGGCAGACCGCCCATATCCGAATAATATTTCTTCATTTCAGCCATTCCATTCTGCACCATATTTCGCGCGAATTCTTAGGCCTGTGTCGGGGTTTAATCAAATAATTATTGGGAAAGGTGGCTGGCGAGCGGGAGACGGCAGTCCGCGACAGCAATTGGCCTCGGCGCAGCATCTCCGCATATTTCTTCTCCCCGCCGGGGAGAAGGTGGCCCGACGGGCCGGATGAGGGCAACGTTGCCGTACCTCACTGCCCTTGCCCCCTCAACCCACTGCCGCGACCTTCTCCCCGGCGGGGAGAAGGCACAAGCGGCGTTCGCTCGCTCGACCTTTACTGTCGGCAAGGAAGCCTCAGCCGGCAGACTGGCCTCAAGCCTTCTTACGCATCGTCGCATAGACGATATTGTGGTTTTCGCCGAAAAACACCTCCGCCTCGATCGTTGCGGGATCGGCGCTGGCGTTGACGATCCGCCACATATCCGCCTTCGAGCGCAACAGCAGCGCCCAGTTCATGAAGGTTTCCATGTAGCCATCGACGACGATGTCTTCGGAGAAGTTGGCGAAGAGGAACATTCCGCCGGGCTTCAGCATCTCCATGCAGCGCCGTGTGAGTTTGATCGCCACCCTGTCGTTCAGATAATCGTAGAGACCGGCGGCATAAACCAGATCGAACGTGCCGAGTTCGTGCGAACGCAGGACGATATCGCGCACCGAACCGTCAATCGCCTCGATGCAGCTGCCGTTGAAATCACGGGCGACGGAACCGACGCTGAGGGGATCCTGATCGAGCGCCACCCAGCGCCGGATCTTGCCCTCTTTCAAGGCCACGGATGCATCCGCCTCGCGCAGATGTCCCGATGCAATGGTGAGGATTTCCGTTTCGCTGCCATGCCGGGCCGCAGCCTCATCGACAAACCGCGTCAGCAAGTCCCGCCGCTCGCGGACAGCGACCGAGGAACTGGCGTCCTTCGTATAATCATAGAGAGCCGCACCAAGCGGCGTGGCGTTCTTCACCGTTTCGGCAACGCTGTCGTGGCCGTAGATGAAGTCTAAAAGCTGCGCATCGCCCGAATAGCCGCGCGGCTTTTCGAACGACCAGCGCGTGAAGGGATCTTCCAGAAAATAGTCAGACACCGAGTGATTCTGCACAAGAGGTATCAATGCAGCCCACACGCTAGAGTGGAGCTTTTCGCGTAAACCATGCAGAGCGCCCGCCGTTCGATGTATTATATCCTGGGCTGAAACACCATTTTCGAACTGCTGTTGTGCCAATTCAAGAATGATCGCGATCTCTGCTTTCGCAACTGCGAAATGCTCATCGAACGCTTCCGTCTTGCGTGCAAAAATCTCTTTTGCGACAGTATCCGGAGTGATCAGACTTGTGCCATCCAGATTTCTTTTCTTTACCTGCCTCACTTTACCCTCCAGTATTAACACATTGTTAACCATACGTTTCTGGGAGCTGGAAGGCCACTCGCTTTCGTTTTTTGCGCGGTGTAGGGATACATTAGTTTTTTAGCGTATTTTTTTGGTCACACTCGTGGACCGGGGGAGAAAACGGATACGCGATTTAGTGAAACTTAATGGTGCGAGCGTATGATGCGCTCGTCCTTTTCATGTTTCCGCCCGCATGGAGAGAAATCGGCAGGAAATCGCGCCTGGCGCGAAAGTACACGCGAAGGTCGAATAAGCAGTTACTTTATAAAGTATACGCAACACTATGGGAAAGTGCATGAAGCACACGTTAGGCGAGGTGAGTGGACAGCAAGAATATCGGCGACCGGACGCCCGGTTTTCTGATGAACTTCTTACCCTTTACCAGCAGGAAGGTGAGCGTAGCCGCCGGGGTTCGATCAGGCAGGGCCTGTGGACGGCTGTTTTCATCTATCTGCTATTTGCCATTACCGACATCATTCTGGTTCCCGACGTCGCCTTTTACACCATCATCGCACGACTTCTCGTCGCGTTCACATCCCTGATGACGCTCGAAATCCAGTTGCGCATGGGCGCGAGCACCGCCGCGCTCGACCTCACCTGCGCAACCGCGCTCGTCATGGGCTATATCGGCTGGCTGGTGCCCTCGCTTTTGACCGACAATATCGAAAACATGTCCTATTACATGATTTTCGGGGCGATCTTCATGATGGGCGCCAATCTGTTCTTCACCTTCCGCTTCCATCTTTCGCTCGTGTCCTCGGGCATCATTCTCGTCACCTATTTTCTGGCGTCGACACAATTTCCCGAAGATTCCTTCTACAAGCTGGCTTTCGGCACCTTCTATATTTCCTGCTTCGTCTTCACCTCTTACGTGAACTGGAACCTGAACCGGGAACGCTATCACGTTTTTCTCAACGGGCTGGAAGCCAAGGCTCAGCAGAAGGCGGCGGACGAGCGCGGGCAGGCGTTGTTGCGGCTTTCGAATACCGATTCCCTGACCGGTTTGCAGAACCGCCGCGCCATCGACCAACATCTGCGCCAGCTGTGGGACAATTGGTCCAGAAAGAAAGAAGGCTTTTCCGTCTTTCTGATCGATGTCGATTTTTTCAAGAAATACAACGATCGCTACGGCCACCAGGAAGGCGACAAGTGCCTGGTGACGGTTGGCAATGCCCTGCAGGATGCAATCGTCGATCATGGCGCCTCCATCGGCCGTTATGGCGGGGAAGAGTTCATCGTGCTGGCGCCGTTCAAGTCCAGACAGCAGGTGGGCGAACTTGCCGAAACCATCCGCCACACGGTCGAAGACCTGTCGCTTTCGCACGATCAGCGCCGCGACGGCACCTTCATCGTCACCGTCAGCATCGGCGCGTCTTTCACTCGGCCCAATCCGGACGGCAAGCTCGAAAAGATGATCAATGAGGCGGACCGGGCGCTTTATATCGCCAAGGCCAATGGCCGCAATTGCATGAAGCTGTTCGATCCGGACGATCCGCAGACCAGCGACGAGACCGAAAACATCGCCGCACTTCTCAAAATCGCCGTCGCGGAAAACCTCGTTTCCCTCGTCTATCAGCCGATCCTCAACATATCGACCAATGAGACGGCGGGAGCCGAAGCGCTGATGCGGCTTCGCCTGCTCGATGGCGGAACCGTCTCTCCCGGTGTCTTCATCCCGATTGCCGAACGCACCGGCACGATCATGGAACTGGGCCTCTGGACCATCAAGACCGCCTGCCGGCAGATACTGGCCGATGACAAGGCGTCGGTTGTCAGCGTCAACGTGTCGCCGATGCAGCTGAAAAACCCCGGCTTTGCCACCTCGGTCGCAGCCATCCTCGTTGAGGCAGGGATTGGCGGCGGCAGGCTGGCCTTTGAAATCACCGAAGGCCTCGATATGGAGATGCACTCGGATGTGCTGCGCTGCCTCAACGACCTGAAGACGCTCGGCATCAATATCTGGCTGGACGATTTCGGCACCGGTTTTGCCGGCCTCTCCTGGCTGCGGATGACTGATTTCGATACCGTCAAGATCGACCGCTCTTTCCTGCATGACAGCAAGACGCCGCGCGGCCGGGCGATGTTGCAGGACATGATCCGCCTTATCCGCAATCGCGGCCACAAGATCCTGATCGAAGGCGTGGAGACGGAAGAGCAGCTGCGGCTCGTGCGCCAGCTCGAGATCGATTATGCCCAGGGTTATTATATCGGACGCCCGGTCGTCGCCGAACGGCTGAACGTTGGGACGACCCCCTATCCGCAGCCCAAAATGCTACAGCGCCCCGCCTGACGAGGCGATGGCGGCGGCAAGCCGCCGTCACCGGCAGGCCTCCGTCCTAGTGATAGGCAGGCGGAACGATCGAGAATTTTGCCGCAAGGTCCGAAAACGCCGCGCGCGTGACGGGATCGACGGGTGCGCCTTCCCTCTCGCGCTTTGCCGCCACCGCCCATTCGCGGTCGCCCGGCGCCATGACCTTGCAATCCTCGCGCGCGGGCGATCCCCGCAACACTTCGAGATAACGCTTCATGCCCGCGTCGAACACCTCGCGTTCAAGGAAGGCTTCCGGCTTCAGCGCCAGAACGAAAGCCCCAAGCCCGCGTGGCGTGGAAAAATCCGGCCCGGACATGGGTGCGATATCGAAGCTTAGCTTCATACCGCTGAGGACGGCACTGAAGATTTCCACCATTCCCGCAAGTGCGGCTCCCTTGAAGCCGAAGGCAGCGCCGAGCGGCGCCAGCATTTCAACGGCATTGGGGTTCTGAGTGTCGATGCCATCACCGTCAGACGCAACACCTTCCGGCAATTGCTGTTCGAGGCTGCGGTACAGCAGAACCCGGTTATAGGGCACGGCGCTGGTGGCCATATCAAGCAGCCAGGGCATGTCATCTTCCGCCGGCACGCCGACAGCAATGGGGTTGGTGCCGTGGAAACGCATCGCGCCGTCATGCAGGCGCACGAAACTGTCGGAGTTGCAAAAGGCGACGCCGATATAGCCCTGCCGGGCCGCCTCCAGCGCGTAAGCGCCGGCCGGACCGAAATGCGAGGAATTCCTGATCGCAACGGCGCCGATGCCGAATTTCGCCGCAAGCGCCATGGCGCTGTCCATGGCCGCATAGGTGGCGCGGGCGCCGTGGGCGTTGTCGGCATCGATCGTCTCCACCGCGCCGAAACCGGATACGCGGCTGATCTGCGGCCTGGGATTGAGACGCCCGCCTTCAAGTCCTGCAATGTAATGTGCAAGCAGCCGCACGCCGTGGCTGTCGACGCCCAGCCGCGTGCCGTGCATCATGGCGCGGGTCGCCGCATCGGCCGTTTCATCATCGCTGCCGACAGCGAGGAACACGGCGCGGCAAAACCGCTCCAGCTCATCCAGCCTTGCCAGAACGGTGACATTTTCAGTGCTATGCGACATCAGGGGAACCTCCCGATTCCAGAATCCATGCCGCACAAGCTAGTCACGGGGCGCGTTTTTGCAATCGAATATCGCGCCCCGAACGGATCAATCAGTCGTCGCCGCCAATTGCCTCGTAACTATCGCGCTCACCGGCGATGATGGCGCGCTTGCCGACATGGTTGGCGGGGCCGACAATGCCTTCCTGCTCCATGCGTTCGACCAGCGAGGCGGCGCGGTTATAACCGACGGACAGGCGGCGCTGGATATAGGAGGTAGAGCACTTCTTGTCGCGCATCACCACCTTGACGGCCTTTTCGTAGAGATCGTCGCTATCGTCGTCGCCCATCGATGTCTTGTCGAAGACCGCCGTTTCCTCTTCCGCCTCGTCGTCGGCCTCGTCGGCGTCTTCCGTGACAGTGCCGAGATATTCCGGGCGACCCTGGGTCTTCAGATGTGCAACGACCTTTTCCACTTCCTCATCCGAGACGAAAGGACCGTGGACACGGGAGATACGGCCGCCACCCATCATGTGCAGCATGTCGCCCTGGCCGAGCAGATGTTCAGCACCCTGTTCGCCGAGGATGGTGCGGCTGTCGATCTTCGATGTCACCTGGAAGGAGATGCGGGTCGGGAAGTTGGCCTTGATCGTGCCGGTGATGACATCGACCGACGGACGCTGGGTGGCCATGATGAGATGGATACCGGCAGCGCGCGCCATCTGCGCCAGACGCTGGATCGCGCCTTCGATCTCCTTGCCCGCAACCATCATCAGGTCGGCCATCTCGTCGACGATGACGACGATATAAGGCATGGCCGTGAGGTCCATTTCCTCCTGCTCGTAGACAGCTTCGCCGGTGGCGCGGTCGAAGCCGGTCTGCACGTTGCAGAATACCGTCTCGCCCTTGGCGCGGGCGGCAGCCGCCCTTGCATTGTAGCCGTCGATATTGCGCACGCCGAGACGCGACATCTTGCGATAGCGGTCTTCCATTTCGCGCACGGCCCATTTCAGCGCCATGACCGCCTTCTTCGGATCGGTGACGACAGGGGTCAGAAGGTGCGGAATGCCGTCATAGACCGAAAGCTCGAGCATCTTGGGATCGACCATGATCAGGCGGCATTCCTCCGGTTTCAACCGGTAGAGCAACGACAGGATCATGGTGTTGATGGCGACCGATTTGCCCGAACCGGTGGTGCCGGCAACGAGCAGATGCGGCATCTTTGCAAGTTCAGCAATGACCGGCTCGCCGCCAATGGTCTTGCCAAGGCAAAGGGCGAGCTTCTGGCGGGTCTCACTGTAATCCGTCGCCTCGATCAGCTCGCGCAGATAGACCGTCTCGCGCACCGGGTTGGGCAGCTCGATACCGATGACATTGCGGCCGGGCACGACGGCGACACGCGCCGAGAGCGCCGACATGGAGCGGGCGATATCATCCGACAGGCCGATGACGCGCGAGGACTTCACGCCGGGAGCGGGTTCGAATTCGTAAAGCGTGACAACAGGGCCGGGACGCACATCGATGATCTCGCCCTTGATGCCGAAATCCTCCAGCACGCTTTCCAGCAGCCCGGCGCTCTGTTCCAGCGCTTCGGGCGTCATGGTCGTGGTCTGCTGGACGCGGGCCGGCTGCAAAAGCTCGATGGAGGGATATTCATATTCCCCATCCGCAAAGACCGGCGCTTCCCGGAACATCGGCTGCGAGGCCTTGATGGGCGCGCGCGGCGTGAAACGCGGCTCGGCAACGGTTCTTTCCACCGGCTGAACCGCCTCCACAGGCCGCTGTGGTTCAGCTACCGCGACCGTCTCCACGGTGGGCTGCGGAGCGATCTCGGGTTCCACGACCTGAACAGGGGCCGGGATTGCGGGCTGATGCACGCCGATTTCGCGGTAAAGCCTGATCGCGGAACCACCGGGAACCCGGACGACAGGGGGTACGGCCGAAAGCCGGATGGCTGGCGCAGACGGAGATGCGGATGCCACCGTCGGGGCAATCGCGGGCGCTGTCGGCAACGGGTTTGCGAGAAGGCCTTCGCCGGCGTCATCGGGCAGATCGAGCGTCATCACTTCCCAGAAAAGCTCATCCGGCAGATGGGCGGCAAAGGCGGGAATGGAGGCCTGCGGCATGGCGACCGGTTCGGCAGATGCAAACGGCGCTGTTGGCAGCGGTTGAACGGATGAATCGATTCCAGAAACCGGCGCTTCCAAGACATCGGCTGCTTCCGCCGGCTGCGGCGGCATCAGGGCTGCGGCAGCGGCTTCTTCCGCCTGTTTGCGGGCCAGTTCCAGCCGCAATTTGTAGGTCAATGCCCTAGCGCCCCGCGCATCCGGCGGCTGCGGCAGAAACGGCATGCGCGGCGGTTGAAGGCGCGGCTCCGGCGACTCTACGACTATGGGAAGCGCAGCCTCCGGCACAATGGCTTCCGGCGCCGCGACCATCTCAGGCTCGACAGTTTCGGGAAGGACTGCAACGGGGGCTTCCTCTTCGGCAAGATGCGGCGTCTCGACCGGCATGCGCCGGCTAAAAACGCTTTCCGGCGTGCGGGTGAAACGGACATTCGGGCCAAGCACGAAAGCATTCTGCCAGCCCGGCATTTCGGCGCGACCCTCGATGGCGTCGGCGGCGCTGACATCGGCATTCGGCCGGGGTGCGACACCCGCCTTCATTGCGGCGGCCTGCTCCTGACCGGCAACGGCCTTGCCGCCGGCATGACGAGCCTTGTCGCTCCCCTCCCCTACGCTATTGGACGAATTCTGGAATCTGGATCGGGAGAAGCTCATGGCAGCGTGCACACTCATCATAAACGTACATATTTCGGTCTCCTTGAAATAGAAAATAAAGGTTAATTACCCCTTTCCAAACGGGGTGGCGGCGGCAGAATTTCACTTGGCCCACAGACAGCACACGCTACACACCACCTGGGAACCGGCCTGCCAAGCCTCTAGATTTATTGGGTTAAATCAGGTTTTCATCGCCGTTTTCCGGCAGCTGGCGCGGCGGAAGAAAAGGGGTTGTGCGCCGGGAAGCATATTGTTTCCGCAAACCGGCGCGCAACGTAAAATCATTGCTGTAAAGCCCGTGAATTAACGTGGACACTGCTGCGGTTGCAGTCTTAAGATCGGGCAGGCCGCGGTGCAGCGGAAAGGCCCGCCCCGCCCACATTCCGGAGTGAATTTCATGTCGCCTGTCCACCTGTCCCGCCGCTCGCTTCTCAAGACCTCGCTCCTTCTTGCCGCAACCACCGGACTTGCGGGCATCGCCGCCGCGCAACAGTCTAAGCCCGGCGGACGGTTGATCGTTGCCGCCGATTCGGAGCCGAAGAACCTCAACCCGGCCATCGTCGCTTCCAACGGCGTATTCTATATCGCGAGCAAGATCGTCGAGCCGCTGGCGGAAGCTTCCTTCAACGGCAGGGACGGGCTGGAGCCAAGGCTTGCGACGGAATGGCACGGATCGGAGGACGGACTGAGCGCCACCTTCAAGCTGCGCGAAGGCGTGACCTGGCATGACGGCAAGCCCTTCACCTCGGCGGATGTGGCCTTTTCCGCGCTTTCTGTCTGGAAGCCGCTGCAAAATCTCGGGCGGCTGGTCTTCGCCAACCTGGAAAAAGTGGATACGCCCGATGACCACACGGCCATCTTCCACTTCTCCAAGCCCACACCCTTCCAGCTCATCCGCAATGCTTTGCCTGTCGTCACCAGCGTCGTGCCGAAACATCTTTATGAAGGCAGCGATATCGCCACCAATCCGGCCAATACCAAGCCGGTCGGCACCGGACCTTTCGTTTTTGCGGAATACAAGCCCGGCGAATATTATCGCCTGACCCGCAACCCGAATTACTGGGGCAAGAACCAGCCGCAGCTCGATGAGATCATCTATCGCGTTCTGCCCGACCGGGCGGGCGCCGCCTCCGCGCTTGAAGCCGAAGAAATCCAGCTTGCCGCCTTTTCCGCCGTGCCGCTCGCCGATCTCGCCCGCATCGCCAAGGAGCCGGGCATCAAGGTCATTCCGGAGGGCTATGAGGCCCTCACCTATCAGCTCGTCGTGGAAATCAACCACCGCCGCAAGGAGCTTTCCGATCTCAAGGTGAGGAAGGCGATTGCCCACGCCATCGACAAGAAATTCGTCATCGACAAGATCTTCCTCGGTTACGCCACGGCATCGACCGGACCCGTGCCGAAAAATGCACCGCAGTTTTATACAAAAGACGTCGAGATCTACGATTTCGACGTCGCCAAGGCCAACGCCCTGCTGGACGAGGCGGGTTATGCGCGCGGCGCGAGCGGAACACGGTTTTCGCTGAAGCTTCTGCCGGCACCTTACTTCAATGAAACCAAGCAATTCGGCGCCTATCTTCGCCAGGCGTTGCAGGAAATCGGCATCGATGCCGAGCTGGTCAACAACGATGCCGCCGCGCACCAGAAGGCCGTCTACACCGACCATGCCTTCGATCTCGCCATCGCGCCGCCGGTCTTCCGTGGCGATCCGGCAATCTCCACCACCATTCTTGTGCGCTCCGGCATTCCATCAGGCGTCGGCTTCTCCAATCAGGGCGGTTATGAAAACAAGACGCTCGACGCACTGATCGACAAGGCGGCGGAAACCGTGGATACGGCCGCCCGCACGGTGCTCTACAAGGACTTCCAGAAGCAGGTCGCCGCCGATCTGCCGCTGATCAACGTCGCCGAGTGGGGTTTCATCACGGTGGCGCGCGATACCGTGAAACACGTCGCCAGCAATCCACGCTGGGCGGTTTCCAACTGGGCGGATACGGTGGTCGGCACCTGAGGAAGCGCCGTGCGGCGCGCGGCGACATTGCTGCGGCGAAGGGCGATCAGCGCCATTCCGGTGCTGCTGATCGTTCTCGTCTTCACCTTCGTCCTGCTTGAAAACGCATCCGGCGACGCTGTCGATGCCTACCTCGTCTCTATCGGCGGTGGCGACGCCGGGCTGCGGGATGCCTTGCGCGAACAATATGGCCTTAATGGTTCGGTGCTCGCCCGCTTCTGGCTCTATGCCAGCTCCGTGCTGCGGCTCGATTTCGGCTGGTCGCTTGCCTTCGACCGGCCGGTGCTGGGGCTAATCCTCGAACGGCTGCCGAACACGCTGCTCCTGATGGGCAGCGCCACCGCGCTTGCTTTCATCACCGGCACCGCGCTCGGCATCGTGGCGGGCGCGCGTCCGGGCGGGTTGACCGACCGGGTGCTCTCGGCCCTGTCTTTGGCGCTTTACGCCACGCCGGGCTTCTGGCTCGGCCTTGTGCTCGCCATCGTCTTTGCCGTGCAATTGCGATGGCTGCCGACCTCCGGCATCGAAACCATCGCATCCGGGAAACAGGGATTTGCAAGGGCGCTCGATATTGCCCGCCATCTCGTCCTGCCGGTCGCCAGTCTCGGCCTCATCTATCTGGCGCTGTTCCTGCGCGTCATGCGCACGGCCATGGCGGCGGTCTGGCCGCTGGACTTCGTCCTGTTCGCCAAGGCCAAGGGCCTGTCCAAACGAAGGATCGTGTTGCGCCACGTCGCCCGCAACGCCGCCCTGCCGCTCGTCACCGTGCTTGGCCTGCAAGCGGCCACGATGCTGGGTGGCAGCGTGGTGATCGAGAGCGTTTTTGCTATTCCCGGTTTCGGCCGGCTGGCACAGGAAGCCGTCAGCGGCCGCGACACGCCGCTGTTGATGGGCATCATCCTGACAAGCGCCGTTTTCGTCATCCTCGTCAATCTCGTCGTTGATATTCTCTATGCCGTGCTCGATCCGCGCATCGGCAGTGGGGAGCAACAGGCATGAGTTTTACTCTCCGGCTCCTGCGCAGTTTCGAAGGTGCGGCAGGTCTGATCATTCTGACGCTGCTTGCGGTAACGGCGCTCACCGCTGCCTTGGTCTTTCCCGGCGACCCGCTGTCTATCGTCGGCGAGCCGCTCATCGCGCCCTTTTCCGAGGCCGCCACACCGCTTGGCACCGACCGGCTGGGCCGCGATGTGCTGGCGGGGCTTGCCCATGGCGCCCAGGCCTCCCTGCTCGTCGGCATCGGCGCTGCGGCGGCCGCGCTGCTGATCGGCACCGTCGTCGGCACCATTGCCGGATTTGCCGGCGGCCTTGTGGATGAGGCGTTGATGCGTGTTACCGATGCCTTCCAGATCGTGCCGAATTTCCTTTTGGCGCTCGCCTTCGTCAGCACCATCGGCCCTTCCATGCCCATCGTCATCCTTGCGATTGCGCTTGGCGCCTGGGCGGATCCGGCGCGGCTGATGCGGGCGCAGGTCCTGAGCATCCGCGAAAGAGATTACGTACAATCCGCCCGCGCCATCGGCATGCATCCGCTGGAAATCGCTTTCCGGCAAATCCTGCCCAATGCCCTGCCGCCGGTTCTGGCGCTCGCCGCGATCATCGTCGCCGCCGCCATTCTCACCGAAGCGGCGCTGTCCTTCCTCGGTCTCGGCGATCCGAATATCGTCACCTGGGGTTCGATGATCGCGGAAGGACGCAACGTCCTGAGGTCTGCGGCGTTTCTCTCCGTCATCCCCGGCATCGGTCTTCTGGTCACGGTTCTCGGCGTCTATCTTCTCGCGGAAGGTATCAACAAGGCGATGGCGACAAGGAAAGAAGCGCCATGAGCGGCAACGCACTCTGCCGGATCGACGATTTCAGCGTCCGCTATGCGGCAGGCGACGCACCGGCGTTGCAGGATATTTCGCTGACAATCCGGCAGGGACAAAGGCTGGCGATCATCGGCGAAAGCGGTTCGGGCAAATCGACGCTCGCCAAGGCCATTGCCGGGCTTCTGCCTGTCAATGGCCACCTTTCCGGCGATATTTCCTGGAGCCGCGACAGCGGTCTTTTTACCGACAGGCCGATGCCCGGACGCGATATCGGCTATATCTTTCAGGACACCGGCGCGACGCTGAACCCGGTTCTGACCGTCGGCGAACAGGTGGCGGAAGGCGCCGTGCGGCATCTCGGCATATCATGGGGCCAAGCGCGCGATCTTGCCCGCGACCTTCTGGAACGGGTGCGGCTGCCGCATCCCACACATCTCCTCGGCGCCTATCCGCACCAACTTTCGGGCGGGCAAAGGCAGCGTGTGGCGATTGCCGCCGCCATTGCCGCGCACCCCGCGATCCTGATAGCCGACGAGGCGACGAGCGCGCTCGACACGGTCAGCCAGGCCGCCATCGCCGCGCTGCTGGATGGTCTGGTGCGCGAGGAGGAAAGAACGCTGGTGTTCATCACCCATGACATAGGCCTTGCCTCCAGCCTTGCCGACGAGATCGCCGTTCTGCGCGCGGGGCGACTGGTGGAGCACGGCACGACGCGGCAGGTGTTGTCCGCGCCGGCGCAGGACTATACGCGCGCGCTGCTCTCCGACTATCTCGACCTTTCGACACCGCCTCTTGTCCATGAGGCCGCGCCATGAATGAAGCCCTTCTGAGCGTCGAGAACCTTTTGAAAACCTACCGGAGCGGCGCACGCACCGTGCCAGCACTCGCCGATATCTCCTTTTCGCTTCAGCCCGGCGAGACGCTGGGGCTTGCCGGACCCTCCGGCTGCGGAAAATCGACGCTGGCGCGTATCCTCATGCGGCTGATCCCGGCCGACGAAGGCACGGTCCGTTTTGAAAATCGCGACTGGCTGGCACTTGAGGGTGGCAAGTTGCGCGCCGCGCGCCGGCATATGCAGATGGTGTTTCAGGATACGCATGGCGCTTTCAACCCGCGTGCCAGCGTCGAGGAGGCCATAGGCGAGCCGCTGCGTATCCACCGCATCGTCGAACGCCGCGAACGCCCGGCCGAGATACGCCGCCTGCTCGACCGTGTCGGCCTGCCCGCCAGCTATGCCGGCCGATCGGTCTTTGAACTGTCCGGCGGGCAAAGGCAGCGCGTGGCGATTGCCCGAGCGATTGCGCTCAGGCCATCCCTTCTCATTCTCGATGAAGCCGTATCCGCACTCGATGTCTCCGTCCGCCGGCAAATTCTCGAACTGCTGGTGGAAATACAGCGGGAAACGGCCGTCGCCTGTATTTTCGTTTCCCACGACCTTGCGGTCATCCGCGCCGTCTGCCACCGCGTCGCCATCATGGAAGCGGGGCGGATCGTCGAAATCGGCAGGACCGCAAACATCGTCTCCGCGCCGCAATCCTCGACTGCCCGCACCCTGATCGAGGCTGCGCCGCGCCTGACCATCATCGCAAAAGGATAAGACATGCCCGCCCCGGATTATGCATTGCTGCTCGACCCGCCCGCCTTTCCAGCAGAGCGTTATGCCGTTCTCGCCGACCGGCTGGCGGCCCTGATGGGCACGACGAATGACGTGCTGCTGATACAGGCAGAAGCAGTACTGGCGCTTGAAGCGGCGGCCACGAGCCTGGCGCGGCCGGGTCTGAGAGCGCTCAATATCGTCACCAGTCCCTATGGCGCATGGTTCGGCGGCTGGCTGGAACGCGGCGGTGCGACAGTGCGGAACCTGAGCGCTGCTCCGGCAAAGCCGATCTCGCTTCAAGAGGTTGAGCGCGCCTTGGACGAAGGGCCGGATTTCGATCTTCTCGCGATCGTGCATGCGGAATCCGCAAGCGGCGTTCTCAACCCCCTGCCCGCCATTGCCGCACTCGCCAAGGACAGAGGCACCGTCACTGTCGTGGATGCCGTCGCGTCCATCGGCGGCCATGCCTTCGAGGTTGACCGGCTCGGCATCGATATCGCGGTCATCGGCCCGCAAAAGGCGCTGGCCGGTCCGGCAGGCCTATCCGCCATCTCCGTCAGCCAGAATGCCTGGCAACTTCTTTCACACGCCAATGCGCCTGAAAACTCCATGCTCTCGCTTCTCGACCAGAAGAAACTTTGGCTCGATACCGGGCGCGGCGCGCTGCCGGGCACGCCTGCACCGCTGGAATTCCATGCGCTGGAGGCCGCACTCGACCGGATAGAGGCGGAGGGTCTCGCATCCGTCCATCAACGCCACGAACGAGCAGCAGCAGCCACCCGTAACGGCATCAAGGCGCTCGGCATCGCGATCTGGGTGGAGGAAACACAGGCATCCGCCCTCGTTTCCACGGCGATCTTGCCGGATACGGCGGATGCCGGCGCATTTCTCGCGGCGGCGGCGAGAGAGCAAGGAGCAGACATCTCCAGTGGTGTCGGACCCGGTGCAGAACGGCTGATAAGGCTCAATCACACCGGCCGGCGCGCCAATCCGGAGGCGGTAGAAGCCAATATCGCCGCAGTCTCACGCGCTCTGAACAGCCTCGGCCATGCCGCAGACACCGATTCCGCGCTGGAAGCAGCCGAAAAAACCTATTCCGGCACCTCGGTAAAGGGGCTTTGACGGCGCCGGGAAACGTTCGTTGCGCGAAATCCGCTGCGGGCGGAACGTCGGTCACGACATTGTTGTTAAAAATGGTAGACAAATTCCTTGGCCAATCTTGACGAAATCATGGCAACGCGCGAAACTTAACCTATTGTTAACTCGCGTGAAGAAGGGAAATGGCCATGGTAGCAGGGTTCAACATGCTCTCCTTTGACCTCTTTGGCATCGGCCGAAGAACGCCCGCCATAAACGAGCAGGTCGAAAAGGACTTGCAGGACAGGACGCCACGCAGGCCGGACGACCAGTCCAACGATGACGACCGTGATCAGGAATACGAACTGTTCTTCTGGTCGCTCTATCCGGTCATTTAAGTTTGTGACGCAGGCTGCGGGACAGCAAGACATCGTCTTCTGTCCCTCCGGCTCTGAGCCGGTATTGCGTTGATGCGAAGATCTTCAAGCAAAAATCTGACGTGATCCTCGGGCTTGTCCCGAGGATCACGTCGCATATCTTAAAATTCAAGGTTGCAGATACTCGGGGCAGGCCCGAGCATGACGACGGAAAGGGCTGAACACCCTTCCCGTCACTGTCCGATGGCCGCCTTAGTGGTTGTCGCGCGGCAGGCCCTTGGTCTGGGCGATGCGCTGATACTTCACGGCCGGTTCCAGAACCGCCCCGGTTTCCATCTGGCTGACGATGCCGCGCTGAATTTCCTGCCATGGCGTCTGGTGATCGGGGAACTTGAAGCCACCCTCGGCGGCAAGCGCCTCGTAACGCCTGGCGAGTTCCTCACCGGAAATCAGGATATCGGCCGTGCCGCGACCCACATCGACGCGCACGCGGTCGCCGGTCTGCAAGATTGCAAGACCGCCACCGGCCGCCGCTTCAGGAGAGGCGTTGAGGATGGACGGGCTGCCCGAGGTACCGGACTGGCGGCCATCACCGATGCAGGGCAGCGAATTGATGCCTTCCTTCAGCAAATAGTCAGGCGCGCGCATGTTCACCACTTCCGACGCACCGGGATAACCGATCGGGCCTGCACCGCGCATGAAGAGAACGGTGTTGGCGTCGATTTTCAGCGACGGATCGTCGATGCGGTGATGGTAATCTTCCGGCCCGTCGAACACCACGGCGCGGCCTTCGAAGGCTTCGGGATCGTCAGGGTTCGAAAGGTAACGGTTGCGGAACTCTTCCGAGATCACGCTCGTCTTCATGATGGCGGAGGAGAACAGGTTGCCGCGCAGAACGCGGAAACCGGCGCGCTCCTTGAGCGGCTGATCAAAGGGACGAATGACCTTTTCGTCTTCGATGATGGCGCCACGGCAATTGTCGCCGATGGTCTTGCCGTTTGCGGTCATGGCGTCTTCCATGATGAGACCCTGGGTCATCAGCTGGTTGACGACAGCCGGAACGCCGCCGGCATGGTAATAATCCTCACCGAGATATTCGCCGGCCGGCTGGAGGTTGACGAGCAGCGGCACGTCTTCGCCGTAGGTCTGCCAGTCATCGACGGTCAGTTCGACGCCGACATGGCGGGCCAGGCCGTTCAGATGGATCGGTGCGTTGGTCGAGCCGCCGATAGCCGAGTTGACGCGGATGGCGTTGATGAAGGCATCCTTGGTCATGATGTCGGAAGGCTTCAGGTCTTCCTTGACCATTTCAACGATGCGAAGGCCGGTGAGATAGGAAATTTCCTGACGGTCGCGGTAAGGCGCCGGAATGGCGGCGGAGCCGGGCAGCTGCATGCCGAGTGCTTCGGCAAGCGAGTTCATCGTCGTTGCCGTGCCCATGGTGTTGCAATAGCCGGTGGAGGGTGCGGAAGAAGCGACGAGCTTGACGAAGCCCTGATAGTCGATCTCGCCCTTCGCCAGCAATTCGCGGGCCTTCCAGACGATGGTGCCGGAACCGGTGCGCTCGCCACGGAACCAGCCGTTCAGCATCGGGCCGACGGAAAGGGCGATGGCCGGAATGTTGACGGTGGCCGCCGCCATAAGACAGGCAGGCGTGGTCTTGTCGCAGCCGATGGTGAGAACAACGCCGTCGAGCGGATAGCCGTAAAGCACTTCCACGAGGCCGAGATAAGCGAGGTTGCGGTCGAGACCCGCTGTCGGGCGCTTGCCGGTTTCCTGGATCGGATGCACCGGAAATTCAATGGCAATGCCGCCGGCTTCGCGAATGCCTTCGCGCAGGCGATGCGCCAGCTCCAGATGGTGGCGGTTGCAGGGCGAAAGATCCGAGCCGGTCTGCGCGATGCCGATGATCGGGCGGTCGGACTGAAGCTCGGCCTGGCTGAGACCGAAGTTCATGTAACGCTCGAGATAAAGTGCGGTCATATCAGCGTTTGCGGGGTTATCGAACCACGCGCGCGAACGAAGCTTGCCTTGAGTTGCGGGCAGATTGTCGGATTTGGTCATGATGCGGTCTCCAGCCGGAAGTGGCCAACGGTAAAATATTACGAAATGCGACAAGCTTATGTTGTGCGCAAGGAAAATGGAATCAGCTTCTCGGAATCACGCATAACCGACAGATCAGCCCCAGACGAGTGACCTGGAGCCGTTCTTCAGCTTTTGCCGAATATTTTTCGGTGCTTACGACCATACCGGCGCTGCGCAATGGCCTCTTCCCTCCCTGCCTTGCCGGATTGCGGCGGGCACCACGGCCCCACATTCCGTCACGACCTGACTTGCTTATTTGTATTACTATTAGATGCAAACGCGGCCTGTCAAGCCGGATAGACATATATCACGGGCGGGTTTCGAGCGTTGAGAAAATTAGAGAAATAACAACAAGTCATTGATTTATTACGACTTATCTCGGAATTTCCATAAAATTGCCGTGGCGTGAATTGGCAATCCGCTAAAAAACCCCTTTTCAAGAGTATTACTATATGCTCATAGTGACACCGTCACGCTGACATCATTTCTGGGAGGATAAGATGAGAAAAGCTCTTGCGGCAATCACTGTCGCCGTTTCCGCATGCCTTGCATCCAGTGTTTCGGCACAATCGCTCACCGTCGGCTTCTCGCAGATCGGCTCTGAATCCGGATGGCGCGCCGCTGAAACCACGGTCACCAAGCAGCAGGCCGAAAAGCGCGGCGTTACGCTGAAATTCGCCGACGCACAGCAGAAGCAGGAAAACCAGATCAAGGCCGTTCGCGGCTTCATCGCGCAGGGCGTCGATGCGATCCTGATCGCACCTGTCGTCGCAACCGGCTGGGACGCCGTGTTGAAGGAAGCAAAGGAAGAAAAAATCCCCGTCATCCTGCTCGATCGCCAGATCGAAGCGCCGGATGATCTTTATCTGACTGCGGTCACCTCGGACCAGGTTCACGAAGGCAAGGTTGCCGGTGACTGGCTCGTGAAGGACGTCGGCGCGAAGGACTGCAAGGTCGTCGAATTGCAGGGCACGACCGGCTCTTCGCCCGCCATCAACCGCAAGAAGGGCTTCGAGGAAGCCATCGCTTCGCACAAGAACATCAAGATCGTGCGCTCGCAGACGGGTGACTTCACCCGTACCAAGGGCAAGGAAGTGATGGAGAGCTTCATCAAGGCCGAAGGCGGCGGCAAGGATATCTGTGCCGTGTACGCCCATAATGACGACATGGCCGTCGGCGCGATCCAGGCGATCAAGGAAGCCGGCCTGAAGCCGGGAACCGACATCAAGGTTGTGTCGATCGATGCCGTGCCTGACATCTTCAAGGCCATGGCCGCCGGTGAAGCCAACGCGACGGTGGAACTGACGCCTGACATGGCCGGCCCTGCCTTCGACGCTCTCGAAGCCTATCTGAAAGACAAAAAGGCACCGGCGAAGTGGATTCAGACAGAATCCAAGCTCTACACGGCGTCTGACGACCCGATGAAGGTCTACGAGGCGAAGAAGGGCCTGGGTTACTGAGCCATTTCTTCGGAGGAACGGCGTATGGTTTGCGCCGTTTCTTTCTGCTGAGGAGAGGGAAACCTCTCCGGTTCAGTCTGCAGAACGATAGCGTATGGAGCGAGCGCCTGCCGCCTGCTTCTTCTCCTCGAGGGGGAGAAGGTCGCGGCAGCGGGATGAGGGGGCGAGCGTGCGGTCTATCGCTGACGTTGCCCCCTTGTATCTGCACATTGCTGATTTTGTGCGATGGAAGCGATTGCGCCTCTGGCCGGGTGGCCACCCTGCCAGAGGCTTGACGAAGTCGCCCGTCCCCCTCCGGTTACAACCGTGGATGAGCCTGGGATCTTCGTCATCGTCACGTACGACCGAATAGTCGCTTGGTTCCAACCGCACGCACAAGGCAGGTTACCGTGAATAGAGTTATATGTGGAGTGGATGTTTCGAAGGACTGGCTGGATGCGTTCATCCGTCCGTCCGGGACGTTTGAGCGTTTCGGCAACGATGCGGCCGGCATCGGTGAGCTGGCTGCGCTGTGCCGGGCCGAGAATGTCGAGCTCGTCGTCATGGAGGCGTCGGGCGGCTACGAGCGGGCAGTCTTCCTGTTGTTGTGGGAGCTGGGGATCGCCTGCGCGCTGGCCAATCCGCGCCAGGTGCGCCACTTTGCCGACGCCATGGGCTTTCTGGAAAAGACCGACCGCATCGATGCGGCGGTGATCGCCCATTTTGCCGAGACCAGGCGGGTTCTCGCCCTGCCGCCGCCGACAGCCGCGCAGCTGCGGCTGTCGGCGCTGGTGGCGCGGTTGTCCCAGGTTACGAGCGACCTGATCGTCCAGAAGCAGCGCCGAAGTGCGGCCAGAGACGGCGAGACCGTGGAAAGCCTCAACGAGGTGATTGCGCTGCTGGTGCGCCAGAGCCGCTCGCTCGAAGGCGAGATCGCCTCGATGATCGACGACGATCCGCTCTGGGGCTGCCTCAACCGGGCCTTTCGGTCGGTCAAGGGTGTCGCCGACCGCACCGTTGCCCGGCTGATGGCCGAGCTGCCCGAGATCGGCCTGATCTCCAACAAGGCGATCGCCAAGCTGGCCGGCCTGGCGCCGATCGCCAACGACAGCGGCAAACGCAGCGGTCCCCGGCCGGTGCGCGGCGGACGCCGCGGACCGCGCGGCATCCTGTTCCTGGTCGCCGCCATCGCAGCCAGATATGATCCGCACATGGCCGCCTTCCAGCAAAGGTTGCAAAGCGCCGGCAAAGCCAAAATGGTCATCCGCATCGCGCTCGCCCGAAAACTCCTGGTTATTCTCAATGCAAAAGCACGAGACGCGCGAAGAGATTTCGAATATGCAACTTGACAGCCCAGATAGTCGCTCATCCGGCCCTGCGGGCCACCTTCTCCCCGGCGGGGAGAAGAAACTGACGGCACTCGCTCGCTCCATCAGCGGTTACACTGCGCGCCCTTGAGGCAAGACCCATTTCGATACGGAACCTGCTCAATGTCCGATACGGCACCACTTCTGGAAGCACGCGCCATCGGTAAATCCTTTCTCGGGATCACGGCGCTTGATGGCGTCGATTTTTCGCTGGGGCGCGGTGAAATCCATGCGCTTCTCGGCGAAAACGGCGCGGGCAAATCAACGCTCATCAAAATACTGACCGGCGTTTACCACCGCGACAGCGGCTCCATCTTTCTGGAGGGCAGCGAGATATCGCCCACCAATGTCGGCGAAGCGCAGGCACTCGGCATCGGCACGGTCTATCAGGAGGTGAACCTTCTCGAAAACCTGACGGTTGCCGAAAATCTCTATCTCGGCCGCCAGCCGCACCGCTTCGGGTTGATCGACAGGGCCTCAATGCAGAGACAATCTCAGGCGCTGCTGTCCCAATACGGGCTTTCGATCGACGTCAACGCCCTGCTTTCCAGCTATTCCGTCGCCATCCGCCAGATCATCGCCATTGCCCGCGCCGTCGATCTTTCCGGCAAGGTGCTGGTGCTGGACGAGCCGACCGCCAGCCTCGATTCCCATGAGGTCGAGATGCTGTTCGGTGTGCTGCGGAACCTGCGCGCACGCGGCATCGGCATCGTCATCATCACCCACTTCCTCAACCAGGTCTACGATATCGCCGACCGGGTTACGGTTCTGCGCAACGGCCGCCTCGTCGGCACGCGCGATATCGGCAACCTGCCGAGATCAGAACTCATTGCGATGATGCTGGGTCGCGAGCTTCAGCACATCACCCACGAACATCAGGCGACCGACGAGACGGTTGCCGAGGGCGAACCGCCGATCCGTTTTGAAGGATACGGCAAACGCGGCAGCATCGCCCCCTTCGATCTCGGCATTCGGCCGGGAGAAATCGTCGGCGTCGCCGGTCTTTTGGGGTCGGGACGAACGGAAACGGCGTTCCTGCTGTTCGGCATTGACAAGCCCGATACCGGCAAGGCGACGATAGATGGAAAGACCGTCGCTCTGTCTTCACCTGAAGCCGCAATCACGGCCGGGTTCGGTTTCTGTCCCGAGGAGCGCAAGACGGACGGCATCATCGGCGACTTTTCGGTGACCGACAATATTGCGCTGGCGCTTCAGGCCCGCCAGGGCTGGGCGCGGCCGCTTTCGCGCCGGCAGAAGGTGGAGCTGGCCGAGAGCTTCATCAAATCGCTGGACATCCGCCCGGCCGATCCCGACCGGCCGATAAAATTCCTGTCCGGCGGCAATCAGCAGAAGGCCATTCTGGCCCGCTGGCTTGCCACCCATCCCCGGCTTCTGATCCTCGATGAGCCGACCCGCGGCATCGATATCGGCGCCCATGCGGAAATCCTCAAAATGATCGAAAAACTCTGTACCGAGGGCATGTCGCTCGTCGTCATCTCGTCCGAACTCGAAGAACTGACCGCCGTTGCCCACCGCGTCGTCGTGCTGTCCGACCGCCGCCATGTCAGCGAACTGAAGGGTGGCGAAGTGACTGCCGACAATATCATGCGGGCCATTGCGGATGCGGCCAGAACGGAGGCGGCATGATGGTGGCTGTGACACGACGCCTGAAAAGGCTTGCTCCCCAACTGATCGCGCTCTTTGTCATTCTGGCTGCGATTACAATCGTTTCGCCGGGTTTCCTGCATGTTTCGTTCCAGAATGGCAGGCTCTATGGCAGCCTGATGGATATTCTCGTGCGCGCCGCCCCCGTGGCGCTGCTGACCATCGGCATGACGCTGGTGATTGCCACCAAGGGCATTGATCTGTCGATCGGTGCGGTCATCGCCATCTGCGGCGCGGTGGCGGCAACGCTCATCAGCAACGGCCATTCCATCCCAACCGTCATCGCCATCTCGCTTGCCGTCGGCATCGCCTGCGGCCTGTGGAACGGGGTGCTGGTCGCCTTTCTCGACATCCAGCCGATCATCGCCACGCTGATCCTGATGGTGGCGGGGCGCGGTATCGCCCAGCTCATCACCGAAGGCGTCATCCTCACCTTCAACGATGACAGCTTTTCGGCCATCGGTTCCGGCTCCTTCGCGGGCATTCCGCTGCCCGTCATCATCTGGGTGGCGGCAGCGTTGGTCATCGGCCTTCTGGTGCGCAAGAGCGCGCTTGGCTTTCTGATCGAGGCAACCGGCATCAATCGCCGTGCGGCAGCCCTTGCCGGTGTGCGGGCACGCTTCCTGCTGTTTTTCGTCTACGCCGTTTCCGGCCTCTGCGCTGCCATCGCCGGGATGATCGTGACCGCCGATATTCGCGGCGCGGATGCCAACAATGCCGGGCTGTGGCTGGAACTGGACGCCATATTGGCGGTGGTGATCGGTGGCACATCGTTGAATGGCGGCCGTTTCTCCATCACCGCATCGCTGATCGGCGCGCTCATCATCCAGACCATCAATACCGGCATTCTGGTCTCCGGTTTCCCGCCGGAATTCAACCTCATCATCAAGGCAGGCATCATCATGGTGGTGCTGACACTGCAATCGCCGGCGATCATGGCGGTTTTCGGCTTTGTCAAAACGCCGAAGCCACAGGCAAAACCGGCCGCAACCAGTGCAATGACCAAGGAAGGTACCGCGCGATGATCCACAGCCGCAATCTTCCCTTCCTCACCACACTGACGATCTTCCTCATCGCCTATCTCCTGTGCGTGCTGCAATATCCGGCGATCCTGTCAACGCGGGTGATCGGCAATCTGTTGACCGACAATGCCTTTCTCGGCATCGCCGCCGTTGGCATGACGTTCGTGATCCTGTCTGGCGGCATCGATCTGTCCATCGGCTCCGTCATCGCCTTCACCAGCGTTTTCGTGGCTGTCATGGTCGGCACCTATAATATTCACCCGCTGCTGGCCTTCGCCATCGTACTGGTGGTCTCGACGCTGTTCGGCTGCCTGATGGGGGCGATGATACGTTTCCTGTCGATCCCGCCTTTCGTGGTGACGCTGGCCGGCATGTTTCTGGCGCGCGGTGCGGCCTATCTGATCTCCACGCAATCCGTGCCGATCTCGCACCCCTTCATCGATGCGATACAGGGGTTTTATTTCCGCTTTCCCGGCGGCGGGAGGCTGACCGCACTTGCGATAATCATGCTCCTCGTCTTTGCCGCCGGCATATTGATTGCCAGCCGCACCCGCTTCGGCGCCAATGTCTATGCCCTTGGCGGCAACCCGCAATCGGCCGAACTGATGGGCGTGCCGATCGGCACGACGACGATCGGCATCTACGCACTGTCCGGCTTCCTGTCCGGCCTCGCCGGCATCGTCTACACGCTCTACACCTCGTCGGGTTATTCGCTGGCGACGGTGGGCGTGGAGCTTGACGCGATTGCAGCCGTCGTCATCGGCGGCACGCTTCTGACCGGGGGAATGGGGCTGGTGGCTGGAACCTTCGTCGGCCTGATGATCCAGGGACTGATCCAGACCTATATCGTTTTTGACGGAACGCTGTCCTCCTGGTGGACCAAAATCGTCATTGGCGTGCTGCTTTTTGTCTTCATCGTGTTGCAGCGCGCAATCATCTGGTATTCAAACAGGAGAATGGCTGGACCACATCCGGCATAACCAACACGGAGGCTTTATTGGGGCTGCTCGAAACGACGATAAGCGGGCGAAAACGCCGGAACAGCCACGCGCATGTGGTCTCCGAACTCGGCAGCGCCATCGTCTCGGGCAGGATCGCGGAAGGAGCCCTGCTGCCCAACGATGCCGAACTGTCCCTCCGTTTCGGGGTCTCGCGCACCGTGCTGCGCGAGACGATGAAGACGCTGGCGGCCAAGCGGCTGGTCGAACCCAAGGCCAAGGTCGGCACCCGCGTTCTCGACCGCTCCAGCTGGAATTTCTTCGATCCGGATGTGCTGGGCTGGCGCTGCGAAGCCGGGATAGACCAGGAATTCGTGACGCACCTGGCGGAAATCCGCCTCGCGCTCGAACCGGCAGCGGCGGCAGCAGCAGCGTTGCAGGCATCGAATGACGATATCGTCTCGCTTTACGTGATTGCCGCCAAATTCGACAATCCGCAGCATACGCCTGAAACCATCGCCAAGGTCGATCTCGAATTCCACCTCGCCGTCGCCCACATGTCCGGCAACCCCTTCATGCGTTCGGCAAGCGGGCTGATCGAGGCCGCACTTGCGATCTCCTTCCAGCTGTCATCCCCGGCCTCCTCGCCCGGAACCATCGCCGAGATCGCCGCAAACCATCTGCGCATCGTGCACGCCATCGCGGCGCGTGATGCGGATGCCGCCGTGAAAGCCATGCGCCATGTGATCGAGGTCGGCAAGGACCGGACGCGAAAGGCAATCAAGCCGCTTTGAAGACGGAATAATAGGGATCGAACGGGTGCCGCCTGACTGTTCTCCCTGCGGGGAGAAGAAATAGGGGGCAACGCCTTCGTTTGACTTCGAACCCGCACGTGACAGCCCGGCGTTTTCATGCTAGAAAAACAGCATTCCTTAACCAAACGTCCGAATTTGTGAGCTACCATGAATGATGCCCTGACGGAAATGCTGCGTGGCCTGCGGCTTGACGGTGTGGAATATGGCCGCTGCCGCATGGCGACGCCGTGGGCGACGGCCTTTCCCGAACAGGAGGCGGCACGGTTCCACTTCATCGGCGTCGGCCAGGCAAAATTGCGCAAACCTTCCGGAGAATGGCTGACGCTGAAGTGCGGCGATGCCGTGCTTCTGCCGCGTGGCCACGCCCATGTGCTCGGCAGCGGCGAGGATGTAACACCCGCCCTCTTCGACCGGTTCGGCAAAAAGGAAGTGTGCCAGGGCATTTTCGACATGGAATGCGCCGGTGCGGGCGGCGACACGGTGGCCTTTACCGCCTCGATGCGTTTCAACATGGATAACCTGCACCCGCTTTTGCAGCTGATGCCGGATGTGATGTTGACCAGCGATCTCGCCAAAAGCGATCCGGCCATTCCGCATCTTCTGGAAGCCATGGCGCGCGAGGTTGAGCTGAACCGCGTTGGTGCCGGTGGCATTCTGGCGCGGCTTGCCGATGTCCTCACGGCAACACTGATCCGCACATGGGTGGAATATGGTTGCGGCGATTCCAGCGGCTGGCTTGCCGCCGTGCGCAATCCCGAACTTGGTCGGGTCCTTGCCGCGATCCATCTTACTCCCGAAAAAGACTGGAGCGTCGAGGAGCTTGCCTCCCTGATGGGCGCCTCCCGCTCGAGTTTTGCAGAACGCTTCACCCGTGTGGTGGGTGAAAGCCCGGCCCGTTATGTGGTTCGCATACGCATGCATCAGGCGCGACTGTGGCTGCGCGAGGGCATGCGCGTGACGCTGGCAGCGGAAAAGCTCGGCTACGATTCCGAGGCATCCTTCAGCCGCGCCTTCAAACGGGTGATCGGCGCGCCGCCCAGCCAGTTCCGCCGCAAGGACACCGCCAGTCTGGAAGATGCGGCATAGGCCGCGTCCTGGAGCACGTCCGGTTTAGACGGGATCTTGGGGGGCGCTCTATCTTTTTGTTTTTACGCATTTTCCTGATGTAGAACCGTTACGCGCTTTTACTGGAAATGCTCCTAATGGAAATTGCGGGAAATGACCTTTATCCGCTCCACCTCATCTCCATCCTGGGTCGCAGGCGGTGGGCGTTTCCTGATGTTGCGATGATCGTCGGGCGGCATACCGTGGTGGAACTCGTCGCCGCGCCCATGCGGCAAGGGAAAGGGGTGGTTGCGCTCGCCCACGCTTGCCAGCGCCTCTGACAGATCGGTCAGCCGGTGGGCGACCAGATGCACCACCTCGCCTTCCCGCTGGATCTTGCCGTAAATGCCGACCATGCCGGCTGATAGCACCACGCGCCGGTATTTTTCGAAGGTCTTGACCCACAGGACCGCGTTGGCGATGCCCGTCTCGTCCTCCAGCGTCATGAAGATCACCCCCTTTGCCGAGCCGGGGCGCTGGCGCACCAGAACCAGCCCCGCCGTTTCCAGCCATGTACCATCCCGGACGCGACCCGCCTCCGCGCAGGTGACGATGCGCCGGCGGGAAAGATCGCGGCGCAGGAAGGACATGGGGTGTTCGCGCAGGGTCAGCCCCACATGGCCGTAATCCTGCACCACCTCGCCGCCGTCAGTCATGGGACGCAGCGCGACGGAGGGTTCGTGAAGTTCATCCACCACGGCGTTTTCCCGGCTGGCAGCGGCGGCAAAAAGCGGCAGCGGCTCATCCCGCAACGCCTTGATGGCCCAGAGCGCCTCGCGTCTGGAAAGCGAGAGCGACGGCAGGAAGGCATCGGCTTCGGCAAGACACACCAGTGCTGCGGCCGGAACACCCGCCCTTCGCCAGAGATCGTCCACGGAGGCGAAATGCCTGTCCTGCCGGGAACTGACGATATTGGCGGCGTGATCGTTGGAAAGCCCTTTCACCATGCGCAGGCCGAGCCGCACGGCAAAACGCTGCTCGCCATTGGCATCTTTCTCGCCCGTGGCTTCCAGCGTGCAATCAAAACGGCTGCTGTTGACGCAGACCGGGCGCACCTCTACGCCATGGTCACGGGCATCGCGCACGATCTGCGCCGGGGCGTAAAATCCCATGGGCTGGGAATTGAGAAGGGCTGTGCAGAAAATATCGGGATGATGGCATTTCAGCCATGAGGAGGCATAGGCGATCAGTGCGAAGGAGGCCGCATGGCTTTCGGGAAAACCATAGCTGCCGAAACCTTCCAGCTGCTTGAAGATGCGTTCGGCGAATTCCTGCTCATAACCGCGCTCCACCATGCCCGTGACAAGCTTTTCCCTGAATTTGGAAATGGTGCCGACATTCTTGAAAGTCGCCATGGCGCGGCGCAACTGATCCGCCTCATCCGCAGTGAAACCGGCGCAATCCATGGCGATCCTCATGGCTTGCTCCTGAAACAGTGGGACCCCCATTGTCTTTCTCAGAATATTTTCAAGCTCCGGTTTTTCATACCGAACCGGCTCTTTTCCCTGTCGACGGCGCAAATAGGGGTGCACCATATCGCCCTGAATGGGGCCGGGGCGAACGATGGCAACCTGAATGACGAGATCGTAAAATTCCTTTGGCTTCAGGCGCGGCAGCATAGACATCTGCGCCCGGCTTTCGATCTGGAATGTGCCGAGCGTATCGGCCTTCTGGATCATGGCATAGGTGGGCCCGTCATCCGGCGGCATGGCGGCGAGATCGTATTTCTCTCCCGTGCGTGCCTCCAGCATATCGAAGCCACGCTTCATGCAGGAGAGCATGCCGAGCGCCAAACAATCCATCTTCATGAATTTGACGATATCGATATCATCCTTGTCCCATTCGATGATCTGGCGGTCGTCCATGGCGGCGGGTTCGATCGGCACCAACTCGTCCAGCCGGTCATTGGTCAGAACGAAGCCGCCCGGATGCTGGCTGTGGTGGCGCGGCGTGCCGACAAGCTGGTTGGCAAGCTCGAAGGCAAGCTTCAGGCGACGATCCTCCATATTGAGGTTCAGCTCCTTCACCTGCTTTTCATCCACCCCTTCGCTCCAGCGCCAGACCTGCGAAGACAGAAGTTTGGTCAAATCTTCCGGCAGGCCCAGAACCTTGCCGACATCGCGCAGCGCTCCGCGCCCACGATAACGGGTGACGACAGAACAGAGCGCCGCCTTGTCCCTACCATAGGTATCATAGACCCATTGGATGACCTCCTCCCGCCGCTGATGTTCGAAATCAACGTCGATATCCGGTGGTTCTCCCCGGTTTTCGGAAACGAAACGTTCGAAAACGAGATTGCTGAAAAGGGCGGGATCGATGGCGGTGATGCCAAGCACAAAGCAGATAACCGAATTTGCCGCCGAACCACGTCCCTGACATAGAATATCTTTCGAGCGCGCATGGCGGACGATGGCATTCACGGTCAGGAAATAGGGGGCATATTGCAGCCGGGCGACAACCGCCAGCTCATGTTTGAGCGCCTTTTCCACCTTCTCCGGCAGACCATTCGGATAACGCCCCGGCACGCCATCACATACCAACTTTTCCAGCGCCTGCTGCGCCGTCAGCCCCGGCAAAGTGCGCTCCTCGGGATATTGATAGACCAGTTCCTTCAGCGAAAAGGTGCAGCGCTTCGCGATTTCGAGGCTGCGGGCCAGTGCTTGCGGGTAGCGGGCAAACAGCCGGTGCATTTCCTGCGGCGGCTTCATATAGCGGTCGGCATGCCGCTCGCGGCGGAAACCCGCCTCGTCAATGGTGCAATTGTGCCGGATGCAGGTAACGACATCCTGCAACATGCGCCGCTCCGGCACATGAAACAGCACGTCATTGGTCACCACGGTCGGCACGCCGGCCGCCTCAGCCAGATCAGACAATTCGAAAAGCCGCATCTGGTCGTTGGGCCGTCTTCGCAGGCTCAGCGCCATATAGGCGCGGTCCGCAAAGGCGGTTTTCAGCCGGCGCAGGCGAAGCGCGCAGAGATCGTCGGCAAGATCGGCGAGCAGCACCACGATCAGGCCTTCGCCATAGGTGACGAGATCGTCCCATGCGAGCCGGCACTTGCCCTTGCCACCCCTCTTCTTGCCAACGGAAAGCAGCCGGCAAAGCCGCCCGTAAGCCGGGCGATCCATGGGATAGACAAGCACGGAAAGGTCGTCATCCAGATCGAGCCGGCAGCCGATGACGAGCCGGATGCCGAGATTGTTCGCCGCCTCATAAGCGCGGGGGATGGCCGCAAGGCTGTTGCGATCAACGATGCCCAGCGCCTCGATACCGAGAGCTTTGGCCTGCTCGAACAGCTCCTCACAGGAGCTTGCACCGCGCAGAAAGGAGAAATGCGTGGTCACCTGAAGCTCGGCGTAACGCGGCGCGCTCATGCAAAGACCCCGTGGATGAACCAGCCCTGCGATCCCGTTTCGGCATGTTCGCCATCACCGGAGCGGAAAATCCAGAAGCGCTCGCCGCTTTCATTTTCCACCGTGAAATAATCGCGCACGGCGGCTTTTTCACGGTCGCGTTTCCACCATTCGCCAAACACCCGTTCCGGCCCGTCGGCGCGCCTGATATTATGGCGCACGCCTTTCCAGAGGAAATAACGCGGCGGGTGATCCGGCAGCAGCGCCAGCGTCTCGATGGGTTCCGGCCTTGCAAAAAGCCGGACAGGACGCGGCCAGTGGCCGGGCCAGCCGAGCATATCCTCAGGTGCCGAGGCTTCAACGCGGGTAACGGAACGTTCCGGCACGTCGCTTGCCACCGCCGCATAACGATAGACCCTGTGGCCGCGATTGAGGATGACATCCACCGTATCGGCAATTTCCGCACGGCCCTCCT
>JAXHOC010000013.1:0-54419 GCA_034519725.1 Agrobacterium sp.
CAGTTACGTATTGCTCTTTAAAGCCCCATGCTCGAGACAAAGCTTCTTTTTATCCCCGAACTGATGAGTCGTTTAAAAATGACCTTAAAGTGATTGATCACCCTCAAAAAAGAAACTCTCTTCGACGGGCGATTGTCTTTTTATGAGTCCCATGGGTGCGCCAGTTCCGGTTCCTGATCCCGGCATTCCATTATGACTGTCAACATATGCATAGCTCTAACGCATCGCACAATAAATTGCCACTGCGATGGTGCTCAGAAAATCTGCGGTCGTTCGGGCTGAACGCCACCCTGCCTTCAGGCAAGATTGATGCGAACGGACTCCCGGTTGCAGACGGAACAGATATCGATTTTGCTATTTTTGTTCTTGTAATGTTCTAATTTCTGCGGTAGGAATTTAATCATTCGAAGAGGCGGTGAAACGCCGGTTTGAACGGAAACGGTTTAGGGCGCTGGCGTGCTTTGAGAGGCGCGTGGCACCCTGGGAGCATCCAGATGAGAGACCATACGCTTTCGGGCCAGGCTGCCTTCCAGCCGAGCCATACGCCTGATATTGCCAATGCGCTGGCCGATGCGTCTGGCCTGCGCATCGAGATCGACCGCCGTCGCGGCCGTGGCGCCGGACTTAATCCGGGCGGGCGCTTCGAGGCCCTGCAGCGGGAAGTGTTCGACGACGGCTGGCAGACGCTCGAGGAGCTGCCGGAGTTCCGCACCGAGGTGCAGGTGGAAAAGCCGCGCAGCATCATCACCAGCAACGATTCCCCCGATATACCCTTCGACCGTTCGATCAATCCCTATCGCGGCTGCGAGCATGGCTGCATCTATTGTTTCGCAAGGCCCTCGCACAGCTATATGGGGCTTTCCGCCGGGCTGGATTTCGAGGCCAAGCTGTTTGCCAAGCCGGATGCGGCAAAGCTGCTCGAAAGGGAGCTGGCGAAACCCGGCTACAAGCCGCGCGTCATCGCCATCGGCACCAATACCGATCCCTATCAGCCAATCGAGCGTGAATGGCGCATCATGCGGCAGATATTGGAAGTGCTGGCAAAGGCCGACCATCCCGTCGCCATCGTCACCAAATCGGCGCCGATCAAACGCGATATCGATATTCTGGCGCCCATGGCCAGGAAGGGTCTCGTCAAGGTGGGTATTTCGGTCACGACGCTGGATCGCAAGCTGGCGCGCAGCATGGAACCGCGCGCCGCCACGCCTGAAAAACGGCTGGACGCGGTCAAGGCGCTGACGGCGGCCGGCATTCCCGTGGCTGTGATGATGGCCCCGGTCATTCCCGCACTCAACGATCATGAGATCGAACGCGTTCTCGAGGCCGGCAAGGCCGCTGGCGCCACCGAAGCGTCTTATGTGCTGCTGCGCCTGCCGCTGGAGGTCAGTCCCCTCTTCCGCGACTGGCTGCTGCGCAACTATCCGGATCGCTACCGGCACGTCATGTCGCTGGTGCGCTCGATGCGCGACGGCAAGGATTACGATGCGGAATTCGGAAAACGCATGAAAGGCGCCGGCCCCTATGCCTGGCAGATCGGCAGGCGTTTCGAAATGGCGACGAAACGGCTCGGTCTCATCCGCCGTGGCATTCACCTGCGCGACGATCTCTTCGTGCCGCCGGGAGGTGCCGGCGTGCAATTGTCGCTGCTTTGAAAATACGTGCCCCGCTTGGCCGGTTGAAGGCGCCGCACCCTGCGCGCAACCGATAACCAGCGGTGTTTACCCATGAAGAGTGGCGGCCCCTGCCCTATTGACAGGGCCATGCTCTTGACGAAATGCCCGGCGGGTTTTCCCTGGCCTGCCGGACATCACCCCCCGGAACCCGCCGCCTCGCGTGCGATCGTTTTTCCTCCGCCGCCCCGCTGGAGGATAAAAGGTCATGACGACCTTAAGGGCATGGTGAGCCTCGCCCCTTGACCTCAGGCTCACTGCGCCCGTCATCGCCCGCTTCCGGGGGCTTGCAGGAGATCGGGTGTGTGTGCAAGTTTCTGCCGCATGAAACGCCGCACCGCACCCGATTCTCCTGCCCTCTTTGATCTCATCGATACCGGCCCCGATTTCTCCTTCGAACTGGAGGCGAGGAAGAAGGGGCTGTGGCCCGTGGCCGGCACGGATGAAGCTGGCCGGGGACCTCTCGCAGGGCCTGTGGTTGCAGCGGCTGTTATTCTCGATCCCGACAATATTCCTGGTGGTCTCGACGATTCCAAGAAACTGACCAAGCTGAAACGGGAAAGCCTGTTCCTGCAGATCATGGACACATCGATCGTTTCTGTCGCCTCCTCCGGCCCCGGCCTGATCGACACCATGAATATTCTGCGCGCCAGCCTCGACGCCATGCGCCGCGCTATCCTCGGCCTCGAAATTTCCCCGGCCCTGGTGCTGGCCGATGGCCGCGACAAGCCGCCGGGCATAAGCTGCGAATCCAAAGCCGTCATCAAGGGCGATTCCCGCTCGCTTTCCATTGCCGCCGCCTCGATCATCGCCAAGGTGACCCGCGACCGGATGATGGAACGGGCCGGTGTGGTGCATGCGTCCTATGGTTTCGAAGGCCATGCCGGTTACGGCACTCCCGCCCACCTGCGCGCCATCGAAAGCCATGGCCCCTGCCCGCTGCACCGGATGAGTTTCAGGCCGCTGAAGCGGGATTGATCGAAGCGACGATCCTGAGGTGGAGTAGGCATCCCGAGACAGGACCGGCTGCGTCGGGTTACGAGGCCAGAGGGTAGTGACTGCTCTTAGCGTTCTTGATGCCGAATGTCGGAATGAGCTTCCGCTTTGCTCTTGAGGCAGTCGTTATTGCGGCGGAAGTTCAAGACCACTTGGCAATGAAATCCAAATGACGGTCTGGGCTTCTGGAGAGTGTCGCGAAAGATGGCCTTTGCCATGCGTGTCCGCGACCAGCACAAAATTACCAGCCGAAACATGGCGGACCTCGCCGTCGCTGGTCTCGTATTCAACAGAACCGTCAAGCCGAACTGTAAGGACTGGCTCCGGTACTCCATGCCAGACAACTTCTCTCATTCCTGCTGGGATGCGGGTAATGCGGACGCGAGAGGCGGGGTAACTGGCGGTCACATCAAATGGGATGGCGTCGGGATGGACTGATACCTTCTTTGTTGGCAATTCGATTTCATCGAAATGAGACTCGCCATCCGGTGAGGCATAGATACGCAGGCACTTCATTAAGAATATCCCTCTGAAAAACTAAGCGTGGCAATGAATAGTCAGCTACCATGATGAAGCCTTAACGGCTTCCCCTTGGCCCCAAGCGAGGTCATTGCGCGGAGCAAATCCTATTTGATTGTACCCCACACCACCTCCGAGCCGACCGAAAATTGCAGCATCAGATCATCGGCATGAGGCGACAAGATTTCTAGCAGTTCGGCGTCGAACCGTCGCAAGTCGTCGCCTAAACGTGATGGCGCGAAAGTATCTCGAGAATGCTGGCAGCGAATGAAGTCACCTACATCTTGCTTTATCGGCTCAGAAATAAAAAATTCAGTACCTTCGAGATTCAGGTAGGATTGATACTGGGAGCGCATCTCTTGCTTGCGGTCGTGGTCAAATTCCTTGCCTGTAACTATCGGTACCCATTTCGCAAGAAATAGCTTCCAGTCGGCTGCCCAAGCAGGCTTAAATGGCGTGTCGCCTTCAACGATTGCAATTTTGTGGGAGGCAGACGCAAAAGACTTCAGTCGCGGAAACAAGCGGTAGTGTTCCATCCAATGGATACTGGCGGCCGCAACGATCAGATCTAGGCTATTGTCGGAGCCTTCATAGTCCTCAGCGAGGCCAGCGATCCATTGGATATTCGTGGATCGCCCACCCTCCATTGTGTGAGCGAGATCAATCATGGCCTCTGAGGGGTCTATCGCTATTATATTCTTGAAATATCGAGATAATGGGCGGCTTATCTTCCCTGGCCCACAGCCCAAATCTAATAGGCAATTGTGATGGGAGCAGATAGCCAAGAGTTTGTTATATACTTCAGGCGGATAAGGCGGCCTGAAGGTGTAATTCTCAACAACCGACGGGTCCGAAAAAGACGCCCCAATTCGCTCGACCATTTAAGACCCCGTTCTTGCCTCTGTCGAGAATGGCTGCATAACTTATGCCGATGAACACCAGATGACAGCTGGGCTTTCTGTTTCTTTGGGCCGATAGCTGAAGAATGCTGGCTTCATCCCGGACTTCAGCGCCCCCGACTTCAGCGCGATACCATGAGGTGACGATCTCGGTCTCCACTGCTAGAACTCTATCTCAATGCATGGACGCGCCAGCATTTGGGAGAAGAGATTTGGACTTCATGAAATTGCTGAAGTCGCTCGAAGAACTTCTGTACGAGCTGGTTTCATGGATCTTATTCTACCCGCTGACAATGTGGCGCTCCGTCACCGCCCCGCTGAGCATGATGCGCTACGCCGACAGCGAACTCGCCGATCGGCTGGAGGACCAGTATGACGACACACTTAGTCCTCCCCTCTTCCTGCTGATCACGTTGCTTTTGTCGCAGGGGCTCTCGGCTTCGCTTCCGTCGATTTACGATTCCACCGTGGCCGCCCGAGAGCTCGGTTCCGATTCGAACCTGCTCATCGCGCGGGGTGTCATATTCGGGATTTATCCGCTGTGCATGGCCGTGACGCTTCTGCGCTGGAAACAGGTGAGGATCACCCGCAACTCCCTGCGTCCGCCGTTTTTCAGCCAATGTTACGTGGCGGCGCCGTTTACCTTCATCCTGGTTCTCGGTTTCGATTTTGCGTCCATGCCTCTGGAACACGGACTGGCGCTGGGGCTCGCCATTATCGCGCTCGCCACGATCTGGTATGCGCAGGCGCAAATACGATGGCTGATGCAGGATCTCAACTTAAGCATCGCCAAAGCCAGCCTCGCTTTCAGCGGCGCATTTCTGATTGCCACCGCCGCCGCTTTTGTACTGGCGCTGCTGATAGCGCTTGAGGCGAAAACTATCTATCCAGCAATCGCTTAACGCACGTCCTGTTTAAACGGAAACGTTTGACCTGCTCTAACTCTATGTTTTTACGAATTTTTGCTGGAAATACTCTAGCACCTCCAAGCCAAGGCGGAAGCTGCGAATTTCAGACCAGCATTCAGTCTTCAAAACCGATACGTTTCCTTTGCGGGCGCGACGGACGTCGATATCGACACTGCTCAAGCCGGCACTCCAGCGCACCCGCCGATCTTGCCAACATCTGCATGACCCAGCTGGAGCGCAAAACAAAAAACCCCTCACGGCTAAAGCCGGAGGGGTTTTAAACAGTCCGAGATGAACTTAGTTCAGCTTCGACTTCACTTCGCCGATGGTGTTGGCGAAAAGTTTGGCTTTTGCGGCAGCGGTGGTTTTTTCGGCAATGAGCTTCTCGGAAGCTGCAATGGCGATATCCACGGCGGCGGCGCGAACGGCGCCGATGGCGTCTTCTTCGGCCTGCTTGATCTTCTGTTCCGACAGGGCCGTGCGGCGGGCGACGAATTCTTCCGTCTTCTGCTTGGCTTCGGCGGTCAGGGCTGCGGCCTCGCGTTCGGCGGCGGCAACGATGCCGGCTGCTTCCGCTTCGGCTTCCTTGCGCTTGCGCTGATATTCGGCCAGCAGGTGCTGGGCCTCTTCACGCAGACGCTTGGCTTCGGCCAGCTCGTCCTGAATGTTCTGCGCGCGCTCGTCCAGAGACTTGGTGAGCATGCCCGGAACCTTGAGATAGGCAATCAGGACGAAGAAAAGGATAAGACCGACGAGAGCGAAAAATGATGCATCAAACGCCATATCAGGCTCCCTTCACAGTCGAAGCGGCAGCAATGGCGGCCTTGACGTCGGTATCCTTGACCTTGGCGCCAACCAGCTGGTCGACGATTGCGGTCGCGGTTTCCTCGGCAATGGCGCCGACATCCGCGAATGCCTGATCCCGGATACCGGCAATGCGCTTTTCGGCGGCGGCAAGCTTTTCAGCAAGTCCGGCCTCGATTGCGACGCGGTCGGCATCGGCCTTCGCCTTGGCGGCGTCACGTGCCGAAGAGCCTATCGAGCTTGCCTTGGCGCGGGCTGCCGCGAGTTCTTTTTCATAGGTTTCGACGGCTGCATCGGCTTCGCTTTTCAGCCGTGCCGCTTCGTCGAGATCCTGTGCAATGCGCCCATGACGGTTTTCGAGAATGCCGCCGACGCGAGGAACGATGACCTTCTGCATGAGCAGATAGAAAAGGCCGAACGTAATCGCCAGCCACAAGACCTGCGATGCATAAGTAGATTGGTCGAACGGCGGGAATACGCCGGAAGCACCTGCGGAACCATGTGCCACACCGGTTTCCGTGTGCGTGGCTTCCGGTTGCGGCTGGCCAACAGCCGGAGTTTCCGTATGCGTTTCACCTACGGTCGGTGCTGACTGGGCATAAGCCTCGGTCACGAACATGCTCACCTCCAGGGGGACTGCAAATGCGAAGGATCACGGCACGCCATAAACACGAGCCGTGATCCAGACCTGATGCTGATATTAAACAGCGAACAGGAGAAGGAGAGCTACGAGCAGCGAGAAGATGCCCAGAGCTTCCGTAACGGCGAAGCCGAATACCAGACGGCCGAACTGGCTGTCGGCAGCAGAGGGGTTGCGCAGTGCGCCGGAGAGGTAATCACCGAAGATACGGCCGAGTGCGAGGGACGTACCAGCCATGCCGAGGCATGCGAGACCTGCGCCGATGTACTTTGCTGCTTCCGCTTCCATGTGAGACTCCTTGAGATATTGGTTGTTGCGGCTATCTTTTGGCGCCCGTTGCCGGGGCCAGCGACTTTACTTCTCAGTGACCACCATGCACGGCGTCGTTCAGGTACATGCAAGTCAGTACCGCGAACACATAAGCCTGCAGGAAGGCAACGAGAAATTCGAGAGCGGTCATTGCGACCGTCATGATGAGAGGCAGGACTGCGCCGCCGATACCGAGCGCGCCGAGCGCACCCATGGAGGCGACGAAACCTGCGAAAACCTTGAGCGTGATGTGGCCGGCCAGCATGTTCGCGAAGAGACGAACGGAAAGGCTGATCGGGCGCGACAGGAACGAGATCATTTCAATTGACGCGACAAGCGGCAAGAGCGCCTTCGGCACGCCCGACGGGGCGAAGATGCCGAAGAAATGCAGACCGTGCTTGTAAAAACCGTAAACGACGACCGTGCCGATGACGAGGCAGGCGAGCGCGAAGGTGACGATGATCTGGCTGGTGACTGTGAAGAAATACGGGAACATGCCGAGAAGGTTGGCCGTCAGCACGAACATGAACAGCGAAAAGACGAAGGGGAAGAACACCATGCCCTTTTTGCCGGCGCCTTCGCGCAGCATGGAGGCGATGAATTCATAGGACATTTCAGCAACGGACTGCATGCGGGTCGGGATCAGACCGCGGTTCGACGTTGCGAAATAAAGGAAACCGGAAGCGGCTGCCACGGTCGCGACCATGAAAAGCGACGCATTGGTGAAGGAAAAATCGACGCCGCCAATTTCGATCGGAATGATCGGCTGCACCAAGAACTGATGGGTCGGATCGTTTGCCACCGGCTGCCCTCTTTACCTGTCGCCGCGATTGCGCGGCATCTCAACTGCAAGAAAAAACCGCTTAAATGCCGTCTTTTCCACCCTCGTCTCGCTTGTCGGCTTTCTCAAGCAGCGGCGGCTTTGCCACCGCGCCCGTGGAGCGCAACACATTCAATACGCCTGCGCAGAAACCGAGAAGAAGAAGAACGATCATCCCCCACGGCGTCGTGCCGACAAAATAGTCCAGAAGATAACCCAGCATAGCGCCGACCACGATGGCCGAAATGAACTCCGATGAGAGCTTCACCGCCATCGCAAAACCTTTCCGGTTTTCCGCAGCGTTGGTCTCCGCCCTCACTTCCGCCTCATCCTCCGCCTTCACCTTTGCCAACTCCTCGGCAAGGCGCTTGCGGCGCTCGTCCAGACTATCGTCACGGTTGCCAGTCATCTTAAAATCCTACCCATTTTCTCCGTTCCAGCCATGCCAGAACCCTTTGGAGTTGTAAACGGTGACGGATTAAGCCTGTTCCAGCCCGCTCTGAAGTCGCGCGCAACATAGTTTTAGGGGCTTCGCTAGTCAAGGCACTGGCGAAGCTTGTTTCGATACAAATTAATTGATTTAAAACAAGAACTTAACGCCAAATCGCCGTTTGTTGGCGATGTTTCGCACGGGAATCGGCATTTTTGACACGAAAATTGCTGCAAATTGGCGGTGGTATCAGCTCCAGCCGCCACCATAGGTACGGTAAAACACGTGCAGACCGATCCTGCCGACCTTCTTCATGGATTTTCCCCAGGCGGGACGAACATAGACGGCATGATAATGAGTCGCCGATCCCACTTCCGTCAGCCAGATCTTGCCGGCGGTGGTGGCCATCGCCACTTCGCGCGCCATTTTCCAGTGACGTTCGGAATTCACCCGGTCCTTTATATTGTCGCAGGCAAAGGAAAACTGGCAGCGGTTGCGCCAGTCCTCGTTCTGGTAGACCACACCGCAGATGGTTTTCGGATAGGTGGGGTTGCGCACGCGGTTGAGAATGACCTGCGCCACCGCTGCCTGTCCCTTGACCGATTCACCGCGCGCCTCGAAATAGATGCCGGATGCGAGGCATTGCTGTTCGGCTGCGGAAAACACGGCGGCCGGCAGCGGCGTGGCCGCCCATGCATGATCGTCCGAGCCGATCAACGGCACGAAGCGGCCGGCCTCCGGCTTTTTCAGAATGGCGTCGAACGGCGATTCACGGGCGAAATCCGGTTCGGCCGGCGCGTAAGCCGTGGCGAGAATATCAGGGGTCCTGTTCGTGACGAGTTCCGCCAGCATCGGTGAGATGCTTTTATCCACCTTCTTTTCTTCCCGGCGGAAATAGAAGGAGGCGAGTTGGACGTCGCTGCCGCGTTTCGGCTTCACGAAAGCCGTGCGGTCCTTGCGCTTCAGCGGTTCTATATCCAGCATGCTGGTGCGCTCCAGCACCGAACCGGCGGTGAAGGCCTTTGGCGGCTGCATGATTTCGGTTGCGACGACGCGGCCCTTTTTGGCAGCGCGGTTGACGCGCTCGCTGTCGGGCGTCGTCTCGTCGCCCTTCTTGTTGGTGACGAAAGCCACCTTGCGGCCATCGGGCAGGGTCATGCCGCTGCCATGCAGCGCCGCCTCCCCTTCCGCATCGTTAAAGATGAGCGAGGCATTGTGGACGGAACCTGCCGGAGACGCCGTCAGCACCATGCGCCATTGCTCGCCGCCATTGTCCAGCCCGGCCAGCAGCGAGGCCAGATCCGCACGCGCGGCGATGGAAGGAAAGACGAGCCAGGCGGCAAGGCCGAAGACGGCGGGTGAGGTCCATGCCTGAAGGGACGCAAAGGACCGACGACGCATTACTCTTTTCGAACGCAAAACCAGCACTCCGAACACCAGGAACCAAATTCGTTACAGGTGTTCGAGAATCTCTTATTAACCTTGATGCTTGGTTAACGCGGCGGGGGGACATGGTTTCACGTTAATGTGTAAGGACATGCTAAAGCGCGTTGCGGGGCATCGGCGTCCAGCTTGCGCGCGCTGCCCTTTCCCATTCCGTCATTGAGCGGGGGTCCAGGCAACGTGGCTGTCGCGCGGCGGGAAGAGTATTTTCAGCCCAAGGACTTGGGCTGGCTGGATACCGGCTCGAGGCCGGTATGACGGAGGGCGAGTGTTCACGTACCCCACTGCGGGGAACAGGGTTCACATCACACGACGACGTGCGAGCCCAGTTCCACGACGCGGTTGGCCGGAAGGCGGAAGTAATCCGAGGGGTCGGCGGCGGTTTCGGCAAGCGCGATGAACAGGCGGTTCTGCCAGCCCGGCATGCCCGATTTCGGATCCGGCACCAGCTTGCGGCGACCGAGATAAAACGAGGTGGACATGATGTCGAACTTGTAGCCCGTGCGCCGGAGATAACCGAGCGCCTGGGTGACGTTCTGGGTTTCCATGAAGCCGAAATGCAGTTCGACCACGGCGAAACGGTCGCTGAGCTTCGTCAGCGTATAACGATCTTCGGGGCGAACGCGCGGCTGGTCCTCGGTGCGGATCGTCAAGATGACGTTCTTGTCGTGCAGGACGTGGTTGTGCTTGAGATTGTGCAGCAAGGCGGCCGGCGCAGCATCGGGATCGCCGGTCAGGAAAATTGCGGTGCCGGGCACACGCACCGGCGCATGGGCGCTTTCCTTTTCCACCGACGCGACAAAAGCCTTCAGCGGCACATCGCTGCGGCGGGTTTTGGCGAAGAGGATTTTCGAGCCGCGCTGCCAGGTGGTCATGATGATGGTGAAGGCGATTGCCAGCAACACCGGCACATAACCGCCATCATGGATCTTGAGCAGGTTTGCACCGAGGAAAATCAGTTCCAGCACCAGCAGCGGCGCAAGCACGCCAATCGCCAGCCAGATGGACCATTGCCAGCGTTTGCGCACGAATTCGAAGAACATGAGGCTGGTGACGACCATCGCGCCGGTAACGGAAATACCGTAGGCCGTGGCGAGCGCATCGGAGCTTTTGAAGGTGAAGACCAGCGCAACCACGCCGAACAGCAGGATGGTGTTGACGGCGGGAAGATAGATCTGCCCGGTGTTGGTTTCCGAGGTGAAGAGGATTTCCATGCGCGGCAGGTAGCCGAGATGGATGGCCTGACGCACGAGCGAGAACGCGCCTGTTATGACCGCCTGACTGGCGATGATGGTGGCGGCGGTTGCCAGAATGACGGCCGGCAGGATCGCCCATTGCGGGAACATCAGATAGAACGGATTGGACATCGCCGCCGGGTCTTTCAGAACCAGCGCGCCCTGACCGAGATAATTCAGGGTCAGCGCCGGGAAGACCAGACAGAACCATGCCCACTGGATGGGACGGCGGCCGAAATGGCCGAGATCGGCATAAAGCGCTTCCGCCCCCGTGATCGTCAGGAAAACCGCGCCGAGCACGACGATGCCGTAAAAGCCCTCATTGGCGAGAAACTCGACCGCATGCCAGGGGTTGAAGGCAAACAGAATGCCGAAATCATCGGCGATGTGAATGAGGCCGGCCACGCCCATGACCAGGAACCAGACTGCGGTGATCGGTCCGAAGAGTTTCGCCACCGTTCCCGTACCGTGCGACTGGATGGCGAAGAGGCCGATGAGAATGCAGACGGAGATCGGAATAATAAAGTCGTCCATCGCCGGCGTGACGAGCTTCAGACCCTCCACCGCCGAAAGCACCGAAAGTGCCGGCGTGATCATCGCATCGCCCAGAAACAGGGCCGCGCCGATGAGGCCGAGCACAATGAGAACGCTGCGGTGCGTGCCGGCCGTCTTCATCAACAGGGCCAGAAGCGAGAGCGTGCCGCCTTCGCCGTCATTGTCGGCGCGCAGGAGCAGCGTGATGTATTTGAACGTCACGATGATCGTCAACGACCAGAGCATCAGGGATGTGAGGCCTATGATTTCGTCCCGCGTCACGCCATCATAGGCGATCGGCTTCAGGGCTTCGCGGAAAGCATAGAGCGGGCTGGTGCCGATATCGCCATAAACGACGCCGATAGAACCAAGGATTGCGGCATAAAGCCCCTTGTTCTGATGCTTGTCGTCCGAATCCGGCCTCTCGGTGGCGTCCTTGTCTGCGATTTGAGACATGATGATCCTGGCTCCTTAGAGCCAGCCCTTCCAACGGAAAAAGAGAAACGGGATGATTGCGGACATCAACATGACGACGAGCGCGATTGGATAACCGAATGTCCAGTTCAACTCCGGCATGAGCTGAAAGTTCATTCCATAGATCGAGGCCACCAGGGTAGGCGGCAGGAACACCACCGAAGCGATGGAGAATATCTTGATGATGCCGTTCTGCTCGATGTTGATGATGCCGAGAGAGGCATCGAGCAGGAATGTCAGGTTGCCGGAAACGAAGGAGGCATGTTCGCTCAAAGACTGGATATCCCGCCCGATCGATTTGCCCTGTTCCCTTGCTTCCTTGTCCTGCTGCAACTGCACGCTGGTGGACAGGAAGGTTTGCAGGCGGGCAAGCGAAGCGAGGCTGTCGCGGACCTTGGAGATCAGCCGGTGATAGGCGGCAATATTCGTCAGGCGGTCTTCGAGATAGCGCGGCGCCTTGCGCTTGCTGCGCGTCTGGCTGCCGAGAAGATCGGCGGCGAGATTGTCGATGCCCGCCACCGAGTTTTCAAGAATTTCCGCCGTGCGGTCGACGATGGTTTCAAGCAGTTTCAGCAGCAGCGCCGTGCCGCTGCGCATCTCGTGCGGTACGCGGGTGATGGCGGCGGTGAAGAGGTGGAATGATTTCGGCTCGGCGTAACGGATCGTCACAAGGCGCTTGCCGGCAAGAATGAAGGCGACATCGGTCAGGCGCGGACCGTCGGAATCCGCCTTCCACACCAGGGAAGCGGTCATGAAGACGTTGCCATCCTCCATGTAAAGCCGGCTGGACGGTTCGATGTCCTTCAAATCCTCACGGGTGGGCAGCTCAAGCGCCAGCAGTTTTTCAACATACTGCTCTTCGGCCCTCGTCGGATTGATGAGATCGATCCAGACGATATCGTCGGGAATCTGTTCACGGCCGTCGTCTGGCGACAGGCTGATTGCCTCGCAATTGGCGCGATAGGCTTTTATCAATCCGTTTCTCCGGTCCGCATCGCTGGCTTCAGCCGCAATGCTGCTTAACATATCCTGTTCAAGGTCGGCAAACCTTTGGACGACACCTCAGGGAACACCGGAACGAGCGGGATTTTCACATCCCGCCAGACTGACGGACCAAGAACCAAACGGCGCAGGCCTATGCTCCCAAAGCGAGACGCAATCAAGCGGTATTTTCTCGCGACAGCATTGCAGGCGACGCATCTCTGGCGTTCAAATGCATCGGCCTTTCCCGACGCCACCAGTCAACATACTGTTTTTAAAACATATATAAGAAGAGCAACCGCCCGGCCGCAGCAGGTCCCTTATTCGAAAACGATTTTCGGCGCGGCTTTTCTTTCGCCCGCACCGATGCGCGCCCAGACTTTTTCGGCAATATCGCGGTAGATCGCGGCCTGCGGACCGTCAGGTTCGGCTGCGACGACCGGCGTTCCGGCATCCGACATTTCGCGGATGGAAATGGTGAGCGGCACTTCACCGAGGAACGGCACGCCGATCCGTTCAGCCTCGGCTTTTGCCCCGCCATGGCCGAAAATATCGTAACGCGCGCCGGTATCCGGTGCGATGAAGTAGCTCATATTCTCGACGACGCCGAGCAGCGGCACTTCGACCTTGCGGAACATGGTGATGCCCTTGCGCGCGTCGATCAACGCCAGATCCTGTGGCGTGGAGACGATGACAGCGCCGGCAAGTGGCACCTGCTGGGCGATGGTCAGTTGCGCATCGCCGGTGCCGGGCGGCATATCCAGCACCAGCACATCGAGCGTACCCCAGGCGACTTCGCGCAGCATCTGCATCAATGCGGACTGAACCATCGGCCCGCGCCAGATCATCGCCGCTTCCTCATCGACCAGAAATCCCATGGACATGACCTTCAGTCCGTAATTTTCCATGGGAATGATGATGCGGTCTTCCTGCTGCTGCGGGCGTCCGGAAATTTTGAGCAGTCGCGGCAGCGAGGGGCCGTAAATATCGGCGTCGAGCATGCCGACCTTGAGGCCGAGCGCCTGGAGGCCGAGCGCCAGATTGACGGCGGTGGTGGACTTGCCGACCCCGCCCTTGCCCGAGGCGACGGCGATGATGGCGCCAACGCCGGGAACGCCGACCTTCGAGGAGCCGGGCTGCGCGGGCGGACGGCCGGTTGCAGCCGCAGGGCGTGCCGGTGGAGGTGCCGGGCGCACCGGGGCCGGTTGTTGCGTGCCGGGTTTGCGATCCGCCGTCAGCGCGACGACGGCACCGGCGATACCGGTAACGCCCTTGGCTGCCTGTTCAGCCGCAAGCCGCAACGGCTCCATATCGGCTGCCCTGTCGGCCGGGACGGTAATGGAGAAATAGACTTTCGCATCGGCGATGAAGATTTCCGAGACCATGCCGAGTGCGACGATGCTTTTGCCGCTGTCGGGATAGATGACTGCCTCCAAAGCCTGTTCGACCTGGTGCTTGCTGACCTCTGCCATATGTTTACTCCGCTCCATCATTCCGCCGGATATGGGCTGCATTCCGCGCCATCCATAGACAAACGCGGCCGGTTCGCCAATGCCAAACCGCAAACGGCGGATCATCGCGACGGTTTATACGCAGACTTCAGATTTCGTCGTCCATATCGAGCGTCTCCGGGTCGAAAACCCGACCGTCGAAAAAGCAGTCGGGGCCGAGGACGAGACCCGAGCGCGACGCGCCGACATGAACAGGCGCCCGTAGCGTGCCTTCGAGCTTCAGGTTCGCGCCCGGCACCGGCACGAACAGCGGTTTCATCGCCTTGCGGAAAATATCCGGCCGGTAGGCGTTGCGCGCGGCCTTGATGACGGCTGCATCGCGCCGGCGATCGGCGGGCACCTCGCCCCAACGCAACATCTGGCTGAAGAACCACAGCGCCTGGCTCTGCCAGGGAAAGTTCGCTGCCTTCGCGCTTGTTACGAAAAACTCCTGAAAGCGCTGCATGTCCCGTAGCGAGGTGGAAATATAGCCTGTCAGCGCCGGAAGCAGGAATTCGCCGTTCTCGTCAATATAATGGGGGGCAGCAAGGATGCCGGTGAGTTCCTCGATATTGGCAGCGTTGGCGCACCATTCGCCGGCGCGATAAAGCGCGCGCAGCAAGCCTTCCAGCAAGGGGGTATTGGCTTCCGCCCAGGGCCGTTTCACCGCCAGTATTTTTTCCGGCGCATTTTGCCAGATCAGCGCTCCTGTCGTGACGATGCGCCCGACGCCGGCAAGCACCACGGCGCTGCCCGCCGGTTCGGCGGTACAGAGGGCATCGACCTTGCCGCTTTCGAGCAGTGCCGGCATCGCCTTCGGCAGGGCCTCGACGATTTCCATGTCGCGGCCGAGCAGCACGCCGCAGCTTCCGAGCAGATAACGCAGGGTATAAAACGGCGTGGACACGATATCCTCGACCGCAAAGACCGGCGGTTTTTCACCCGCCGCCCGGCGTGCGGCGCAGACACGGGCCATCGCCCGCCCGAAATTTGCCGGATCCGGCAGCTTCAGCCCTTCCCGGTAGAGTTCGTCGTAAAAGCCGTGCGAAACGGTCGTTGCCGATCCGCCAAGGGAAAGCGTGAAAACGCCGACGATATCGGCCGGCAGGTGATCGAGGCCAACTGCGGAACCGACCGGAACCGGGGCAGGCAGATGGGCGATCTGAACATCATCCCCGCCAAGTGCTGCAAGCACGGCGCGCGCGGATTGTTTTTTGACAAGTTCCAGTTCAACGCCTTCGTCGGCAGCAAAGCCTTTTTCGGCAGCGGCTATCAGCACGGCGCAATCGACGGTCGGAGAAAACCCCGCTTTAACCCTACGCCGTTCCGGCAAACGATTTCTCCTTTCCGGTGATTCGAAAGAAGGATCGCCCAGGAACCCGTTTATCACAATGATAAAATTGCGGTTTCGCTATTTAATCAAACCGACCCGCAGCGCCTTGGCGACGGCCTGGGTGCGGTTGACCGTGTCGAGTTTTTTCGTCGCGCGGTTCAGGTAGTGATTGATGGTATGTTCCGACAGCATCATGATTTCGGCGATCTCGGCGCTGGTCTTGCCGGCGGCCGTCCAGTTCAGGCAATCGATCTCCCGCTCGTTCAAGGTTTCGGGAACCCTCAAGTCAAGGCGGCGGATTTCAGATAGCCGGGCAAAGATGTGGCTGGAAATGTAAAAAAGTTCGGCAAGCCGGCTGGTGGGCAAAGTCGTTTTGTTGCCGGAAAAGGACACCGCTCCCCGCATCATGGTAATGTCATGGACGGGAAACCATACCGAGTTGATCATCTCGAAGCGCTCGAAGAGACCGACAACAGGCTTTTTCAGCACGTTTTCGTCGTCCTTGGCCAGAAAATCGAGCGAGACGGCAAAGGGCGTGGTCGATTTCTTCAACTGCGCCATCACCCGGCTTCTCTGCAGCATGCCCTCTTCGTCATAACGCTGCAAAAGCTCGGCCGGCCAGCTGGTGATGATGGTGCATTGCGACAATTCGCTCACCATCTCGGCCGACAGGTCAAGCACCATGAAGGCCTTGAATTCCCAGGCCGCCGTCAGCCGTTTCAAAAACCGGAATATATCGAATTGCGTGTTCAGCCCGGCGATCTCGCGAACGCAATCAACACCAAACGACTGAACGGCGGCCGTCTCTGTTTTCTGCATGAAGCGTTTCTTTAAAAAAAGAGAAATACCGCCGCAAAGGCCTGCCTTTGTGCGGGAATTGCGCGGATGTTATCCACCAAAACGATTCATGCAAACAAAAGTTGAAACTTAATTTCGAATAATCGAAAATAAGACTTAATTAATACAAATCCACGCCCGATCTGCCGTTTCCGGGGCGGAAACGCGCAGCTTCACGCTTGCATTTCCTCAACCATTCGCAACTGGAGATAATCTGCAGGCAAGGTCCGCCGCAATTTTATCGGCCGTTTCGCGCACCAGAGGACCCCATTTCTGCAACTGTTCCATATCCACGCGATAGGCCGGGCCGGTGACGGAAATTGCCGCGTGAAAATTGCGCCCCGGCGCCCTCACCGGTGCGGCAACGCAGTGAATGCCGATCTCATGCTCCTGAAGGTCGAAACCGTAGCCGTTGCTGCTGATGGCGGCGACATCCTGCGCCAGCGCTTCCGGGCCAACGATCGTATGTTCCGTGAAGCGGTGGAAGTCGAGCCCCGCAGCAAGCGCTGCCAGATCGTCCGGGGCAAGCAGCGACAGCGCGGCCTTGCCGACGCCCGTGCAATAGGCAGGCGATGTCTTGCCGACCTGCGAATGCATGCGCAAAGCATGCCTGCCCTCCATCTTGTCCAAATAAGTGACCTGCCCGCCGTTCAGAACGGCCAGATGCACGGATTCCTGCGTCGCCTCCTGCAACGCTGCCAGATGGGGGGCGGCGACGCTGCGCAGATCATTGCCGCTCCAGGCCTTCGCCGCCAATTGCAGCAACCGCAGACCCACGACATAGGTCTGGTCTGCGGCATGATCGACCAGACCTTCGGCGACGAGATGGGCGAGCTGGCGGTGCACCGTGCCGCGCGGCTGGCCGCAGGCCTCGACCACATCGGTGAAGCGCATCGGTTTTTCGGCAAAGGCGATCAGCTCCAGAAGCGAGACGGCCTTTCCGAGCGTACCGGTCTCACTTTCCGTTTTTCGTTGCCGGGCGGGAGCGGCTTGATGGGCGCTACCATCGGGGTTTTTACGATCGGGCATGGCAACATCCACCGTCATCTGTCTTGACATAAGCCTGCGGCCAAGAGAATAATTCCACTTAGTAAAATCTAGTTCCATATATTGGAACAATCAAGCCCCTCACTGGACGAGACAATGCCGATGATGCAAGCCCATTTCCCTGACCTCAAGGACGCGGGCGTGCTCGTCACCGGCGGCGGCTCCGGCATCGGGGCGGCGCTGGTGGAGGCCTTTGCGACGCAGGGTGCAAGGGTCGCGTTCATCGACATCGCCGAAGAACCGAGTGTGGCACTCGTTGCGCGGCTTGCGGAAAGCGCCCGTCATCCGGTCCATTTCTTCAAGGCCGACCTGCGCGACACTGCGGCGACCCGTGAGAGCGTGGAGGCGGCAGCAGCTGCGACCGGCGGCATCAAGGTGCTCGTCAACAATGCCGCATGGGACGACCGCCACGACATCGACACCGTGACGGAAGCCTATTGGGATGCCAATCAGGCCGTCAATCTCAAGCAGATGTTCTTCACGGTTCAGGCCGCCCTTGCGCATCTGCGGCAGGCGCAGGACGCCTCCATCATCAATTTTTCCTCGATTTCATTTCTGCTGAACATGGGCGAGCTTCCCTCCTATGCGGCGGCCAAGGCCGGCATCATCGGCCTGACGAAAAGCCTCGCCGGGCGGTTGGGGCCGGAAAATATCCGCGTCAACACGCTGCTGCCGGGCATGATCGTGACGGAGCGGCAGAAGGAATTGTGGCTGACGGACGATGCCGTCACCTCGACCACGGCACGGCAATGTCTCAAGCGCACGCTTGTCGCTGCCGATCTGGTGGGTCCGTGCCTGTTTCTCGCATCATCGGCATCGAGCGCGATTACCGCGCAATCCATAATCGTAGACGGAGGCCTGTTATAATGTCTGAACCTGCTTTTATCGCCGTCGACTGGGGCACCACCAGTTTCCGGCTCTGGCTGCTCAGCCGTTCCGGCGCGGTGCTGGCGGAGCGCAGAAGTGCCGAGGGCATGACGACGGCCATGCGGACCGGCTTTGCCGAGGTGCTGCAATCGCATCTCGATGCCATCGGCGCACCGGAAAAACTGCCGGTTCTGATTTGCGGCATGGCGGGTGCGCGGCAGGGCTGGGTGGAGGCTGGTTACATCGACGTTCCGGCATCGCTTTCGGCGGTTCTCGATGGTGCGGTGCGCGTGCCGGGTCAGGAGCGGGATGTCCGCATTCTGCCGGGGCTGGCGCAACGGGACAAAAACGCGCCTGACGTGATGCGCGGCGAAGAAACGCAATTGCTCGGCGCATTGAGCTCCGCCGGCGGCGGCAACAGGCTGGTCTGCATGCCCGGCACCCATTCCAAATGGGTCACGGCCGATGGCAGCGACGTGACGGGCTTTGCCACCTTCATGACGGGTGAGCTGTTCGAGGTCATCTCCAAACAGACCATCCTTTCGCATGCGGTGGCGGAAGCCGAAGCCTTTACCGGCGAGCACGAGACCTTCAGGGCCACCGTGCGCGACATCTATGCCAATCCGCAGCTTGCCACCAACCGCCTGTTCACCCTGCGCTCCGGACAATTGCTGCACGGCCTCACCGCGACGGACGCCAAGGCCAAGCTTTCCGGCATCATGATCGGGCTGGAAATCGCCGGCGCGCATTCCACCGCGCGGCGGGACACGCCTGTGGTACTGATCGGCTCCGGCGCGCTCGGTGCGCTTTACGAGGGTGCATTCGCAGCGCTTGAGATTGAATATACTGTCATCGATGCCGACGAGGCGGTCCGGCGCGGATTGTTAGCCGCCGCCAATGCCATCTGGTCATAGAATTATCATAAGCGCGGGATTTCAGGCGAAAACTGCTCCCGGTTTTCGCCATTCCGCTCAAGGACGAAAGACACACCATGCGTATCCCCTTCCCCGCCATGCAATATCCGCTGATCGCCATCCTGCGCGGCCTCAAGCCTGAGGAAACCGAAGGCGTCGTCGGCGCGCTGATCGAGACCGGCTTCCGCGCCATCGAAATCCCGCTCAATTCGCCCGATCCGTTCCGCTCGATCGAGATTGCCGCGAAGATGGCGCCCGCCGATTGCCTGATCGGCGCCGGCACCGTGCTGACCACGGAAGACGTGGATGCGCTGGACGCCGCCGGCGGCAAGCTGATGGTCAGCCCCAACGCCGATGCCGACGTCATCACCGCCGCCCGCGTCAAGGGCATGGTGACGATGCCTGGCGTTCTGACCCCCACCGAGGCGCTGGTTGCCGCAAAGGCCGGGGCAACCGGGTTGAAGTTCTTTCCCGCCAGCATCATCGGCCCCGCCGGCATCAATGCGATCCGGACGATCCTGCCGAAGGATCTGGTCATTGCCGCCGTCGGTGGCGTCTCGGACAAGAATTTCGCCGACTATACCAACGCCGGCATCCTCGCTTTCGGGCTTGGCACCAGTCTTTACAAGCCCGGCATGACGGCGGCGGAGGTGCGCGAGCGCGCCATCGTGACGCTTTCGGCCTATGATGCAGCCATTGGAGGATAAGAGCTTGGCGACCGTTTTTCCCTTTGCCGGACGTGTGCTTGACGAAACGCCGATGACGCTTGGCGAAGGCCCGACCTTCGACCCTTCCACCGGCACGGCCTGGTGGTTCAATATCGTCGGGCGCGAGTTGCATGAATTGCATCTCGCTTCCGGCCGCAAAACCGTGCACGCCCTGCCCTTCATGGGCAGCGCGCTGGCGAAAATCAGCGACCACAAGCAGTTGATCGCCTCCGATGACGGGCTCTACCTTCGCGATACGGCGACCGGCATGCTGACGCTGCATGCGGAGCTGGAAAAGGATATGCCCGACAACCGCTCCAATGACGGGCGCATGCATCCTTCCGGCGCGCTGTGGATCGGCACCATGGGCCGCAAGGCGCAAATCGGCGCGGGCAGCATCTACCACGTTGCCAAGGGCACCGTGACGAAGCTGTTTGCCGAGATCAGCATTCCGAATTCGATCTGCTTTTCGCCCGATGGCGCGACCGGATATTACGTCGACACCAAGGTGAACAGGCTGATGAGGGTGCCGCTCGATGCCAGGACGGGACTTCCGACCGGCAAGGCAGAGGTCTTCATCGACTCCGCCGGCATCGACGGCGGGATCGACGGATCGGTCTGCGATGCCGAAGGGCATATCTGGAACGCCCGATGGGGCAAGGGTGCGGTCGATCGTTACGATGCGGATGGCAACCACATCGAACGCTATCTGGTGCCGGCGGGACAGACGACGTGCCCGGCCTTCATCGGCCCCGATGCATCGCGCCTTCTCGTCACATCCGCCCGCGAAAATCTGGACGCCGACGCCATTGCCGCCAATCCGCAGCATGGGCTGACGTTCGAGCTGGGGATAGAGGTCAAAGGCCGGTTCGAGCCGCTTTACCGGTTGTGAAGCGAGGCGCATGCCGCCTGCAACAAAACGCGGAGCGCCTTCTGGCAAGGGTTGTTCCCGAAACGACCTCCCTCATTCCTGTGCTTGTCACAGGAATCCAGTCAGCCCAAGTCCTTGGGCTGGAAGGAGTCGTTTCGACGCGCAGACGCGCGTCGGCTGGATTCCTGTGACAAGCACAGGAATGAGGGCTGGTGAGTTCGACTCCGACCTATGGTCACCCGGTTTTCAGGGAATGTCCGACAGGATCTCGCGGTAATTCTCGTGCAGGTAACGCTGGGTCGCTGCGGCATCGGCGGGGCGGCCGTAAAAATAGCCCTGCCCCATGGCGCAGCCGAGCGCGCGCAGTTTTTCCTCTTCCGCCCGCTCCTCGATCCCCTCGGCCACGACCTCGAGATCAAGCCCTTCGCACATGGCGACAATGGCCTTGATGATATGTTCCGAGGGACGGTCGCTGCTGATGCGGGAGACGAAGGCGCGGTCGATCTTGACCTTGTCGAAGCTGAAATCGCGCAGGCGGCCAAGGCTCGACTGGCCGGTGCCGAAATCGTCGAGCGAGATACGAACGCCTGCACCCTGCAATTCGCTGATGATGCGCTGGGCGGTATCGGCTGAGGTCATCACCGCCGTTTCGGTGATTTCAAGCTCCAGCCGGTGCGGATCGAGGCCGACACGCGACAGGATCGACAGAATATTATCCGCCGTGCCGGGGTCCATCAATTGCGCGGAGGACAGATTGAACGACAGGAAAAGCTCTCGCGGCCAGAACAGCGCCGCTTCCGCCGCCTTTCTGAGCAGCGCTTCCGACAGGGCGTCGATAAAACCGCGCTCTTCGGCCAGCGGCACGAAAACGGCCGGCGATACGAAACCGAGATCTGGATCGTTCCAGCGGGCAAGCGCTTCGAAACCGATGACCTTGGCTTCTTCCAGCCTGACGATGGGCTGGAAATGCACATCGATCGCATCGGTGATGATGGCGTTACGCAATGCCTGTTCCAGCTGGGTGGCGCGCTTCATCTCCTGCGCGATCTCGCGCGAATAGACGGTTATCTGGCCACGGCCACGGCGCTTGGAACGGTAGAGCGCCGTCTCGGCGCTTTTCAGCAAATCCTCGAAATCATCGCCGGCAAAGGGGTAGATGGCAAAACCGAAGGAGGAGGAAAGCCGGACGTTGCGGTCGCCCAGATCGTAAGGGGCGGATAGCACGTCCTTGATCATGTTGCCGATGCGCTCCGCGCCGGTGCGCTCGAACACCAGCGGCAAGACGAAGGCGAATTCGTCGCCATCATGGCGCGTCACGGCGGCGCCATCGGGAATGCAGGCCTTCAGCCGATGCGCGACCTGGCACAAGATCTCGTCGCCCGCCTGGACGCCGAAAAGATCGTTGATGGGTTTGAAGCCGTCTATATTCGCAATGCCGACGGTGAAGGGCGCGGGATCGCTGGAACGCTCGCTGGCGAGCATGCGGATCTTGTCGCGCAGACGGTAACGATTGCCAAGCCCCGTCAGCGGATCGCTGTAAGCCATCGCCTGCAACTCGTTCTGGCTGACGTGCAACGCCTGTGGCTCTGCCCGTTTCATTCGTGCATCTCGTTAATCCCGTGTCGATCACGGTTACAATGCAGGGCAAGTATTAAAAAAGCCATAGAAGCGCCGACCGAAAATGCGGCGACGTTTCCGCAAATGGCGGCGGCTCTCCCATAAGAACAGGGAAATAGAGCATTTCCAGTAAAAGCGCGTAGCGGTTTTACGTCAGGAAAATGCCCGGAAACAGGTGCTTCACGCTTGCAGCCGCAGCGCATCCTTGCCGAAGAGACGCAGGAAAACCGCCTGGACCATATCGGGGCTGACGGGTTTCAGCAGCATGTCTTCCATGCCCGCCGCCAGGCATTTGTCGAGATCGCCCTCGAATGCGTGGGTGATGACGCCGACGATGGGAATGCGCTCGTCGCCGGCCAGTGCGCGCATTCGGCGGGCGACCTCGAAACCGTCGATATCGCCAAGTGTCGTGTCGAGGAGGACAGCGCAGGGCGCCTGTTCGGCAAAAAGACGCAACGCCTCCTCACCCGAAGTGGCGAGCCGCCAGGATAGTCCCAGTCCCTCGAGGATTTGCGAGAAGACGATCTGGTTGACCCTGTTGTCTTCGACGAGAAGTATCTCGCAGACGCCGCCGGTCTTGAGGATCTGCGGCAGGTCCTCGGTCATGATCTCCCAGTCCTCGTCGGCGGATTTTTCCTTCGGCGACGATTTGAGGCCAACGGCGAGATAATGCAGCAGCGACGCATCGATCTCGTCTTCCTCGATGGTGACGACCGGCAGGTCGTGCGCGGCGGCGATATCAAGGCACGTGACGCTCATCTGGGCATCGACGACGACGACATCGATGCCGACGCCTGCGGAGACGGCGATATCGATGAAGCTGCGCTGTTCGTCCTCGCTTCTCACCACGGCATGATCCATGCCGCCTTCGGCCAGCCGGTGGCCGACAACTTCGGCAAAGTGATCGTTTGCGGAGACCACCAGCACGGCCTTGCTTTTCAGCAGGCTGCCTGCGGCATCGCTGTCTGCATGCTTGCCGTAATTGGCGGTGACGAAATTGACATGTTCAAACGCGGGAATGACAGGCATGCCGTTTCCATCGATGGTGGCAAGCGCGGTCACATCCTCCATCGTCGTCACCAGGAAATATCGGCTGGGCCGACCCACACGCTGCTTGCGGGTGATCGTCAGCACCTCTTCGCCATTCAGGCGTCTTACTCGTTCAGGAATGATGCTCGGCGTGCCGGTATCCAGCACCAGGCGATCGCTGGCATCGATGCGCCCGGCCAGCTTGCTCGAATGGAGATCGAAAACGGTGCGGCCAAGAATGGCCTCGGCGCTGGTCTCAACCAGGGTGCAGGCGGCCTTGTTCACGGCCGCATAGGCACGGTTCCGGTCCTTGACGAGGACCGGAAACGGCAGATTGTCGAGGATGTCCTCGATCAGCTGGACGCGCTCAAGATCGATGCGCCACTGTTCTTCTCTTTTTTTCTGTTCGGAAATATCGGCGACGACACTGATGCCCAGCCCGGAAGGCAGGCGGTTCATGACGAAGCGCAGGGAGCGCTCCCCCTTCAGCCGCTCGGTTTTTTCAGCCCGTTCCTTCCAGTGCAGTGCCAGCCGCTCGCCAATCCATTCCTCGCGCCCCAGCTGCCGGGCATTGCCGGCAAGGCTCTCTGCTTCGAGAAGATAACAATCGTAAAGCGCGCTCAGATAGTCGCGCAGCCGCGCGCCCGGTCCGATAACGGCCTCTTCCAGCGTGAAAAAACTCAGGAGTTTTCGGCTTGCGAAAACAATGTGATCGTTCCGGTCGTACACGACGATCGCCGCGCCAAGCGCGTCGCAAAGGGCATCAAGCATCACCGTATGAACGCCCGCGCCGGAGGACGCCAAATCACTCAACTGCAAACTCCCACCTGTTTTCAGGGTCAGGCTTATGTTTCTATTGGAATCGTCCGAGGCAAATGCCGGGATGAAACGGTAAATTCCGAAAAAGAGACATCAGGGTTCGCTACTTGAAGCAGTCTTGAGAGGAAGATGACGTTCACCCATATACGACGTCACACCACCCGGTGAAGGGAGGCCTCGTTCCTGCGGTCATTTCAAGCCGCCTCACCATATGCAAGGCCGATTAAAGGCGGATTAACGTTTAACCTGACGTTGAGGGAAATGATCAGGTGCCGGGAAAACCGCAAAACATGTACAAACTTTCACGATTTGAGTTTTTCGCTTTCGAAGCCGTGACGAATCCGCGAAAATGACGACATGGCCATCAAGCAGCTTTCAGAAACCCTCATCAACCAGATCGCCGCCGGCGAGGTCATCGAAAGACCCTCCAGCGCCACGAAGGAACTGGTGGAAAACGCCATCGATGCCGGCGCAACGCGGATCGAGATCGCGACGGCCGGTGGCGGCAAGGGACTGGTGCGCATCACCGATAACGGCTCTGGCATGTCGCCTGCCGATCTGGAGCTTGCGGTCAGGCGCCATTGCACCTCGAAAATATCCCATACGCTTGACGATATCCGCACGCTCGGCTTTCGCGGCGAGGCCCTGCCCTCCATCGGCTCGGTCGCCAAGCTTTCCATCACCAGCCGGCAACATGGCGCAGAACAGGGGTCGATAATATCAGTCACTGGCGGCAAGGTTTCCGAGGTCCGGCCCGCCGCCGCCAATGCCGGCACCATCGTCGAGGTGCGCGACCTGTTTTTCGCCACACCCGCGCGGCTGAAATTCCTGAAGACGGAACGGGCGGAGGCGGCCGCCATCACCGAAGTCGTCAAGCGGATGGCGATTGCCTTTCCGCACATCCGCTTCGTGTTGTCAGGCACCGACCGCTCCACGCTTGAAATCCCCTCCACCGGCGACGACCATCTGGCCCGCATGGCGCAGATACTCGGCGCGGAATTCAAGGACAACGCCATCGAAATCGATGCCGGGCGTGAGGATGTGACGCTCTCCGGTTTTGCCGGCGTGCCGACCTTCAATCGCGGCAACTCGGCGCATCAATATGTCTTCGTCAATGGCCGCCCGGTGCAGGACAAATTGCTGTTGTCAGCCATTCGCGGCGCCTATGCCGAAACCGTGCCGCACGGCCGATATCCGGTCGCGGTGCTGTCCCTGACGCTCGATCCCGCCTTTGTGGATGTGAACGTGCATCCGGCAAAATCAGACGTGCGCTTCCGCGATCCCGGCCTCATTCGCGGGCTGATCGTCGGGGCGATCCGCCAGGCGCTGACGCGTGACGGCGACAGGGCGGCGACGACGGGTGCGAGCCAGATGATGAACGCCTTCCGCCCCGGCTACAGCCCGTCCAATCTCCGGCCCTCTCCAGCCGCGACATGGTCCGCCGCAACCTCGCCTTCCCGGCCGCTTGCCGTTTCCGGGGACATGCATTTTGCCGAGGCGGTGCAATCGCGCTTTTCCGACATCACCATGCCGACGGCACGGGCCGAACCCCGCGAGGTGTACGAGGCCCCAGCAAACCCGTCGCTGGAACCGGCCCAATATCCGCTCGGGGCAGCGCGGGCGCAGCTGCACCAGAACTACATCGTCGCGCAGACGGAAGACGGCCTCGTCATCGTCGACCAGCATGCCGCGCATGAACGGCTGGTATTTGAGGAAATGCGCAATGCGCTGCATTCCAGACGCCCGCCTTCACAGGTGCTGCTCATCCCTGAGATCATCGACCTTCCCGAAGAGGATTGCGACCGGCTGATGGACCGTGCCGCCGGTTTCGATGCGCTGGGGCTGGTCATCGAGCGTTTCGGGCCGGGGGCGGTTGCGGTTCGCGAAACGCCGGCGATGCTTGGCGAGGTCAACGTTCAGGGGCTGGTGCGGCAGCTTGCCGACGAGATCGCCGAATGGGACGCCGCCTCCACGCTTGCCAACAAGCTGGAATATGTCGCCGCCACCATGGCCTGCCACGGCTCGGTGCGTTCCGGGCGGCGCATGCGGCCGGAAGAGATGAACGCGCTTTTGCGGCAGATGGAAAATACGCCGGGTTCGGGACAGTGCAATCACGGCCGTCCGACCTATATCGAGCTCAAACTTTCCGATATAGAACGTCTCTTCGGCCGAAGCTGATCCTTTCCCCAGGGACAGCCGGCAGGGCTGGCCTTGGGCCACGCCCGGCGTTATAAATTCAAGGGACTGGAGCATCCGGATTGTTCAGGAGAACGCTGCGCCGTTTCGGGCTGGATGCACTGACAGGACATAGCAGGAGACGAAAACGGATGAACAGATTTGAGGGAGGCGGAAACCGCATCGCCGTCATCGAATATCTCGACGGTGACTTCCGGATCGTGCAGACCGGCTCGCACGTCGTCTGCGCCATCACCGGCCGGACCATTCCGGTTGACGAGCTGCGCTACTGGAGCGTGGCACGGCAGGAAGCCTATGTAGACGCCGCCGCCTCGCTGGAGGCAGAGCGGAAGGCTGGCAATCTGCCTGCCTGAACGGGAATGGCGCGTGGGGCATCCAGCAAATGCGCAGGGTTTTGGTCCGGGAAAAGGCTCCTATAAACTGCTGACGCCCACACGCGGCGTCATCCTTGGGCTTGTCCCAAGGATCTAAGCACGTCAATAAAATCAATACGTTGCAGATCCTCGGGACAAGCCCGAGGATGACGGAGGAAAGGTTTCGAACTTTACCATCACCCTCTAAATCAACGCACGCGCATTTTCCTTCAGCAAACGCGCGCGGCAGTTCCGCACCGCCGTGTCGATGATCGCTGCCGCCGCATTGGGATCGTCGAACACCATGTCGATTTCGATCACCAGGCTGTTCCACAGCAATTCTTCCGCACGGCCATGGTGCCCGTTAAGGCGCACGGCGTCCTTGGCGGTCGTCACCAGCTGCAAATTTTGCCTCTCCGCATCCTGCAGAAGATCGGCGATCTCGTCGTCGCTGAAGTGATGATGATCGGGAAACGAGCGCTGCAGCACGATGTCGCCGCCAAGCCCTTCGACAGTTCGGAAAAACTTTGCCGGATCGGCAATGCCGGCATAGGCAAGCACGCGCCTTCCCTTAAAATCCTGCGGCTCCTGCGGCTTGATGGCAGCGACGAAAACCGGTTTGGCGGCCTTTGCTGCGGTTCTGACCAGCGGATCGGCCGCATGGCCGTTGCCGACCTTCAACAGCCCGGTCATGTGCCGCATCTGTTCGGCAAGCGGCGCCCGCACCGGGCCGCCCGGCACCAGATGGCCGTTGCCGATGCCGCGCATGGTATCGATGACAACCAAAGCGTAATCCAGCGTCAGGCGCGCACTCTGGAAGCCGTCATCCATGATGATGAGATCGACGCCCTCCTTCACCAGCCGGTGTGCGCCTTCCACCCGCTTGCGGGAGATGACCGTTATGGCTTCACGCGCCAGCAACAAAGGCTCGTCGCCGACATCGGCGGAACGGTGCTGCGCGGGATCGACAAGGGTGGTGACATCGAGCGTGCCGCCATAACCACGGCTGAGGAAGCCGGGTTTCAGGCCCTTTGCGGTGGCGGCTCTGGCGATTGCCATGGCTGTCGGCGTTTTTCCGGCACCGCCCACGGTGAAATTGCCGATGCAGATGACCGGAACGGCAACGCTCGCCCGTTTTGCCGTGCGCATCCGCCGGCCAGCAATCTTGCCGTATAGAAGCGAGAAAGGCGACAGGAGCCACGCCTGCCAGCCCGCTTTCTGCCACCAGAATGGCGGCGCTTCAGAAACCATCTATTCCCGCTCCCGGCAGCCTTGCCCGACGGCATTCCGTTCGGATGTCATATGTCAGGGGTTGTTTGCCAGAAAAAACCGCAAATTGCAAAAATGGAATAAAGATATCCGTCATTCCGGCCCTGAGCCAGAATCCATCCGACGTGGCTCTCACGCGGCGAGAGAAGTCTTTTCAGCCCAAGGACTTGGGCTGGCTGGGTTCCGGCTCAAGGCCGGAAGGACGGAACGCAGAGGATGCCGCCAACACAAGGCGCGCGTGCACGCTGCTTCAGAGGACCCGTTCCGGCAGCAGCGCTTCCAGCGCGGTGATGTCGTCGAAGCAATAATGCGCATCGGCGCCAAGGCTTTCGCGCGAGCCGGTTCCGGTGAGAACGGCGATGCGCAGACCCGCGCCGGCATTTTTGGCCATATGCAGATCGTGATTGTTATCGCCGACGACGGCGACGCGCTCCGGCGGGAAGCCGATCGCCTCGCAGAAGCCGAGAACCATGCCGGGTTGCGGCTTGGTGCCGTAACCGCTGTCGTAACCGGCGACGAAATCGACATCGCTTTCGAAACCGAAGCGGATGGCCGTCTGGCGGATGGAGTTTTCGTTGTCGCTGGAGGCGATGCCGAGCTTGTAGCCGCGTGCCTTGAGCCTTGCAAAAAATGCCTTGAGATCGGTCACCGGCACGGATTTATCCGCCGCTTCGGTAAACAGCCGGTCGAGCCGCGCAGTCAGTTCCACGACATCGCAGGGCGAACCGGCGGCGACGAGACCGGCGGCGATTTCCGCCGTATTGCCGGCAGCCAGCAGGCTGTCGGGCACCACATGTCCGGTGACCGGGTCCATGCCGCAGGCGGCGAGAAGCCGGTCAGCGAGAACGGGATCGCCCTTCGCCGCAATCGCAGCAAGTTCGCGGTTCACCGGTCCCCAGCTTGCGTCATACCCTAAAAGCGTGCCGTCCTTGTCGAACAGGACGGCGGCAATCGACTGCGTCGCGACACGCTCCATATCCCCTACCATGAGCCGATGGCACTGCGCGGTTGCAGCTTGGCGGTGACCGTGAGCGGGTTGATATAGGGCTCCAGCGCCTTGACGGTCAGGGAAAGCGCGCCGCGCATATCCTGAATGACCCGGTTGCCGGCATCGATCATCTTGTAGCGCTCATTGTCGTTGACCAGGAGATAATGCACCGCCTTGGCCAGCATCTCGACATCGCGGACGATGCGACCGCCGCCGGCGCGGATCAGCTTCTGATAGGCCTCGCGGAAATTCTGCACATGCGCGCCAGACAGGACGGCGCAGCCGAGCATTGCCGGCTCCAGCGGGTTCTGCCCACCCTCGGCCGTCAGCGAACGGCCGACGAAGGCAAGTTCGGTGAGCCTGAGATAAAGCCCCATTTCGCCGATGGAATCACCGAGGAAAATATCGGTTTCCGGCGTGATGGCGTCGTTCCGGCTTCTGCGCGCCACTGTCAGCCCCATGCCCTTCAGCATGGCTTCCACATCGTCACCGCGCTCGGGGTGGCGCGGCACGATGATGGTCAATTGGCCGTTGCGCGACTTGATCGCCGCATGCACGGTGGCGGCCGCCTTCTCCTCGCCGTCGAAGGTGGAGATCGCCGCCCATGTCTTGCGGGTGCCGATCTGCTTGCGGTAGCTCTCCAGAAGCGCCTCGTCGCAGGGCGGCGGGTCGGTATCGCCCTTGAGGTTGCCTGAAATCACCACCGGCCAGGAGCCGAGATCACGGAAGCGTTCGGCATCCACGTCCGACTGCGCAACCACCAGCGCCAGCTTGGAAAACAGCGATTCCGCAATATCGTGGCGGTTGTTCCAGCGGTCGAAGGAACGGTCGGAGAGCCGCGCATTCACCCTGATCTGCGGAATGTGCCGGCGCTCCAGCTCCATCATCGTCACCGGCCAGATTTCCGATTCAGCCGTGATGGCGGCATCCGGCGCCCAATAGGCGAGGAAACGGTTGACCGCGATCTTGATGTCGAGCGGCACATATTGGTGGATCACATCATCGCCAAGCCGGGTGCGGGTCAGCTCCGCCGAGGTGACGGTGCCGGTGGTCAAAAGCACGAAGATATCGCGCTTGCGTATTTCGCGGATCAGCGGAATGAGGGCGAGCGTTTCGCCGACGCTTGCGGCATGGAACCAGACGAGCGGGCCACGGGGGCGCTCGGCGCTGGCATAACCGAAACGTTCGAGACGGCGGCGTTTGTCTTCCTTGCCCTTCGCGGCCCGATAGGAAAGATAAGGCCTCGCAAAGGGATAAGCGGCGATACCGGCAATCCTGTAACCGGAAAGAGCGAAACGTGCGATACGGCTGCTCATGACATTCTGCCCTTGATCATTCCGCGCAATGCCCTGCCCCTGTTCTTGGTTGTTATCGCCGCCTACTTCTTCTCAAATTGCGTCATTTTTTATCATCGGAAACAAAAGCGCGATCACATTTTCTCGCGACCGGATTTCCTGCCTGCGGATGCTGCGCAGGAATCACGGAAAAGCTCGCCTTCACCCGATAGTATTACAACGCAAGGGCAAAGGTACTTAATTTTTATCGTCTGGATTGAGAAGACGGTGCATATGCACGATAAAATAACGCATATGGGCGTTATCGACAGTCATCTGCGCCTTGGATCTCCATGCCGTCAGCGCGGAAGCGTAGTCCGGATAGATGCCGACGATATCGAGCGCATTCAAATCCCTGAACTGAACATCCTGAAGGTTTTCCAGTTCGCCGCCGAACACAAGGTGCAGCAGCTGTTTCTGTTTGCCAGATTCCGTCATGTCTTTATCTCTTTCTTGAACTCTGAGAGAGCCACCCATCTGCGGGATTTCCCGGCAAACGTCAACCGTCGGAGAGGTGTGAAAACGCTTTCAAAAGTGGCGGCAGCGCATAATTTGCTGCGGCGCACAATGCGGGGTGGTTTACCTCGCGGCGATTATACATCAAGGGTTTTCCGTCGAGGCCGACGATCTGCCCGCCCGCCCTCTCCAGAATGAGGTCAGCGGCGGCCAGATCCCATTCATGCGAATTGGCCTTGACCAGCGTTCCGTCGATGCGTCCATCCGCCACCATCGCCAGCCGGTAGGCAAGCGAGGGCACATGCGGAATGCGCTTTACACCGGCCTTCACCTCGTCCGGCAGATGCGCGATCACATCCTCCGGTGCCGCCAGATGGAAGATGCCGGTGTTTTCGCGTGTCGCGGAGATCGGGGCACCATTCTTCAGTGCTGAGCCGCCTTCGAGTGCGGTGAACTCTTCGGACAGCGCCGGCGCGACGAGCACGCCCACCACCGGACGGCCCTCATGCACCACCGCAACGCTGACGCACCAGGTGTCCCTGCCGCCGATGAAGGCGCGGGTTCCGTCGATGGGATCGACAACGAAGACGGTGGAGCGGGAAAGCCTGTCCGTATCGTCATCGGTCTCTTCCGACAGCCAGCCGTAATCCGGCCGGGCGGAGCGCAGGATGGTTGCGAGAATTTCGTTTGCGGCGTAATCGGCCGCGCTGACCGGTGAAAGGCCGCCATTCTTCCACCAGACCTCGGGATCCTTGCGGAAGAAACCGAGGGCCGTCTCGCCCGCCTTGCGCGCAGCTTCGAGGACCAGCCTCAAATCGGAAGCCCAGCGGGCCTCAGCCATATCGTTCATTGTGCCGTCTTTTCCGCGCGCCTCAAACGGCGCGCCTGTTTTTCCCTTCGCACTTGCACACAAAGTGCCGGCGAAAACAACCCGCAGGTCGCCTCACTTGCCCGCGATCGTCATGCCTTCGATCGCAAGCGTCGGTGCGGCGACGCCGTATTTGCGGTCGATATCGTTAGCTGGCGTCACCCGCATGAACATGTCCTTCAGGTTCGAGGCGATGGTGACTTCGGAAACCGCAAAGGTCTTTTCGCCATTCTCGATCCAGAAACCGCTGGCGCCGCAACTATATTCACCGGTGATCATGTTGGCGCCGTGGCCGATCAGTTCGGTGACGTAAAAGCCTGTCCCGACCTCCCGCAGCAGATCTTCCGGCGAGATATCGCCCGGCTCCAGTGCGAGGTTGGTGGAAGCGGGAGACACCGACGTGCCGCCGCGCACGCCGCGACCGTTGGTTTCAAGGCCAAGTTCCCGCGCCGCCGAGGTGGAGAGGAACCAATGTTTCAGCACCCCGTCCTCGATCATCGTCATCTTCTCGCCCCTGACACCCTCGCCATCGAAGGGTCTTGAGGAAGGACCGCGAACGATCTGCGGATCGTCGGTCAGATAAAGGCCCTTTTTCAGAACCTGCTGGCCCATCCTGTCGCGCAGGAAGCTGGTCTTGCGGGCAACGGATGCACCATTGATCGCGCCGGCAATGGCGCCGACGAAACCGCGCGCGATGCGGGGATCAAAAACCACGGTAATATTGCTGCCGGTATCGACCTGACGCGGGCCAACCCGGCGCACGACTTTTTCACCGGCGCGGCGGCCGATCTCTTCGGCGGCGTCGAGATCGGCGTAATAAAGGCGGCTGTCGAAATCGTAGTCGCGCTCCATCTTCGTGCCTTCGCCAGCGATGACACTGACGGAACGGCTGAACCGGCTGCCCATGTAGCTGCCGGAAAAACCGTGCGAGGTGGCAAGGACAAGGCCGCCCATGCCGCTCGATGCGCCGGCACCCGAGGAATTGCTGACACCCTTGACGGCAAGTGCCGCCTCTTCCGCGGCAAGTGCCGCTTCGCGCAACTGATCGGCAGAGACCTCGGTGGCATCGAAAAGCTCGAGATCGTCGTAGGAGGTTGCGAGCCGCTCCTTGTCTGCCAGGCAGGCAAAGGGGTCTTCCGGCGAAACCTTCGCCATGGCCACCGCCCGTTCGGCCAGCGTCTTCAGGTCGAAGCCAGGATTGGCCGAAACGCTCGCTACCCGCCGCCCGACGAAAACGCGGAGCGAAAAATCATCGCTTTCGGAGGATTCGGTGCTTTCCACCTTGCCAAGCCGCACGCCGACGGATTGCGAGCGGGAGCGGACGATGACGGCGTCTGCCTCATCCGCACCGGCGGCACGGGCAAGATCGACAAGCTGACTGGCGCGATCGAGAAGTTTGGAAGAATCTATTTCTGAGGACATGAGTTGGCCTTTCATTCCTGTTCCATTTATTGTGCCATCAACCCCGCATCAAGGGCGAAACGCCGCTTTCTCCATCCGGACGGCTTTGCCGCCACCATATTTGAAAGTCAGCCCGCATGACCGAGCACGACGCTCTCTTTTCCGAACCCCTGCTGCTTCTGGCCGGCGCGGTCATTGCGGCGTCGATTTTCCGCAAGCTGGGGCTTGGCACCGTGCTCGGTTATCTCGTCGCTGGCATCGTCATCGGGCCGTTCCTGCATCTGGTGACAGACGCGAAAGATATCTTCAACGTCTCCGAACTGGGCGTAGTTTTCCTGCTGTTCATCATCGGGCTGGAACTCAAGCCATCGCGCATATGGCAGATGCGGCGCGATATTTTAGGGCTTGGGCTGGCGCAGGTGCTGGTGACGGGCAGCGTGCTGGCATTGATTGCCTGGTGGGCCGGGCTGATCGACGCGCGCGGTAGCCTTATTGCCGGTTTCGGCCTTGCACTCTCCTCGACCGCATTCGCCCTGCAAATCCTCGAAGACGATGGCGACATGAATACGCGGCATGGCAACCGCTCCTTCTCGGTCCTGCTGTTTCAGGATCTCGCCATCGTGCCGCTTCTCGCCCTCGTCACCATTCTGTCCAACCGCCCGGACGTGCCGACGGATTCGATGGCCTACGATATCGTCACCTCCGTTGTCGCGGTGGCGGCCATGGTGCTGGCCGGACGTTACCTGCTGACGCCGATGTTCCAGATCATCGCCCGCACGGGCGCGCGCGAAGTGATGATCGCCGCCGCCCTTTTCGTCGTCATCGGTGCGGCCGCCATCATGGAGGCGGTCGGGCTGTCGATGGGCATGGGCGCGCTGCTGGCGGGGCTGATGCTGTCGGAATCCTCCTACCGCCACGAGCTGGAAGCCGATATCGAGCCATTTCGCGGCCTGTTTCTGGCGCTGTTCTTCATGGCCGTCGGCATGTCGCTGCACATCAACATCGTCTATGAGCACATTGTCCTCATCCTGATCGCCGTGCCTGTCATGATGGCGGTGAAGGCGGCGCTGATCTATGGGCTGTGCCGCATCGCCGGTTCGTCCCGTTATGCCTCGAGCCGCATCGCGCTGCTTCTGGCGCAGGGCGGCGAGTTCGGTTTCGTGCTGTTTTCCACTGCCGCCACCTCCCGCCTGTTTCCGCAGGCAACCGCTTCCATCCTTGTCGCGGTCGTGACGCTTTCCATGGCGCTGACGCCGCTGCTCGCCGTCATTTCGCGCCGGCTGACGGCGGAGGATGCCGATGAGGACACGCTGGACGAGGATTTCGATGGGGCCGGGGCCGATGTGCTGATGATCGGCTTTTCGCGTTTCGGCCAGATCGCCTCGCAAATCCTGCTGGCCGGTGGGCGTGACGTGACTGTCATCGACAGTTCGGCCGATCGTGTGCGTCAGGCCTCCCGCTTCGGTTTCCGCATCTTTTTCGGCGATGGCACCCGCAAGGATGTACTGATCGCCGCCGGCATAGAGCGGGCCGATCTCGTCGCCGTCTGCACCCATAAAAAGGAAGTGAGCGACCGCATCATCGACATGATCCAGTCGGAATTTCCAAGCGTGCGCATCTATGCCCGCTCCTATGATCGCATCCATTCCATCGACCTTCGAAAACGGGGCGTGGAATATGAAATCCGCGAGACGCTGGAATCCGGCCTGCTGTTCGGCCGCCGCATTCTGGAAGGGCTGGATATGGACGGCGAAAGGGCGCTTGCCATTTCCGACGACATACGCGAGCGCGACGAAGAGAGATTGCAGCTGCAAGCCGTGGAAGGGCTCGCCGCCGGCCGGCAGATGCTGCACAACAAGCCGGTCAGAGAGGTGAAGCCCGAACCGCTGATGAAGCCGAAGAACAAGGCGGAAAAGCGCGAGGAAGAAGAGGACGAAGACGAGGCTGAAACCGAAGTTTCGCTGTGAGACGAGTTCAACAATATTGGCTGGGAGTGCGCCGCCTGCTTCTTCTCCCCGCCGGGGAGAAGGTCGCGGCAGCGGGTTGAGGGGGCAAGGGTGCGGTCTATCGCTGGCGTTGCCCCCTCATCCGGCCCTTCGGGCCACCTTCTCCCCGGCGGGGAGAAGAAATAGGCCGCAGCCGCTCGCTCGCTAGTGAATCCTCAGGGAGTGCCGCTCAGGCTTCCACGCCCTGCCCGCGATGGAACAGTTCCACCTGCATGTCGATCTGCCGTTTCAGATCGTCCTTGATCCCGGCGGAAGCGTTCAGCACTTCTTCCGATTTGAGGAAATCCAGCACGCCGAAACGGTGCACGGGCGGGCGCAGGAAGATATGCGGTGGGCGTAATCTCAGTTTCAGGGCAATTGCCGCCTGCATCATCAGCTGGCTCGCACCAAACAGGCTGTCCAGCCGGTTCGGCATGGTGGTGCCGTCACCTTCGGGGCCGCCGACCACATCGACGCCGACGATGATATCTGCCTGGTCCATCAGGTGCTCATAGGGCACGGGATTCAAGATGCCGCCATCGATCATGATACGGCCATCGATGCGAACCGGCATGAACAGCGCCGGAATGGCCGCAGACGCCGCCAGCGCCTGGATGACCTCGCCGGTCTCCACCACCACTTCGGTCTGCGCATAATAATCCGTCGTCACCACCTTCAGCGGGATGGCGAGTTCCGAAAAATCCTTCGGCAAAACCTGCGGCATCAAAGCGTGGAGAATGAGTTCGAGATTGAACTGGCCGAGGCGAAAACCATCGACCGCATGGCGCATCGATGCAGGGCCGAGGCTCCAGAGCCGGTTGGCGACCGAACCCTTCCGCCCCATGAGCTCAAGCGTATAGTCGCGAATTTCCTTGCCGGTCATGCCGGACGCCATGCCTGCTGCGATGATGGAGCCGATGGAGGAGCCGGAAAGGGCGACCGGGCGAATGCCGAGTTCGTCAAACGCCTCGATGACGTTGATGTGGCAGATGCCGCGTGCGCCACCGCCGCCGAGCGCCAGGCCGAATGTCGGCTCGTTACTGGCCTGACGGCTCGCCTCGATTGCCTCTTGCCCGCCGCGAACCATGGTGACGCTGTCGTTTACACTCTGCTCCATGCCAAATACCCAAGACCCTTTCGACGGCAAAGCCTCTGCCTATTCGGCAAACAAGACAAGACCGTGACGTGACGGGAAAGTGCTGCCGGCGAAGTGTTTTCGCTTTGCTTCGAACTGCGAAAACACTTCAACTCCTTGTCTGGTCGCATTTGCGCACGGAAAAACGGGGGCTGTCTTTCCGGGAAATGCTTAGGGCTCGTAACGGTAGAAGTGCATTTTCGAGTCGCCAAAGATGCGGCTTTCGAGCGGTTTGAATACCGGCTCGACATTGACCACAACATCGCCGCGCTCCTCCAGGATGGCGAGCGCACCGGGTGCCAGCCAACCGCCACCATGGGCGGCGGCGAACGCCTTTTCCCCGTGGCCCTGGCCATAGGGCGGATCGGCGAACAGGAGATCGAAGGGCTCGATATTGTTGACGCCGCCAAGCTTGGTCGCGTCACGCCGCAGGATGCGGGCACGCCCGTGCAGCCCCAGCGCATCGATATTTTCCCAGAGCAGCCCCCTGCCCTCGACGCCGTTTTCGACGAAGAGCGCCACACGGCAGCCACGCGAAAGCGCCTCCAGCCCAACCGCGCCCGTTCCGGCGAAAACGTCCAGAACGCGCGTGCCGTCCAGACTTTCCGGATAGGCGTGGCTTAGGATGTTGAAGAGGCTTTCCCGTGTCCTGTCGATTGTCGGACGAATGGAATTTGTTTTCGGCGCGGCCAGATTTCGGCCGCGGAACTCACCGCCTACGATCCGCATTACGTGTCATTCCCCTGCCACCAGAAGGTTTGCCACCCGGGCCTTTGCCGCCCGGCTTGCCGCCGCCGGGGCCGCTACCGCCACCGGGGCCTTTGCCCTTGCCTGCAAAACCCGAACGTTCGCCACGTTCACCGGGTTTTCCAAAGGAAGGCTTGCCCGATGCGGGCCTGCCGCCGGGTTTTCCAGCCGGTTTTGCGCCTCTCGGCTTGTCACCGAAAGGCCGGTCGCCGCGCGGGCGATCACCGTCTTCGCGCGGCTTGTCGCGGAACGGACGGTCAGCGAAAGGTTTCTCGCCCCGTGCGGTGCGATCGCCGAAGCTCTTTTCGCCGCGTGGGCGGTCGCTGCGCGGGCGGTTACCCTCCTCGCGCGGCTTGTCACGGAACGGGCGGTCGCCAAACGGCTTTCCACCGCGTGCGGTGCGATCTCCAAAGCTCTTCTCGCCGCGAGGTCCGTCGCCACGCGGGCGATCTCCCGCTTCACGCGGCTTGTCGCGGAACGGGCGGTCGCCAAAGGATTTCTCGCCTCGAGGTCCGTCACCACGCGGGCGATCTCCAAAGCTCTTGCCGCCACGCGGGCCGTCGCCACGTCCGCGACCACCTTCCTCTTCGCGGGGGGAATCCGAGCGGATCCACTCACCCTCGGAATCGGCATGGCGCACGACGTTGCGGCGCGCTTCCGCCTGGGCGGATGGTTTCTTGAACAGGCTTTCCGCTTCCGCGCGGACGGAAGACTTGCGCTCCTTGCCATCACGGGTCGGCTTGGCGCCGGGCGCCATCCAGACATTCGCCGTGCGGCTGGTGCCGGCCGGCGGGCGAGCGGGGCGGCGCTCTTCGCCATCCTCGTCGCCACGGGTTTTTGCGCCGAATTTCCCGGCGGGTTTGCCACCGAACTTGCCCGCTGGCTTGTCGCCAAACTTGCCGGCAGGCTTGTCGCCACGCTTGGTGTCGAGACGGCCAAGCGCCTTTTCGCGGCGATCTTCCGGTTTGCCGGCAGCCCTGTCGAAACGCGGCTTGCCTTCCGGCGCCTCGCCCTTTGACCATTCGGACCGGGCGGCCCGCTTGGGCGTGTTTTCTTCCTCCTCTTCGGCGACCGGCGCATCGTAGATCGGCGCATCGAAATTGGCGCCTGATTGTTCGATGAGGCGCGGACCGAGCTGGTCGCGCAACATGCGGCCGCGCACTTCCAGCACCTTGCCTTCAGGCAGATCGCCAAGCTGGAACGGGCCGTAGGAGATACGGATCAGGCGGTTGACCTCAAGGCCGAGCGCGCCGAGCACGTTCTTGATCTCGCGGTTCTTGCCTTCGCGCAGACCCATGGTGATCCAGACATTGTGCCCCTGGGTGCGGTCCAGCGTCGCGTCGATTGCGCCATAAAGCACGCCATCGACGGCGATGCCTTCCTTCAGCTTGTCGAGCGCTGCCTGATCGACCTCGCCATGGGCGCGCACGCGGTAGCGGCGCAGCCAGCCGGTCGTCGGCAGTTCCAGCACGCGCGACAGACCGCCATCATTGGTCAGTAGCAGCAGGCCTTCGGTATTGATATCGAGGCGGCCGATGGACAGGACGCGCGGCAATTCACCCGGCAGATTGTCGAAAACGGTGGGACGGCCTTCCGGATCGGAGTTGGTCGTCACCAGGCCTGCGGGCTTGTGGTAAAGCCACAGGCGCGTGCGCTCGGCCCCGCGAATGGGCATGCCATCCACTTCGATCTTGTCGGAAAGCGTCGCATTCATCACCGGAGTGTCCAGCTTGACGCCGTTCAGCGACACGCGGCCTTCCATGATCATGCGCTCGATATCGCGGCGCGAGGCAACGCCGGCGCGCGCCATGATCTTGGAAATGCGCTCGGGCTTGGTGCCGATAACGGCTTCCTGCACCGGAGCCGCCTTGGCTTCTACCGGTTTATTTTCACGCTCTGCGGTGGGCTTGCCGGGGCCTTTCGGCTTTTTGTCGCGGCTAAAAGTCTTGCCACCGTCACGCTTCGGCTTGTCTTTAAAAGTCATTTGCTGTTTGCCTGTTGTTTGGGCTGTCCTATCAGGTCCAAGCACAAGGGTTAAGAGGAAATTGAAACGCAATGGCCGAAAGGACGCATTTCATGGAACTGGCGCTGGCGGAAGCCCGTGCCGCCGGCGAGCGGCAGGAGGTTCCGATCGGCGCAGTCCTGGTTCTCGACGGCCGCGTCATCGCCCGCGCCGGCAATCGCACCCGTGAACTGAACGATGTGACGGCGCATGCCGAAATCGCCGTGATCCGCATGGCCTGCGAGGCGCTGGAACAGGAACGCCTGCCCGGTGCCGATCTCTATGTGACGCTGGAACCCTGCACCATGTGCGCGGCGGCGATCTCGTTTGCCCGCATCCGCCGTCTCTATTACGGCGCGGAAGACCCGAAAGGCGGCGCGGTACACAGTGGCGTGCGTTTCTTCAGCCAGCCGACATGCCACCATGTGCCTGATGTCTATTCCGGGCTGGCGGAAAGCGAAAGCGCTGAAATTCTGCGGAAATTCTTTCGCGAGAAACGTCTCGACGAATAAGCGGCCGGCGGGAGAAGCAATCTTTCCCGCAGGCCATCAGTCCTTCATCGTATCAGAAGGGGTTCCACCAGCTTTTACCGGTGTTGGCGACAGCCGCTTCTTTCTTGCGGCGCTTTTCCTTCTTCTGCTCCGGCTCACCGAGGTCAGTCAGCTGATCCTGCGGAACGCTGCGATATTCCTGCGGCGGATCGGTCAGGAACTTGCGCTGGGCGTTGACGACGGAGCCACCCTGGGCATCTGCCTTGGCCTTGCGGAAGGCTTCCCATTTCTGGCTTTCGGTCATCTGGCCAGCCGTGCCGTTGCCGGCAAGCAGCGGCGAGCGGTAATGCGGATTGTTCTTGTTGGCATCCGCCTCTTCGCGCAGGCGTTCACGGGTCTCTTCCGGCGATTCGACCCATTGCGGGTTGTTTTCGCGGTTCGCCATGTTCTGCTGCGGCGTCGCCAGTTGTTCGGCGCGGGACTGGGCGGGAACAACGAGACCGGGGCGCGGGCTGTATTTCAGGTTGCGCTTTTCCTGGTCGTTGCCGGTGATCGACGTCGCGTTGCCGAGGTCGTCGACAAGCTGTTCGGCCGCCGTCTTGCCCGTGCCATAGGTCGGGCTTGTGCAGGCGCTGAGCAGCACGCCTATCGCGGTGATACCCGCAACCGTGCGAAACATGCTCAAACCCTGCGCGTTATCCTGCCCAAAAGCCTTCATCGTCTTCATAAAAACCCTTCCAGCCGTCCGTCCCATTGCGCCAGACATCGTCTTTCGGCAGGCGGTAGCCCGCATTGCCGTGCAAATCCGGCCATTTTCAGGCAGGTGTACCGGATGAAGAGCTAAAGCGCAATTCATCCGGCCATTTTCCTTATCGAAGCGCGGCAAGCTCGCGCAGTGCCGCCGCATCACGGGCCGAAACCTCCGGATAGTCCGGATCGGAACCGACATCGGTGGTGATGCGCCACGAGCGGGCGCATTTTGCACCTTCCGCCAGCTTCTGCTCGACTACGACCTTTGCGACCTCAGGCAAACGGAAGCCATCGGCCGGGCCTTCATCGCCAACCACCGAAATGGCCGAGGTGATGCAGATTTCGGCAAAATCCTGCCCGGAGAGCGCCGCCAGAAGATCGGCATCGGCAATGTGCACGACGGGTGCGGCCTCGAGCGAGGAGCCGATGCGCTTTTCACGGCGCTCGACTTCCAGCGCACCTGTCACGACCGTGCGGACCTTGCGGATCTTCTCCCACTTTTCTTCCAGCGCCTCATTGTTCCATTCCGCCGGGATTTCCGGGAACTGGGCAAGATGCACCGACACCGCATCCGGATAGCGCGAAAGCCATGCTTCTTCGGTGGTGAAGGGCAGCATGGGCGCGAGCCAGGTGACGAGGCAGTTGAACAGCTTGGCGATGACCGACAGCGAAGCGCGGCGCTTCAGCGACGACGGCGCGTCGCAATAAAGCGTGTCCTTGCGGATGTCGAAATAGAAGGCCGACAGCTCGACATTGGCGAAATCGATCAGGGCGCGCGCGATCTTCTTGAAGTCGAAGGCGTCGTACCCGTCGCGAACGACCTTATCCAGCTCGGACAGGCGGTGCAGCACCAGCTTTTCCAGTTCCGGCAGATCGGCATAGGCGATTTCCTCGCCCGTGTCGTGGGCGAGCGTGCCGAGCATCCAGCGCACGGTGTTGCGCAGCTTGCGATACGCATCGATGTTGGTCTGGATGATGGCCTTGCCCAGACGCTGGTCTTCCCAATAATCCGTCGTCATGACCCACAGGCGCAGGATATCCGCGCCGGACTCTTTCATCACGTCCTGCGGTGCAACCACGTTGCCGAGAGACTTGGACTGCTTGCGGCCCTGCTCGTCCATGGTGAAGCCATGGGTGACGACGGCATTATAGGGCGCGCGGCCACGCGTCGCGCAGCTTTCCAGCAGCGACGAATGGAACCAGCCGCGATGCTGGTCCGAGCCTTCGAGATAGACATCCGCCGGCCACTTCATGTCCGGGCGGTCTTCCAGCGTGAAGGTGTGGGTGCAGCCGCTATCGAACCACACGTCGAGGATATCCATGACCTGCTGCCATCTGGCGTGGTCGTGGTCGTTGCCGAGGAAACGTTCCTTGGCGCCTTCCGCAAACCAGGCATCCGCACCTTCGGCCTCGAAGGCCTCGAGGATGCGGGCGTTGACGGCCTCGTCGACCAGAACCTCACCCTGCTCGTCGGCAAAGACGGCGATCGGCACACCCCAGCTGCGCTGGCGCGACAGAACCCAGTCAGGCCGGCCTTCGATCATGGCGCGCAGGCGGTTCTGGCCGGAGGCCGGAACGAAACGGGTCGCGTCGATGGCGTTGAGCGAGCGCGAACGCAGCGTCGTGCCGTCACCGAGTTCCTTGTCCATATAGACAAACCACTGCGGCGTGTTGCGGAAGATCACCGGCTTCTTGGAGCGCCAGCTATGCGGATAGCTGTGCTTCAGACGGCCGCGCGCAAACAGGTTGTTTGCCGCGATCAGCGCCTTGATGACGCGCTCGTTGGCATCGCCCTTCTTGCCGTTATCGTCCATGACACGGGCCGCACCGCCTTCGGCAGACGGGCCGAAACCGGGGGCGTCCTCGGTGTAGAAACCATCGTCACCGACCGGGAACGGGATTCTGGTGTCGATCCCGCGTGCTTCGAGCGTGCGGACGCTGTTCGTCCAGGCATCAAAGTCCTCGCGGCCATGGCTCGGCGCGGTGTGCACGAAGCCGGTACCGGCATCGTCGGTGACGTGATCGCCATCGAGCAGCGGAACCGGGAAATCGTAGCCAAGCGACGCCAGAGGATGGGCGCAGGTGATGGCGGCCAGCTCTTCGGCGTTCACATCGCGAACGAACTTGAAAGTCAGCTTCGCCTTGGCAGCAGCCTCATCGGCGAGCTTGCGCGCAAAGATCAGCTTTTCACCCGGCTGCGGGCCGAAATCGTTCTGCGCGCTCTCGACTTCGTAAAGGCCATATTCGACCCGCGAAGAGAAGGCGATGGCGCGGTTGCCGGGGATGGTCCACGGCGTGGTCGTCCAGATGACGACGAACGGGCCCAGATCGCCGGATCAGACGTCGTCGGGCTGCCGACATCGGCTTACGACCGGGAACTTCACCCAGATCATGTCGCTCTCGACGTCATGATATTCGACTTCGGCTTCCGCCAGCGCCGTGCGCTCGACCACCGACCACATGACGGGCTTGGAGCCGCGATAGAGCTGGCCGCTCCTGGCGATCTTCAGCAGTTCGCCAGCGATGCGGGCTTCGGCGTGGAAGTTCATCGTCGTATAGGGGTTTTCGAAGTCGCCCTCGATGCCGAGGCGCTTGAACTCCTCCGACTGAACCTTGATCCAGCCAGCTGCGAACTCACGGCATTCCTTGCGGAATTCGTTGACCGGAACCTCGTCCTTGTTCTTGCCTTTGGCGCGGTAGGCTTCCTCGATCTTCCATTCGATCGGCAAACCGTGGCAATCCCAGCCGGGCACGTAATTTGCGTCGAAACCGCGCATCTGGAACGAGCGGGTGATGACGTCCTTCAGGATCTTGTTCAGCGCATGGCCGATGTGGATGTTGCCGTTGGCATAGGGCGGGCCATCATGCAGCACGAATTTTTCGCGGCCGGCGGCGGAAGCGCGGAGCTGCTTGTAGAGGCCCATTTCCTGCCAGCGCTTCACCGTTTCCGGTTCTTTCTGCGGCAGGCCGGCGCGCATCGGAAAATCCGTCTGCGGCAAATAGAGGGTCGAGGAATAGTCGAATTTTTCTGCGGTGTCGCTCATAATTATACCGTTGTTGCGCGCCGTGTCGGTCGCGCCGCTCAATTTCAAAGAGGGCAAAGACGGAAAGCGCCATGTCAAATGCCATGACGAGCGCCAAAATCCCGGACCTTCCGGCTCTTCAGAGCGGGCGGAAGGCCGGGCCAATAATTCGGCCAATCTGAATTTTAAACTGCAACCGGTATTGGGACATGGCCGGTTGTTTATGCGGTTTTCCGGCAAAAAGGAAGTGAAAAGCGACGGCGATGCGGGACAGGATTATCGGCCCGCTCAAAATGCGATCTTCGCATCCAATTCACTGAGCGGCCGCACGCCTGAGAGCATCGCCCGCGCCTCTTCCTCGTCTCGCCTGATCTGCGCGACCAGGGGGTCCAGGCCGTCAAATTTCAGCTCGTCGCGCAAGTGCCCGAAGAAGGAGACCGAACAAATCTCGCCATAGAGATCGCCGGAAAAATCGAAGACGTAGGTTTCGAGAAGTGCGGCACCGTTTTCGGTGACGGTCGGGCGGTAACCGAAGCTTGCGACGCCATCGCGGATCGTGCCATCGGGGCGGCGGAACCGCACGGCATAGATGCCGGCCTTCAGCTCCGTCTCGGGCGCAAGCGCCATGTTGGCCGTGGGGTAACCCAGCGTCCGCCCCAGCTTCTGGCCGCCGATGACTTCGCTTTCCACCGTGAAACGATAGCCGAGCTGTCCCGCAGCACCCGCCACATCGCCCTCGCACAGCAGCGAGCGGATACGGCTTGAGGAGACGACATCGGCGCCCTCGTCGCGGAAGGCATCCACCAGAGTCACGTCGAAGCCGTTGCGCTTGCCTGCCGCCATCAGAAATGCCGGACCGCCTTCGCGGCCCTTGCCGAAGTGAAAATCGAAACCGGTGACGACGGCGCTGGCGCCCAGCCAATCGACCAGAATGGACTTGACGAATTCTTCCGCCGAGCGTTGCGAAAACTCCCGGTCGAACGGGTATTCGATGACCGAGCGGAAACCGATGGCCTCGAGGATGCGCGCCTTCAACGGAGCGGGCGTCAGGCGGAAGACCGGCGTTTCGGGGCGAAATACGGAACGCGGATGCGGTTCGAAGGTCAGCACCAGCGCCGGAACGCCGCGCGCCTCCGCCAGTTCCAGCGCGCGGTCCAGAACGGCGCGATGGCCGCGGTGCACGCCATCGAAATTGCCGATCGCGATGACGCCACCGCGCAGACCTTCCGGCAGCGGCTCCCTTTTTCCATTGCGATGAAAGACGGTCATGGCAGTCGATCCATTTTTTACGCCAGCTTGCGCCAGACGTTTCTCAGGCAAGGCTCTTCCTAGGCAAGGCGGGGCATCCACCAGCCGGGAGAAGCGCCCTGCCCCGTCAGATAGGCGTTGAGAAGCGCCTCGTCCGTCTGGCCGTTCAGCGTATATTCGGCGGCATGAATGCCGCCGCTGATATAAAGAAGGTTGAGGCCGCTCGCAATTGCGCCCTTCACATCCGTCGGCATGCCATCGCCGATGGCGAGCACGCGATCCTTCGGGAAGTCGCCGCGCACTTCCCTGGCCGCAGCCAGGCAGGCTTCGTAGATCGGCGCGTGCGGTTTGCCGGCAATACGGACTTCGCCGCCCAGCTGTTCGTAATAGGCGGCCATGGCGCCGGCGCAGGGAATGATCCGCTCGCCGCGCTCCACCACCAGATCGGGATTGGCGCAGATCATCGGCGCCTTGCGGGCGATGAAGCCTTTCAGCATGTCGGTATAATCTTCAGGCGTTTCTGTCTCGTCGTCGAAGAAACCGGTGCAGACGACGGATTCCGCCTCCGTCTCGCCAACCCTTTCGACATCGAGACCTTCGAGCAGCGGCATGTCCCGCTCCGGGCCGAGCAGGAAGACTTTTTTCGGGCCTTCGGCGATCAGGCCACGGGTGACGTCACCAGAGGTGATGATGCGGTCATAGGCCTCATCAGGCACGCCGAGAACGCGAAGCTGGGCGATGACGCCGGGGGCAGGACGCGGCGAATTGGTGATGAGCACCACGGTTTTACCGGCCTTGCGCGCGTCTTGCAGCGCAACCGCCGCATCCGGGAAGGCGCTGACACCATTGTGCAGCACGCCCCAGACATCCGAAAGAACAACGTCGAACCCATCCGTGATTTCGCCGAGGGTGAGAATGCGATGAGCCATGATGTGCTTTCCGGGTACAAAAAAGGGTGTGCGTCACATGGCAAAGCAGGACGCCGATGGCAAGGAAAAAAGCGGTGCCGCGCCCGCCTGCGGGCTGAGCGGAATGCCGCCTCACACTCGCCGTCATCCTCGGGCTTGTCCCACTACTGCCCGGTTTATTTCTGGTCAGGCTGCATCTTCATGGAAGCCGAGCGTGAAGGGTACGGCTTCTCTCGACGTCATCCGTGGGCTTGTCCCAAGGATCTAGAAACGTCAACAAAATCATGAGGTTGCAGATCCTCGGGACAAGCCCGAGGATGACGTCGGCGTGATTGGCGTGCCTCGCCTTCCCATCTGACGACGCCACTCTCTTTGGCGTCCGGTTCGGGGCGGGATGTCCGAAAATATAATAGAACCAATAAGCTATGCCTTCTTCGAAAAATTTAAACCGGACAGCAGTGGGACAAGCCCGAGGAAGACGGCGGCGCGCTTTTGGGCGTTTAGAGGTTCCCGATGTGGCGTTTCATGGCCGCGCCCGAGCATCGGAAATTTCTGTCATGGAACGCTGATAACCATAAGACATAAAATTTTTCCGACGGGCCGTTCTTGACTCAGGCAGACGGCCTCCTTATCTCCGCTGTGCTGGCACTCCAACAAGAGGAGTGCTAACACCCATCACGTGAACCTTCCAAAAGGTTCCTGAAGTCATTTGATCGAGGGATTAGGCAATGACAAGCACCAATTTCCGCCCGCTTCATGATCGCGTCGTCGTTCGTCGCGTTGAGTCCGAAGCAAAGACCAAGGGCGGCATCATCATTCCCGATACCGCCAAGGAAAAGCCGCAGGAAGGCGAAATCGTCGCCGTTGGCTCCGGCGCTCGCGATGAGGCCGGCAAGGTCGTCGCTCTCGACGTCAAGGTTGGCGATCGCGTTCTGTTCGGCAAGTGGTCGGGCACCGAAGTCAAGCTCGACGGCGAAGACCTTCTGATCATGAAGGAAGCCGACATCATGGGTATCATCGGCTGATTTAGCCGGACCCATCGTTTCCTTAAATTTCAAGCCGGACCCCGTCCGGCCATTCGAAACCAGGAGTTTTGAAAATGGCAGCCAAAGAAGTCAAATTCGGCCGCTCAGCGCGCGAAAAGATGCTCAAGGGCGTCGACATTCTCGCTGATGCAGTGAAGGTAACCCTCGGCCCGAAGGGTCGTAACGTCGTTATCGACAAGTCCTTCGGCGCTCCGCGCATTACCAAGGACGGCGTTTCCGTCGCCAAGGAAATCGAACTGGAAGACAAGTTCGAGAACATGGGCGCACAGCTCGTTCGCGAAGTTGCCTCCAAGACCAACGACATCGCCGGTGACGGCACCACTACCGCAACGGTTCTGGCCCAGGCCATCGTTCGCGAAGGTGCAAAGGCCGTTGCCGCCGGCATGAACCCGATGGACCTGAAGCGCGGCATCGATCTCGCCGTTGCAGAAGTCGTCAAGGACCTTCAGGCCAAGGCCAAGAAGATCAACACCTCGGAAGAAGTTGCGCAGGTCGGCACCATCTCCGCCAACGGCGAGAAGCAGATCGGCGACATGATCGCCGAAGCCATGCAGAAGGTCGGCAACGAAGGCGTCATCACCGTCGAAGAAGCCAAGACCGCCGAAACCGAACTCGAAGTCGTCGAAGGCATGCAGTTCGACCGCGGCTACCTCTCGCCCTACTTCGTGACCAACCCGGAGAAGATGGTTGCCGACCTCGAAGACGCGCTACATCCTGCTGCACGAGAAGAAGCTCTCGCAACCTGCAGGCCATGCTGCCGGTTCTGGAAGCTGTCGTTCAGACCGGCAAGCCGCTGCGTCATCATCGCCGAAGACGTCGAAGGCGAGGCTCTCGCCACGCTCGTCGTCAACCAGCTGCGTGGCGGCCTCAAGGTCGCTGCCGTCAAGGCTCCGGGCTTCGGCGACCGCCGCAAGGCCATGCTGGAAGACATCGCCATCCTGACCGGTGGTCAGGTGATCTCCGAAGACCTCGGCATCAAGCTCGAAAACGTCACGCTCGACATGCTCGGCCAGTCGAAGAAGGTCGTCGATCTCCAAGGAAAACACCACCATCGTTGATGGCGCCGGCTCAGAAGACCGACATCGACGGCCGCGTTGCCCAGATCAAGGCGCAGATCGAGGAAACCACCTCGGACTACGACCGCGAGAAGCTGCAGGAGCGTCTGGCCAAGCTGGCCGGCGGCGTTGCCGTGATCCGCGTCGGCGGCTCGACCGAAGTCGAAGTGAAGGAGAAGAAGGACCGCGTCGACGACGCCCTGAACGCGACCCGCGCTGCCGTTGAAGAAGGCATCGTGCCGGGCGGCGGCGTGGCCCTGCTGCGCGCTTCCACGAAGATCACCGTCAAGGGTGTCAACGACGACCAGGAAGCCGGCATCAACATCGTCCGCAAGGCGCTGCAGTCGCTGGTTCGCCAGATCGCGGAAAACGCAGGTGACGAAGCTTCCATCGTTGTCGGCAAGATCCTCGAGAAGCGAGCGACGACAACTTCGGCTACAACGCCCAGACCGGCGAATATGGCGACCTGGTCGCGCCTGGGCATCGTCGACCCGGTCAAGGTTGTTCGCACGGCTCTGCAGAACGCAGCTTCGGTTGCTTCGCTGCTGATCACCACCGAAGCCATGATTGCCGAACTTCCGAAGAAGGACTCGGCAATGCCACAGATGCCCGGCGGCGGCATGGGCGGCATGGACTTCTAATCAGTCCTGTCACTGGAATACGAAAGGGCGGTCTTCGGATCGCCCTTTTTGTTTGCCGCCCATGCCCTTTTTGCGGTCTGGCGTCGCAAGCGCACCAGACGGGCGGCATGGACTTCCAATCAGTCCTGTCACTGGAATACGAAAGGGCGGTCTTCGGATCGCCCTTTGTTTGCCGCCCATGCGTTTTTTGCGGTCTGGCGTCGCAAGCGCACCAGACGGGCGGCATGGACTTCCAATCAGTCCCGTCACTGAATACGAAAGGGCGGTCTTCGATCGCCCTTTTTGTTTGCCGCCCATGCCCTTTTAGCGGTCTGGCGTCGCAAGCGCACCAGACGGGCGGCATCGACTTCCAATCAGTCCTGTCACTGGAATACGAAAGGGCGGTCTTCGGATCGCCCTTTTTGTTTGCCGCCCATGCCCTTTTAGCGGTCTGGCGTCGCAAGCGCAGCAGACGCGCGGCATGGACTTCCAATCAGTCCTGTCACTGGAATACGAAAGGGCGGCCTTCGGATCGCCCTTTTTGTTTGTCGCCATAGAGTTTGGCGCGATATCTTCCCTTGCCGGGAGCGGGCTTGAAAAATATTGTCTCTTTTTGAAACAGCGGTAAACTTAGCCGGCTTGTTTTTGGCAGCGCGTGCAATAATCGGATGCCGGAAAAGGCGAATCACAATCGCCGAAGGGACGGATTTTCGTCCCATGCAGTTTATAAGTTCGACATCTAGTTGTCTTTTTTCATATATTTCGCGATTACGATGAAGGAATACATATTATTTTTGATTTTCTCACTGACTGGTTGTTGTAGGCAGAAGAAAATAAACTATAAGTCAGCGCCCGGAAGGGTACCGCAGCCGGATGCAAGCATTGAAGGGGTTCGATGCTTGCCAAGCACGTTCGACTGCGGATGGCGATGAAAGATCAACTTGGCAGCGCCGCTTGAAATTGCAGCGCTGGTACGATGTTCATGCGGGGGCGCGATTTGTTCGAAATATCAAGACGCAACGATGCTCTGCCTGCGGCCGCGACGACCATGCCGGATACCCGGACACTATCGCATTTCTTTATTTCGGAAGAATGGAGCGGCGATCTTTCGAGCGGCGTCATCAAGCTTGGCGAACACGCATCTTTCATGCATGGCCTGCCGCAGGGCGAATGCGGCCTGCTGAGCCTGATCCGCTGTTATGACCGGGGTCACCACGACCGCGTGCTCGAAATTTTCGAACAGGCTTCCGCCGCACCCTCACGTTTCTGTTTTTCCACCGGCCTGTTCACCCTGCCGGCAATGCGCCAGCCGCTCATCTGCATGGGCGAATCCTCCGGTTTCGAGATCGGCCAGCAAGGCAGCATTTCGGGGCTGTTCCTGTTTCCGCGTTTCGAGGATATGCGCTTCGCCGCCTAGGAGATCTCCGTCTCCAGCAGAACTGTACAGCGGCCTTACGTCAGAAAAATTTGTGAAAACAAATAGATGGAACGTGTCCAACGATTTCATGCAGATCGGATCCGCTCCGGGTATTGCGGAACGACGTCGGCAGTCGTTCACAAAACGAAGACAATTTGTCGTCTATTGTTCATCTTTATAGATGGGTGATTTTCGGTCATTGGTATCTCCAGACATTGCTTTGCAGCTCAACCGGCGACACGCCGATCACTTACCGGAGATACTCCATGTCCAGCAACCAGAACGTTCTCGTTCTCATCGCCCGCATTCTGCTTTCCTTCATCTTCATCTATTCCGGCTTCGGCAAACTGACCGATCCCGCCGGTACTGCCGGCATGATCGCCGGTGCGGGCCTGCCCGCCGCAACCGCGCTTGCCTATCTGGCCGGCCTGTTCGAACTTGTCGCCGGTCTTGCCATTCTCGCCGGTTTCCAGACGAAGATCGCCGCCTGGGCGCTTGCCGTATTCTGCGTGTTCACCGGTCTTGTATTCCACAGCGGCACCGTTGCCGTTCCCGGCTGGCCTGAGCCTGCTCTCGGCTGGATCAACACGCTGAACGGCATCATGCTGATGAAGAACATCACCCTTGCCGGCGCCTATATCCTGCTCGCAACCTTCGGTGCAGGCGCCTACTCCGTCGACGCAAAGCGCGGCTTTGTGACCGCCCGCGCCTGAGCCAACAGGCTGACCCAACAAAAAAGCCGCCGGAGCGATCCGGCGGCTTTTTTTCTTTTTATGCTCTCAGACGGCCGCTTTTATGCGCGCCGCGATCTCCTGAACCACCGTATCGCCGTCGTGCTCCGGCTTGCGGGCACGCACGAAGCAGGCTTCCGAGCGGACGATGACGCCGTCCGACAGGATTTTCAGGTGGTTGGCCTTCAGCGTCGAGCCGGTGGAGGTGATATCTACGATGATATCCGCCTGCCCTGCCGCCGGTGCCCCTTCGGTCGCGCCGAGGCTCTCGACGATGCGGTAAAGCTGGATGCCGTGCTGGCGCGAAAAGAACTGCTGGGTCAGCCGCCAGTATTTGGTGGCGATGGCGAGCCGGCGACCATGACGGGCGCGGAATTCCGAGGCCACATCGCCGAGATCGGCCATGCTGTCCACATCCAGCCAGATTTCCGGCACGGCAACGACGACATCGGCGTGGCCGAAACCGAGGCGGGCGCAGAATTCCACCTGCGCATCGGCATTGGTTAGCCCCTCGCGCACCAGGTCTTCGCCCGTCACCCCGAAATCCACGCTGCCAGCACCGATTTCGCGGGCGATCTCGGAGGCCGAGAGATAGGCGATCTCGATATCGTCGCGGCCTTCGATGCGGCCGCGATAGGAGCGGTCATTGCCGACGGCCGCGACCTTCAGCCCGGCGCGTTCCAGAACGGCGGAGGCGTCTTCCTTCATCCGGCCCTTGGAGGGCAAGGCAATGGTGATCATGGCTTATCGCTCCCGCGCACCGTCTCGATGCGATCCAGCCAGAGCGAAAAGCCCACGGCCGGTATTTTTTCCTGCGCGCCGAGCAGCGTCAGCAGCCGGTCGAAGCGCCCCCCACCGGCCAGCACGCTATCGCCGCCCGCTTCCACCACCTCGAAAACGAGGCCGGTATAATAATCGAGCGGACGACCGAAGGCAGCGCCGTAGCTGACCGTTTCGAGATCGACACCGGCATTGGCAAGGGCCGCAACACGATTGTCGAAAGCCGACAGCGCGCCGTCCAGCTTCAGCTTCGCCTTCGCGGCGAAATCAGCCAGAATTTGCGAGGCCTGCGGCAAGGGCGCCTGCAGGGCCAGAAACTGTTTGAGCAGCTCGAAACTCTCATCCGGCAGGCGCGTGGCGGCAAGCGCCAGCTTTTCCCGCAGCCGGCGGGCGATTTCCTGCGGCGAGCGGCTGGCATTGGTGGAATAGCCGGTTTCCTGCATCACCGTGTCGAGATAATCGACCAGCACAGCTTCCTCACCCGTCGCCAGAAGGCCGGCGACCCGCGCGTCGAGGCCGGTCATGGGTTTGGGGTGGACGAGGCTTTCCAGCAGCGCGTCGAGCTGCGCCATATCGCCGAAAGCGTGCACCAGCCTTTTTTGCCAGCCAAGCGGCAGGCCGAGTGCGGCAACGACCGCCTCGAACACCGACCTGATCCCCCAGCGTGACCGCGAGCGAACGGCCAAGCAGCAGGCGCGCTTCAGGCATAGCGGTTGCGTCGATCACGGCACGGGCATCGGCGGCGGCGATATCGGTATCGCCGAGATCCTCGATGCCGGCCTGATAAAACTCATTGGCACCGTCACGGCGCTGGCGGAAGACCTCACCGAGATAGGAATAACGCTTCGGCGTGCCGGTCGCGGTCTCGATGTGGCGCAGGCAGACGGGAATGGTGAATTCCGGGCGCAGACACAGGCTCTCACCCTTCTCGCTCTCCGTCATGAAAATACGCCGCCGCAAATCCTCGCCGGCCATATCCAGAAACGGTTCGGCGGGCTGGATGACGGGCGTATTCACGCGGCTCGTGCGGCGTGCGGCGAATTCTTCCAGTAGCTCTCCGGAAAATTCCGGCATGTCGATCAGGGGCATGAGAGAATTCCTGTGCAGTCGGCGAAATACCCCCGTCTGCCCTGCCCGGGCATCTCCCCCACAAGGGGAGAGATCGGCAAGGCGCACACTCCGCCGCTTTAGTCCCGTGAAAGTAGAGATGACCGAGGCATAGCGGCAGATCGATCTCCCCCCTTGTGGGGGAGATGCCCGGCAGGGCAGAGGGGGGTAAACGGCGCGCATCACATTAGTTGCCTTGCGCCCGCGCCAAATCTTCAGCCTGCGCGGCCAATATCTCGCGAACCTTCGCCACCAGTTCTGCCTCCGGCACGGTGATCTGCGCCACGCGCGCCTCGCGCCAGCTGGCATTGTCCTCGATCTCACCGGAGAGGCGCTTGCCTTCGATCAGGTCCTTGATTTGCACCACGCCTTCGGCCCGCTCGTCACCGCCCTGAATGATGGCGATGGGGGAGCCGAGACGGTCGGCGTATTTCAGCTGACTGCCGAATTTCTTCCAGTTGCCCTGGTACATTTCGGCACGGATGCCTTCGGCGCGCAACGCCTGCGTGAAGCGCTGGTAGCGGCCCATGCTGTCGACATCGCCATCCATGACCGTGATCAGCACAGGTGCCAGCGGCTTGACCTGACCGAGCTTGCCGAGGTTCTTGAGCGCTGTCATCAGACGCGAGACGCCGATGGAAAAGCCCGTGGCCGGAACCGGCTGGCCCATGAAGCGCGAAACGAGACCATCATAACGCCCGCCGCCGCCGACCGAGCCGAACACGACCTTTTCGCCCTTGTCGTTGGTGACGTCGAAGGTCAGTTCAGCCTCGTAGACCGGGCCGGTGTAATATTCGAGACCGCGCACGACCGATGGGTCGATCTTGATGCGCGTCGCATCGTAACCGGCACCGGAGACCAGAGCGCCGATGATGTTCAGTTCATCAACGCCTTCCGCACCTTTCGACGTGCCCGCAACCAGTTTTGCAAGATCGTCGGCGCTCTCCGCATAATCCTTGATGCCGACGAAAAACAGAACCTTTTCGATCTGCTCGTCACCGAGACCCGCGCCCTTGGTAAAATCGCCGGACTCGTCCTTGCGGCCGGGACCGAGCAGCAGCTTCACGCCATCAGTGCCGAACTTGTCGAGCTTGTCGATGGCGCGCAGGACGTTGAGGCGGCGACCGGCATTGTCCTCGCCGCCGAGGCCGATGGCTTCCATGACGCCATCGAGCACCTTGCGGTTGTTGACGCGGATGACATAGTCACCGCGCGCAATACCAAGCGCCTCCAGCGTATCGGCCATCATCATGCACATTTCGGCATCGGCCTGCACGCCGGCAGCACCGACGGTATCGGCATCGAACTGCATGAATTGGCGGAAGCGGCCGGGGCCGGGCTTTTCATTGCGGAACACGTAACCGGCGCGATAGGTGCGGTAGGGCAGCTGGATTTCGTTAAAGTTTTCCGCGACATGGCGGGCAAGCGGCGCTGTCAGATCGTAACGCAGGCTCATCCATTGGTCGTCGTCGTCCTGCAGCGAAAACACGCCTTCGTTGGGGCGGTCGCTATCGGGCAGGAATTTGCCGAGCGCATCGGTATATTCGAATAGCGGGGTTTCCACCGGGTCGAAGCCGTAAAGCTCGTAGACCTTGCGGATCTTGTCGATCATTTCATTCACGGCATGGATATCGGCAGCAGAACGGTCCACGAAGCCGCGCGGCAGGCGGGCTTTCAGTTTCTGAGGCTTTTTTGCTTTTTCGCTCATGATGCCGATCCGATATTTTCCTGAAATTATGCCGGTGTATTAGATGATGAAGCCCGGTGCGGCAAGCCGCAAAGCCTGCGGTTCTACTGGCCGCGCCGGGCAAACGATGCTATATGGGATGCATGTATCCCATTTTAGTCGGAAAGGGCGCAAGCCATGAGCAAACAGACGGCCATCCGCCTGCCGGACGAGACCTATGAACGGCTGAAAGCGCTTTCCGAGCGCACCGGCCGCACATCCGCCTATTATATCCGCGAGGCGATCGAGAAACATATCGAGGATATGGAAGATCTCTATCTTGCCGAAGAGGCGGTGCGGCAGCGCATTGCCAATAAAGAGCGCACCCATAGTCTGGAAGAAGTGATGCGCGATCTTGACCTGGAAAATTGAATTTCAGCACCGAGCGGTCAAGCAGCTTGGGAAGCTGGCAAAGCAGGACGCGAACCGCATCGTTTCTTTTCTGGCGGACCGGGTCGTCCAGGATGACAATCCCCGCCAGACAGGTGCAGCCCTGCAAGGTTCCGAACTTGGCAGCTTCTGGCGTTACCGGGTAGGCGATTACCGCATCATCTGCGATATACAGGACCACAAGCTCGTCGTGCTGGCTG
>JAXHOC010000025.1:0-7417 GCA_034519725.1 Agrobacterium sp.
TTTGATGGTGCGCCAGCGCGCGCAATGGAACGAGATGGAGGATCGCTAATGTCTGCCAAAATCCTGAAACGTAAAAACCTCGACCGTCTCGGCTTGTTCTTCGTGGCGCTGGTCATGATCTCGCCTGTTATCCTGTTCTTCATCTGGATGATCTCGCTGTCGCTGAAATATGAAATCGACAACGGCGCCTATCCGCCGATCCTCATCCCCGAACGTTTCGCCTGGTCGAACTATGTGAAAGTGTTCGAGGAGAACAATTTCTTCCTCTATTTCTGGAATTCGGTGCTCGTCACCGGTGCGGCCACCATTCTGGCGCTGGTGATCGGCGTGCCCGCCGGTTACGGCATCGCGCGGCTGAAGGCGGAAAATCGGCCGTCGTCATCATGATCGCCCGCATGACGCCCGGCCTCTCCTTCCTTATTCCGCTGTTCCTGCTGTTCCAATGGCTGAACCTGCTCGGCACGCTCTGGCCGCAGATCATCATCCATCTGGTGGTGACGGTTCCAATCGTGGTCTGGATCATGATCGGTTATTTCGAGACCACGCCGAAGGAGCTGGAAGAAGCGGCAAGCATCGATGGCGCATCCTCCTGGCAGGTGTTCCGGCTGGTGGCGCTGCCGATTGCCAAGCCCGGCATCGTCGTCTCCTTCATTCTGGCGGTCATCTTCTCGTGGAACAACTTCGTCTTCGGCATCGTGCTGGCCAGCCGTGAAACGCGCACCCTGCCGGTCGCCGTCTACAACATGCTCTCCTTCGAACAGGTGAGCTGGGGGCCGCTTGCCGCAGCCGCGCTGATCGTGACGCTGCCGGTGCTGCTGCTCACCATGTTCGCACAGAAACAGATCGTGGCGGGTCTTACCGCCGGCGCCGTCAAGGGCGGCTGAACCAACCCACAAAAATACGGGAACCTACAAAATGGCACCGGTTAATATCCTGAACGTCCAGAAGCGCTTCGGCGCAGTCAACATCATCCACGGCATCGATATCGATATCAAGGATGGCGAATTCGTCGTGCTGGTCGGCCCGTCCGGCTGCGGCAAATCCACCCTGCTGCGCATGATTGCCGGGCCTGGAAGAAGTCAGCGACGGCGAAATCCACATCGGCACCCGCGAGGTCAGCAACCTGCCCGCCCGTGACCGCGACATCGCCATGGTCTTCCAGAACTACGCGCTCTATCCGCACATGACGGTGTACGACAACATGGGCTTCGCGCTGAAGCTGGCGGAAGGTCAGCGAAGGACGAGACCAAGGCCAACGCGTCGACAAGGCCGCCGCCATTCTGGGGCTGGACAAGCTGCTCGACCGGTATCCGCGCCAGCTTTCCGGCGGCCAGCGCCAGCGCGTGGCCATGGGCCGCGCACTGGTGCGCGATCCGCAGGTCTTCCTGTTCGATGAGCCGCTTTCCAACCTCGACGCCAAGCTGCGCGTGCAGATGCGCGGCGAGATCAAGGCCATGCACCAGCGCATCGGCACCACCACCATCTACGTTACCCACGACCAGGTGGAAGCCATGACCATGGCCGACAAGATCGTCGTGCTGCATGACGGCGTCATCGAACAGATCGGCGCGCCGCTCGAACTCTACGATCGCCCGGCCAACCTCTTCGTTGCCGGTTTCATCGGTTCGCCCGCCATGAACTTCATTCGCGGACGCATCGAAGAAGGCGTGTTCCGCACCGTGAAGGGCCTGAGCCTTCCCCTGCCCGCCAACACCGATATTGCCGCACTGGGCGGCCGCGACCTCATCTATGGCGTGCGCCCGGAACATATCCGCGCCGCAAGCGGCGGCATCGAAGGCCGGGTCGAACTGGTCGAAGGCACCGGTTCGGAAATCTACGCCAAGCTGAACTGCAAGGGCGACGAGATCGCCTGCCTGTTCCGCGAACGGCTGGATGTGCGGTTCGGAGATACGATCAATATCGCCATCGACCCGGAAATGGTGCATCTGTTCGACAAGACAAGCGGCAAGCGCATCTGAGGCGCTGTCGAGTAAAATTGCATAAAACAAAGACTTGGGGTGACGGGCATGGAGAGCGAACACGAGAGCCGCAAACATGTGCTGTGCGTGGGGGCTGCCGTGCTCGACACCCTGTTTCGCGTCCATGACATGCCAAAGGGCGAAGGCAAGGTCCTGCCTTACGACATGTTGCAGATCGCCGAAGGCATGGCATCCAGCGCCGCCTATGCGGTGCATCGCATGGGCGGCCGCGCCAGCCTTTGGGGCGCTGTCGGAGACGATGAGACCGGCACCCGCATCCTGCGCGATCTCGCCGAAAGCGGTATCGACGTTGGAGGCATGACAGTCGCCGCCGGCGCGCGCTCCGCCTTGTCAACGATCATCATCGATGATCGTGGCGAACGGCTGATCGTGCCTTTTTATGATCACCGGCTGCATGAAAAGAAGCGCGCCTGCACGCCAGCGGACCTCGCCCCTTTCGACGCCGTTCTCGTGGATGTGCGCTGGCCGGAACTGGCGCTCGATGTTCTTGATGTGGCGCGCGCGCTCGGCAAACACGCCATTCTCGATGGTGATGTCGCACCCGTCGAAACCCTCGAAAAGCTCGCACCCGCCGCAACCCACATCGTTTTTTCCGAACCCGCCGCCTCCCGGCTGACGGGACTTCAGACGGTAAAGGACATGCTGCCGGTGCTGCACGTCCGCTATCCGCAGACCTTCATCGCCGTCACCGCCGGACCGGCAGGATGCTGGTGGACGGAGGCTGGCGATCCGACTGTCCATTTTCAGGAAACCATGCCGGTCAAAGCGGTGGATACGCTGGCGGCAGGCGACATTTTCCACGGTACCTTCGCGCTTGCCATTGCCGAGGGCATGGAAAGCCGCGCGGCCATCCGGCTCTCCTCGGTCGCCGCCGCGCTCAAATGCACCGTCTTCGGCGGCCGCATCGGCGCACCGACGCGGCAGGAGACCGAAGAGGCCATGCGGCAATGGCTTGAAGACGGCCACGCGCTTCGCGCCTCCTGAGCGCATCCATTGCCCGCATAAAACTATTCCATTTTTGCGATGCCGTTTCGCCGCGAACTAGGCTAACGTTCGGAGCAAGCAAAGCTTTTCGCAAGCCGCGCCCGCCCCTGATGTCAGCCCTCATTCCGCAAAAGCGACCGACACGATGCATGAGACGACACGCCCGAGACTGCGCGATATCGGCTTGCCGCCCGGCCATTTCGAAACCGGCGCGCTGAACGCCATTACCGATGTCGAAGGCATGCTTGTCGGCCACTGCACGGTGATCGAAGGCGATACGATCTGCACCGGCGCAACCGCGATCCTGCCGCATGCCGGCAACATCTTTCAGGACAAGGTGCCCGCAGGTTTTGCGGCCTATAACGGCTTCGGCAAATTTGCCGGCTCGACCCAGATCGAGGAGCTGGGCGAGATTGAAACGCCTGTTATCCTTACCAACACGCTCGCAACCGGCCGGGCGATCGAGGCGATCAACCGCCAGACGCTGTCGCAGCCGGGCAACGAAAAAGTGGTGTCCATCAATGCGGTTGTCGGAGAAACCAACGATTCCCGGCTGAACGACATCCGCGCCGGCCGCCCGACCGTCGAGGAAATCTCGACCGCGCTCAAAAACGCTGCCACAGGCCCGGTGGCAGAGGGCGGCATTGGCGCAGGAACCGGCACCGTGGCTTTCGGCATGAAGGGCGGCATCGGAACCGCATCGCGTGTCGTCTCCGTTGCCGGGGAAACCTATACGCTCGGCGTCCTGGTACAGTCCAATTATGGCGGCCATCTCCTTGTCTGCGGCAGGCCCTATTCAAGCCCTGAGCATAAGGACAAGGACGGCTCGATTGTCATCATCGTCGCAACCGATGCGCCGCTGTCGTCGCGCAATCTGAAACGCCTGGCTGCCAGAAGTTTCGGCGGGCTGGCGCGCACCGGCGCGGCGCTGAGCAATGGTTCCGGCGACTATGCGCTGGCATTTTCGACCCATGAACGGCTTCGCCGCACACTCGCGCGCCGCAAGGCCGTGACCGATTTCCCCGATCTCTCCAACGATGCGATTTCGCCGCTGTTCGAGGCAGCGATTGAGGCGACAGAGGAAGCGATCCTCAATTCGCTCTGCGCGGCAACGACGACGACGGGCTTCAACGCCGCAACCGGCACGGTCTCCACGGTCGAGGCCATTTCCATCGACACCCTCAAAACCCTTCTTTCAGCCTGACCTTTCCAGACGGAGTTTTCATGACTAGCCAATCCGGTCGCATCGTTTACCTCAACGGCGAATTCCTGCCCGAGGCGGAAGCTCGCCTTTCCATCTTCGACCGCGGCTTCCTGTTCGGCGACGGCATTTATGAAGTCACCTCCGTTCTCGAAGGCAAGCTGATCGACAGCGACCTGCACATGGCGCGGCTGGAACGCAGCGCCCGCGAAATCGACGTGCCGCTGCCGGTCACGACCAAGGAGATCGTCGAGGCTGAACGTCGCCTCATCGCCGACAACAATCTGGTCGAAGGCATGATCTACCTGCAGCTGACACGCGGCGCGGAAGACCGCAACTTCCTGTTTTCCGCCGATTTGAAGCCGACGCTGGTCATGTTCACGCAGGCCAAGAAACTCGTCGGCACCGCCGTGGAAGAGGTGGGCATTGCGGTCAAATCCGTACCCGACCAGCGCTGGGCGCGCCGTGACATCAAGACCGTCTGCCTGCTGCCGCAGGTCATAGCAAAACGCATTGCCAAGGCTGAAGGCTGCGATGAGGCGTGGATGATCGAGGATGGTTTCATCACCGAAGGCGCATCTTCCACCGCCTATATCATCACCGGCGACAAGAAGATCATCACGCGCGGCAACAGCAACAAGACCCTGCCCGGCTGCACCCGCCTTGCCGCCCTGCAACTGGCCAAGGAAGCCGGTTTCACGCTGGAAGAACGGCCTTTCACGCTGGAAGAAGCGATGAATGCAGACGAAGCCTGCCTCACCAGCGCCTCCAACTTCGTGGTTTCGGTGACGAAGATCGACGGCAAGCCGGTGGGCGATGGCAAGCCCGGCGCGATGGTCAAGCGCCTGCGCGCGCTCTATCTCGAAAACGCCCACCGCACGGCGATCTAAGCCTGCTTCAATCTTCGAGAACCGCCCATATCCGCTCGACAACCGGACGGCGGTTCTCTTTTGAGCGATAAAGCCGGATATCCACGGCAATATCGAAACCGGGGTCGGCGGCACGCACCAGCGCGCCGCTCTCCAGCTCGTGCCGCATCAGGCTTTCCGGCACCCAGGCGACACCCCAGCCCGCCATCGCCATGGCTTTCAGCCCCACCGACATGCTGCCTTCATGCACCCGCTCGAATTTCGGCAGGCGCGCGCTCAGGAGATCGCGAAGCAGCGGCCCGAAGAACGAGGCCTTTTCGTAATCCAGATAGGCAAAGGGGTTTTTGGCACTTTCCGTCAGGCTGTGCAGCGGTGCGCCATCCTCTGCGGGGGCGGAAACGGGAATGATGTTTTCCGCGCCAAGCACGCGGAATTCGAAAGTCTGCGCATCGAGCAGCATCGGCACTTCGGGATGGGCGTAGGTCAGAAGGAAATCGCTCTGCCCGTCCACCAGCGAATTGAGATTTTCCTCCATGCTGCCGGAATCGGGCCGCAACACCGAAAACAGTGGCCCCGCCGTCTGGTTTACTCGTTTGAGCCAGTCCGGGAAGAAGGTGAACGACAGCGTGTGCAACGCCGTCAGCCGCACCGTTCTGGCATCCTCACCGTCTTCCTGTAACAGGGTGCGACGGGCGTGATAAAGCTGCTTCAGCGTTTCCTGCGCCACCGGCACGAACCTCACCCCGGCCTCGGTCAGCCGTGAGGGATAAGAAGCGCGATCGACCAGCGTCGCACCCACCCAGGCTTCCAGCTGCTTGATCCTTCGGCTGAAAGCGGATTGCGTCACATGCCGCTCTTCCGCCGCCTTCGAAAAATTGAGCGTTCCGGCCAGCGCCAGGAAATCCTCGAGCCATTTGACTTCCAAGGGCCTGTTCTCCCACAAAGATGTTGAACCGGCCTTCAGCAGGAACAAGGGCCTTTATTAGGAGCAATAGCAGCTGATTGAAAGCCTTTTAGAGAGCTTCGGGCGGTTTAGGAAACGGACTTGGCTCCGCGTCCGTCATCCTTGGGCTTGTCCCAGGGATCTAATAACCTCAATAAAATCAATCACCTGCAGATCCTCGGGACAGGCCCGAGGATGACGTCGAGTTTGTGGAGCCGGTCTGATGAGCCGCAAGCCGTTAGCGGCCTCTTGAATACTCGATCATCCGTGCCCGGCTGGAGACCAGCTCGATCCGGTCGTCACCAAGCCGGTTCAGGCAGATGCGCTTCGTCCACGGCCCATCCGTGAGCGTGAACAGGAAGCGACCGTTGCCGAGCGCCTTCAAAGGCATGCTGCGGCGCGTCGGGCCGATGCCCATCGTCAGCGTCGAACCGGAAATCGTAAATTCCGCCCTTTCGGTAGAGCTCCACGACCCGGAAAGCTCTGCGGGCACGGCATGCTCACCGACAGGCAGGAACCGGCGGGCGGCGTGGCCTGCCTCGCCGACGATCGCGTCGCCCTCAAGCTTCAGAAGCATCGGAGAGGAGGCGGAGCGGGACGACACCCAGCCATCGGCATCTTCATAAAGCGTATCGTCGCCATCGATAAAGGTGGAGGTGCTGCCCTTGATTTCCAGCCACCACGGTCCGCTTTCGGTGACATAGAGGCCGTCCGGCAGGCTGGCCGCGGGTTTGGGCAATGGCAGGCCGTTGAGCGCCGCCATGCTGTCCAGCGCGATCTTGAAGCCGTTGGTATCCTCGCGGTTCGACACTACGACGAAGCCCGTGCCGTTTTCGGGATCGAGCAGGAAATAGGTCTTGTAGCCCGGATGCGAACCGCCGTGACCGACGAAACGTCTGTCGCCCAGATGCGACCAGCGCAGGCCAAGACCATATTCGCTCATCCGGCCATCGGCGAGCGGCCGCTTTGCGGAAAGCCCGTCCAGCACGCCCGCAAAACTGCCCTCGCCCCGCATCAGCCCCTGCAACCAGCGGGTCAGCGCTTCGGCGCTGCCGGCAAGACTTCCCGAAGCGGAAATATGCAAGCCCCCCGCCGAAAGCTGCCAGTTGCTCTCCGCCTTCCAATAACCCGGCACCAATCCGTCAACCGGATCGTTCCAGCCATCCGGCGCCTTCAGGAAAACACCGAACGGACCGGCAATCTGCCCCTGCACGAAATCGTCAAAACGGAAACCATGGCGCTCCAGCGCCGCCTCCACCAGACGATAACCGGTATTGGAATAGGAAACCTCGCTGCCGGCCGGAAAATTCAGCCGGGTCAGCCGCGACAGATAGTCGAGAAGCGGGCCGGCCTTCGTTTCGGTATAGACGGAAAGGCCAAGCAGCGACAGGCATTCGCGCGTATCCGGCAATACGTAACT
>JAXHOC010000084.1:0-27021 GCA_034519725.1 Agrobacterium sp.
CACATGCCATAGTATTGATCAATCCGAACGCGGGCGCCGGGTATGCGCTACGATTTCGCCGATTACGCACCTGCGCGAATGCCCTTCCAAATTGATGCCGATGCCAATCTGCTTCTCGATTCCCGCTATCTCTCTAACAAGCGGTCAGGTCCTGCGCTTCGATCTGCCGCCGGTGACGCCGGAAACCCAGACCTGGGGTGAATGGTTCACCAGCATGTTCAACCGCATGCTGCAACCGAGCAGCCTGCCGCAATACAAGGAAGCGCCTGGCGGCGACGGCTCGATCTATCCTGAAGTGATGAATGCGCTGACCGGCGTGCGCGGCGCAGTCGTGCGCGTCACCGAAAAGGGCGAACTCATCGTTTCGGTCGCCGTGCCGGTGCAGCGCTTCCGGGCCGTGCTCGGGGTTCTGCTCCTGTCCACGCAGGCCGGCGATATCGACAAGATCGTGCATGCGGAGCGCCTTGCCATCATGCGCGTGTTCGGCATCGCCACGCTCGTCAATATCGTGCTCTCCCTGCTGTTGTCCTCAACCATCGCCACGCCGCTGCGGCGGCTTTCGGCGGCGGCAATCCGTGTGCGTCGCGGGGCGAGAACCCGTGAGGAGATACCGGATTTTTCGGCGCGTCAGGATGAGATCGGCAACCTTTCGATAGCGCTTCGTGAAATGACGACGGCACTTTACGACCGTATCGACGCCATCGAGAGTTTCGCCGCCGATGTCAGCCACGAGCTGAAGAACCCGCTGACTTCGCTGCGCAGTGCCGTCGAAACCCTGCCGCGCGCCAAGACCCTGTAGGCGAGTCCAAACAGCGGCTGACCGAGATTATCTTCCACGATGTCCGCCGCCTCGACCGCCTGATCAGCGATATCTCGGATGCCTCGCGGCTCGATGCCGAACTGGCGCGCGTCGATGCCTCGCCGCTCGATCTCGACGTGCTGATGAAGGGTCTGGTGGATATATCCCGCCAGATCAGCACCAAGAAAAAAAGCGTCGCGATCGACTATGTGGCCGACCGCAAGGCGGGCGCCAAAACCTCCTTCGTGGTGAACGGCCACGATCTTCGCATCGGGCAGATCGTCACCAATCTGATCGAGAATGCGCGCCTTGTTTCCGAGGAAAGCGGCCGCATCACCGTGCGGCTTTCCCGCCACAAGGATCGCTGCATCGTGCAGGTGGAAGACAATGGACCCGGCATTCAGGCCGAGGATATCGACCGCATTTTCGAGCGCTTCTACACCGACCGGCCGGCAAGCGAAGGTTTCGGCCAGAATTCCGGCCTTGGCCTTTCCATCAGCCGCCAGATCGCCGAGGCCCATGGCGGCAGTCTCAGGGCGGAAAATGTCGTCGACAAATACGGCGTGATATCAGGCGCGCGCTTCACCCTGTCGCTGCCGGCGGCCGAAACCCATGAACGCTGAACGTTTCAACCTGCATGCGACCGCCATCGTCGTCGATAACGCCGGCATCCTCTTCACCGGACCTTCCGGCAAAGGGCAAAAAGGAGACTTGCGCTTGTCTTCAGTTTCATGGACGGAGGCGCAACGGTGCGGATTGCCAGCGGCGCTGATCGCGGACGATCAGATTTTCGTGTATCGCGACGGCGAAAACATTCTTGCAGAGCGGCCGGAAGCAATCGCGGGATTGCTGGAATTGCGCGGCAGCGGCATTGTTAAGGTCAACAGCGTCCCGAGCGCCGTATTACATTTCGCCGTTACGACAGTTGTTTCACCCGAAAATCCAAGACTTCCTGAAGATGACGAGCATCGTTTTGTGCTGCCGTGGCGGCGGTTATCTTTCCGTTTTTACGTGGACATTCTCGCTGTCCAGCTCGACCTACTACCTGCGGGAAAAATTTGCTGCACTTGCTCAGAATCTTTTCAAAACGAATGTGAAGTGACCATGATTCAGGCGATTTTAGGCTTGCGATTCGCATTTTCCTCATCAAGATGAAATCCCACCGATGGACAGGATTGCCGCGTTGCGATAGTCGGCAGTGAGAGTGCGTGTGCAAGGGAGCATTTCATGATCGGACTAGTGCTTGTCACCCATGGCAAGCTGGCTGAGGAGTTTCGCCATGCGTTGGAGCATGTCGTCGGTCCCCAGAAATTGATCGAGACGGTTTGTATCGGTCCCGAAGACGACATGGATCAGCGCCGACAGGACATCATCGACGCCGTTACGCGCGTCAATGATGGCAATGGCGTCATTATTCTGACTGACATGTTCGGTGGCACACCGTCCAATCTCGCCATCTCGGTGATGAACAACGGCAATGTCGAAGTCATCGCCGGGGTCAACCTTCCCATGCTGATAAAACTCGCGGGCGTTCGCAGCGAAGACAACATGGACAAGGCGCTCCAGGACGCATCTGACGCCGGTCGCAAATACATCAACGTCGCAAGCCGCGTTTTAAGCGGCAAATAAGAAGTCAGCCCATGTCGCCTTACTCCCGGGAATTGTCGATCATCAACAAGCGCGGTCTCCACGCCCGGGCATCCGCGAAATTCGTGCAGATGGTCGAAGGTTTCGACGCGACGATTACGGTGTCCAAGGACGGAATGACCGTTGGCGGCACCTCGATCATGGGTCTGATGATGCTGGCGGCCAGCCCCGGATGCAGCGTCTATGTCGAGGCGAGCGGCAATCAGGCCGAAGAGGCGCTCGCAGCCCTTGAGGCGCTCGTGGCCAACCGCTTCGGCGAAGAAGCGTAACCTCCCCCATATAAAGACATAAAGACTTCTTTATATCGTTATTGCCAGATCGTTTTTGTCTTGATACTGCACCGCTGCATGCACCTCCCGTTCCGCTTAAAAGCCGGGCCATACCCGGCATGGCATTTCTGATCTGGAGAACTTCATGAGCCTTGAGAAGGACTACATCATCGCCGATATCAACCTTGCCGCATTCGGCCGCAAGGAACTGGACATCGCCGAAACCGAAATGCCTGGCCTGATGTCCTGCCGCAAGGAATTCGGCGAGAGCAAGCCCCTGAAGGGCGCACGCATCACCGGTTCGCTTCACATGACGATCCAGACCGGCGTTCTGATCGAGACGCTGAAGGAACTGGGCGCGGATATTCGCTGGGCATCCTGCAACATTTTCTCGACGCAGGACCATGCGGCAGCGGCGATTGCAGCGGCCGGCATTCCGGTTTTCGCCGTCAAGGGTGAAAGCCTGACGGAATATTGGGAATACACCGACAAGATCTTCCAGTGGGCCGATGGCGGCCTTTCGAACATGATCCTCGATGATGGCGGCGATGCCACCATGTACATTCTGCTCGGCGCGCGCGCCGAAGCTGGCGAGGACGTTCTTTCCAACCCCGGTTCGGAAGAAGAGGAAATTCTTTTCGCGCAGATCAACAAGCGCCTCAAGGCTTCCCCTGGCTGGTTCACCAAGCAGCGTGACGCGCTGAAGGGCGTGACGGAAGAAACGACGACCGGCGTTCATCGTCTTTACGATCTCGCCAAGAAGGGCCTGCTGCCCTTCCCGGCCATCAACGTCAACGACAGCGTCACCAAGTCGAAATTCGATAACAAATACGGCTGCAAGGAATCGCTGGTAGACGGCATCCGCCGCGCAACCGACGTGATGATGGCCGGCAAGGTTGCCGTCGTCTGCGGTTACGGCGACGTGGGCAAGGGTTCTGCCGCCTCGCTGCAAGGCGCCGGCGCCCGCGTGAAGGTCACCGAAATCGACCCGATCTGCGCGCTTCAGGCCGCCATGGACGGTTTCGAAGTCGTTCGCCTGGAAGACGTCGTGTCTTCGGCCGATATCTTCATCACCACCACCGGCAACAAGGACGTGATCCGCATCGAGCACATGCGCGAGATGAAGGACATGGCCATCGTCGGCAATATCGGCCATTTCGACAATGAAATTCAGGTCGCATCGCTGCGTAACCTCAAGTGGACGAACATCAAGCCGCAGGTCGACATGATCGAGTTCCCGAAGGGCAACCGCATCATCCTTCTGTCGGAAGGCCGCCTGCTGAACCTCGGCAACGCCACCGGTCACCCGTCCTTCGTCATGTCGGCATCGTTCACCAACCAGGTGCTCGGCCAGATCGAACTCTTCACCAAGCCGGATGAATACAAGAACGAAGTTTACGTGCTGCCGAAGCACCTCGACGAAAAAGGTTACGTCGCCTTCATCTCGAGAAGCTTGGCGTGCGCCTGACCGAACTTTCCGACCTTCAGTCCGATTATATCGGCATCCCGAAGCAGGGTCCGTTCAAGCCAGAACACTACAGATATTAATTTCATAGTTAATATCCACTGAAATTACACAATATGTAGATGCCGTGCGCCTGACAAAGCGCACGGCATCTTTTTTGCGCGCTCCCTTCCCGCAGATTTATGAAGGCGGTATTGTCATCGAACTTGATTCGGACACGCCAAAGGGCGGCGGGGACGAAATGGGATGTCTTGTCGAAGATGCGGCACATAGGACGGAGACAGACCGGGGATGACGGTTCACAATTCGGATCTGCGCAAGCAGACAATCCAACGCGTTGAAAACACGCAATGTGGCGTGGCATTGAGCGCGGCCATGGCGCGTTGCCGGCTGGCGATCAGCACGGTGCGGGCAGGCTTTGCGCGGCTTCCCGTTCTGATGTCCGGCACCGTTCTCGCAGGTTCTGCAAATATGGCGCTGGCGCAGGACGGTCTTGTCGCAAAGACCGGCGCGCGGCTGTTTTCGTCTGGAGAAACCATCACCTATTCGCTTTTTGTCGGCATGCTTTCTGCAACGCTGTTTTCCGTCGTCTGGCTGGTGCGCCAGCGCGGCAATATCGAGGCGGAGAGCGGCGAATACCGCAAGGCGCTGGCAGAATCCCACCACAAGATCGCGAAATACGAGGCGCTTATTTCCGACAAGAGCCGCCGCATCGTCATCTGGGACGGCGCGGATGAGCGCCCCGAATTTCTGGGGCAATTGCCCGCAGAGACGGGCGCCCCGCAGGCGGATCACGATTTTCTGGCCTTCGGGCGCTGGCTGAAGCCGTCATCGGCGAGCCAGCTTGAAAAATCCCTCGAAAAACTCCGCAGCCACGCACAGAGTTTCGATCTGACCATCGAGACGCAGCGCGGCGAAGTCATTGAAGTCCAGGGCAGGGTTTCCGGCGGCAATGCCTTTGCGCGTTTCGTCGCCCTCAACAACCTTCGCGCCGAGCTGGCCGAATTGCAGGTGGAGCGCGAACGCCTGATCGCCTCGGTCTCCACATTTCAGGAACTTCTCGATTCAATCGAACAGCCCGTCTGGCGGCGCAATAGCGAAGGCGAACTCATCTGGGTGAACCACGCCTATGCGCATGCTGTGGATGCGCGCGATGCCGAACAGACCATTCAGGAGAAACGCGAGCTTCTGAATACCGTTACCCGGCAGAAGATACGTGCGGCCGCAACCCCGAGTTCGCCCTATCACGATCGCATTTCGACAGTGGTTTCCGGAAACCGCACCTTCTTCGACGTTGTCGACATCAAGACGGCCGGCGGTTCCGCCGGCATCGCCATCGACGCGACAGAGGCGGAAACCACCCGTGAGGAAATGAAGCGGGTTCTGAAAAGCCACGCCGAAACGCTGGATCATCTGGCAACGCCCGTTGCCATTTTCGACGGCCGGCAGCGGCTGCAATTCTACAATCAGGCCTTTGCCAGCCTGTGGGGTTTCGATCTGGTTTTCCTCGAATCCGGCCCAGACAATTCCGAGCTTCTCGACCGGCTGCGCACTGCCGGCAAATTGCCCGAGCAGCTGAACTGGAAAAACTGGAAAGAGACGGCGCTCGCCGTCTATCGTTCACTCGATACCAAGACCGATCTCTGGCACCTGCCCAACGGCCAGACGTTGCGGGTCATCGCAACCGCTCACCCGCAGGGCGGCGCGACCTGGGTCTTCGAAAACCTGACCGAACAGGTCGATCTGCAGATGCGCTACAATACGCTGGTCAAGGTGCAGGGCGAAACCATCGACCATCTGGCCGAAGGTGTCGCCGTGTTTGGCGCGGACGGCCGTCTCCGCCTTTCCAACCCTGCATTCCGGGCGCTGTGGGGCGTTACCGCCGAGCAGGCGGAGACGGGAACCCATATCCGTGCCGTGGAGACCGCCTGCACACAATCCTATGACAAGCCGGATGGCTGGCGCGCCTTCAGCCAGTTCATCACCAGCTTCGACGACGAACGCCCGTCGCGACAGGGGACGCTGGAGCTACTGTCCGGCCTGGTCCTCGACTACGCCATCATTCCGCTGCCGGATGCGCAGACCATGCTGACATTCGTCAACATGACCGATAGCGTGCGGGCTGAGCGAGCGCTCAAGGAAAAGAACGACGCGCTGCTCAAGGCCGACGAGCTGAAGAACGATTTCGTGCAGCATGTTTCTTATGAGCTGCGCTCGCCGCTGACCAATATCATCGGCTTCACCGATCTCTTGAAAACGCCGGGAATTGGCGAATTGACGGACCGGCAGGCGGAATATCTCGACCATATTTCCACCTCGTCCTCGGTTCTTCTGACTATCGTCAACGATATTCTCGATCTCGCGACCGTCGACGCAGGCATCATGCAGTTGAACTACTCTGAAAACGATCTGAACGAATTGCTCGATGACGTTTCGGTGCAGATTGCCGACCGTTTGCAGGAAAGCGGCATTTCGCTCGAGATCGTTGCACCAGCGCATCTCGGCAGTCTGGTGGCGGATCACCAGCGGCTGAAGCAGATCCTCATCAAACTGCTCACCAACGCCATCAACTTTGCGCCGGAAGGGTCTTCCGTTCAGCTTTCCTGCCAGCGCAGCGAGGGCGATTTCCTGTTCTCGGTGGCGGACAAGGGACCGGGTATCCCCGAAGATATGCTCAAGGCCGTGTTTGACCGTTTCGAGACGCGCGGCAATGGCGGCCGGCGGACCGGCGCTGGCCTTGGCCTCTCCATCGTCGAGAGCTTCGTCAGCCTGCATCACGGCACGGTGAGCATCGACAGCCGGCCCGGCAACGGCACCATCGTCACCTGCCGCATTCCCTCGGGCGTGCATCCGCATTCCATCGCCGCAGAATGAGTGACGATATCCTGCCGATCACCCTTTCCCTCGATGGGGAAAAGGACACTATCCGGTTAGGCGAAGATCTGGCGCTGGCTTTGGGAGCTGGCGATTGCCTCGCGCTCATCGGTGATCTCGGTGCGGGCAAATCCACCCTCGCCCGCGCCTTCATCCGGGCGATGGCGGACGCACCCGATCTCGAAGTTCCAAGCCCGACATTCACGATCATCCAGACCTACCCCACCCGTATTCCTGTCGCCCATCTCGATCTCTACCGGCTGTCGGATGTCTCCGAACTGGACGAACTCGGCATTGACGAGATGCTGGAGGACGGTATCTGCCTCATCGAGTGGCCTGATCTGGCCGCCGAGGTCCTGCCGCCAGACCAGACCATCCGCCTGCAACTCACCCATTCCGGCGAAGGCCGTCTGGCGGTGATCGATGCTCCCGCAAAACAGAAAGCACGGCTCGAGCGCGTTTTTGCCATTCGTGATTTTCTTGCTAAAAACGGCAAAGCCGATGCGACCCGCCATTTTCTGAGCGGCGATGCGTCCACACGCGCCTATGAGACCATTTCCACGCATGGCCCGGACCTCATCCTGATGGACTGGCGACGCCCGATGAGAGGTGCGATCGTTGCTGATGGCAAGACCTATGCGGAAATCGCCCATCTTGCCCAGGATGCCCGCTCCTTCGTGGCGATCGGCACTTACCTTCGAGAGAACGGCTTTTGCGCGCCGGAAATTCTGGCAGCGGATACCGACCAAGGTATTCTTCTCTTGGAAGACCTCGGGCGGGATGGGCTGCTGGCACCTGACGGAACGCCGATAGAGGAACGTTATCTGCAAAGCGTGGCCTGTCTCGCCGCCCTTCACAAGGTTCCGGCACCGGGTAAGCTGCCGGTCCGTGATGGCAGCACCTACGACATTCCCGCTTTCGATCGGCAGGCGATGAAGATCGAGGTTTCGCTGCTGGCGGAATGGTATCTGCCGCATGAACGCGGCACACCGCTGTCCGACACCGAGAAGCGAGACTATTACGCCATTTGGGATGGCCTGATCGACGCACTCAACGGCTGCGAAACGGGTCTTCTGCTGCGTGATTTCCATTCGCCGAATATTCTCTGGCAAGAGCAGAATGCCGGCATCCGGCAAGTCGGCATGATCGATTTTCAGGACGCGATGATCGGCCCGACGGCCTACGATCTCGCCTCCATCGTGCAGGATGCGCGGGTTACCATTACGCCGGAGCTACAGGCGCGCCTGCTTTCGCGCTATCTCTACAGGCGGCGAGACGAGCCGTCTTTCGATGAGGTGTCCTTCCTCAAGGCTTTCGCCATCATGTCGGCGCAGCGTAACTGCAAGCTTGCCGGTATCTGGGTAAGGCTGTTGGAACGCGATGGAAAACCCGGTTATATGAAACATATGCCGAGGACGCTTCGCTATCTTTCCGCAGCGCTTTCGCATCCAGAACTCGCACCGCTCAAAGACTGGTGCGTCAGAATGGGCATGGAATTCAGCGCATCGGCCTGAAAATCAGGTTTGATTTTCGGAAAGCACGATGCGTCGCTCTAAGGACTGAAAGACGGTTGACCACGATGACGATCAAGAACGCGATGGTGCTGGCCGCCGGGCTTGGCACCCGGATGCGCCCGATCACGGATACGATCCCTAAGCCGCTCGTCAGGATCGCCGGCAAGCCGATGATCGATTACGCGCTGGACGCCCTTGTCGAAGCCGGCGTCGAGAAAATCGTCGTCAATGTGCATCACCATGCCGATCAGATGATCGCCCATCTCGAAAACCGCGCCGATGCCGAAATCCTCATTTCCGACGAGCGGTCGCAGCTGATGAATTCCGGTGGCGGGCTTGCCAAGGGCCTGAAACTGCTGGAACCCGGTCCCGTCTTCGTCATGAATGCCGATCTTTTCTGGATCGGTGAAGAGTTGAACGCCGTCAGCAACCTGCGCAAGCTCGCGCAATTCTTCGATGCCGGCCAGATGGATATGGCGCTGCTCTGCGTCGACATGGACCGCACCACCGGGCATAATGGCAAAAGGGATTTCAACCTCTCTGCCAACGGTAAACTGGCGCGATATCGCGACGGTGATCCGAACCCCGTGGTTTATGCCGGGGCTATCGCCATGGATAAGCACCTGCTGGATGACGCCCCGGCGGATGCCTTCAACCTCAATATCTATTTCGACCGCGCCAGCGAAAACGACAGGCTTTTCGGGCTTTCGCTGGATGGCCACTGGATCACCGTCGGCACGCCTGACGCGATAGAAGATGCCGAAAGCACCATCCGGCAATACAGGGAAAAGCGCTCTGCATGACTTTCACCCACCACGCAAAGCGCGTTCTGACGATCGCTGCGGGAACACCGTTCCTCAAAACGCTCGCGGAAACGCTGTGTGACGGGACACTGACAGCCGGCTATAGATATGATCCGGCCGATCCGCTTTCGCTTGCCAAGGTGACGATCTATGTGCCGACGCGGCGCTCCGCCCGCGTACTGCGCTCGGAATTCGTCGATCTTCTGGGTGGCCGTTCCGCCATTCTGCCGCTGATCCGGCCGCTCGGCGAAACCGACGACGACAGCGGCTTCTTCGAGATCGAAAATCCTGAGATCATGGATCTGGCGCCGCCGATTTCCGGCACCGGCCGACAGATCGAGCTGGCGCGCCTTATTCTCGCCTGGCGCAACAGCCTGCCCGATGCCATCAGAGCGATCCATTCGGATTCACCACTCGTCGCCCCCGCCAGCCCCGCCGACGCCATATGGCTGGCGCGCGCCCTGGGCGAGGTGATCGATGCGATGGACACGGAGGAAAAGGAATGGGAGGCGCTTGGGCGTCTCGATACCGGCGATCATGCCCAATGGTGGCAGCTGACGGCCGATTTCCTGAAAATCGCCAGCGTGTTCTGGCCTGCCCGTCTTGCCGAACTTAACCGCACCTCCGCAGGCCAGCATCGGAACGGCATCCTGCGGGCGGAGGCGAACCGGCTTGCCAACCTGCCGGACACCGGACCGATCATCGTTGCGGGCTCCACGGGATCAATTCCGGCGGCGGCAGACCTCATCGCCTCCGTCGCCTCCCTGCCCCAGGGCGTTGTGGTGCTTCCGGGCCTCGATCTGACGATGCCGGAGGAACAATGGCAGGCGATTGCCGAGGACCCCACCGATCCTTCGAGCCGTACCCATTCGCAATATGGCCTCTACATGCTGTTGCAGAAGCTCGACATCGTCAGGCACGATGTCGTTCAGATCGGCGCCGTCGATGGCGATCTTGAAAAACGTGCGGCGGTTTTTTCGGCAGCACTTGCGCCCGCCAAATCCACCAGCGACTGGAACCGCTGGCGTGAGGACAGGGAGCCCACGTTTTTCGACGATGCTTTCGCAGCAGCGACCCTGATCGAAGCAGCCAACGAGCGCGAGGAGGCAACCGCAATCGCCGTGGCGCTGCGGCTGGCGCTTGAAGCGCCGGGTGCTGGTCGCCCGTCTCAGGCAGCGTTGATCACCCCGGATCGCGGGCTGGCGCGGCGCGTGGCGACCGAGTTGCAGCGCTTCGGCATCGAAGCCGACGATTCGGCTGGCACGCCGCTTTCCGCCACGCCGCAGGCGGGACTGACGCAGCTGGTGCTGGAAGCGATCCTCAGGCCCGGAGATCCGGTGCCGGTCATTTCCCTTCTCAAACACCCGCTCAGCCGTTTTGGCCTTTCGCTGGAGGCCTTCACCAAGGCATCGAAGGCGCTGGAGCTGATCGCGCTCAGAGGCGGCCGCGTCGAAACCGAAATCGGCAATCTGGAGGCCGTTCTCGATGCGCAACTGGCGGCGCAGCGCGATGACCGGCACCCGCCCGCATGGCGACTGGCCCTGCCGGAGGGAAGCGTGGAAGCGGCGCGTGATCTGGCACGCCGGATCGCCGCTTCGACAGAACCGCTTGGCAGCGCATTCGTGCGTCGCGACCGCTCAGGCCGGTCTTTCACGGATAAATTGCCGCTTTCCGATTGGGCGGAGCGGACGGGCCGGGTGATCGAAGCCATCTGCGCGGATGAGAACAACGATCTTGCCGCGCTCTGGTCCGGTGAGGCAGGCGATAAACTCTCCGGCCTGTTTGGCGAATTGATGGAAAGCGGCGAAATCCTCGATGCGGACGGTCCGCAATGGGCCGATATCTTTGCGGCACTGGTGGCCGGAGAATCGATCAAGCCGCGATCCATGCGTCATCCGCGCATTTTCATTTTCGGTGCCCTCGAGGCACGACTGCAAAGCGTCGACACCGTCGTCATCGGCGGCCTTAACGAAGGGCTTTGGCCGGGCCAGACGGCAAACAATCCGTTTCTATCCCGCAACATGAAGACAGCCATCGGTCTGGAGCCGCCGGAGAGGCGCATCGGCCAGCTGGCGCATGATTTCGAGATGGCGAACGGCACACGGCAGATTTTTTACACCCGCGCCTTGAGGCAGGGTTCCACGCCCGCCGTCGCCTCCCGCTGGCTGCAACGCCTTCTGGCGCTGGGTGGCGAGGATTTTGCGGGGAAGCTTAGGAAACGCGGCGAGACATACCGCCACTGGGCGGCTTTGATGGATGAGAGCATCGATCAGGACGCGGCAAAGCGCCCTGCCCCGAAACCGCCGGCCGACTTGCAGCCGACGAGTTATTCCTTCAGCGAAGTGGGCAGGCTGCGCCGCGATCCCTATTCGATCTATGCGCGGCGTATCCTGAAGCTCAACCCGCTCGATGGCTTCAACCGCGACCCCAATGCCGCCGACCGTGGCACGCTGTACCATGCGATCATCGAGCGCTATTCCCGCGAGGGGCATATTCCCGGCACGCCGGCATCGCTTGACGCCATGCAGCGCATTCTGGACGAAAGTTTCGACGCGGAAGATCTTCCCGCGCATGTCGATGTCATCTGGCGCCCGCGATTCGAGGCGGTGGCCCGTGCCTTTATCGACTGGGAGAAGGAACGGTACCCCTCCATCCGCCGCAGCTTTTTCGAGGTGCGTGCCGGACAGGAAATCCCCGAGGCTGGCATAAGGCTGACCGGTATTGCCGACCGTATCGATATCAAGACCGGCGGTCAGGCGGATATTATCGACTACAAGACGGGACTTGCGCCTTCAGTCAATCAGGCGCGCGCGTTGCTCGATCCGCAGCTTGCGCTGGAGGCAGCAGCACTGATGCGCGGCGCCTTCCGCGAGGCCGGCGCGCAGACACCGGAAAACCTCATCTATGTGCGCCTGCGGCCGGGTACGCGGTTTTTTGCCGACCAGGTGAATAACGAACATTCCAACCGGGGCGGCAAGAAAGCACCGAAATCGGCAATCGAGCTGGCAACCGAATCCATCGACCAGCTCGCCAAATTTGTGCGTTCGCTGCGCGCGGGCGAAAACGGTTTTGCCTCGCGGCTGGTGCCGGAGGAGCAACAATCCTATGGCGGAGAATATGATCACCTCGCCCGCGTTTCGGAATGGTCTACCGCAGAACCGGGAGATGGTGATGATGATTGATCCTGTCGATCACGGACCTGCCACCGACACCCCTCAGAGCTGGATCGACTGGACGAGCGACCGGCAGCGGCTTGCCTCCGATCCGGCAAGTTCCGCCTGGGTTTCGGCCAATGCCGGCTCCGGCAAGACCCATGTTCTGACCCAGCGCGTCATCCGCCTGCTTCTGGCGGGGTGCCGGCCCTCGGCAATTCTGTGCCTCACCTATACCAAGGCTGCGGCCTCCGAAATGTCCAGCCGCGTTTTCGACCGGCTGGCGGAATGGGCGACGTTGCCGGATAACGATCTTGGAGATCGCGTCGCTGCCATCGAAGGAAAGATGCCGGATCGCATCAAGCTCGCCGAAGCGCGGCGGCTGTTCGCCAAGGCGCTGGAAACGCCCGGCGGGCTGAAAATCCAGACGATCCACGCTTTTTGCGAAGCGCTGCTGCATCAGTTCCCGCTGGAAGCCAATGTCGCCGGCCATTTCTCCGTTCTAGATGACCGCGCCGCAACCACCCTGCTGGCCGAGGCGCGCCGTTCGCTTTTAACGGCGGTTTCGACGGAGGGAGACACCGATCTGGCGCAGGCTCTCGCCTATGTGCTTGATCTGGCCGACGAAAGCGGACTGGAATCGCTGCTCACCGCCATCATCGCCAATCGCAGCGCCCTTCGCAGCTTTTTGATCGACGCAAAGCAGGCTGATGGCATTGATGCCCAACTGCGACAGGCAATGCAGATAGAGGCGGGTGAAACCGAAGAAACAGCAGCAGCTGCGTTCTGGCCCCTGCCGGGTCTCTCGGGGCTTTCCCTCGACACCTATCTGACGCTTGCCGACGAAGTGGGCGGATCGCGCGTCATTGAGGTCGCTTATGCCCTGCGGGAAGCGAAACGGCAGACGGATCCCGTGCGGCGCATGGAATTCATCGAGGCTGCGCTGCTGACAGCCAAGGGCGAGAAGAAGTCGGATACCTATGTCATCAACAAGGCCATGCAGAAATCGGCACCGGATCTTGTCGACGCGCTGACGCTTGCGCGAGACCATGTCGTTGCCTGCCGCAACCGCTATCGCCTGGTGCGGATGCTGGAGGCGACGAAATGCGCGCTTGTTCTGGCCGAGCGGCTGATCGGCGACTTCGAGGATCTGAAAAAGCAGCGCAGCCAGCTCGATTTCGAGGATCTGATCGAGCGCGCCGCCAACCTCCTCAACCGCGATACGGCGGGCGCCTGGGTGCACTACAAGCTGGATCAGGGCATCGACCATATTCTCGTCGATGAGGCGCAGGATACCAGCCCGGTGCAATGGTCGATCATCCAGTCGCTGGCGGCAGACTTCTTCAGCGGCGAGAGCGCCCGCATGGGCCGGCGCACGCTGTTTGCCGTGGGCGACGAAAAGCAGTCGATCTATTCGTTTCAGGGCGCACGGCCGGAACGGTTTTCGCAGGAGCGCGACGAGACCAAAAGGCGTGTCGATGCGGTCGAACAGGCGTTTCACCGCATTCGCCTGCCGCTGTCCTTCCGTTCCACGGAGGATGTTCTGGCTGCCGTCGATCAGGTCTTTTCAGACCCCAAAAATGCCAGCGGCCTCAGTGCCGACAACGAGCCCGTCGAACACCGCTCAAATCGCGCCGGCCACCCCGGCACCGTGGAAGTGTGGGACATGGTGGCGCCGGAAACCGCCGAGGACGAGGAAGACTGGACCGCACCTTTCGATGCACTTCGGGAAAGCGCGCCGGCCACCATCGTTGCCCGCCGGATTGCCGCGCGCATCGCCGGGATGATCGGCAACCAGACCATCATCGAAAAGGGCGTGGAACGCGCCGTCGAACCGGGTGACATTCTGGTGCTGGTCAGAAAACGCCATGCCTTCGTCAATGCGCTGACGCGCGAGCTGAAACGGCGCAAGAATATTCCTGTTGCCGGTGCCGACCGTCTTCGCCTGACCGACCACATCGCCGTGCAGGATCTTCTGGCGCTCGGCCGGTTTGTCGTGCTGCCCGAGGATGATCTTTCGCTGGCCGCCTTGTTGAAAAGCCCGCTTTTCAATCTCGCCGAAGACGATGTTTTTGACGTTGCTGCCACGCGATCCGAGACGGAGAGTGTGTGGCAGAGATTGCAGACGCTTTCACAGGAAGAGAACAGCCACTTTTCCGCTGTCGCCGGCAAGTTGGAAACCTTCATCGCGCTTTCCAAGACGGCAACGGTGCATGATTTCTTCGCGGCGGTTCTGACCCTGCATGACGGGCGCAAAAAGTTCCTGGGTCGCCTCGGCAACGAGGCGAGCGATGTTCTGGATGAGTTCCTGTCCTTTGCGCTTGACCATGAGAGGACGGGCCTACCCGGCTTGCAAGCCTTCCTGTCCGTTCTGGAAACGGATTCGCCGGAAGTGAAGCGCGAACAGGACAAGGATCGCGGTGAAGTGCGGATCATGACCGTGCACGCCTCCAAGGGTCTTGAAGCGCCGGTTGTTTTCGTCGTCGATGGCGGATCGAAAGCCTTCAACCACAGCCACGTGCCGAAACTCCGTTTCGTTGAAGCGGACGCGGACGCCTTCCCCGTCTGGCTGCCGGGCAGCAGTTTTTCCAATCATCTCATTCGCGCCGACGAGGACCGCCTGAAGACGGCCGCCGAAGATGAATATCGCCGGCTGCTTTATGTGGCGATGACGCGCGCTGCCGATCATCTCATCGTTTGCGGTTATCGCGGCCAGAAGGAAAATCCCGAATGCTGGCATGCCATCGTCAAGGCAGCACTTGCCGGTAATGAACAACACTGCCAGCCGCAGCTTTTCTCCGCCGATGGTGAGGAGTGGCAGGGGCTTGTCTGGCGCAAGTCCGAGGCTCGCTCGGCGCCCGCCCCGCAAAAGCTGCCCGAACCGCAGAGCCAGGAAGAATACGCGCTTCCGGCAGGGCTTCTCACACCCTTGCCTGCCCTGCCCTCCTTGCCAAGGCCGCTCAGCCCTTCCGGCGCAGGCACGAGCATCGACGATGGTGCAGACGATCTGGCGGTGCGTTCGCCGCTGTTCGGCGAAAAAGCCGAAGTCTCCTCGCTGGCGCTGCAACGCGGCCGGCTGGTGCATCGCATGCTACAGGCCCTGCCTGATTTTGCGCAGAGCGAGCGGGAAGAAGCGGCCCGCCGCTATGCAGACCGTGCGGCCCGTTTCTGGCCGGCCGCTGAGCGCGACCATCTGATACGAGCGGTTTTGCGGGTGATGTCCGAACCGGCGGTGCAGCCGGCGTTTTCGCCCAACAGCCGCGCGGAAGTTTCCATTATGGGAACGATGACGATCGGCAGGCATCACTATGCCGTTTCCGGCCGTATCGACCGGTTGGCGGTGGATGGCGACCGCGTTATTCTGGTTGATTACAAGACCAACCGCGTTCCGCCGCGCAACGCGCACGAGATACCCTTCTCCCATACTGCGCAGCTTGCTATCTATCGCGAAATCCTGGCGCCGCTTTATCCCGGCAAGGAATTTGTCTGCGCGCTGATCTATACCGAAAATGCCGCATTTATGACGGTTGGTGACGATGCCATGATGCAAGCCCTTGCCGCAATAAAGACAAAGTGAGATACCGGGGCATTGAAATTTCGACGCGCCCGCATCACATCGATAGTGGAAAAGATTCACTGAAAGGAGAGCCAGATATGGCTACCGTAAAAGTCGACGCCGCCAACTTCCAGTCCGAAGTCCTCGATTCCTCCGAACCCGTCGTGGTGGATTTCTGGGCCGAATGGTGCGGCCCGTGCAAGATGATAGCGCCGAGCCTTGAAGAAATTTCGTCCGAGCTTGCAGGCAAGGTCAAGGTCGCAAAGCTCAACATCGACGAAAACCCTGAGCTGGCCGCCCAGTTCGGCGTTCGCTCCATCCCGACCCTTGCCATTTTCAAGGGTGGCGAAGTGGCTGACATCAAGGTTGGCGCTGCACCCAAGACAGCGCTTTCGGCCTGGATTTCCGGCGCCGCCTGAACCATTTGATAGAATGAAGAAAGCCCGGCAGCGATGCCGGGCTTTTCTTATTCGGGAACCGTACCGTTCAATGAAAGTGCGTTTCCGGCAAGATAAAGCGAACCGCCAATCAGGATGCGCGGTGGCGGGCCTTCGGGATCGAAGCGACGCGACAGCTCGTCCAACGCCTCGGTAAGCGACGACGTGGGTGCCGCAACCAGACCGGCATCGAAGGCGGCGTGCGCAAGAACGACGGGATCTATTGCCGCATCCGTGCCGCCGATCGGAACCGTGAAGACATATTCGGCGATATCGGCGAAAGCCTTGAAATAACCCACCGGATCCTTGGTGTTGATCATCCCCGCAATGATGAAGAGCGGCCGCGGCGTCTTCTCCTCAAATCCTGCCATCGCCTCGGCAATGACTTCGCCCGCACCGGGGTTATGACCGCCATCGATCCAGATTTCCGCATCCTTCGGAGCCATTTCAGCGATTTTTCCGGTCTGGATACGATGAAGGCGACCCGGCCACTCAACCGAGGTCATGGCCTTTTCGATCATCCGTTCCGTCACTTCAAAACCGGCAGCCTTGACGGCGCGGATCGCGGCGGCGGCATTGGCGAGCTGGTGGCGGCCGGGAAGACGCGGCAGCGATGCGTCCGTCAGGCCGAACTCATCCTGATAGACCATGCGGCCGAATTCTTCATGGGCGGAAAAATCCTGTCCATAAACAGAGGTCGGGCAACCAAGACGCTCTGCCGTCGAAACGAGGGTATCCAGCGCCGCATCATACTGCTGATGACCAATGACGACGGGGGAACCCGACTTCATGATCCCTGCCTTTTCAGCGGCAATCAGCTCCACCCGGTCGCCGAGATAGGCCTCATGATCGAGCGATATCGGCATGATACCGGAAACGGCCGGATGGTTGATCACATTGGTCGCATCGAAGCGCCCGCCGAGCCCGACCTCAACGATGGCCGCATCTGCCGGATGTTCCGAAAAAAGAAGAAACATAACCGCAGTCAAAATTTCGAAAACGGTGATCTTTTGCCCTTCATTGGCCACTTCAATGCGACGCAGGGCGTCGGCAAAGACGGCATCCTCAACGAAGCGGCCTCGCTCGCCAGTCACACCAAGACGATAACGTTCGTGCCAGTTGACGAGATGCGGCTTGGTATGGACGTGCACCGCCAGTCCAGCTGCCTCCAGCAAAGCCCGGCAAAAGGCACTGACAGAGCCCTTACCGTTTGTGCCCGCCACATGGATAACGGGCGGCATCCTCTTTTGGGGATCACCGAGTTTTTCCAGAAGACGGGAAATTCTATCCAGCGAAAGATCAAAACCCTTGGGGTGAAGCTGCATCAGCGCTTCGATGATCTGTTCGGCCTCGCCGATTGCGGGCTTCGTCATGTCTTCTGTTCGCCTTTCAGGCGTTGTCTTGGCCATTTGTCCGCCGCACCCAAGATGAAATCATGCAACGTGTAACGTCATCCCGAAGGCGCTTGCGGCCTCCGGGCGACATGTTTTTTCGTCAGGCCGAAGCCGCGAGCGGAATGACCGCGTTTGCTTCTGCCGGAGCCTTCGTCATGATCTTGAGAAGGCTTGCCAGCGTGTCGGGAATCTCGCGGCGATCGATCACCATGTCCACCATGCCGTGTTCCAGCAGGTATTCCGATGTCTGGAAGCCCTCGGGAAGCTTTTCGCGAATGGTCTGCTCGATCACGCGCTTGCCGGCAAAGCAGATTTCGGCACCCGGCTCTGCAATATGTACGTCGCCCAGCATGGCGTAGGAAGCGGTCACACCACCCGTCGTCGGGTTCGTGAGAACCACGATGTAGGGCATGCCCGCTTCTTTCAGCATGTTCACCGCAACCGTGGTGCGCGGCAGCTGCATCAGCGACAGGATGCCTTCCTGCATGCGTGCGCCACCGGAAGCCGGGAACATGATAAGCGGGCAACGCTCGGAAATGGCGCGCTCGAACGCCTTGACGATGGCTTCGCCGGCAGCAATGCCGAGCGAGCCGCCCATGAACTGGAATTCATGCACGACGGCCACGATCTTCAGACCCTGGAGATGGCCGACACCGGCAAGGATCGTATCTTCCTGCTCGGTCTTCAAGCGGCTGTCGCGCAGGCGATCGGAGTATTTCTTGGAATCGCGGAACTTCAGCGGGTCCTGCGCCACCTTCGGCTGCGGCAGGGCCTCATAAACGCCGCCATCGAAAAGATCGATCAGACGCGCCTTTGCCGGCATCTTCATGTGGTAACCGGAAGCCGGAATGACCCACTTGTTGTCTTCCAGATCTTTGTGGAAGACCATCTCGCCCGTTTCCGGGCACTTGATCCACAGGTTCTCCGGAACCTCCGGGCGGCGGCCAAGCATGGAATTGATCCGGGGCCGTACGTAATTGGTGATCCAGTTCAACTGACTACTCCTGACTGGGCCGCGCGCTTATTCCGCAGCGGCAAGGCGCGACGCACGCACGCCCGTTGAAAGTCCTTTTACCAGCGTCGTGACGGCCGGCACGGTATCGGCTGTCGCCTGTCCGTCCTTCGTCAGACTGCCGGCAATCTGGTTGACGATGGCCGAACCGACCACGACACCATCAGCAACGGCGCCGATCGCTTTCGCATGATCGGCCGTCTTGACACCGAAACCGACGCATACCGGCAGTTCCGTATGCGCCTTGATACGACCGACCGCGCCAGAGATCAACGAGGGATCGGGCAGTGCGGAACCGGTAATGCCGTTCATCGAGACGTAATAAACGAAACCTGAGGTATTTTTAAGAACGGCAGGCAGGCGCTTGCCATCCGTTGTCGGTGTCGCCAAGCGGATGAAATTCACGCCGCGCGCCAAGGCGGGCACGCAGAGTTCGTCATCCATTTCCGGCGGCAGATCGACCACGATCAGGCCATCGACACCGGCCGCCAGCGCATCGTCCAGAAACCTGTCGACGCCGTAGATATAGATCGGATTGTAATAGCCCATCATCACGATCGGCGTGGCATCGTCTTCCTTGCGAAATTCGCGGGCGAGATCGAGCGTGGTTTTCAGCGTCTGCCCGCCTTTCAGCGCGCGCTGGCCAGCCAGCTGGATCGCCGGGCCATCCGCCATCGGGTCGGAAAACGGCATGCCGAGCTCGATGATGTCGGCGCCCGCTTCCGGCAGGGCCTTCATGATGCCGAGCGAGGTTTGGAAATCCGGGTCGCCGCCCATGAAATAGGTGATCAGGGCCGGGCGATTTTCCGCCCGCAGATCGGCGAAACGCTTGTCCATACGTGCAGTCATGATCTTATACATCCATTCCAAGGAACTTGCTGACGGTGTGGACATCCTTGTCGCCGCGACCGGAGAGGTTCATCAGGATGATTTCGTCCTTGCCCATCTTCGGCGCGCGCTTGATGACTTCCGCCAGTGCGTGGCTCGGCTCCAGTGCCGGAATGATGCCCTCGAGGCGGGTCAGCATCTGGAATGCGTCCAGCGCCTCATGGTCCATGATCGGCACATATTCGACGCGGCCAATGTCGCTCAGCCAGGAATGTTCAGGGCCGATACCGGGATAATCGAGACCTGCGGAAATGGAATGGCCTTCCTTGATCTGCCCATCCGCATCCTGAAGCAGATAGGTACGGTTTCCATGCAGAACACCCGGCGAACCCGCCGTGATCGAAGCGCAATGCTCTTCACCCGAAAGACCCCTGCCGCCAGCCTCGACGCCGACGATGCGGACATTCTTGTCATCGAGGAAAGGATGGAAGATGCCTATGGCGTTAGAGCCACCGCCGACGGCCGCAATGACCATATCCGGCAGACGGCCTTCCGCCTCCAGCATCTGCGCCTTGGCTTCATCGCCGATGACGGACTGGAAATCACGAACCATTTCCGGATAGGGATGCGGGCCGGCCGCCGTGCCGATCAGGTAATAGGTGTCGTCGACATTGGTGACCCAGTCGCGCAACGCCTCGTTCATGGCATCCTTCAGGGTACCATGACCAGCCGTTACCGGCTTTACCTCGGCGCCCAGAAGCTTCATGCGGAAAACATTCGGTGCCTGGCGGGCAACATCCGTCGCGCCCATATAAACGACGCAAGGCAGGCCGAAGCGTGCGGCGACGGTGGCAGAGGCAACGCCGTGCTGGCCGGCACCGGTTTCAGCGATGATGCGGGTCTTGCCCATGCGCTTGGCAAGCAGGATCTGGCCAAGACAATTGTTGATCTTGTGCGAACCGGTGTGGTTCAACTCTTCGCGCTTGAAATAAATCTTCGCTCCGCCGAGTTCCGCCGTCAGGCGCTCGGCAAAATAAAGCGGGCTTGGGCGACCAGTATAGTGGGTGCCGAGATATTTCAGTTCCGCCTGAAATTCGGGATCGGTCTTCGCCTTTTCCCATTCCGCCTGCAAATCCAGAATGAGCGGCATCAACGTTTCGGCAACGAAGCGGCCTCCGTAAATGCCAAAACGGCCGTCCTCATCGGGACCGGCGCGGAAAGAATTGGGTGTTGGCGCGTCGTTCACTTCAAGCTCCCTTTGGGCCTTTCGACCAATCATTCACCACATCGAAAAATGCGTCGATCATGGCCAGATCCTTGACGCCCGGCGCGCTTTCCACACCGGACGATAAATCTATGCCGCTTGCCGCCGTTTCAGTCGAGGGCCTCGGCAACATTATCCTTGTTCAATCCCCCGGAAAGCATGTAATCGATACTTCCGTCAAGAGTGCGCAGGATGGTCCAGTCGAAGGAGACGCCGTTGCCGCCTGGCAGGTCGGAACCCGCAGGCGCCTTGGCATCCAAAAGGAAACGGTCGGCTATACCGATATAGGGATCGATTTTGGCAAGATCAGCGGCGTCGCGAACGGAAAGCGCCTTCATGACCGGAAGGCCGTAGAGTGCCTTGATGTTCAGCACCCGCTCCGGGCTTTCGCTGCCGTGCAATTGCAGAATATCCGGTCTCAGCAGATCAACGATTTCGTCCAGATCATCATTGTCGGCATTGACGGTGACGGCGACAACCTTGGCGGCGCCACGCGCGGCATCCGCAAGCCTGCCGGCGATATCCGGCTCGATGTTGCGTGGGCTTTTTTCAAAGAAAATAAAGCCGACATGGGAGGCACCGCGCCTGACGGCACGCTCCAGCGCTTCCGGTGTCTTCAATCCGGCAAATCTTGATATCCGGTTTCATACTCGCGACCTGACACGAAATGCGACAAGAGTCGAGCCAAATCGCACCCGTTTTCCATGGAATGTTTCACGTGAATCCAGATGGCGATCCACGCTTCCATTTTCAATCAAAATCGATGGCGTGGAGTCTGGAGCCGTGGCGTTTCAGCCATTCCTTGGCTTCCTGTGTGTGCGGGCAGAGTTTTTCGCAGAGCGCCCAGAACTTCGGGCCGTGGTTCATTTCCCGCAGATGCGCAACCTCATGGGCTGCGAGATAATCGATCACTTTCTCCGGGGCCATGACGATACGCCACGAAAAACTCAGATTTCCATCATGGGAACACGAACCCCAACGGCTGCGGGTGTCCTTCATGCTGATGGATCGCACGGGCTTTCCGGCCGCACTCGCATGAAACGCAACCAGCCTTTCCAGATCGGCCTTTGCTTCCTTTTTCAGGAAGGTGGCCACCCGTCTGCAAAAAGCAGGGTTTTGTTCGGGCTTTTCGCCGAACTCGCCTGCGGATTATTCAACACCACCGCACCGTCCTCGTCTTTGGCGATATGCGTGAGGCCGCGCAGGCTGCCGGTATGGTGGATACGATGGGATATGCCGCGAATATCGACCGTCGCGCCATGACGTAAACCGTCATCAGGGCCGATTTTCGCAAGTTTGCCTTCAAGCCAGCCCTGATACCTTTCGAGAAAATCATCCACCTGGCCATGGTGAAGTCCGACCGGGATCGTCAGCTTCAGCGCTCTACCGCCGGGTTCGATGCGCAAGGTGATACGCGTGGCGCGCGGATTTTCCTTGACCGTAATGGGCACATGCCGACCTGCGACCTCGACGGTGCGCTGGCTGGGCGCCACCTTTTTCGGCGCAGGCGACTTCAGGGATTTTCTGAGGAGCGAAAACATCCGTGGTTCATAGCCGATTCGACACCGGCTTGGCCACGCAAATGCGCGGCATCGCCTGGTTTGCAGCGCTAGACGGTCTGGTGCTTGCGGAAGAAGTCCAGCATGCGCGGCACGATCTCCTTGCGGAAACGCGAGCCGTTGAAGACGCCGTAATGACCGACATCCGGCTGCATGTAGTGGGCGCGCTTTTCCTCAGGAATATTCCGGCAAAGATCATGGGCCGCCTTGGTCTGGCCGACGCCTGAAATATCGTCATTCTCCCCTTCGACGGTGAACAATGCGACATTGCTGATGGCAGAGGGATCGACCGCCCTGCCCCGATGCTGCATGTTTCCCTTGGGAAGCGCGTGCTCGATGAAGACGGTTTCCACCGTCTGGAGGTAGAACTCCGCCGTCAAATCCATCACGGCCAGATATTCGTCGTAAAAATCCCGGTGCTTCTCAGCGGAATCGCCGTCGTTCTTGACGAGGTTGAGGTAAAAATCCTTGTGCGCCGTCATGTGCTTATCGAGGTTCATGGACATGAAGCCGGATAATTGCAGGAAGCCGGGATAGACATTCCGGCCAAAGGCGGGCTGCGGCCACGGTACCTGCATGACGACATTGTCGCGGAACCATTCGATTGGCTTGGCCGTGGCAAGACCGTTGACGGCGGTGGGATTGATGCGCGTATCGATCGGACCGCCCATCAGCGTCATGGAGGCCGGTGCGAAACGATCCCCATCGGCTTCCATCAGGGAAACTGCGGCCAGAACCGGCACCGATGGCTGGCAAACGGCGACCACGTGGGCGCCAGGCCCGATCTCGCGCAGCATATCGATGACGTAGCTGATGTAATCGTCGAGATCGAAAGTGCCTTCGCTGACCGGCACCATACGGGCATCGATCCAGTCGGTGATATAGATATCCGCCGATGGCAGCAGCGCCTCGACAGTTCCCCGCAGCAATGTGGCGTAGTGACCGGACATCGGCGCTACCAGCAGCACTTTCGGATCCGGTTTGCGGGCCGCATCGAGTTCTTTGTTGAAATGAACGAGATTGCAGAAGGGACGCGACCAGACGATCTCTTCGGTGACGGCAACGGTCTGGTCATCCACAGTCGTGGTGGCAAGACCGAATTCAGGCTTGACGTAGCGGCGCGTCAGGCGCTCGAAAACCTCAAAGCCGGCATCGAGGCTCCGCCCGAAGGCGGTGCTGGACAGCGGGTTCATGGGATTGCTGCAGGCCTGGCGCATCATATCGGCACCGGCACGCAGCGGCGCCATCGCCGCATGGTTCATTTCATAGAGGTGGTAGAACACTGATTACGCCTCCCTCGCGGATCACGCTCTTTTTTCGACCATAGCAGCTTTTCGCAACTGCACAAAATCGAAGGCGCCGGTGGTTTCCCGCCGGCGCCTCAATTTCAGTTGAACGCACGTCCATTTCAAACGAAGCGTTACACGCGCGCTCGGCGACGATCAGATGTCGGCGACGAAAGTCTGCTTCTGGGAACCGAGGCCTTCAATGCCGAGTTCAACGACATCGCCAGCTTTCAGATAACGCGGCGGCTTCTGGCCCATGCCGACGCCCGGAGGCGTGCCGGTGGAAATGACGTCACCGGGATGCAGCGACATGAACTGGCTGAGATAGGAAACGACATGGGCGACGCCGTAAACCATGGTTTTGCTGGAACCGTCCTGCATCGTCTGACCGTTGACCTTCAGCCACATTCCGAGGTTCTGCGGATCGGTGATTTCATCCTTCGTGACGAGCCAGGGGCCAATCGGGCCGAATGTGTCGCAGGATTTACCCTTGGTCCACTGCCCGGCACGCTCCGTCTGGAAGGCGCGTTCGGAAACATCATGCGAAACGCAATAACCGGCGACGTAGTCGAGAGCGTCGGCCTCCGATACGTATTTCGCAGTCTTGGCAATGACGACGCCCAGTTCGACTTCCCAGTCGGTCTTCTCAGAGCCGCGCGGAATGACTACGTTGTCATCCGGACCGACGATTGCAGAGGTCGCCTTCATGAAAATGACCGGTTCCGGCGGTACGGTCGCACCCGTTTCAGCCGCGTGGTCGGAGAAGTTGAGGCCGATGCAGATGAATTTTCCAGTTCCGGCAACGCAGGCGCCGATGCGCTCTTCGGTAAGGACGGGAAGAGTGCCAAGGTCGATGGCGGCAATCTTCTTCAGGCCTTCCGGAGAAATGGCTTCACCGCCGATGTCTTTGACATGTGCGGACAGATCGCGGACTTTTCCTTCCGCGTCGAGGATTGCAGGTTTTTCCTGGCCAGGCTGGCCAACGCGCATCAATTTCATGGAACTCTCTCCCGGTTGTCAGACAAGGTGATGCATATATGAACGATACATTCATACTTGTCACCCCTTGACTGTTCCAAGTTTCGAAAAATACCTTTTCCTTCCGGTCAATCAAAAGGACACGCCCTGTGACAAACAGCAATTCCCGGCAATCCGAATATCCCGTCGATCCCCTCTTCCTTGATCGCTGGTCTCCGCGCGCATTCGATGGCGGTGCGATGCCGAACGAGCATCTGCTGACCATTCTCGATGCGGCGCACTGGGCGCCCTCGGCGTCCAACCAGCAACCATGGCGATTTGTCTATGCACACAAGGATAGCGAGGACTGGCCGCTTTTCGTGGAACTGCTGATGGAAGGAAACCAGCGCTGGGCAAAAGATGCCTCGGTTCTGCTCTTCGTGATCTCCCGAAGCTACAATCTCTCGCGCGAAGGCGAGAAAAAACCTTCGGCAACCCATTCCTTCGATGCCGGCGCGGCGTGGTTTTCGCTCGCCATGCAGGCGCATCTGCTCGGTTACCATGCCCACGGCATGGGCGGCATCCTGAAAGACAAGATCGTCGAGAAGCTGAATATTCCGGAAGGCTACCAGGTGGAAGCAGGCGTCGCGATCGGCACCATGACCGATAAGACGGTTCTTCCCGATGATCTGGCGGAACGGGAAGTGCCGAGCGCACGCCTGCCTCTCTCGGACGTGGCCTTCATATTATCCTCCAAAATTTTAACATCAACTTATATAATCATTCAAATACAATACTTGAGTAATAGATTTACTTCCTTTAATACCAACTGTATTGAAAGAACTAACTTTTTTTGAATACCATTAACTCAGCAACTAATGTAAATAATTTTATCTACTTCTAAAGTCGTCCCATCTTTTTTACCATTTGCGTCAACATCAAATGTTGTATCCGTCCCACCTTTTTGTGTTAATGTACTTTAGCATTTGCTACTGGCTGTCTATTGCATTATTTAAAACAACAGTATTTAAACAATCCCTTTTGTTTTTGTGCTTCCTACTGCTAATCAATCACTAATTTCTTTAATTTTTGATAAATCATTGAAACAAAAATTTCTTCGTTATAAACTCTTTGTCCTTTTATCTGGTAAGAGAAAGTATAATTTTTATTAGGTGCTAAAATAGTTCGCAAAAGTTCCATTTTCTTTTGGTCTATAATTACCTACTACTTCGCCAGTTTCTTTATTTGCAACTACAATTAAAATATCATCTGGTAATTTTTGTCCGTCAGCTGGCAAAATAGATCCTTTAAATAAAACCAATGGTTTTTTCTTTTTTAGCATCAGGTCGACATCATATAAATATCTTTTTCTCCCTTTCCACCATCTGTAGCTGAAGAAAAATAGCCACGTTTTCATCAGCGGTTACGAAAATACATCATCACCTGTAGTATTCATCTACAACTCCATATTTATAGGTTCTGGGTAAATTTTTTATCTTCTTCGATAGTTGTGAAAATAATATCAAACCACCCATCGATCTATGACCTGATGAAGTAAATATTAAAGTCACTGCATCTGGATGAATATATCCATCTTCGTCATACTTTTATTGTGAGTGCCAAATATTTAAAGCTTTCACTGCATAATCATTAGGTAATTTCACGCAACGGTAAATATCACGTCCACCGTATCCACCTGGGCGATCAGATACGAAATATAAAGTAAGTTATCTGCACCAAATGGTTAAATAATCAAATATTTTGAATTAATATCAGATCCAACTTTGTAAGGGACTCCAATCTTTCCATCCCAGGTACTGAAGTAAACATTACCATCAACGTTATCATCTCTAAAAGCAATTAATGTTTGACCATCAGCTGTTAAATTAATAGACGCATCATGACCTGCTGTGTTAATATTTTGACTAATGATTTGAGAAATAATCAAACCCCATTTTGAATTTTTTTGTGCGAAATCACATCCTCATAGTAGTCCATCTTGTAATCTTTCTCCACCCGTTCCAGTATTTCAAGGTCTTGTGCTATAAATTAACTTAGGATTCATCAGCAAAATTTGACCAACTAGAATTATTAATACTGTCTCCTAAATTTTGAATTTTAACGCCGATAGGCGCCGCCAAGTTCTTTTATAAATTCATTTTGTGTCAAAATAAGCTACGTCATCTTTAGTCGTTTTATCTTTAG
>JAXHOC010000039.1:0-11995 GCA_034519725.1 Agrobacterium sp.
TAGTTACGTATTGCTACAGGCTCGGCGAATATCGCAAACCCATGCTGCTCATCGCGCTTTTCGGCGTCAGCGGTTATCTGCTGGTCTATCTCGTCGGTAATGCCACCGCCTTCGTGACCGCAAAGCTGCTGCTCCTGCCGATTTTCGGGGCGATGAACTCGCTGATTTTCGCGCATGTGCGCGCCGATGCCCGCAATCTTTCGACGGGTGACATGATCGCCGTGAATTCGATCATGCGGGCGACGATTTCGCTTTCATGGGTGCTGGTGCCGGGCATCGTCGGCATTTTTCTGGTGAATTCCGGCAATATGCTGATGGCGTTCCTGTTTTCAGGCATCTGCGCGCTGATCTGTTTCCTGCTTGTGGCCTTTTGCCTGCCGCGCGCGGCTACGCCGGTATCGGTGAATACACAGGCACGCTTCGGCTTGCGCGCTTCACTTGCGGAAATCGGCGAGCGCCGGGTGCTGTTTCGGATCATCGCCATCGCGCTGATCTGCTCGATGCTGCATCTCAATGATTCCATCCGCTCGCTCATCATAACGGGGCAGGCGAAGGGCACGGTCGCGGATATCGGCATCGTCGCTGGCATCGTTGCCGCGCTGGAAATCATCTTCATTCTGCTATGGGGCTGGATCGAAAAGAAAGTGCCGCAAACGCTGACACTTGCGGCAGGGGCGGGGCTTTATGCCATCTATCTCATCCTGCAGGGGCTCGCGACAGAGCCCTGGCATATCTACGCCCAGACCCTGATCAGCGCGTTGGGTGCCGCCGCCATCATCAGTATCCCGATTACCTATCTACAGGAGCTGATTGCGGACCGGCCGGGGCTTGGAAGCTCGCTGATCGCCGTCAACATCTTCCTTGGCGCCGGTCTGGGTGCGCTGATTTTTGCCGTTGGCACGCTGGTCACGAGCTACTCTGGAACGTCCATTCTGGGAGCAATCGTTGGGCTTGGCGGCGTTTACATGCTCTACGCGCTTGATGGAAAGGGCCGCCGCAGATAGAGCGTCGGACCGAAAGTGTGGGCGGTTTTCGGATAAGCCGGCGCGAAAACAGCACATTGAAAAGAAAGAGGTTACGATGATTCTCGAGATTTGCGTGGACGACGTGGCCGGTCTGGAAGCGGCGGTCAGGGGTGGAGCCGACCGGATAGAACTCTGTGCGGCGCTATCCGGCGGCGGCGTCACGCCGTCTGCGGGTTTCATGCAACGGGCGGCGGCCTACGGTCTGCCGGTAAGCGTGATGATCAGGCCGCGCGCCGGTGATTTCGTGTTCACGCGCGACGAAACCGACGTCATGAAACGCGATATCGATGCGGCACGCGCAGCGGGGCTTTCCGGCGTGGTGCTCGGTGCCTCGCTTGGCGATGGCTCGCTCGATATCCCCCTGCTCGAAGAACTGAGCCGTCACGCCGATGGGATGGACATGACGCTGCACCGGGCGATCGATGTCGTTCCCGACATGGATGAGGCCTTGGAGGCCGCCATCGCGTTGGGGTTCCCGAGAATTCTGACCTCCGGGGGAGCGCGTTCGGCGCTCGAAGGCATCGAGACCCTGGCGAGATTATCCGAGCTGGCCGCCGGGCGGATTGTCATCATGCCGGGCGCTGGCGTGCGCCCGCCAATCGTCCAGACATTACTGGACCGGTTTCCGATTACGGAAATCCACGCTTCCTGTTCCGCCGTTCCGTTTTACGATCCGGAAAGCCGGGTGGCGAAACTCGGTTTCACCGGCGCGGGGCGAAAGGGCACGGATGAGGAGGCGGTTCGCGAATTGAAGGCTATCCTCACCGCTCATCAAAAAGGCGGCGCAAAGCTCTAGCCGTTCCAGCTGCGCCGTCGAGATCGAGGTGGATCGTGTCCGGTCCCGGCAGGGCCAATACCGCCCTGATCGCATCGGCCATGGATTGGGCGGAGATATCCTTCTCCTCCAGCACCTGCGCCAGTCCCAACCGCGCCAGCCGTTCGGCGCGGGCGCTCTGTTCCGTTTCGCCACCCGCTGCGAAGGGGATGAGAAGCGAGCGGCATTTCGCCTGTAGAATATCGCAGACGGTGTTGTAACCGGCCTGCGAGACCGAAAGCCGCGCGCCCGCAAGCAAACTCGCGAAATCCTTGCGAAAGCGGAAAACGGACACATTCTCCGCAGCCTGTGCTGAGATCGCATCGAAATCTGCCTGCGGCATGTTCGGACCTGTGATCAGGCACCAGCTTTTGATCTCATCCAGCAGTGGCGCTGCCTCAAGGGCCGCCCGGATGAGGGCCGCACCAACGGCCCCTCCGCCGGCGGAAACCACGATGTCGAATTTTTCGGCCGGTTCCGGCGGCGGCAGCGGTGCGACGAGGCCGGTATAGACGATGCGTTGGCTGATCTCGCCGGCAAGGGGAAAGGTCTCTTCCAGCCGCACGAAATCCGGATCGCCGTGGACCAGCACCGCGTCGAAATGTTTCTTCACCAGCGCCACGGTTTCTTCATCCCGGCCCGGTTTGGTTTTTTCCTGGAGAATATCGCGCAGCGACGTCATGACGAGTGGGCGCGGCTCGCTGTCCTCGATCTCGTCCAGAAGCGGCAGCAATTCGAAGCGCACCTGCCTGCGGCCGAAGGGAAAGGCCTCGATGATCACGATATCGGGTTTTGCGCCATGATAGGCGCCGATCAGCATATCCGTTCGAAGCTTCTTGAAGTCTTCATCGACCGGTTTGCCGGAACTGTCGACAAGGCCGGAAAAGCTGCCGTCGCTGACGGCGATCGGCGGCAATTCGACATGGCGGATGCCTTCGCCCGGAAAGCCCGGAACCGGGGTGCCGCCCGTCACCAGAACGACGTCGAAACCGTCAGCCTGAAGGGCATTGGCAACGCGGCTGGCGCGGGCAATATGGCCGATGCCCAGAAGGTGCTGGACGTAGAAGAAAACGGAAGGGCGCTTTTCCGTTTCGGTCATGGCGTTTTTTCCCACTCGGTTTCAAACAGCGTCTTCAACTCGGCAATGCTGGTGCGGTTGTCGAAGGCGGTTCGCACACGGTTTTCGGCGGCGCTGCCCAGACGCGCACGCAATTGCGGATCGGTTATTGCCGTGCGCAGAGCCTCGGCGAAGGCGGCCGGATTTTCCGGCTCCGTCAGCAGGCCGTTTTCACCATCCACGAAGAATTCGGGAATGCCTGATATATTGGTCGAAATGCAGGTCAGCGCCTGGCTCGCGGCCTCTACCAGCACATTGGGGAGGCCGTCACGATCACCATCGCTGGTGATGCGGCAGGCAAGAGCGAAGAGGTCGGCCTCGCGGTAATTTTCCAGCACCTGTTTCTGGTCCATGGCGCCGGTCCAGACGATCCTGTCGGCGATGCGAAGCTCGTCGGCGCGTTTCTTCAGCGCGGCAAGTTCGTCGCCGCCGCCAATATGGGTGAATCGCCAATGGATATCCTGTGGAAGCGAGGCCAGAGCCTGCAACAGAATATCGATGCCCTTTTTCTTGACGGCCCGTCCGACGCTCAAAATCCTGACGGGATCATCGGCGTTCGAGCCATCTCTTTGCGGGCGTGGCGTGTCGAAATGCGGGAAGCGGGTGAGATCAAGCCCGTGATAACTCAAATGCACATTCTGCTTCGACCCCGAAAGGGTGCGAAGGTGCTGAAAGCCGCTGGCCGTACAGGTCACGGCCCAGCGGGCGCTTTCCAGCTTTGCGGCAAGGTCACGGTCGCTGGAGGTCCAGATGTCCTTGGCGTGGGCCGAAATCGTCCACGGCGTGCCGGTGATGAGATGGGTATAGGCGGCGACCGAGGCGGGCGTGTGGATGAAGTGCACATGCAGCCATCCGGCATCCGCCGGCCATTCATGAGCAAGCACGGCTGCCTGCCCGAAACGGCGGAAGCGGTTGCGGCTGAGATCATGGCGCAGATCGCTGACAAATCGACGCAAAGCCTTGGTGAAACCCGGCTTTTTGCGGCAGGCCCACAGCGCTTGCAGAACGCGCAGAGGCTCCTCATGCAGATATTCCGGCAGGTAGGTGACCGGTGCGCGGATTTCATTGTGAACGGGGTGGCGTTTTTTATCCGTCGGCCGGCGCATGGAGATGAGTTCAAGCGTGAGGCCAGCCTTTTCAAGCCCGAGAAGTTCCTGGGCGATGAAAGTCTCGGACAGGCGCGGATAGCCCTTGAGGAGCACCACGATTTTTTTTGTATCGGTCACGTTGCGCGTGTCTCTTTTGAAGCGGTGGTTGTCGGGGAGGCAGCCGATCACGCGGTGAGCGTGATCGGCGCCTTGTCACCCTCGGGCGGCAGCCACTCGGCTATCCGTTTCGAAATGTTTTCCAGACCATCGAGCTTGAGCTCCCGCGAATTGACGGAAGGCGGCGCGCGGTTCGGCAGCGCTTTGAGAGCTGCGGCCATTTTTGCGGGGTTCTCGGCATCTTCCGGCAGAAGCATGTCGAACAGGCCAAGTTCCGAGGCGCGGCTGGCGCGGATAAGCTGCTCTTCCCTCGGCACCGTGCGCGGCACGACGAGGGCCGGCTTGTCGAACGACAATATCTCGCAGACGGTGTTGTAACCGCCCATCGACACGACGGCCTGGGCGCCGGCGACCAGATCTTCCATCCGGTTGTCGAATTCGATGATCTCTATGTAGGGAATATCGGCAACGCTGCTCATGAAGCGCTGGCGCTGGTCCGCCGGCATATAGGGGCCGAGCACCACAAGCGCCTTGTGGGTCAGTTCCTTGTCATGACGGTAAGCATTGATGACGTCGTCGATCAATTCGCTGCCGTCACCGCCGCCACCGGTGGTGATGAGGAGATAATCTCCCTCGGGCCGGTGCGCGACGATTTCGGGCCTGCGTTTTGGAGCGTTGCAGGAAGCCGACGAAATCCATCTTGTCGCGAACGATCTGCGGGACATCGAGCCCCGTCAACGGGTCGTGGAAATCCGGAGGGCCGTAAACCCAGACATGATCGTAGAACTTGCCGATCTTCGTCATCACGTTATTGCGCTTCCACTCCGCTTCGAGCAGTTGCGGCGCATCCATGACGTCACGCAGGCCGATGACCAGCTTGGTGCCCTGTCCCTTCAGATAGGCAAGGGTTTCTTCCACTTCACCGCGAAGACCCATGGGCTCCTTGTCGACGATGAATATGTCCGGCTTAAAGCTCTCGGCGGTGTGATAGATGATGGAGCGGCGCATCTTCAGTGTTTCCTGAAGGTCGATATGCCGGTCCATGGAGGTGTATTCGCCGTTGCGCAGCTTGATGACGCTCGGGATTTTCACGAAATCGACACGGGCGCGATAATCGAAGGCGCCGGCAATCGTCGCCCCGGAAATGATGAGAACGTTGAGGCCGCGATAATCCTCCACCAGCGCGTGGGCGATCGTGCGGCAACGCCGCAGATGTCCGAGGCCGAAGGAATCGTGGCTGTACATGAGGATGCGTGCGTCGTTCAGACGGGAGGAGGTCATCGGCCACACCTCTTTTTGCCTTTCCCAAAAAAGGCGATGGCGGAAGAGCAGTTTATCAAAGGGTGTTCCATTTTATCTGAAGGGATCCGCAGCATCACGTAGTCCGTCACCGAAGAAATTAAAGGCCAGAATGACGAGAACAACCGGGATCGTCGGAATGAGAAGCCAGGGATATAGCGCAATGACGCTGACGCTGCGCGCCTCCGTGAGCAGAATTCCCCAACTTGTGATCGGCGGCCTGAGGCCGAGACCGAGGAAGCTCAGCGCAGTTTCGCCGAGAATCATGCCCGGTATCGTCAGCGTCGCCGAGGCGATCAGATGCGACATGAAGCCGGGGATAAGGTGCCTGCCGATGATGCGCGGCGTGCCGGCACCCATCAATTGTGCAGCCAAAACATAGTCTTCCTCGCGCAAGGCCAGCAATTTCGAGCGCACGGCGCGCGCCAGCCCCGTCCAGTCCAGCATGCCGAGAATGATGGTGATGCCGAGATAGACGAGGATCGGGCTCCAGGTCACCGGCATGATCGCCGCAAGTGCGAGCCACAGCGGAATGCTCGGAATGGATTGCAGGACTTCGATGATACGCTGAACAATCAGATCGAAGGTGCCGCCGCGATAACCTGCCAGACCGCCGATCACAATACCGAGAACGAAGCTCATGGCGACGCCGAGAAGGCCGATCGTCAGCGAGATGCGCGCGCCATAGATGATCCGCGACAGCACGTCGCGTCCAAGCCGGTCGGTGCCGAGCAGGAACATTTCACCGCCTTCGGCCGGGCATACGAGATGGGTGTTCGCCTCGAACATGCCCCAGAAACGGTAGGTGTCGCCCTTGCAGAAAAAGCGCAGCGGCTGGATATCCGTCGGCACATCCCGGTAGACACGCCGCAGATTGTCCATGTCGAGCGTCATTTCCCGGCCATAGACGAAAGGCCCGACAAATTCTCCGTCATTGAAGAGGTGGATGGCCTGCGGCGGGGCGTAGATATGCTCGATATTGCGGGTGTGAAGATTATAGGGCGCGAGAAACTCGCTGATCAGGATCGAAAGATAAAGCACCACCAGAAAAACGCCGGACCAGACGGCGATCTTGTGCTGGCGGAACTGCCACCACATCAACCGAAGCTGCGACGCCTTGCTGAAGGCCGCCATTCCGGACGTGTTTGGTTCGATGAGCGACGGGTCGAACGGCGCCGTCGAGACATAATGGGGCAGCGTTTCGCCTGATGCGGGGATGGATGAAGTCATTTGACGTTTCCACCTCCGAAGCGGATTCTCGGGTCAAGTATGGCAAGGGCGATATCCGACACCAGAACGCCGATCACCGTCAGGAAAGCAAGGAACATCAGGAAGGAGCCGGCCAGGTACATGTCCTGACTTTGCAGCGCCCGGATGAGCATCGGACCCGTGGTTTCGAGCGACAGGACGACGGCGGTGATTTCCGCACCGGAAATGATGGCAGGCAGGATCGAGCCGATGTCCGAGATGAAGAAATTCAGGGCCATGCGCAGCGGATATTTGATCAGCACCTTGAAGGGGTGAAGCCCCTTGGCGCGGGCGGTGACGACATATTGTTTCTGCAACTCATCCAGCAAATTGGCGCGCAGGCGGCGGATCATGCCGGCCGTGCCGGCCGTTCCGATGATGAGGACGGGTATCCAGATATGTTCGAGGATCGACTTGAACTTTGGCCAGCTCATCGCCTGGTTCAGATATTCCCGGTCCATCAGATGGCCGATGGAGATGCCGAACCAGATATTGGCGAAATACATCAGGATCAGTGCCAGCATGAAATTGGGGATGGCGATGCCGAGCAGACCGAGGAAGGTCAGGCCATAATCGCCCCAGCTGTATTTATGCGTGGCGGAGTAGATGCCGATCGGAAAGGCAAGGATCCAGGTGACGATGATGGTGACGAAGGATACCAGAACCGTCAGCCACAGGCGGTCTCCCACCACCTCGTTCACTGGCAGCTGATATTCGAAGGAATAACCGAAATCGCCGACCAGCATGCCGGTCGCCCAGCGGAAATAACGGATCGGCGCCGGCTGGTCGAAACCGTAGCGGACGCGCAATTCCTCGATTTCGGCAAGGTTTGCGGTCTCGCCCATGGCGCGCAGTTCGGCGACATAGCTTTCGAAATAATCGCCCGGCGGCAATTCGATGATGGTGAAGACCAGCATTGAGATCAGGATCAGCGTGGGGATCATGACGAGGATGCGCTTGAGAATATACCGCAGCATATCAGGCGTCTCCGTCATACCAGAAGGCATCCGGCATATAGACGCCGAGATACGATGTGGGTTCAAAACCGAAAAGCGCCTTTTCCGGCACGTTGCGCATGCGTTTGACATGGACGACGGGTTGCAGCGCGCCGTTGACGATGCCGATGGAAAATACCTGCTGCGTGTAGATCCCAAGCATTTCCAGCCAGATTGCCTCGCGCTCTTCCTCCGTGACGCTTCGGCGCCATTTTTTCAGGAGATCGAGCAGATGCGCCGCTTCCGGCAGATCAGGCTCCTTGCCTTCGCGTCCGCCGGAAAGGTAATGGATGCCCCAGACCGGCCATTGCAACTGGTCGTCGCCGGTGGGCGCCAGACCCGAAGGCAGCATGTCGGGGGTCGGTACGCCATTGTCCATGCCCATCCACACCGACATCAGTACCTCGCCGCCCATGGCGCGCTTGCGGAAGACATCACGCTGGGTCGGGCGGACCGAAACCGCGATGCCGATATGCCGCCAGTGATCCGTCACCAGTTCCATCACGTCGGTTTCAAGCGTGCTTTCGCCTGTTGTCTCGACGATGATATAGGCCGGTCGACCGTCCGGCAGGAGCCGGTTGCCGGCGCTGTCGCGCTTTTCAAGGCCCGCTTCGTCAAGCAATCTGTTGGCCATCGCCCGGTCGAAGGCGCTCCAGGCCTCGGCAAATTCCGGCCGGTAAAGCGTGCTTTCCGGCAGGACGGTGTCGGCGCTTTCCTTGGCCAGCCCGTAAAAGCAGACCATGTTGATTTCGTGCCGGTTGATCGCAAGCGACATGGCGCGGCGCACGCGCACGTCCTGGAAACAGCTCCGCCATACCGGATCGGCGCAGTTCAGATTGGGCAAAAGCGCGATGCGCGAGCCTTGCGAGCGCTTGTAAAGGTTCACCTTCAGGGGAAAGCGCTTTTCGGCATCCTTCAGGAAGGTGTAGTCGGCGAAATCGAGGCCGAAATATTGCAGATCGCTGTCGCCCGACGCGGTCTTCGCCGAGATGATGTCGGAGGAGGTGACGTTCAGCAGGAACCGGTCGAGATAGGGCAGTTGCAGGCCGTTTTCATCGACACGGTGATAATAGGGATTGCGTTCGAACACGAATTGTTCGGCCGGCGGTGACGTCGTATTGCGCCAGGCGTCCAGCGTCGGCAGGGCGGGGTTTTCCGGGCGAACCTGCCGCGACATCTTGATGTGCAGCCCGCTCCAGTCGTCCGCCTTGTTCTTCTTGATGAGCTTGGCGAGGTTTTCCGCGGTCTGATATTTGACGTGGAACTGCTTCATATAGGCGGCGGGCAGGAACAGCCGCGCCGGCGATGCGGCTGCGAGCTTCGTCAGAAAATCCGGGTTCGGACCTTCCCAGGTGTAACGCACCGTCAGCCGGTCGATGACTTCGATCTGGGGCGGATTGTTGTTGACCAGCAGTTCGATTGGCGGGCCGCCCTTGTGGATTTCCCGGTTGAGAGCGACGTCCTCCCAGAAATACCGGAAGTCCTCGGAGGTCAAATCGCTGCCGTCGGACCATTTATGGCCTTCGCGCAGCTTAAAGGTGAAGATGCGTTCGTCCTGAACGTCGTAGCTTTCCAGAATGTCGGGATGAAGCTCGAATTTTTCGTCGTAACCGACAAGACGGGCATAGTTGCTGATAGGCATAAGGCGGATGTCGCGTTGGCCGCCGATCAGCATGCGTACGGAGCCGCCGTGTTTTCCGGGTTCCCGGCCCAGCGCTTTCATATTGAGGACGCGCGGGTTTTTCGGCAGGCGCTCTGCCACATCAGGCAATTCACCCTTTTCCCGCTTCTCTTTGAAGTAGGCGGGATCGGTATAGGCGGCGCGCGCATAGGTCGGCAAAAAGACGGAGGCCATCAAGGCAAGGGTGGTGCGGCGCGTGATCACGAGCGAAGCTCCCCGATGTCGGCATTGCCGTTTGCAAGAACGAAATGGCCGTCGCCCAGATCGGCAGAGATCATTTCGCCGTCACCCTCGTCGCGGAATTGTTTGCCCCAGTCGAACTTGCCCGTTGCGCTGATCTTGCCGATGGTGCGGAAATCGAGCGGACGGTCGAGATCGGGGAAGGGCACGGCTGCCAGCAGCGATTTGGTATAGGGGTGCACCGGAGCGCGCATCATGATTTCCCGTGGCGCCAGCTCGACGATGCGGCCCTCGCACATGACAGCCACGCGGTCTGCCATGTAATCCACCACGGCCAGATTATGCGAGATGAAGAGGTAGGTCAGCCCGAGGTCTTTTTGCAAATCCTTGAGCAGGTTGAGGATTTGTGCCTGCACCGAGACATCGAGGGCGGAAACGGGTTCATCGCAGATCAGCAGTTCGGGACCGAGCGCAAGCGCTCTGGCAATGCCGATGCGCTGCCTTTGGCCGCCCGAGAAACTGTGCGGATAACGGTTCAGGGCGCTTTCGCCAAGACCGATGGCCTTGACGAGATTGCGGACTTTTTCCGCGCGGTATTTCGCATCGCCACGGCCGTGGATTTCAAGCGGTTCGCTCAAAATATTGCGCACGGTCATGCGCGGTGAAAGCGATGAGATCGGGTCCTGAAAGACCATCTGTATCTTCGAGCGTAATTCCTTGAGATCGCCGTCCCTTGCATTGAGGACATCGATATCGCCCTGCGGCCGGTGAAAGGTCACGGAGCCTTCATCCGGGCGAACGGCGCGCATGAGGATTTTGCTGACGGTTGTCTTGCCGCTGCCGCTTTCGCCAACCAGTCCGAGGCATTCTCCCCGGCGGATTTCAAAACTGACGCTGTTGACCGCCTTGGTGGCATTGGCGTCGCGGCGGCTGAACCAGCTGGATTTCCGGGTCGTGAAGCCCGCCGATATTGTCCACGGTCAAAAGCGGGCCGGGGGTCTTGTTCACTGCGGCGGGCCTCTTACGATGCCGGAGCTTTCGAGCATCGACGGTGATCTCACGCAGCGCCTTTAGCCGCTCGCCGGGTTTCATGTCGAAATGCGGCACGGCGGCCATCAGGCCCTTGAGATAGGGATGGCTCGGCGCCTTGAAAATATCATCGACCGTTCCCGATTCCATGATCTCGCCCTGATAGATCACAGCAACCTCGTCGGCGATGTTTGCTACCACGCCGAGATCGTGGGTGATGAGCAGCATGCTCATGTTCAACCGGCTCTGCAGATCGCGCAGAAGCTTGAGGATCTGCGCCTGTATGGTTTCATCAAGAGCCGTCGTCGGCTCGTCGGCGATCAGAAGGGCGGGCGACAGATCGGGGCCATGGCGATCATGGCGCTCAAGCGGCTCGCCGCCCGACAGTTCGAAGGGATACATGTTCACGACCTTCTTCGGGTTGGGAAACCCTACCAGGTCGAGCGTTTCGTGCATTTTTTCCGCGCGTTCAGCCGGCGACAGGATGCTGTGGATTCTCAGCGCCTCGTCAATCTGGTTGCCGATCGTGTGCAGCGGCGAAAAAGACGTCATGGGTTCCTGAAAAATCAGCCCGATGCGATTTCCGCGTATGGCGCGAATTTCCCGGCCGTCCTTCGGCAGTTGCCGCTGTTTGACTGACGGGCCGGCTGCGGTATTTGCGGGATCGGTGAACAGCACACGGCCGTTCACGCGCGCCGTCTTGGGGTGGATGCCCATGATCGTCTGGCCGATGACGGATTTCCCGGAACCGGATTCTCCGACAAGCGCGGTCACTTTTCCCGGAAGAATACGAAGGCTTGCACCCCTCACGGCGTCAATCGTGCCACCCATAAGAGAAAACGAGACCCGCAGATTTTCAATACGGAGCAAATCTGCGCCTGCGCTCATGCTAAAGGGTTCGCCTGTTTCTTCCTCTTTTTATCGTTGTCTTGTGACAATTTGTTCAGGAGGAAGCCGAAAGTCACGTTATCGCAGGGTTTGTTGTCTGTCTATGCCTCTGAAACATCGAATTGTTTAGCAAATTCAAAGCCGGCTTCCAAAATCCAATGGCTTGCCTGACAGCTTGTGTTTGGCGATATGTTAACGAGCGTTTCCGGGTGAGGATCCATGTCCGACAAGAAATATTACGATGCCCAGCTGGATAGAGCCCGGCAGTTGCAAAACGAAGGCCGATATGAAGAAGCGCATGCGCTTCTCTTATCGCTGGTTGCAGTAAATGACGGGCAATCTGGATGGGGTGAGCGCACGGTGTTTGGCCCGCCGCGCAGGTTTTACGCCGCACGGTACTTCGTCTCGCCAAGGCCGAAGGCGATATGGTTATGAGGATCGGCTATCAATATACGCCGGTTCCGTCGCCGCAGGTGCTGTAAAAATATGAGCAATACGTAACCGAACGAAGCGG
>JAXHOC010000054.1:0-14896 GCA_034519725.1 Agrobacterium sp.
CAGTTACGTATTGCTGTGAAGCGGAGGCCTCCGGCCTTACCCGCGTGTTTGCCGAGCATGAAGCGATTGCGGTGGCGATTGCCGATGGCGATGCCGAGGCCGCACGGCGGCTGATGCACGACCATCTGACGGGATCGCGCGACCGCCTGTTCGAGTCGTCCCATGCGGATTGAGGACATGACCGCGAGCCGGTGCGCACGGCGCACCGGATACTCTCATTCTTTGTTTCCACGCATTTTCCGGACGTAAAACCGCTACACACTTTTACTGGAAATGCTCTAGAACGCGCGGCGGTAGATGCCGAGCACATCGTCAAGGCTCATATCGACGGGATTGTTGTCCATCAGCCGGCGGATTGCGTGTGCATCTTGCGCATAACGGGAAAGGTCGGTTTCGCTCGCCCCGTGCCGCGCCAGTGACATTTCAATGCCGAGGCCGGCGCAGAAATCCGTCGCTGCCTTGCGAAGATCATCGGGCGAAAGATGCTCGCGAAGCCCGAGCGCTCCGGCCACTTCCGCCGTCTTTGCCGCAACTGCGGGCTGGTTGAAGGCCAGAACATGCGGGAAGACGATGGCGTTCGCCAGCCCGTGCGGCAGGTTGAGCAGCGTGCCGAGCGGATAGGCAATGGCGTGACCGGCGGCCGTATTCACCGGACCGAGGCAGATGCCGCCATAATAGGAGGCAAGCATCATGCCTTCGCGGGCTTCCGTATCCGCGCCATCGCGAACCGCGCGCGCCAGATATTTGCCCACCAGCCCAAAGCCCATGCGGGCAAAACCGTCGATCATCGGATGGGCCTTGCGATTGGTGAATGCCTCCACGCAATGCGCCATGGCATCCACCCCCGTCGCCGCCGTCACGGCCGGTGGCACGGAATAGGTCAGCTCCGGATCAAGGATGGCAAAATCCGCGATCAGATGCGGGCTTTCGACCGCGATCTTATTGCCCTTGACGGGATCGGTGATGAGCGAACGGATGCCGGCTTCCGAGCCGGTGCCGGCTGTGGTGGCGATTTGCACGAGCCGCGTGTCGCGCCCGGTGACCTTGTTCGGCCCCGCCACATCTTCCAGCGTCTGATTGGAATTCCAGAGGGCCGCGACCAGCTTTGCCACATCCATCACCGAGCCGCCGCCAAGGCCGATGACGAGATCGGGTCGGGCAGTGCGCGCTGCGGCCAGTGCGGCATCGAGCGTCGCCGTATCGGGTTCGCCGGGAATGGCATCGAAAACAGTGAAAGGGCCTTGCAATTGCAGCCGGTCGGCGAATTTCGCCGTTAGCGGCGTGGCAATCACCAGGGTGGATATGGTTTTACCGGCCCAGGCGCCGACCTGTGAAATGGTGCCGGCGCCAACGGCGAGCCGGCGCGGCTGATGGATAAGAATGGAGGCTGTGGACATGGTGTTCATCCTCTTACGCTCTTGCCTGCCACGAGCTTGCGCGCATAGGCGATGGCCTCATTCATGTTGCCGTGATTGGCGACGCCTTTGCCGGCAATGTCGAAGGCCGTTCCATGATCGACCGAGGTGCGGTCTATCGGCAGATCGACCGACACGTTGACGGCGGTATCGAAAGCCACGAGCTTGATCGGGATATGGCCCTGATCGTGATATTGGGCGACGACAAGATCGAAAGCGCCGGAATAGGCGCGGTGGAAAACCGTATCGGCGGAGATCGGCCCCTGCACCTCGATGCCTTCGGCGCGTGCGGCTGCAACCGCCGGCGCAATCTGGTCGTCATCCTCGGTGCCGAACAGACCGTTTTCGCCGCAATGCGGATTGATGCCGGCAACCGCAATGCGCGGCCGCTCGTAACCGATGCGTTTCAGATGCGCGTCGCCGGCGCGGATGGTCGCCAGAACCCGCTCCGTCGTTGCCCGGCGAATGGCTTCCTGCAGCGAGACATGGGTCGAGACGTGAATGACCTTCAGCCGCTCGGAAGCGAGCAGCATGTAAGCGGCCGAGGAGCCGGTCAGGCTGCGCAGCATGCCGGTGTGGCCGTCATAATGGTGGCCTGCAAGGTTGAGGGCCTCCTTGTTGATCGGCGCGGTGACGATGCAGCCGATTGCGCCCGCTTCCGCGTCACGAATCGCCTTTTCGATGAAACGGAAAGCAGCGTCGCCGGCAACCGGCGACAGCGTGCCCCAGGGCAGCGGCGCGCCTTCCACCGGCAGGTCGACCACGTGCCCGGTGAGATCGATGTCGATGCCGAGCGCAGCCCGCGCCGCTTGAAGCGTGGCGAGGTTGCCGTAAATCCGCGTTGCCTGGCGATCTGCGGCTGACATGTCGGCAAGGGCGCGGACGGTGATTTCCGGGCCGACGCCGCAGGGGTCACCCATGGTGATACCAATGATGTTGCTCATCCGATTCTCCCGTCCTTGGCTTCTGCCCAGCCGGGCGCCAGCCGGACATATTTGATTGCGCGGCGATGATAGGTGTAGCTTGCATGCAGCGTACCGTCCGCTGCCTCCAGAAGCCATGGATAGGACATTTCCAGATTGCGGCCGTCGGTCGAATCGTTCGACAGGCAGGTGCCAAGCCCGTCCTCGATCAAAATCCTGACAGGAAAGCTGCGTCCGTCATTATCGGACAGGCAGATGGAGACCGGCGCGCGCGGCACGCCCCAGACGGGCACACAGCCGCCGCTCGGATCGGCATCCGGCCTGTCGTCTTCCTCGCCCAGCTCGTCATAAAGTGAGGCGCGGCGGTCGCTGGACTGCGCGGCGTTGACGGGGTTGCAGATCATCGCCAGCCTGCCGTCGCCAAGCCTGATCGCGGCGATGGAAGAATTGTTGTTCGGCACGTCGGTCGGCTGCGGTTCTGCCCAGGAACGACCGCCATCGGCGCTTTCCGTGCGATAGACGAAATCGGCCTGACGGCGGCGGAAAAAGGCGGAGTAATGCGTATCCGCGCCCGCAACCGGGCTCATATGCACGCAGCCGGTCGAACCCGCCAATTCCTGCAATTGCCATGTCGCGCCGTTGTCCGTGGAGATGCCAAGCGCTGCCGTATCGTGGCTGCCGTTCCATTTCTGGCCGGGGCGCTGCACGCAGCGGAAGATCGGCAGCAGCCATGCGCCGTCATCGCGGATGCGGAGCGGCGCGCGGACGAAGCAGCCTTTCGGAAGATCGAGGAAACGCCCCTGATCGGTGGACAGACTTTCCGGTGCCGCCGGATCGCGCAAGACCCGCGCCATGCGGATGCGGCATTCGTCCTGATTGCCGGAGGGCTGGGCGGTGTGAAACAGCCAGAGAGTACCATCCGGTGCGGTGAAGAGAACCGGGTTCTGTTCGGAATGGTCGGGATCGTGGCTCAGCCGCTGCGGCGCTCCCCACCGGTTCGCGCCTGATGTCAGCGCGGATACGAAGATCGAAATATCCGATTTTCCCTCCAGCGTTCCACCGAACCATGCGCATAACAGGGTGCCGTCTTCCAGAAGGTGCAGGAAGCTCGCATGGTTCTGGATCATCGGCGATGGCAGGAACGCTTCGTGCCGGTTTTCCGAAACGGCGTGGATGGCTCCGGTCATGGCGTGAGCGATGTCATCAGGGGTCATGGTGGTCTCCTCTTGCTCTGATGAAAATGACATATTTAAAAAGTTGTCAAGTTTATTTGAACAAAAAATGGGCCGGTGTATTTTTCATATTAACAAGTAAATACATGTTTTATAATGATAAAATATCAGGACACGACTCTGATAAAAAATCTAAATGAAAAATAATTTGACAAAAAAGGCGATAGCGTCGATGCTTTGATGACGGGTGGAGGAGACGATCATCCGCACGCCATGCTCCTCAATGCAGGAGACGGGGATTTTTTTGAATGCCCCTTGCGGCACGCCGCCATGTTGCTGAATTTCTGATCTGGGAGGAGAACGGAATGAAGAAGTCATTGATTGCGGGCGCCCTTGTCATGGGTTGCCTTGGCGCTGCGGTTTCGCCGGCGCTTGCGGCCTCGGGGCCGATCAAGATCGTGCTGGCCGAAGAGGCGGACCTGCTGGAACCCTGCATGGCGACCCGCTCCAATATTGGCCGTATCATCATGGAAAATGTCAGCGAGACGCTGACCGAGCTTGATGTGCGCGGCAAGAACGGCGTGCAGCCGCGCCTTGCTGAAAAATGGGAGCAGAATGCGGATGGAAGCTGGCGTTTCCACCTGCGTGAAGGCGTGAAGTTTTCCGATGGCACGGGTTTCGATGCCAAGGATGTCAAGCACAGCTTCGAACGCATCATGAGCGACAAGAATGCCTGTGAATCCCGTCGTTATTTCGGCGGTATGACCGTTACCCCCACGATCGTCGACGACCACACGATCGACTTCAAGACGGAGCCGGCCCAGCCCATTCTGCCGCTTCTGATGTCGCTCGTCACTATCGTTCCCGAAGAAACCAAGATGGAATTCATCCGCGAGCCCGTTGGCACCGGCCCCTACAAGCTGACCAACTGGACACCGGGCCAGCAGATTGTTTTGACGGCACGTGACGACTATTGGGGCGCAAAGCCGCAGGTGACGGAAGCGACATATCTTTTCCGCGCCGATCCCTCGGTTCGCGCCGCCATGGTGCAGACCGGCGAGGCCGATCTTTCTCCTTCCATTTCCCAGCTCGATGCCACGAACGCCAAGACCGACTTTTCCTATCTCGACAGCGAGACGGTCTATATGCGTCTAGACCACAACATCGCGCCGCTGAATGACGTGCGGGTGCGCCGCGCCCTCAACCTCGCCATCGACCGGCAGGCCTTCCTTGGCACGCTTGTTCCCGAAGGTGCCGTGCTGGCAACCGCGCTCGTTCCGCCGACCACGCTTGGCTGGAACCCCGACGTCAAGGTTTTCCCCTATGATCCAGACGGTGCGAAGAAGTTGCTGGCGGAGGCCAAAGCTGCCGGCGTGAAGGTGGATACGCCGATCACCATCATCGCGCGCACGGCAAACTTCCCCAATGTCACCGAGATCATGGAGGCGATCCAGCAGCAGTTGCAGGAGGTGGGCTTCAAGGTCGACCTGAAATTCGTGGAAGTGGCCGAGCACGAAAGCTATTATTCCAAGCCCTTCAAGGAAGGCCGCGGACCGCAGATCGTCGCTGCCATGCACGACAATTCCAAGGGTGATCCGTCCTTCACCATGTTCTTCAAATATGCCACCAAGGGCACGCAGTCCGGCTTTTCGGACCCCAAGGTGGACGATTTGATCGAACGTGCCTCCGCTGCCGTCGGCGATGAACGCGCCAAGCTCTGGTCCGAACTCATCGCTTACCTGCACGACGACGTGGTGGCGGATGTGCTGCTGTTCCACATGGTCGGCTTCTCCCGCGTCTCCGAACGGCTGGACTTCAAGCCGACCATTGCCACCAACTCGATGCTGCAGCTTTCGGAAATCGGCATCAAGTAAGCCGGTATCTCATCTGCCAAAGAGCGGCGGCGGGCGAAAGCTTCGCCGCCCTCGTTGAAAAACCGGAGGCAAAAATGCTGAGCTTCATCCGAAAACGTTCCTTTGCGAGCCTGATCTCCCTGATCGGCCTCATCGTGATGGTTTTCTTCCTGTCCCGCCTGACGGGAGACCCGGCCGCGCTGTTTTTGCCGGTTGAGGCTTCGGAGGAGTTGAAGCAACAGTTTCGTGCATTGCATGGGCTGAACGATCCGCTGATGGTGCAGTTCCTGCGTTACGCGGGCGATGTGATGACGGGAGACCTGGGTGAATCGCTGCGAAAGGCCCGCCCGGCGCTGGATGTGGTGCTGGAGGCTTTCGTCTGGACGCTGTGGCTTGCGGTCATCACCATGTCGCTCGTCACCACTGCCGCCATCGTCGTCGGTTCGCTTGCGGCTTTCCGCTCCGGTGGCTTCTTCGACCGACATGGCCTCGACCATTTCGCTCACTCGGCGCTTCCGTGCCGGATTTCTGGCTGGCCATCGTTGCGATCGTGGTTTTTTCCGTCAATCTCGCCTGGCTACCCACCTCAGGAACCGGCTCGGTGCTGCACTGGATATTGCCGATCTCGGTCCTGTTCGTGCGCCCCTTCGGCATCATCGTGCAGGTGGTGCGCGGTTCGATGATCGGCGCCCTGTCGTCCGCCTATGTCAAAACGGCGCGGGCCAAGGGCGTGAAATCGGGTCCCATCATCTTCATCCACGCCTTGCGTAACGCCATGCTGCCGGTCATCACCGTCATCGGCGATCAGGCGGCGAGCCTTCTCAACGGCGCAGTCATCGTCGAAACCATCTTTGGTTTTCCCGGTGTCGGCAAGCTGATGATCGATTCCATTCTTCAGCGCGATTTCAACGTCGTGCTGGCCGCCATTCTCGTGACCGCGCTTGCGATCTTCCTGATGAACCTTCTGATCGATATCGCCTATGCGCTGCTCGATCCGCGTATCCGGCACTGAGGAGACGTTCAGCCATGAGCCTTTCGAACGCCGATACAGAGATCATCCATGAGCCGTCTTTCGCAACCCGCATGCTGCGCATGTTGTGGGCGGATAAATTCGCGCTCTGCGCCGCGATCTTCCTTGCCATCGTCATCATTCTCGCTCTTGTCGGTCCGGCATGGCTTGGCGAACTGGCGACGAAGCAGAACCTGCGCGGGCGCAACCTTGCTCCGTTCGACTGGCAACGCGAGTGGTATTTCTGGCTGGGAGCGGATGCGCTCGGCCGTCCGCTGTTGGCGCGCATCGTCGCCGCCACGCAAAATACGCTGATGATCGCCGCCGGTGCCGTTTTCCTTTCCGCCGTCACCGGCACCGTGCTTGGCCTGATCGCCGGTTTTTCCTCCAGCCGTGTCGGCCAGATCATCATGAGGCTGGCGGACGTGATCATGTCGTTTCCGTCGCTGCTGATCGCGGTCATCGTGCTTTATCTGCTCGGTTCCTCCATCCTCAACCTGATGGTGGTTCTGGCCATCACCCGCATCCCCGTTTACATCCGCACCACAAGGGCAGAGGTGCTGGAGGTGCGCGAGCGCATGTTCGTGCAGGCGGCGCGCGTGATGGGCGCATCGGGCAAACGTATCCTGTTTCGCCATATTCTGCCCGTGGTGCTACCGACGCTGACGACGCTTGCGACGCTCGATTTCGCCTATGTGATGCTGGCGGAAAGTGCTCTGTCTTTTCTCGGCATCGGCATTCAGCCGCCGGAAATCACCTGGGGACTGATGATTTCGCAGGGGCGGCAGTACCTCACCAATGCCTGGTGGCTGTCCTTCTGGCCGGGCCTTGCCATCATCCTCACCACCCTGTCGCTGAACCTGCTGTCCAACTGGCTGCGCATCGCGCTCGACCCGGTGCAGCGCTGGCGGCTGGAAATGAAAGGCCGCAAGCATGGCTGACCATCTTCTCGACGTGCGCAACCTTTCCGTGGAGTTTCACACCGCAGGCGGTGTCGTGCATGCGGTAAAAGACGTGTCCTACCATATCGACCGTGGCGAAACGCTGGCGATCCTCGGCGAAAGTGGCTCGGGCAAATCGGTATCGTCCTCGGCCATCATGAACCTCATCGACATGCCGCCCGGCCGTATCAGTTCCGGTCAGATATTCCTTGAAGGCAAAGACCTTCTGACAATGCCGGCGGAGGCCCGCCGCGAGATCAATGGCCGGCGCATCGCCATGATCTTTCAGGACCCGCTCAGCCACCTCAATCCCGTCTATACCGTCGGCTGGCAGATCCGCGAGGCGATGACCACCCATGGCATGGGCAAGGCGGAGGCCGAAGCGGAGGCGAGGCGGCTCGTTGCGCGCGTCGGCATTCCCGATCCCGACGGCGCCCTGAAGAAATATCCGCATGAATTTTCCGGCGGCCAGCGCCAGCGTGTGATGATCGCCCTGGCGCTTGCGCTCAGGCCCGATCTCCTGATAGCCGACGAGCCGACCACCGCATTAGATGTTACGGTGCAGGCCGAAGTGCTTTTGCTGCTCAAGGAATTGCAGCGCGAAACCGGCATGGCCGTGCTCATCATCACCCATGATCTCGGTGTTGTCGCCGAAATCGCCGACCGGGTGGTGGTGATGGAAAAAGGCGTGCTGGTGGAGGCAGGCACGGTGCCCGAGGTCTATCGCAATCCTCAGCATCCGTATACCCGCAAGCTCATCGGTGCCGCCCCCGGCCGGGGCGAAATGCACGAGCCGAATGCGGCCGGCGAGCCGCTGCTGCGTGTGCGCGATGTGCGCAAGCGTTATGGGGCATTCGAGGCGCTGAAGGGCGTTTCCTTCGACCTGATGGCGGGCGAAACCATCGCTGTCGTTGGCGAAAGCGGTTCGGGCAAATCGACGCTGGCGCGTATTCTGCTCCGGCTCGACGAGCCGGATGCCGGCAGCGCCGAGTGGAAAGGGCGCGATCTCTTCAAGCTTTCGCCTGCCGAACTCTTTGCGCTCAGGCGTGATCTGCAGATGGTGTTTCAGGATCCGACCCAGTCGCTCAACCCGCGCATGACGGTGTTCCAGCTGGTTTCCGAAGCCTGGGTGATCCATCCAGACATATTGCCAAAGGCGAAATGGCGCGAACGGGTCGCGGAATTGCTGCATCAGGTCGGCCTTTCGCCGGAGCATATGCGCCGTTATCCGCACCAGTTCTCCGGCGGCCAGCGGCAGAGGATCGCCATTGCCCGCGCGCTGGCGCTGGAGCCGAAGCTCATCATCTGCGACGAAGCGGTCTCGGCGCTCGACGTGTCCGTTCAGGCGCAGGTGGTAGCGCTTCTGGACAAGCTGCGCCGTGAAATGGGCCTCTCCTTCATCTTCATCGCGCATGACCTGCCGGTGGTCCGGGATTTTGCCGATCACGTCATGGTCATGCAGCGGGGAGAGGTGGTGGAATTCGGCACCGTCAGGCAGGTTTTCGATGCACCACGCGAGGCGTATACGCGCGCGCTTCTTTCCGCCAGCCTCGATCCGGACCCCGATATGCAGCCTGTGCGTCGTTCGGCCGATGCCGATCAAACTATTGGAAATCCAAGCGGAGTTCTTTCATGACCAAACAAGCCTTCGTCGCGCTCGTGACCTGTTTCAACGAGGACGAAACCATCAATTACGAGGCGACCCGTGCGCAAGTGCGCCGCCAGGTGGCGGCCGGCAACAACATCATGTGCGCCGGCACCAACGGCGATTTCACAGCGCTGACGCATGAGGAAAAAATCCGGCTGACGGAAGAGGTGGTGGACGAAGTTGCGGGCCGCGCCAAGGTCATCGTCAATGCCGGCATGCCCGCCACTTTCGAAACCCTGCAACTCGCCAAAGCCTTCGATCGCATCGGCGTCGACGGCATCGCCGTCATCACGCCCTTCTTCATCGCCTGCACGCAGGACGGGCTGATCCGCCATTTCTCGACGGTTGCCGACGCCGTTGAAACCCCGGTCTATCTCTACGATATCCCCGCCCGAACCCAGAACCACATAGAGCCGGAAACCGCCCGCAAACTCGCGACCCATGGCAACATTGCCGGCATCAAGGATTCCGGCGGTGCACAACAGACGCTGGAAGCCTACCTGCAGGTGGCAAAGGAGATGCCCGGTTTCGAGGTTTATTCCGGCCCTGACCATCTCGTTCTCTGGTCGTTGAAGAACGGTGCCACCGGCTGCATTTCCGGCCTCGGCAACGCGCTGCCGGATGTGCTGGCCGGCATTCTCAACGCCTTCAACGCCGGCGATATCGCCGGGGCAGAACGCCAGCAGGCGATCTACACCGACTTCCGCACCGACCTCTACGCACTGGGTTTTGCACCCGCCATGGTCAAGCGCTCGCTCTATCTCCAGGACCCATCCGTCGGCGCCAGCCGCCAGCCGGCCCTTTTGCCGCATCAGGAGCAGGACAACCAGATCGTGGAAATCCTACGTCGTTATCAACGACTGTGACCCCGCCGCCCGAATGGGACAGCCGACAGGAGCGCCGTGTGGCGCCACCTGAAAAATCTCCACAAAACGACCAAAAGCCGAAGCCTTTATCCAGCCTTGTCCGTGACGAACAATTTGTGACACAAACACGAAATTTCCCTTGTCAGCCCCCCCATTGATGTTTATGAGGAGCGCGCAACGCAAGCGTTCGCGCATGCGGAGAGGTGGCAGAGTGGTCGAATGCACCGCACTCGAAATGCGGCATACCTGCAAGGGTATCGTGGGTTCAAATCCCACCCTCTCCGCCATTTGTTGGGCCACTCTTCCCCAATTACCCGCAAGCCCTTGGGTTTCCTCGTAAATTCCTGACCGATTGCCCTCAAAAGGGAAGTTCAGTCATGAATGTATCGCGCATTGTATCGCTCCATGTACAGTCCGATGTATCGCCGGACGAGGAAATCATTTCCGCGAAGAAACGGAATCGCAAGCTTAAACCGCGATCTTCCGGGCTCTATCTGGTGAGGAGCGGCGGAACCTATCTTTTCCAGATCAGATTGCCGAAACGCATCGGGGGCGGCGCAGGCTCGGGACCGATACGCGTCAGCCTCGGTGCTCTGCCGCATCAGGAAGCAAGGGAGCTTGCCGATGCGCTGGCGGCATTGGCACGAATGGCGTTCAAGGAGATTGAAAAGAGAATGACTGGCTACGAGGGACCCGATCTGGCGGACATCGCAAGCGCCTTCGCTGACGAGGATATTCCTGCCGACGACTGGCCATTCGAATTCGCGACGCTGATTCTCAAAGGCGGACTGTTCGACTTGCGCGAGCCCGCTCGCGCCCCGACGCCGGAAGAGGCCAAAGGTCTCGAGATGATGCGTGGGCTTGTGCGCATCGGTCGGGAGGTTTCGGCGAAGCAGTCCGGGCAGCCTCATGATGAGATGATTGCCGACAACGCAGACATGCTCGTCGCACGGCATATCACCAAGTATGAAGAAATGGCCGGACCTGTCTCGATTCCCGAACAACTCTATTCATCGACCCAGATACCGGTCCCGCCTGCACAAACCTCGATGCCAATTGCGCCTTCCATCAAGCGATCGAAGAAAGGGCCGATTTCGCGTTCGGAAACGCCTGCGTTCAAGGAGGATCGCCGCACCGTCGAGCGCAAGCCGTCCACGAAACCGCTGTTCAGCCAGATTGCAACCGAGTATCTGACGCTGCGTCAATCAGGCAAGTCCGGGAAAAGCACGGACCTCGACACTGCGGAATTCCGTCTCAATCTGTTCGTCGAGCTGATCGGCGACCATCCGATCGACACCTACACGCCGACGGACTTGCAAGCTTTTATTGACCTCATGAAATATTGGCCGGCTAAGCAGAAGGATCGGGATAGCAACCTGACACCACGCCAGATCATTGCCGGCAACCAGGATTTCCATCTGGAAACCTTGGCGCTCAAAACGTTGCAGGAGGGGTATGTTGCGGTTGTCAAAACGGTTTTCGGGTCCCGCACGACCACCTATGACTATTCCAACCCGATTGCTGGCACGAAATTGGTTTATCCTGATTCCGCCAGGGACAGTGTTCCAACAGAACCTTTGTCCAAAAAGAAGGTGGAGCTGCTGCTCAAGACGGGCGTGCAGTCGGGTCTGTTGGACAATGCAATGCTGCCACTCCTCGGCCTGTTGACCGGAAGGCGGCTCGGTTTGCTGGTGCATCTCCAGGGGATCGATTTCCGGGAAAAGTTCGAGGGCGTGTGGGTCGCCCAGACTGGCGGCATCGTCTACGGCGACGGCGTCTGGCGGCGAGTTCCGTACAAGACAAATGCCAGCGTCAGCTTTTTCGTTCTCCACAATTTCCTCGTCGAAATCGGGTTTCCGCAGTGGGCGAAAGAGCAAGGCAATGAGTTTATTTTCCGAGAACTCATGAGACTGGCTGATCCAAGCAAGAGCGCTTCATCCTACATGACACGTCTGATGGAGGAGGCTGGAATCAAGGATGTTGCGCAGGAGAAATTCCACTCCCTAAGGGCAGGGTATATTTCGACCTCTGGTGATGAAGGTATCGAAGCTCGCGATCGCAAGCTGCAAGCGGGTCACGAACTCGGAGCCGATGAGCATGAGCTGTATGGCTTCAAAACGTTGACCGAAACGAAAGCTCGGCAGATTGCGTATATGCCGCTCCCCGACATCGATCTGACACCGTACCAGGGCCTGGATTTCAGCAGGTTGGCGATGGCGAAGAGAACTCGGGGACGTCGGGCTAAACAGGCTTGACCTTCTCGATCCCTGAAAACCACCCATGACCTTCTCTATCTTCCCTCGCGCCCCTGCATCTCAGAGTAGGGGCGTAACATCAAAAAGTTGAAGAATCGGATTTACAATCAGGAGGATAATGAATGAAATGAGCTGATCGAAATATCTGGGGGCTTTTGCCGTCTCCAACAGCTCTAGCCGGCCGGGACTGACTATGGACTTAATCAAGAATACTGGCCGCGAGCGAGTTCTCGACAAGCTGGAGGAGTGGCTGAAGACAGGCTCGGCAGTGGACATCATGTCCCCCAGCCTGTCGCTACATGCCTTCGCTGAAGTCCGCGAACTCTTAAAGAGGGCAGACTCAGTAAGATTACTGCTTGAGGACCGAGCCTCCCTAACCCCGTTGTTGTTCGGTGGTCATTCTGACATGGGCTATCGGAACAAGCTCCAGGGTCGATGGCACGCCAAATCCACCCTTGATTGGCTTGGACGCCATGTTCAGGTCCGCTACGCTGATAGGCTACCCCAATCCATGGCCATCGTCCGTAACGCTAGCCTGAGCAGGGCCGCGATCGGCGCATGTTCGCTGACAACTGAGGGCTTGGGTATAACACCGGGAAGCCGATTGGGACTGGTGCAGGCAACATCCAAGGATGAGGAAACTGCAGCCTTCTCATCATGGTTCCAAAACGCCTGGGATACGGTTCCGAGCAGGCCCGATGCCGATGACCTCGAACGCGTTCTGGCCGATGCAGCATCTCAACGTGCGCCCTCCCTCATCTACTTCAAGTTTCTGTTCGAAATGTTCAAGGATTTGGGGGATGAGCTTGATGAGGAGCGCATCGTAAAATCCGCTACTGGCATCCGGAACACTACCGTCTGGAAGAAGCTCTTCAAATTCCAACGGGATGGCGTCGTCGGGGCAATCGACAAGCTAGAGCGCATCGGAGGATGTATCATTGCCGATAGCGTCGGCCTGGGTAAGACATTCGAAGCGCTCGCGGTGATCAAGTATTACGAGCTCCGGAATGATCGCGTCCTGGTGCTCTGTCCCAAGCGGCTACGCGATAACTGGACCCTCTATAAAGCCAACGATCGACGAAATAGCCTTGCGAGCGATCGCTTAAATTACGATGTTCTCAATCACACCGATTTGTCACGAGATGGCGGCACCTCGGGTGATATCGATCTCTCGCACGTAAACTGGGGGAACTACGACCTCGTGGTGATCGACGAGTCCCATAACTTCCGCAACAAGGCGACCCATAAGGACCGCGACACCCGCTACGATCACTTGATGAAGCGCGTGATCAAGGCGGGTGTGAAGACCAAGGTCCTGATGCTGTCTGCAACGCCGGTAAACAACAGGCTAGCGGACCTGAAGAACCAGATCGCCTTCATGACCGAAGGTAGCGACATCGCCCTGATCGATCACGGTATTCCGAGCATCGAAGCAACCATACGTAAAGCGCAGGGTCAGTTTAACAGGTGGCTTGATCTGCCCGACGGCGAGCGTCGCGCATCGCGCCTGATGGACATGCTGGGCTTTGACTACTTCAAGCTCCTGGACATGCTGACCATTGCCCGATCACGGAAACACGTTCAGCGCTATTACGGTACGTCTGAGACAGGCCACTTTCCCGATCGACTGCAACCGATCAACGTGAAAGCAGATGTTGACCTGGCTGGTGAGTTCCGTCCGATCCGCGAAATCAACAATGAGATCAGGCGGCTCACTCTGGGGGCCTATGCACCGCTGCGTTACGTGGTGCCGGACAAGCAAGAGGCCTACGACGCGAAATACAGCACCAAGATTCGGGGAGGCGAGAGCTATTTTCGTCAGGCCGACCGCGAGGAAAGCCTTATCCACCTGATGCGCGTCAATCTGCTCAAGCGGATGGAAAGCTCGGTGGCCTCTTTTGCTCTCACGATTAAACGTCAGCTCGATGACGTGAACGCGCTGCTTCAGCGCAATCGATGCCCACGATGAAGTGCATTGAAGAAATCGCGATCTGGACGATGTGGATATCGACGATCCTGCGTTTGAGACGCTTCTTGTCGGTCGCAAGGTCAAGGTTCTGTTGCAGGATGTCGATCGAGTTCGTTGGCAGCAGGACCTGATTGAAGACAGGAACCGCCTGGCGACGCTTCTGTCGGCTGCACGCTCTGTGTCCGCAGATCGCGACGCAAAGCTATCGGCGCTAAAGGAGCTGATCACCCACAAAGTTCAGGCACCTATCAACGGCGAGAACAGGAAGATATTGCTATTCACCGCCTTTGCGGACACTGCTGACTACCTCTACCGCGAGCTCTCCGGGTGGGCACGCGCAACGCTTGGAATTCACACGGCCGTGGTAACCGGCACTGGCGCGAACAAGACCACGCTTCAGAGCCTGCGCTCGGATATGAGCTCCATCCTCAGCGCATTCTCGCCACGGTCAAAAGAACGGCCTTCAGAATTGGCTGGTGAGGGAGAGATCGATCTTCTGATCGGCACAGACTGCATTTCAGAAGGCCAGAACCTTCAGGATTGCGATTTCCTCGTTAACTACGACATCCACTGGAATCCCGTCCGCATCATTCAGCGCTTCGGCCGCGTCGACCGTATCGGTTCGACGAACGCACGTATTCAGCTGGTGAATTTCTGGCCGAACATCGAACTGGACGAGTACCTCGACCTGGAATCGAGAGTGAGTGGACGCATGGTCCTACTGGATGTATCCGCAACCGGTGAGGAAAACGTCATCGAGTTCCAGGCGGGCAATCAGATGAACGACCTCGAATACCGCCGTGCTCAGTTGCAGAAGATGCAGGACTCCGTGATCGATCTCAGCT
>JAXHOC010000050.1:0-14676 GCA_034519725.1 Agrobacterium sp.
GTGCATTCCAACGGCTTTTCGCTGGTGCGCAAGATCGTTTCGGTCTCCGGCCTTGGCTGGGACGCGCCTGCGCCCTTCGCAGATGGCAAGAAGCTTGGCGAAGCGCTGCTGACGCCGACGCGCATCTATGTGAAGCCGCTTTTGAAGGCGATCCGCGAGACCGGCGCGCTGAAGGCGCTGGCGCATATTACCGGCGGCGGTTTCCCGGAGAATATTCCGCGCGTTCTGCCCAAGCATCTCGCCGCCGAGATCGATCTCGACGCGATCGAGGTTCCCGCTGTCTTCTCGTGGCTTGCAAAGACGGGTGGCGTCGAGGCCAAGGAAATGCTGCGCACCTTCAATTGCGGCGTCGGCATGATCGTGGTCGTTTCGGCTGAAAACGCCGGCAAGGTCACTGATGCCCTGACGGCGGAAGGCGAGACCGTGTTCCCGCTCGGCCGCATGGTCGCCCGCGAAGAAGGTGCGCACGGCACGATCTACAAGGGCACTCTCGGCCTATGATGAGCGCCGCCTCCCGATCTGGCCGCGCCCGTGTCGTCGTTTTCATTTCCGGCGGCGGCTCCAACATGGTGTCGCTTGCCAGGGCCTGTCAGGCGGCGGATTTTCCAGCCGAAATCGTCTGCGTGATCTCCGACAAGGTGTCGGCGGGCGGGCTGGAAAAGGCGCGGCAGTTCGGTATTCCCACGCTGGTTTTCGAGCGCAAGACCTATGCCAGCAAGGCCGAGCACGAGGGCGCCATTCTGGCAGCCCTTGGCGAGATTGCGCCTGACATCATCTGCCTTGCCGGTTACATGCGACTGATCTCAGGCGATTTCATCGCCCCCTATGAAGGCCGCATCATCAATATCCACCCTTCCCTGCTGCCGCTTTTCCCCGGCCTGCACACCCATCAGCGCGCCATCGACAGCGGCATGAAGATTTCCGGCTGCACCGTGCATTTCGTCACCGAAGGCATGGACGAAGGCCCGACGATCGCTCAAGGCGCGGTGCCGGTTCTTTCCGACGACACGGCCGAAACGCTCGCGGCGCGGATATTGAAGGTCGAGCACCAGCTCTATCCGCTGGCCCTCAAACAGCTTGCCCAAGGCAAGGTACGGATGGAAGGCGGCAAAACCGTCTCCAGCAGCGACGCAAGTAAATCTGAGTATCCCAGCCTGATTTCTGCTTACTGATAAAGATTTTACTAAAGTACAAAAATACTTAAAGTGGTATTTCCCACAAAATAAACCGATCATTTACCATAATCACCTTTAATGCCCGCAACGGCCCCGCATTTTGGAGCCCTCCGGTCATTCAGGAGCGATTATGCCATTTTCGAGATATTGCCCGCCACTGGCGACCCTTTTGCTGATCAGCAGCAGCCTGCCGCTTACCGCAGAAGAAAGCGGCATTACTGCCTCGCTCGATGCCGGTGTGCTGAACCTCAGGGCCACCGAGACCTTTTACAACGGAAGCCATAAAAACAGTCAACTCGACTGGAAAACAACAAATGCCATGGCCTTGCGCGGATCGCTCGGACTTGAACTGTCACCGGACTGGCGCATCAAAACCGAAGGCCGCATCGGCTTTGCCGGCGATGGCTACATGACCGACTACGATTGGCTGCGTCCCTATTACCGGGACACGTCGAAGACTGGATGGAGCGACCGCTCGCAGCATGGCGACACCCGGCTCGATCATTACCTGACCGGCAGCATCGAACTGAACCGAACCCTGCTGGAAGACCCGCTCCAGCATCTCAGCGCCGGTATCGGCTTTCGTTATACCGACGTGCAGTGGTCCGCCTATGGCGGCAACTACACCTACAGCGCGCTTGGCTTTCGCGACACTGTCGGTGATTTCAACAATGCCGAAAAAGCGATTACCTACCGGCAGCAAATTCCGGTGTTTTACGGCAACTTGACTGGCGGGCGCAAATTCGGCGACTGGTCTCTGAATGCCGGCCTCGAAGGCGGCGCGATGGTCTATGCGAAAGCCACCGACGATCACTGGATGCGTTCGATCCGCTTCACCGACAAATTCGATATTGGCGGCATGTTCGGCGCGAAAGCGGGCGTCGCTTACGCCCTCACCGAAAATGCCTCCCTCTATCTGGATGGCGCTTACGAATATACGAGCTTCGGTCGCGGTGACAAAACCGTCACGCCGATTGGCGGCTCCAACGGACTGTTTTATAAAAACACGGCAGGCGGCGACATGCAGTCGCTTTTCGTAGGGGCTGGCTTGAAGGGCAGGTTCTGATTTGCGCGCATCCCTTCAAGACAGCATGAACCCATCCTCTTGGCCAACTCCTTGACCAAGCGCCTTTCTGCACCTATTTTTACTATGAATATGAGTGAGGTGACGGCGGCCATGACAATCACGATCAAAGTCGGGGAAGCGAAAACCCACCTCTCGGAGCTTCTTGCAAAGGTTGAGGCGGGAGAAGATGTGATTATCGCGCGCGGAAACGAAGCCGTGGCGCGCCTCGTAAAAGCGAACGACCCTCAATCGCGCCGACAGCTCATCTCGGCGATAAGGACAGAACGGTCGCAACGTAAAAAAACAACGCCGAATGAGATCAAGGCGTGGAAAGAGGAAGGCCGCAAATAATGGCCTTCGTTGTTGACGCATCGGTCGTGGCCGCATGGTTCCTGCCCGATGAAGAAGGCCAAATTGCCGAAGACGCGCTGGCGCTGCTGGAAACGCAGGACGCCCTTGCGCCGGATCTTTTGTCCCACGAACTTCGCAACATCCTGCTTTCGGCCGAACGCCGAAAGCGTATTGCCCCGGACGAGATATTTGCGATTCTGCTGCGTTTCGCCAGCCTGCCGCTCACGCTCTCAGCAAGCACCGACCACGTATCGATCATCCGCCTGGCACAAAAACACGCACTGTCCGCCTACGATGCCGCCTATCTGTCGCTTGCGATTTCGCACAAGGTGCCGCTCGCAACCAATGACAGGAAGCTCGCGGCGGCTGCTAAGCTGGAAGATGTCGCGTTCGGTTAGGGCGTACTCAGAGCCGCGCACGATTCAACATCGCCCATTGCAGCAGAATGATCGTCTTGGAATCGGTGATTTCACCCGAGGCGATCATCGCGAAGGCTTCGTCGAGACCGTAGGTCAGGACTTCCAGGTCCTCGCCTTCGGTTTCCAGCCCGCCACCGGCGCCAGCCTGTATGTCCAGATCGATGCGGGCGACGAAGAGGCTGACTTTTTCGGTCAGCGTGCCGGGGCTGGCGTACATGTCGAAGAGATAATCGACCTTTTCCACCGCGTAACCGGATTCTTCCATCGCCTCACGGCGAATGGCGTCGGCGGCATTGTCGTCGTCGAGAAGACCGGCGGGCACTTCGATCATGAAGCTTGGGTCGCCGTTGACGAAAGCGGCGGGGCGGAACTGGCGGACCATGACGACGCTGTCGCGTTTCACATCGTATAGGAGGATGGCAGCGGCGCTGCCGTGATCGTGGACTTCCCGCACGATGCGGATGGTCTTGCCGTCAGGCATGCGCTGGTCGAAAACGAGCTTCTGCATATGCACGAAGCCCTTCCACACCGTTTCTTTCTCCACCAGCCGGATTCTGCCGGCGTCCGTTTCGGCCGGGGCGTTAGTCGCTTGCGTCTGTGTCACCGGATATCCTTGCCTGTCATGGACCTGTTTCAGCTTCGCCCTGTTGCCGCGTAAGTTTCAAGCCTTTGCAGCTTCATCGTCGCGGCGGAGCCACACCTTGTTGTCGTGGAAAGCCGCACCGCCATAGGGGGCGACGGCATCGGCGCCGGTCAGAACATTGATGCCCTCGCCGTCCAGATGCGCCTTGTTGGGCCACAGCCCCTCGGCAACCAGCACGCCGGGTCTGGCACCTTCCACGATTTTCGCATGGAGGCGCACGTCGCCTCGGCCATTGCCGATACGCACGATGTCGCCATCGGCGATCCCGTTACCGGCGGCATCCTCAGGACAGATCATCAGTTCCGGGCGGCCTTCCTTCTGCACGGAGGTTTTCGTTTCCGCGAAGGTGGAGTTGAGGAAGTTGCGCGCCGGCGATGTCGCCAGCCGGAAGGGATGATCCCCGTCGGCGGCCTCGATCACATCCACCTGATCCGGGAACTTCGGAAACTGCGCAACCGGTCCCATCACGCCGATATTTTTCGGCGGTTTGTTCGGAGACGGTCCCGTTGCCCATTCGGGGCTGAAACGGAATTTTCCGTCGCCATAACCGAAGCCCTCGAGATAATGCGCCACCGCGAAAGCGGGCTGCGCATCGATCCATTTCTCTTCGGCCAGCCTATCGAAATCGCCCCAGCCGCTGACTTTCAGCATGTGATCGACATGGTCGCGGGCCGAAAGGCCGAAGCCCGGCATATGGTCGACACCGAGGCGTTTCGCCAGTTCTTCGATGACGAAGAGATTGGTGCGCACCGTGTCCGGCGGTTCCACCAGTTTGGGGCCAAGCAGAATGTGGTTCTGGCCGCCAGCGCGGTAGAGGTCGTCATGTTCGAGGAACATGGTGGCCGGCAGCACGATATCGGCCAACTCCGCTGTCTCGGTCATGAACTGCTCATGGACAGCGACGAAGAGATCGTCGCGCAGGAAACCCTGCTTTACCAGCCGCTGCTCGGGCGCGACGTTGACCGGGTTGGTGTTCTGGATCAGCAGCGCCGTCACCGGGCCACCGTGTCGCAGCGCTTCCGCATCCCCCGTCAGCACCCGGCCGACCTGGGACTGGTCGAGCTGGCGGACGTCAGGGTCGGCGTAAGCCGTTCCCACCAGTTCGGCCTTGTTGAGTCGGAAGATCTCACCATTGTTGTGGAAGGCACCGCCGCCCTCATATTGCCAGGAGCCGAGAACCGTCGCGATGGAAAGAGCCGCATGCATGGCGACCGCGCCGTTGCGCTGGCGGGCAAAACCGTAACCGAGCCGGAAAAACGTCTTTTTCGTCGTGCCGACGAGCCTTGCGAAATCCTCGATTTCCTGCACGGAAAGACCGGTGATTTCGGACGCCCATTGCGGTGTCTTCGACTTCAGATGCTGTTCAAGCCCCGCCGGATCGTCAGCGAAGCGCGCCATGTAATCGCGGTCGGCATAACCGTCACGGAAGGCGATGTGCATGATGGCGCAGGCGAGTGCCGCATCCGTACCCGGCCGCAGCACCACGCGCATATCGGCCTGTTTCATGGTCGGATTGTCATAGATATCGACGACGACGATCTTTGCGCCACGCTCCTTGCGGGCTTTTACCGCATGGGTCATGACGTTGACCTGCGTGGCGACCGCATTGGTGCCCCAGATGACGACGACATCCGCCTTGGCGATCTCGCGGGGATCGGGGCCGCGCAGCGCGCCCGTGCCCATCACATACCCCGTCCAGGCCATGTTGGTGCAGATCGATCCGAAAAAGCCGGAATATTTCTTGGCATGGCGCAGGCGCTCGATGGAATCGCGCTGCACCTGCCCCATAGTTCCGGCATAGAAATACGGCCAGATGGCCTCGGCGCCATTTTTTGCCTCGGCTTTGACGAAGGCGTCCGCAACCTCGTCCAGTGCCGCTTCCCAGGAGATCTCCTGCCAGTCGCCTGCGCCCTTGGTGCCTTTGCGGCGCTTCGGGGTCAAAAGGCGGCCGGGATGATAGATACGCTCGGAGTACCGCGCCACCTTGGCGCAGATGACACCGGCGGTGTATGTATTGGAATTGGCGCCGCGCACGCGGCCGATACGGCCCTCGGCATTGATGTCGACTTCCAGCGCGCAGGCGCTCGGACAGTCGTGGGGACAGACCGTGTGGCCGATGCGCGTGGCACTTTCGGCTTTCGGGGTGGCGTTTTTAGCGGAAATCGGGGTCGCAACGTTCATGTCTTTTCTATATTGCATCAGCGACACGGCAAAAAGGCCGAAGTGACGTCCATCAAGAATATTCATCATCCCCATCGGCAAGCGAGACACATCCCATGAACTATCGCCACATCTACCACGCCGGCAATTTCGCGGATGTTCTCAAACACGCCGTTCTCGCCCGTCTCGTCCGTTACCTGCAGAACAAGGACAAGGCGTTTCGGATGCTGGATACCCATGCCGGCATCGGCCTTTACGACCTGTCCTCGGAAGAGGCGCAGAAGACCGGCGAATGGCAGACCGGCATCGGCAAGCTGATGGATGCCGATCTGCCGGCCCCTATCGCCGAATTACTGGAACCCTATCTTTCAGCCGTGAGAGAGCTTAACCCTGATGGCGGCATGCAATTTTACCCCGGCTCGCCAAAGCTTGCGCGCATGCTGTTCCGCCCGCAGGACCGGCTTTCGGCCATGGAACTGCACCCGGACGACGCCCGTGCGCTCGCCCGCCTGTTCGAGGGCGATTATCAGGCTCGGGTAACGGAGCTGGATGGCTGGCTGTCGCTTGGCGCGCATCTGCCGCCGAAGGAAAAGCGCGGCCTCATCCTCGTCGATCCGCCTTTCGAGCTTGAAAATGAATATCAGCGGCTGGCCGATGGCCTGCACAAGGCCTATCGGCGTTTTTCCACCGGCACCTATTGCCTGTGGTATCCGCTGAAAAAAGGCGCACCGATCCGGGATTTCCACGAGCGGCTGCAATCTTTCGACATTCCGAAAGATGCTCTGCGCAGAACTTTCCGTAAAAAGCGACCGGCTCGAGGGCCTGAGCGGCTCCGGCCTCATCGTCGTCAACCCGCCCTACACGCTGAAGGACGAGCTGCACACGCTGCTGCCGTTCCTGAAGACGGTGATGGCGCAGGACAGATACGCCTCGCACCGCGCCTTCTGGCTGCGTGGCGAGGAAAAGCCGGAAGAGGAGTGAGGGCTTAACCTGACCCTTTCCGCGCCGCCGCAAGCTGTGATCGCTCGAAGAACAGGATCACGAACAGCGCCATGATGAAGGGAATGATCAAGTAAAGCAGCCGGAACACCAGCAGTGCGGCGATGACATCGGCCGGGTTCATATCCGGCAGGCCGGTGACGAAGACCAGCTCCAGCACGCCAAGCCCGCCCGGCGCGTGCGAGATCAGCGCCGCCGAAAAGGAAATCAGGAAAATCCCGAGAATGATCATGAAACCGGGATTTCCGGCGTCCGGCAGCGCGAAATAGATGATGCCCGCCGCGCCGATCAGTTCGATCGGACCGATGACCAGCTGCTGCGCCACCAGTTTCGGTACGGGATAGGGCAGAAAAAACGAGCCGATTTTCAGTGGCCGCAGCTTCAAAAGGCTGCCGAGCACATAAAGTGCGACGATGGCGAGCAGCAGGACGCCCGTTGTCGTCGATGCTTCCACCGGCAGGATGCCTGTGAAGCGTTCGGTGATGTCAGGCTCATAAACCAGCACCAGACCGATGAGCATGATCGTTCCGATGATGAAGGTGAAGGAACAGAGGCCAACGAGAATGCCGACTTCGGCAGCGCTCAAGCCTTTGGACGTATAGGCCCGGTATCGAACGACGGCGCCTGAAAAGACCGATGCCCCGACATTGTGGGACAGCGCATAGGTGGTAAACGAGGTGAGCGTGATGAAGAACCAGTTGACCTTGCGGCCGAGATGCTGGAGCGCGATGCGGTCGTAACCGGCAAGGGCGGCATAGGCGACAAGCGTCGACAGGCCGGAGCACACCCAGTCCCGCGCGCGGATGGCGGTCAGGCTTTCCCAGAGATCATCAAGCGAGAGACCGCGCAACTCGTGATAAAGCAGGCAGGCCGAAAAACCGATCGTTGCCAGACCAATGACGGGCCAGATGTATTTCCTCAATGTCATGCGGTCATGCCCGCCTATTTCCCCCAGCTTCACCCCAACCCGATTTCCGCATGCCGCAGAAGATTCGTTCGACTCTATTCGTTATGCGGCGAAGCTTTCAACCTTTTTGCCCGTTTGCCTCGTTCACAAATTTATGTAAGACCGCTTTGTCGCCTGCGGGCGATATGAGGTCGGCCCATTTCCGGAGAACGTGCACGAAATGAAGCGTTATGCCGGTTTCATCGCCCTCGGTCTTCTATCGCTTGCCGCCCTGTGGTTTTCGCGGGAAAATCCGGCCCCGACCGGCTCTGCCACCAGCCGGCAAACCCCGGCCCAAACGCAACCCGCCAGCACTTCCAGGCCCGAAACGTCGGAGCCAGGAACTCCCCGGCGCGACGCCGGCAAAAGCCCCGTGCCCGCCGGAACCGGCTTTGATTTTTATGTGCTTTCGCTCTCCTGGTCGCCGGCGTTCTGCGCCAGTTCCGAAGGTACCGGCAATCGCCAGCAATGCGGCAGCGACAGGCGTTACGGGTTTGTCGTGCACGGGCTTTGGCCGCAAAACGAAAACGGCTATCCCGAATTCTGCAAGAGCAGCGAGCCGGACCGCGTGCCCGACGCAATCGGCCGCACGATGTTCGACATCATGCCGTCCATGGGCCTGATCGGCCATCAGTGGCGCAAACACGGCGCCTGCTCGGGCCTTTCGCAGAAGGATTATTTCGCGGCAACGCGAACGGCATTCGAGGCCGTCAAATTGCCTGCGACGATTGCCTCGGGCGCTACAGGCGCCAGCCTTTCCGCCGACGCCATCGAAACGGCCTTCACCGACGCCAATCCCGGCATGTCGAAACGCGGCGTCTCGATCAGCTGCGAGGGAAAACGCCTTGAGGAAGTCCGTATCTGCCTCAACAAGGACATGACATTCCGCGACTGCCCCGAGCTTGACCGCAAGGGTTGTCGCGTCAGCGCTACCGAAATCGTCCCCATACGCTAATACCCACACACCAACATAGGTCAGGACCCGACTATGGAACTGCTTTATTCCGTCACTTCCCCCTACTCCGCCAAGGTGCGCATGGCCGCCCGCCATCTCGGCATCGACATTACCAGTGTCGCCGTCGATACCAATGCCGAGCCCGCAACGCTGGTGGACAACAATCCGCTCGGCAAAATTCCGGTCCTGCTTCTTGACGATGGCGGCTCGGTCTATGACAGCGTCGCGATCATGCACTATCTCGACCGCCTTTCGGGCGGCAAGCTCTACCCGAAAAAGAACGGCAAGCGCACCGAAGCTGAAATTCTGGAAGCGCTCTGCGACGGCATCATGGATTGCCTGCTGGCCATCGTTTACGAGCGCCGTTCCCGCCTGGAAGACAGGGTTCACCAGCCATGGATCGACAAGCAGTGGAAAAAGGCGGTGAAGGGTCTCGATCATCTCAACGCCAACCTGCCGAAAACCGGCAAGAAGCTGCATGGCGGTCATTTCGCCCTTGCGGCATTGATCGGTTATCTCGAGCTGCGTTTTGCCGGCGAATGGGCCGAGGGACATGAGGCGCTGGCGGAGTGGCCGGAGACATTCGGCAAGCGTTTCGAAGCCTATGCGGAAATGAAGGCCGCCGCCTGAGGCGGAGCGAGCGCCATGCCCGGCCTGATCGCCGGGCATGGATGCCATCAAGGATGACAAAAACAAAAAAAGCCGGGGCGTAAACCCCGGCTTTTCCTTGACCGATCGTTGAAGGATCAGAACTTGACGCCGATACCGGCCTTGACGGAGTGGTCGTCGAAGCCGCGCGAGAACGCGCCGGAGTCCAGGCTGTAGTCCTTCTTCTGGTAGTCGCTGTAGCGATATTCCAGACGGGCAGTGATGTTGTCGGTCACCATGGCTTCAACGCCGGCACCAACGGTGTAACCGAGGGCAGTTGCGCTGTCCTTGGAGGTCGCGTCACGTACCTTGTTGTCGGAGGCTGCGAGACCAGCCGTACCGTAGAGCAGGAACGGGTTCATGTCGTAACCGACGCGGGCACGCAGCGAGCCGTTGACGCCCTGCTTGCCTTCGATGGCGTTGCCACCAACCGTACCGGCAGAACCACGCTCGCGGCCGAGGTTGACGTCAGCTTCGGCACCGTAAACGATCTGGCCGTTCTGCATGTTGTAACCGCCGTAGAGACCGCCGCCAGCGCCCTTGGCATCACGACCGTCGTTGCTGGAGCTGAAACGGCCCCAATCGTAGTTGGCCGTACCACCGAGGTAAGCACCGCTCCAGTTCTTGACCTGGGCAGGCTGGTCGTAAGCGACCGGTGCCTGCGGCACGTCGTTTACGGCATCAGCGGCGTGAGCAGCCGAGAAACCGGCGGCTGCAATGGTCGAAGCCATCATGGTTGCTACGAAAATACGCATGTTATTCTCCTTTCAGGACCGCGTCGTACTCAAAACATTGTTTTTGGACGCGGCAAATTCGTCGGGTTAATCGCCCCTCTGGAAACTGAATTTGATGGGAGAATGCGGAGATCAAAGAGCCAAAATGTGAATTGTTTGGGGCAGACACGTGACTAGAATTAGACGTTGCCTAATTGCCACAAGGGTTTTATTAACCCTACCGGAAACTTAATTTCCAATATATCGAATTTAAAATTAGTTATATTCAAATTAAATTTGAATTACATTACCAATAAAAATCCCCACAATTCTTTTACGGGCGACGGACAGCTTGCGATTTGCGTTTATATCCAGCAAATAGGGCGTGTATGAGCAAATGCAGGTCCGCTGTGAAAGAAAATATACCGAAGACAGTCTTGATAACCGGTGCCGCCCGGCGGCTTGGGCGGGCGATCGCCATGGATATGGCCTCGCATGGCTTTGCGATTGCCGTCCATGCCAATGCCTCGATGGCGCAAGCCGAGGAATTCGCTAATGAAATACGGCAAAAAGGCGGCAAGGCCGTTGCCGTTCAGGCGGACCTGACACAATCAGCACCAGCGATGGCGCTTGTCGAACAGGCATCTTCGGCGCTCGGCCCCATCGGCGTCGTCGTCAACAATGCCTCGATTTTTCTGGACGATTCGGCAGAAACGCCCGATCCTGATATCTTCGACGCGCATTTTTCCGTGCATGTGCGGGCGCCTTCCCTGATCGCCGCAGCCTTCGTTCAGCAATTGCCTCAGGATAAATCCGGACTGATCGTCAATATCATCGATCAGCGCGTGCTTGCGCTCACGCCGCGTTTTTACTCCTATACGCTGTCGAAATCGGCGCTCTGGACGGCCACGCGGACGATGGCGCAGAGCTTTGCGCCGCGGGTGCGCGTCAACGCCATCGGGCCGGGTCCCTCCTTCAAAAGCGAAAGACAGGCGCCGGAGGACTTTCAGGCGCAGATCGACGGCCTTATATTAAAGCGCGGTCCGCAACCCGACGAGTTCGGGCGGACGATTCGCTTTCTATTCGATACGCCGTCGATCACCGGACAAATGATCGCGCTCGATGGCGGCCAGCATCTTGGCTGGGAAACCCCTGATGTCGCGGAGATACCTGAATGAACGGAAAGAAGCTGCCTGACGGCGGTATTCTGTTCGATGAAACCGATGACGAAGACGACGATGCTAGCCTTGCCGCGCCAGACGCGGCCGAGGCACCGCGCGACGTTGCCGGCATGGACTGGAATGCCGGCTGGAAAAACGAATCCGGCCTGAAGGGCATGGATCTGATCGGCGAATTCGTCAAACACCTGCCGAATTCGCCGGGCGTCTACCGCATGTTCAACGAGGCGAACGACGTGCTCTATGTCGGCAAGGCGCGCAGCCTGAAGAAGCGCGTCGGCAACTATGCCCAGGGCCGCGTGGCCACTCCAACCGCATCGCCCAGATGGTGCGGCTGACCGCCCATATGGAATTCGTGACCACCCGCACCGAGACCGAGGCGCTTCTGCTCGAAGCCAACCTGATCAAGCGGCTGCGGCCGCGCTTCAACGTGCTTATGCGCGACGACAAGTCGTTTCCCTACATCCTGATCACCGGCGACAATCGTGCGCCGGCGATCTTCAAGCATCGCGGCGCGCGGGCGCGCAAGGGCGACTATTTCGGGCCGTTCGCCTCGGCCGGCGCCGTGGGACGCACGATCAATTCGCTGCAACGCGCCTTCCTGATGCGCACCTGCACCGACAGCATTTTCGAGAGCCGCACGCGGCCCTGCCTGCTCTACCAGATCAAGCGCTGCTCCGGCCCCTGCACCCAGCGAGATCAGCGATGACGGACTATGCCGGAACTCGTCGAGCGAGGCCAAGCGATTTCCTGTCCGGCAAGAGCCAGAGCGTCAAGACCTCGATCGCGCGGCAGATGAACGAGGCCGCCGAAGATCTCGATTTCGAACGCGCCGCCATCTATCGCGACCGGCTCGCGGCGCTGTCGCACGTCCAGAGCCATCAGGGCATCAACCCGGCCGGCGTCGAGGAGGCCGATGTCTTCGCCATCCACCACGAGGGCGGGCATATCCTGCATTCAGGTGTTCTTCTTCCGCACCGGCCAGAACTGGGGCAACCGCGCCTATTTCCCGAAGGCCGATCCGTCCCTGCCCGGCTCGGAAATTCTCAATGCGTTTCTCGCGCAATTTTACGACGACAAGCCGGTGCCGAAGCAGATCCTGCTTTCCGAAACCGTCGAGGAACAGGAACTGCTGGCGGCGGCTCTCGGTGAAAAAGCCGGACACAAGGTGACGATCAGCGTGCCGCAGCGCGGCGAGAAGAAGGACATCACCGACCACGTTCTTGCCAATGCGCGCGAGGCGCATGGCCGCAAGCTCGCGGAAACATCCTCGCAGGCGCGGCTGCTGAAGGGTTTTGCGGAAACGTTCAACCTTCCCTATATGCCGCGCCGGATCGAGATCTACGACAACTCGCACATGATGGGCACCAACGCCGTCGGCGGCATGGTGGTGGCGGGGCCGGAAGGCTTCGTCAAGAACCAGTACCGCAAGTTCAACATCAAATCGACCGACATCACCCCCGGCGACGACTTCGGCATGATGCGCGAGGTGATGACCCGCCGCTTCTCGCGCCTGTTGAAGGAAGAGGGCAAGCCCGACCGCACGCGGACACCGACGCCGGAGGAAGCAGCCGACATGCCCTTCCCGGCCTGGCCGGACGTGATCCTGATCGACGGCGGCCAGGGCCAGATGACGGCGGTGCGCGCCATCCTCGACGAACTCGATATTCGCGACAGCGTGATTGCCATCGGCGTCGCCAAGGGTGTGGACCGCGAGGCTGGCCGTGAACGCTTCTTTGCGGATGGCCGCGGCGATTTTTCCCTGCCGCCGCGCGATCCCGTGCTTTATTTCATCCAGCGCATGCGCGACGAGGCCCACCGTTTCGCCATCGGCTCGCACCGGGCGCGGCGCAAGAAGGAAATGGTGCGCAATCCGCTGGATGAAATCTCGGGGATCGGCCCCGGACGCAAGCGCTCGCTGCTGCAGCATTTCGGCACGGCCAAGGCGGTTTCCCGCGCCGGCCTCAACGATCTCATGAACGTCACCGGCATTTCCGAAGCGGTGGCGCGGCAAATCTACAATCACTTCCATGAGAGCAGTGGCGATTGAAGGCAGACTGTCGCAACGAACTGCTAAAAAAACATAATAACGTGTTGACCCTATGCGTCAGGGGCGGCATCAAGGCAGCTTATCCAGACTGACAGGTTTCCCATGGCTTCGCGCGCATACAATATTCCCAACCTTCTCACCTATGCCCGCATTCTGGCGGTTCCCGTCATCGTTTTGTGCTTCTTCATCGAGGGCAAGCTGGAAAGCTCGGATTTCGCGCGCTGGACGGCGCTGTGGCTGTTCATCGTCGCGTCGCTCACCGATTTTCTCGACGGTTATCTCGCACGTATCTGGAACCAGACCTCCAATATCGGCCGCATGCTGGACCCGATAGCCGACAAGCTGCTGGTCGCATCGGTGCTGCTGCTGATGGCTGCCGATGGCACCATTGCCGGCTGGTCGCTCTGGGCCGCCATTACCATTCTCTGCCGCGAAATTCTGGTCTCGGGCCTGCGCGAATATCTGGCGGCGCTGAAGGTCAGCGTGCCCGTCACCCGCATCGCCAAGTGGAAGACGACGATCCAGATGGTGGCCATCGCCTTTCTTCTCGCCGGTCCTGCGGGCGACAAGGTGCTGCCCTACACGACCGAGTTGGGGATTACGCTTCTCTGGCTCGCGGCAGCGCTGACCATCTATACCGGCTACGACTACTTCAAGGCGGGTCTCAAGCACATCGTGGACGAAGAATGATGGCGCGGATCGTTTATTTCGCCTGGGTTCGCGAGAAGATCGGCACGGCGGAAGAGGAGCTGGATATCCCCTCCTCCGTCACCACAGCCGGCGAGCTGATCGCCTATCTGGCAACCCTCGGTGAGAACTACGAAGCGGCCTTCGAATTTCCCGATGTGATCCGCGTCGCCGTCAATCAGGAACATATCGAGCATGACGAGAGCATCTCAGGTGCGCGCGAGATCGGCATCTTCCCACCCATGACGGGGGGATGAGCGGATGCGGCCAATCGTGCAGCCGACGGTTCGCGTGCAGGCAGAGGATTTCGACGCTGCGGACGAAACCCGCAGGCTGACGGAAGGCGACCGGAGCATCGGCGCGGTGGTGGCTTTCACCGGGCTTTGTCGCGATGATGGCGGCACGCTGGCAGCACTGGAACTCGAGCATTATCCCGGCATGGCTGAAGCGGAAATGACCCGCATCGCCCAACTCGCCATCGAACGCTTCGACCTTCTCGGCCTCACCGCCATCCATCGCCACGGCAAGATCGCCACCGGCGAGAATATCGTCCTCGTCATCGCCGCGTCCCGGCACCGGCAGGCCGCCTTTGACGGCGCAAATTTCGTGATGGACTACCTCAAGACCTCAGCCCCGTTCTGGAAAAAGGAACATGGCAAGGATGGTACGACCGGCGACTGGGTTGC
>JAXHOC010000009.1:0-5063 GCA_034519725.1 Agrobacterium sp.
AAGGTGCTTGGCCCCGAGGCGATCCATCAAGGCGTGATGTTGGAAACCAGACCGCTTCCGGTCAAGAAGCTCGACGCCCTGAAGAAAAGCCCGCTGATCCTGGTGCTCGATCAGGTCACCGATCCGCACAATGTCGGCGCCATCATGCGTTCGGCCGTCGCCTTCAACGCCGGCGCCGTCATCACCACCATCCGCCACAGCCCGACGGAGTCAGGCGTGCTGGCGAAATCCGCCTCCGGCGCACTGGAACTCATTCCCTATATCCAGATCACCAACCTCGCCGACACGTTGGGCGAGCTGCACAAGCTCGGCTTCTTCTCGGTCGGTCTGGATTCGGAAGGCCCCGCCCCCATCGAACAAACCTTCACCGGTGCAAAAATCGCGCTGGTGCTGGGAGCCGAAGGCAAGGGCCTGCGCCAGAAGACCCGCGAAACCGTGTCGGCGCTCGCCCGTCTCGACATGCCGGGCGAGATCAAATCGCTCAACGTATCGAATGCGGCGGCCATCGCACTTTATGCAACGCAGCAATTTCTGGGCAAAGCGTCGTCCTGACGCTTGCCCTTCCTTGCGAAATCGCAAAGCGCAACGCATGCTGCGCCTTTGACATTCGCAAGGAGCACATCCCGACATGACCGAACTGCCCATCAAACCGACCGGCGAGCTGACGCTGCGCACGCTTGCCATGCCAGCCGATGCCAATCCGGCCGGTGATATTTTCGGCGGCTGGGTCATGTCCCAGATGGACTTGGCGAGCGGCATCCGCGCGGCGGAGCGCTCGCGCTGTCGCGTAGTCACGGCGGCGGTCAAGGAAATGGCGTTCGAGCTGCCGGTGAAGATCGGCGACACGCTGTCGATCTACACCGATATCGCCCGTCTCGGCCGCACCTCCATCACGCTGACAGTCGAGGCCTGGGCGCAGCGCTCCCGTTACGACAAGCTGGAAAAAGTCACCGCCGGAACCTTCATCATGGTGGCGATGGACGAAAACGGACAGCCGACGCCCATCCCTCCGGCGGAGTAGGTGCGATGGAGGCCGCCGTCAACGCTGCGGAAGCCTATGCGCATATCCGCGCCGTCATGGGCATGGTGGTCGGCCTCAGCCTCGCCCGTTTGCTGACCGGCCTTGCCGGTTTCGTGCAGCACCCCAAGAAGGAACGCATCTATCCCCTGCATATCGGCTGGGTGGCGTTCCTGTTTCTGATGCTCGTGCATTTCTGGTGGTGGGAACACCGGCTTTCCGCCACCAACCATGTCCTCGGCTTCGGCGCTTTCCTGTTCCTAATCCTGTTCTGCTCGCTGTTCTATTTTCTGTGCGTGCTGCTGTTTCCCACGGACATGAAGGAATACAAGGGATACGAGGACTATTTCTTTTCCCGCAAAAGCTGGTTCTTCGCGTTTCTCGCCGCACTTTTCGTCACAGATATCGGCGACACGCTGCTGAAGGGGCAGGACTATCTCGTCGCTCGGCGCGGAATATCTCATCCGCACAGCTATTTACGTCGTTCTCTTCACGCTGGCGGCTTTTATCGGCAACCGAAGATTTCACAGGTTTCTCGTCATTTTCGCCCTGATTTATCAGGTCGTGTGGATATTCCGGACCTACGACCTGCTGACCTGAACGCCACCATTGCTATGCCAGGTGACAAAAGAAAACAGGCGGTGCCTTTCGCCAACGTGTCGCGGTGACAACGCCCTCCAAATATGGCATTCCGCTGTAATGGGATTCATTCGCAGGATAATGCAGGACAGAAGTTCGGCTGGCGCCATCGCCACGCTGGCGATCCTGCTTTTTCTCCTGCAAGGCCTCGTAAATGGCCTGACCAGCGGCAACATGGCCTCAGCCGCGCTGGCGACCGGTGAGATCATCTGTTCCAGCCATATGCCCGAGGGCGGTTCGGGCAAACAGGACCCGGCTTCCAATCCGGCGGGCAAGGTCGCCGACAATTGCTGCGGCACGCTCTGCCGTCTCGCCTCCACCACCATCGCCGCTCTTCCCGTCATGCCCGTCGAGCGCACGGACAGGATCGTCCGGGTCGTCGAAGTCGACTTTGCGGACCGCGACGTGGCGTTGCCGCCGCCGCCACCCAATCTCGAATCACGCCCACGCGCCCCGCCTCCCTCTCTGCACATCTGAAGAGCGACCCGGCCCTGCCGGAAAATCAACTTTTCTGCGGAGACATCCATGTCCGTTACGACCTCTTTCGAGGGCGAGCGCGCGCCTGCGCAATCCTCGTCCGTCAACCTCTATCGCGCCGTCTGGCGCTGGCACTTCTACGCCGGCCTTTTTGTGCTGCCCTTTCTGATATCGCTGGCCATCACCGGCGCGCTCTATCTCTTCCGGGACGAATTCGACACTCTCATTCATTCGGACCTGAAGCGCATCGACGTGGTGCAGAACGTGCCGAAAGCGCTCCCCTCCGATATCGTCGCCGCAGCCATTGCCGCCGTGCCCGGCACTGCTGTGAAATACACGACGCCAGCCGATCCCGGCGCCACGGCGGAAATCACCGTCAACGCGGCCGATGGCAAACGCGCCGTCTATGTCAACACCTATACCGGGCAGGTTGCCGGTTCGCTGCCGGATCGCGGCACCATCATGTGGACGATCCGCTATATCCATAGCCTGAAATATTTCGGCACCTATGCCCGCTATCTGATCGAGATCGCCGCCGGCTGGTCTATCCTGCTCGTCGCCACCGGCATCTATCTGTGGTGGCCGCGACAGCAGAGCGGCGGTGTCGTCACGGTACGCGGCACACCGAAAAAGCGGGTGTTCTGGCGCGATACCCATGCCGTTGCCGGCATCTTCGTCGGCTTTTTCATCGTTTTCCTTGCCGTGACAGGAATGCCCTGGTCGGGCGTGTGGGGCGCCAAGGTCAACGAATGGGCAAACGGCAGCAATTTCGGATATCCGGCAGGGGTGCGGACCGATGTTCCGATGTCCGGCGAACATCTCGATCACATAGCCAAGACCAGCTGGTCGCTGGAGCAGGCGAAAATCCCTGAATCCACCGCATCCGCCACCGGGCAACCCATCGGCATAGATGCGGCCATCGCGCGTTTCGGCGAGCTTGGTCTTGCCGCCGGTTATGCCGTGGCGCTGCCGACCAAACCGACGGGCGTCTATAGCGGCTCCGTCTACCCCGACGATCTGGCGAAACAGCGCGTCGTCCATCTCGATCAATATAGCGGCGAACCGCTGATCGACATGAGCTATGCCGATTACGGCCCGCTTGGAAAGGCACTGGAATGGGGGATCAACGTGCATATGGGCCAGCAATTCGGCCTCGCCAACCAGATCGTCCTGCTGGCCGCCTGTGCCGGCATCGTCCTGCTTGCCGTTTCCGCCGGCATCATGTGGTGGAAACGCCGCCCGAAAGGTTCGCTCGGCGTGCCACCATTGCCGCAGGATAAGCGTGTGTTGCGCGGCCTGCTGGCCCTGCTCGCCATTGGCGGCATCCTGTTCCCGCTGGTTGGCGCAAGCCTGCTGGTCATGCTGGTTCTGGATCTGATCGTGCAGTCCCGCCAGAGGCAACGCGCGGCCTGACACAAAGACACGGCCGGGAGAATATCCCCCGGCCATGTCCTTCTGAATTCCGACAATGCGGCAGGAACCTGCCTTAGAACATCGTATTGTTATTCGCCGCCGTTTCCGGAACCGGCTGGATCACGTCCCAATGTTCGGTGATCTTGCCATCGGTCACCCGGAAGATATCAGCAATACGTAGCCGGAACGAAGTAGCTACTTCGTTCCGGCTACGTATTGCTGATATCTTCCGGGTGACCGATGGCAAGATCACCGAACATTGGGACGTGATCCAGCCGGTTCCGGAAACGGCGGCGAATAACAATACGATGTTCTAAGGCAGGTTCCTGCCGCATTGTCCGGAATTCAGAAGGACATGGCCGGGGGATATTCTCCCGGCCGTGTCTTTGTGTCAGGCCGCGCGTTGCCTCTGGCGGGACTGCACGATCAGATCCAGAACCAGCATGACCAGCAGGCTTGCGCCAACCAGCGGGAACAGGATGCCGCCAATGGCGAGCAGGCCAGCAGGCCGCGCAACACACGCTTATCCTGCGGCAATGGTGGCACGCCGAGCGAACCTTTCGGGCGGCGTTTCCACCTGATGCCGGCGGAAACGGCAAGCAGGACGATGCCGGCACAGGCGGCCAGCAGGACGATCTGGTTGGCGAGGCCGAATTGCTGGCCCATATGCACGTTGATCCCCCATTCCAGTGCCTTTCCAAGCGGGCCGTAATCGGCGCCGCTCATTGTCGATCAGCGGTTCGCCGCTATCGTGATCGAGATGGGACGACGCGCTGCTTCGCCGCAGATCGTCGGGATAGACGGTTCCGCCATAGACGCCCGTCGGTTTGGTCGGCAGCGCCAACGGCGTAACCCGGCGGCAAGACCAAGCTCGCCGAAACGGCGCGATGGCCGCATCTATGCCGATGGGTTGCCCGGTGGCGGATGCGGTGGATTCTAGTGGGCCTCCGCCTCGCTCCAGCGACCAGCTGGTCGCGGCTTCTAACTGTGATCGAGATGTTCGCCGGACATCCGGAACATCGGTCCGCACCCCTGCCGGATATCCGAAATTGCTGCCGTTTGCCCATTCGTTGACCTTGGCGCCCCACACGCCCGACCAGGGCATTCCTGTCACGGCAAGGAAAACGATGAAAAGCCGACGAAGATGCCGGCAACGGCATGGGTATCGACGCCAGAACACCCGCGCTTTTTCGGTGTGCTGCGCGTACCGTGACGACACCGCCGCTCTGCCGTCGCGGCCACCACAGATAGATGCCGGTGGCGACGAGCAGGATAGACCAGCCGGCGGCGATCTCGATCAGATAGCGGGCATATGGTTGCCGAAATATTTCGTAGGCTATGGATATGGCGGATCGTCCACATGATGGTGCCGCGATCCGGCAGCGAGCCAGGCAACCTGCCCGGCGCCGGTGTTGACATAGACGGCGCGTTTGCCACATCGGCCGCGTTGACGGTGATTTCCGCCGTGGCGCCGGGGATCGGCTGGCGTCGTGTATTTCACAGCAGTGCCGGGCAC
>JAXHOC010000079.1:0-25202 GCA_034519725.1 Agrobacterium sp.
AACGGCGAGGTTCGGAGGCTGGAGATATCCCCGGCCAGGAATCAGATCGACGATGGAAAGATGGCCCTGGGTCTCGGGACGGTTCCTGCTCGAAACACCACTTGCAGCCCTTGGAGCAGAAGTGATACCACCGGCCGTTGTGCTGAAGCGGGTGATCGGTCACTTTGTCCGGGGCCGAATTGATCGGCAGGTTGCACATGTTGCAAACCACCGGGAGCGTCTCCGGGTAAGTCTTCTCTCGATCCTGATTCAGAAGGTTCTCGGCGATCACGTCCCATTGCGCGCCCCATCGGTCATTCCACCCGGCGTACTTCTCCTCGAGCCAGGCGCGCTCCGATGGCGTCACGCCGGCCGCCGGATTCCACCAGACGGTCGAGCGCCAGAACCAGACACCCAGATGCATCCCGTGATGCTGGTCATCGAGTTCTTCCAGGAAGAGATCCCAGTACCAAGGCCGGTCCAGCCCCAGGTCGAGGATCGATCGTTCGAACTGTCCGACGATCCACTCGAGCATGAACTCCTTGAAGGACTGCTTGCGATGCTCCAGGGGCGTGTAGTAGTCCATCATCGGTCCCGTCAGGACCGAGAAGAGCTTCCACGATCGCCAGAAGGCGATATCGATCATCCTTTGCGCCTCGCCCTTCGGCGTTCGCAAGGAGAATTCGGGATCAGCGGGCCGCCGATCTGCGCATGACGTGACTCGTCGGTCTGCAGGCTGGAGATCAGGTTCGAGAAGGTCCAGTCTCCTGCTTCCGCGGCATCCGCCGCCAGTCCCAGGAACTGCATGTTGGTGAAGCCGGTCTCGAAGGCGAAGGTCAGCATCAATCCGACGCCGACCGCACTCCGCGTGTTCATGATGTCGTCGAACATGTGGCGCGCCGCGATCGCCGCCCACTCGTTGGTGCTGTATGCCTTGAAGGCCCAGTCGAACTGACGATCCTTCGGGCAGTACTCGTGAGGAAAGAACAGCTGGATCTGGCCATGGCGAATCTCATCCAGCATTCCCAGCGTCGCCATGTTGCGCTGACCGGGCGCCTTGGCGAATCGCGCCATGCGGGACTCCGCCGACGCCGCGGCGTACTCGGCACGTGCGATGGCACCGTAGTGCGCCTTCAGAACGCTGAGCCACCCCGGGTCGGCCCGCTCGAACATCTGGCTACGCTCGACGCGGCCTTCACCGAATAGGCTCCGGCGTCCTTCTCTCTCTGAGTCTTCACGTATTCCGGATACGTGACCTTGTAGGGCTCGTCGTACTTCTCCCATTCCGACATCGGGATGCCCATGTCACCCGAGAGCTCGGGGGGGAACAGCTCGGCCTCGGCAACATAGGAGGGCGTCCAGCTCGTCGAACGAGCCAGGTCGTACCAATCCAACCTCTCGAGCATGCCCATTTCGTCTCCGTCGCTTGGGCAGCAGCGCGTGGTGCCGGCCCTGTTCTGATGACCATCCTTTCGACGCGCTGGCCGGTCATCCGGTCTGCAGTCGATTGGGATCATTCTTGTTCGGCGCCTCGCGAAGTGAAACTGGCAAATGGTTCAACAGACCTATACTTTGGTTTAGTTTCCAATCGAATTTAATAAACCATAAACTATCCGCACAAAATTCCCCGGAGGGGCATTTCCTGAACCTCCGCATGCAGAGCGAGCAAAGCCATGGCCGACCAGATCACCGACAGCTTGCCGTTCTCGATCAGCGTGGTGATACGACCCTTGAAGGGATAATCCTCGCGGGTAACCGTCGCATAATGCTTGAGCTTGTCGCCGACGATCTCGTTCAGGAATTCGTGGTTCCTGATTTCATCGACCAGGTCGAAACCGTATTTCAGTTCGGCCACATCGCGGCAGGTGTGGGTGAGGATGACCTCTTCGAACTTTTCATAGGTCTCGGGATCGCGGATCAGGCTGGCGAAAGGCGCGATGCCGGTGCCGGTCGAGAACATATAGAGCCGTCTGCCGGGCGTCAGGGCATCCAGAACCAGCGTACCTGTCGGCTTCTTGCGCATCAGCACGGTATCGCCGGGCTTGATCGCCTGAAGATGCGAGGTCAGCGGGCCATCCGGAACCTTGATCGAGAAGAATTCCAGTTCCTCGTCCCAGGCCGGGCTGGCGATGGAATAGGCGCGGTAGATCGGCTTTTCGCCGACCATCAGGCCAATCATGGCGAATTCGCCGGAACGGAAACGGAAGCCAGCCGGACGTGTCATGCGGAAACGGAACAGGTGATCCGTATAGTGCTCCACCGACAAAACCGTCTCGGCATAAACACCATCAGGTATCTTGATCGCGAAATCTTCCGTCTTGGCTGGCGCGTTCATTTCAGGTTCCGTCCATTCATTCGATAAGCGACATTCTTCGACCGGGCAATTATACCATTTTTGTCGCGGTTTGAAGGCATGAGAATATCAATACTGCCATGCGTGCGGAAAATATGCATCCAAAACTCATATTTCCGCACGGCGTGTCATTGGGCCGCGCGGCGGCGCCAGCTATAGGTCTCGCCACCCGCAGCCGGAAGGGCCGTTGGCTGGTAATAGACCGGAATTTCCGGCAGGCGATTTTCGGACAGGCGGCGGATCGCCGTCTCGTTCGTCACCGCAAAGCTGGTAAAGCCGGTGCGTAACATCAGCGGCACCTGGTCGATCAAGACATCGCCAACCGCCCTCACCTCGCCCGCAAAATCAAGACGGCTGCGCAGCAAGGAGGCGTGGCTGAAACCACGGCCGTCATTGAAGGCCGGGAAGCTCACGGCGACAAGGTCGATACGGTCGAGATAGGGCTGAAGCCGCGTGACGTCATCGGCCGGTGCTACGAGAACGCCGAGGCCGACATCATTGCTCTCAGCGGCACGCACAAGGAAATCAGCGAGCGACAACACCGTCTTCTGCTCGGCAGTCGCCTTCAGTTCTTCGGTTTCGATCACCCAGGGATCGTTTTCCACGAAGCCGTCGCGGTTCCAGATTTTCGTCATGGCAATCTCCTCAGGCGGCTTCAGCGGCGGAACCGTAGAGCGCATCCTTGAAAGGCTGCGGTCCGACGCGGCGATAGGCTTCGAGGAAGGTTTCTTCCTTCGAAAGGCGCAAGCCCAGATAGGTGTCGACAATGGTTTCCACCGCGTCGGTCACTTTTTCCGGCTCGAAGCCACGACCGATGATCTCACCAATCGAGGTGTTTTCATCACCCGATCCGCCAAGGGTGATCTGGTAGAGTTCCGCACCCTTCTTCTCCACACCCAGAAGGCCGATATGGCCGACATGGTGGTGGCCGCAGGCGTTGATGCAACCGGAAATCTTGATCTTCAGCTCGCCGATCTCCGCCTGACGTTCGGGCGCTCCGAAGCGGGTGGAGATTTCCTGCGCCACCGGAATGGAGCGCGCATTGGCAAGCGCGCAATAGTCCAGCCCGGGACAGGCAATGATATCGGTGATCAGCCCGGCATTGGCAGTCGCCAGTCCAGCACCTGCGAGCGCACGATAGACCGGCTCGAGATCGGCCAGCGCCACATGCGGCAGGATGATGTTCTGCTCATGGCTGATGCGGATTTCGTCAAAAGCGTATTCGGCGGCGATATCGGCGACGAGTTCCATCTGCTCGTCGGTCGCATCGCCCGGAATGCCGCCAATCGGCTTCAGGGAGATCGTCACCATGCCGTAATCGGGATGCTTGTGCGGCTGGACGTTTTGCTCGACGAAGCGGGCAAAACCTTCATCCGCCCGCTTCCAGCGCGCAAGGCTCTCCCAGCCTTCAGGGCGGTCCTTCAGCGCCGGCGGCGCGAAATAGGCAGTGATGGCGGCGATATCGGCATCCGGCAGCTTCAATTCCGTGTTTTTCAGCTCGGCGAATTCGACCTCGACCTGACGGGCCAGCTCTTCTGCGCCGGTTTCGTGCACGAGGATCTTGATACGCGCCTTGTATTTGTTGTCGCGGCGGCCGTGCAGGTTATAAACGCGCATGATCGCCGTGGTGTAGGACAAAAGGTCCTCTTCCGGCAGGAAGTCGCGGATCTTCTTGGCGATCATCGGCGTGCGGCCCTGCCCGCCACCGACATAGACGGCAAAACCGATCTCGCCCTTGTCGTTCTTTTTCAGATGCAGGCCGATATCGTGAACCTGAATGGCGGCGCGGTCGCGCTCGGCACCCGTAACCGCGATCTTGAACTTGCGCGGCAGGAACGAGAATTCCGGATGCACCGAGGACCACTGACGCAGGATTTCCGCGTAAGGACGCGGATCGGCGACCTCGTCTGCGGCAGCACCTGCGAAATGGTCGGCGGTGACGTTGCGAATGCAGTTGCCGGAGGTTTGCAGCGCGTGCATTTCCACGCTTGCGAGTTCCGAGAGAATATCCGGCGTGTCCGACAGGCGCGGCCAGTTGTACTGGATGTTCTGGCGGGTGGTGAAGTGGCCGTAACCCCGGTCATATTTGCGGGCGATATGGGCGAGCATCCGCATCTGCTGCGAATTCAGCGTGCCATAGGGAATGGCGACGCGCAACATATAGGCATGCAGCTGGAGATAGACACCGTTCATGAGGCGCAGCGGCTTGAACGCATCCTCGGCCAGTTCGCCGGACAACCGGCGCTCGACCTGATCGCGAAACTGTGCCACGCGGCCTTCAACAAATGCGTGATCGAACTCGTCGTAACGGTACATATTCTTCCTCAGACTGCGATGAATGCTGCATCGGCCGGCTTGAAGCCGTTGGCATAGTGCATGGTCGGGCCGGCGGCGCGAATGCGCTCGCGAAGCCGCGTCGGCCAAAGCTTGCCGTTCTCCTCCACCACGTCGATGACATTCACGTCAACGACCTTGTTGGCGGAAAAATCCCGCTTGCCGATTTCCTCGAACGAAGCGACGGCTTCCGCATGGCGGGCGACGATCGCGTCCTGCAGGTTCTCCGTCCATTCGCCATTGGCATCGAGCCAGACGGCGATACCATCGCCCAGACGGTTGGCGGTCAAAACCTTGTCAGCCATTTGCATACTCCCGTTTAAGGTTCGTGGGCTGCGCAACAAGCGCAAGCGCCTCGGACCTGTCAAAATTGGCGCCCGCCACCGCATCGCCGATGATGACCATGACCGGACCGGTCAGCTCATGGCGATGTTCGAGGTCGGGCAGATCGTTCAAAGTGCCATGCAGCAGGCGGCGATCGGCCCGGCTGGCATTTTCGATGACTGCGACGGTGGTTTCCACACCCAGACCCGCCTCGATCAGCCGTGTCGCGACAGACGCGGCAACGCTGCGGCCCATATAGACGGCAATGGTGGCGCCGGAAACGGCAAGACGTGCCCAATCGGGCAGGACATCGCCGGTCAGATCGTGGCCGGTGGTGAAAATCAGCGACGAAGCGACACCGCGCAACGTCAGCGGCAATTCGAAATCCGCAGCGGCGGCGAAGGCCGAGGTAATGCCCGGCACGATCTCGTAACCGATACCGGCGTCGCGCAGCGCCGCCATTTCCTCGCCCGCCCGGCCATAGACCAGCGGATCACCGGATTTGAGGCGCACGACGCGCTTGCCGTCTTTACCGAGACGCACCAGCAGGCGGTTGATCTCGTCCTGCGACTTGCTGTGGCAGCCCTTGCGCTTACCGACGGACAGACGCTCGGCATCACGGCGGCCCATATCGACGATCGCCTGCGGCACCAGCGCATCATAGACGATGACATCCGCTTCCATCAGCACGCGCTGTGCGCGCAGCGTCAGCAGATCTTCCGCGCCGGGACCAGCGCCGACAAGCCAGACGCGGCCTTCGCTGCGCTCGGGCGATTGCAGCAGGCGGTCGGCGGCCTGGCGGGCCGAAGATATATCGCCGAGAGCGACGGCATCTGCGACAGCGCCGGAAAAGAACCGCCGCCAGAAATTGCGCCGCAAGGCACCCTTGGGGACATTCTGCTCGGCGGCGTCACGATAGTGTACGGCGAGGCGCGCAAGCTTGCCGAGCGACGGAGACAGCATCTGGTCGATGCACGCACGGATCATCTGGGCCAGAACCGGGCCTGCGCCTTCGGTGCCGATGGCGATGGCGACGGGTGCGCGGGCGACGAGTGCCGGCGTGAAGAAATCGCAGAATTCCGGCTGATCCACCGCATTGGCAGGAATTTTTTTGCCGCGCGCAGCCGAGACGATCTCACGGTCCAGCGCTTCGTCGCCGGTGGCGGCAAACACCAACGTTGCGCCTTCGATCAGCTGGCTTGAGAAACCCAAGGCACGATGATCGATGCCGTTTTCGCTGATATAGCGGGCAAAATCCGCTTCCGGCTGGTCGGCATAGGCGATGATATGCGCGTTGGTATTGGCGAGCAGCCGGACCTTGGCGAAGGCTTCGTCACCATTTCCGAAAACAACGACCTGCCGTCCCTCAACCCGGAAGAAAGCGGGGAAGGTCGAAAGGCGATCGCCAGCAGCGGAAAAATCATGTTCGTTGTGCATCGGGCAGTTATCCCGCATTGCGGCGCAAGATTGAAGAAACAGAAATTCAACCCTTTCCGACACCTGGATTTTTATTTCTCGAACACCCCCGTTTTTGAGGAAAACCAACCGGCGGGCCTGTTTCACACCCCTGTGAGGCCAGAGAATCCCCTTTGGAAAAGCTGCCAGCAGCTTGACAAACGGGGTCCTCGCGCCGAACAAGAAAGGATAATTTCCTGTCGACTTCTCCATGCGAAGACCGCTTTTTCTCAAGCGGCACGAAGGATCGGACCCTTGACCAGCACCACCCTCGCCGCCCGTCTCCTCGATGTCATCGAACACGATATCCTGCCTCTGACGACGCGTGGCGTCAGCCTCGGAAACAAGGTTTTCGGTGCCGCTATCCTGCGCAAATCCGACCTGTCGCTGGTGATCGCGGAGACGAATAACGAACTGGAAAACCCGCTCTGGCATGGCGAGGTACACACGCTGAAACGGTTTTACGAGCTGGGCGAGAAGCCGAACACCAAGGAGCTGATTTTCCTGTCCACCCACGAACCCTGCACCATGTGCATGTCCGCCATCACCTGGGCCGGGTTCGACAATTTCTATTCCTTCTTCAGCCACGAGGATTCGCGCGACGCCTTCGCGATCCCGCACGACCTGAAGATCCTCAAGGAAGTTTTCGGACTGGAGCCGGGCGGATATCGCCGCAGCAACGCCTTCTGGAACTCTTTCTTCATCGCCGATCTGGTGGAGAGCGAGGACGACCCGTTGAAAAGCGCCCTGAAAGCGCAGACGGCGCGCATCAAGGCCGCCTATGACGATCTTTCCAACACCTACCAGTCGTCGAAAAGCGACAACGACATTCCGCTGAATTAGAGCATTTAGGGGAAACTGCGGCGCGGTTTTCCATCAGGACGCTGCCCAAAAAATAGAGAATGAAGTTTGGAGACCCTATGGAAGCCTCGAAGGATATTTCCCGCCTGATCGAGATCATGGAAGCCTTGCGCCAGCCGGAAACCGGTTGCCCCTGGGATGTCGTCCAGACCTTCGAGACGATCAAGCCTTACACGATTGAAGAGGCTTACGAGGTTGCTGATGCCATCGAGCGCAAGGACATGGACGATCTTTGCGAGGAATTGGGCGACCTGTTGTTGCAGGTGGTTTTCCATGCCCGCATCGCCGAGGAACGCGGCGAATTCGCCTTTGGCGATGTGGTCGAGGCCGTGACCTCGAAAATGATCCGCCGCCATCCGCATGTCTTTGCGGTTTCAAACGCCGATACCCCTGACAGGGTCAAGCTGCAATGGGATGCGATCAAGGCCGAGGAAAAACGCGAGCGCGCGGAGCGCCGCGCCCGGCGTGGCATCACGGAAGATTTCAAGGCCGGATTTTTAGGCGGCGTGCAGCGCAGCCAGCCGGCGCTGACCGAAGCCCTGAAATTGCAGGAACAGGCCGCCCGCGTCGGTTTCGACTGGTCGGATCCGGCTCCCATTCTCGACAAGATCGAGGAGGAAATTGCCGAACTGCGCGAGGCGCTGGCGGAGGGGAAGCCGGAGAAGGTCTCGGATGAGCTCGGCGACCTGATCTTCGCGCTTGTCAATATCGGTCGCCACGTCAAGGCCGATCCCGAAGACGCGCTGCGCGGCACCAACACGAAATTCCGCAGGCGTTTCAATCACATCGAGACGTCGCTGATCGACAATGGCGAGACGCTGAAGGAAGCGAGCCTCGAGCGGATGGAAGAGCTGTGGCAGGCGGCAAAACGCATTGAGCGTTCGCTCGATACGGTTTCATCCTGATCACTCGGATATGCCGGAAAGATCGGATATACCGGGAAGACAGGAACGCTCGGTGCTGCCGGGATGAATGAAGAAGGCCGAAAACATCTCCTGCGTCATACTCGGGCCTGTCCCGAGCATCTGCTGCCGTCGCGTTTTTGGGAAACATTTGCAGATCCTCGGCACAAGGCCGAGGATGACGTCGAGTATGAGGTAGGTTGCCGCTTAAGCCGGACGCGCTCTAGCGCGCGCCTACTGTTCCCAGTCTTCGCGCTCGCGGATGGTCGCCTTTCCAAGCTTGCGTTCAAGCTCGGTGGCCTGGGCTTCCGACAGGCGCACATCAAGCGAAACCGAACCGTCCTCATTGTCTTCACGGCTATCCACGATGGAGTTGCTGTAGACCCATGAGATCAGCGGCAATTGCTCGACGGAGAGGACAACGGTCGTTTCCGTCAGCACACCGGACAGGCGCCCGGAAATTTCGTCCATCAGCGCATCGACGCCCTCGCCCGTGACCGCCGAAACCGCGCGAATATCGGAGCGGCCTTCGGCGCGTTCAATGATGGCGTCATGGGCTTCCGGTTCGAGACGATCGACCTTGTTCCAGACCTCGATGATGCGCTTTTCGGCTTCCTTCTCGTCAATGCCGAGATCACTGAGAATGCGCAGCACATCCGCCGACTGGGCGCCATTGTCCGGGTCGGACATGTCGCGCACATGCAAGATAAGATCGGCTTCCAGCACCTCTTCCAGCGTGGCGCGGAAAGCGGCAACGAGATGGGTCGGCAGATCGGAAATGAAACCGACGGTATCGGACAGGATGACCGTGCGGCCATGCGGCAGCTTCATGCGGCGCAAGGTGGGATCGAGCGTGGCGAACAGCATGTCTTCGGCGAGAACGCCCGCACCGGTGATGCGATTGAATAGCGTCGATTTGCCGGCATTGGTATAACCGACCAGCGCCACGATTGGATGCGGCACCTTGCGGCGCTTGGCGCGGTGAAGCTGGCGGGTGCGCACCACCTGCTCCAGCTCGCGCTCGAGCTTGACGATGCGATCCTGCAGCATCCGGCGGTCGGCCTCGATCTGGGTTTCACCCGGACCGCCCATGAAGCCCGCGCCACCGCGCTGGCGCTCAAGGTGGGTCCAGCTTCTGACGAGGCGGCCCTTCTGATAGTTCAGATGTGCGAGATCGACCTGCAGCGTGCCTTCCTTGGTGGAAGCGCGGCGGCCGAAGATTTCGAGGATCAGGCCGGTCCGGTCGATGACCTTGGCGTTCCACTGCTTTTCGAGATTGCGCTGCTGCACCGGGGTCAAGGGATGATCGACGATGACAAGACCGGAATTTGTTTCATCGAGAAGATGACCGATTTCCTCGATCTTGCCGGTTCCGAACAAAGTTGCCGGACGCGGCTGGTTGACCGGAACGACCAGACCCTGCGTCACCTCAAGATCGATGGCGAGCGCCAGCCCCTTTGCTTCCTCAAGCTTGGCCTCGACGGACCGCACCGGAGAAACCGGACCGGCCGCTGCCTCACGGCTTTCGCGCTGCTGCTTGAGGACGGGCACGATGACAACCGCGCGCATGTCGTCGCGGTGCTTCTCCTGCTCGGGGATGATGGATTCGTTCGAGGTGTCGCGCGTCGTAATGGGTTCAGCCTTAGCAAGAAATGACATTGCAGCCGACCGCATCCGCGCGGGCGACTAAAGGGATTAACCTGATTGAACCGGAAATGTTCCCGGTTCTGGTCAGTCTATATCGAAGATACCGTTGAGGGAGCCTGATCAGGCTGCGCCTTCTTCGCTCTCGAACATCTGCATCGGCTGGCCCGGCATGATGGTGGAGATCGCGTGCTTGTAGACAAGCTGCGAGTGACCGTCACGGCGCAGAAGCACGCAGAAATTGTCGAAGGAGGTAACAACGCCCGTCAGCTTGACGCCGTTGATCAGGAAAATCGTGAGCGAAATCTTTTGCTTACGAACGGTATTGAGGAAAAGATCCTGAAGGTTTTGAGAACGTTCCGCCATGGCGCCGCTTCTTTCTTTTTTGCCGGCAGGGATACCGGAAAATAATCAATCAATAATAAGCCGGCCGAGTCTAGTCCCCCGCTTGGCCGACCTGCAACTCTGGTATCAAATCATCTCCTGTTCCGCAACGGCGAAAACAGCGGAATGAGTACGAGTATTGACCTGCTTTTTCGATTCGAAACAGTCAGAAATATTGTATCGAAACCCGGAAAAGCTGTTCCACGTCGCGCACCGCATCGGCAGACGCAAACAACACCACGCGGTCCTTCGCCTTGATCTTCGTGCCGCCATCCGGGCGGATCACCACACCGTCGCGATAGATCGCGCCGATGCGCACGCCATCGGGCATATCGATGTCACGGAAGGACTGGCCGACCAGCGGCGAAGTCTCCAGCGCTTCCGCCTCGATCACTTCAGCCGAGCCACGCTGGACCGCGTAAACCGAGCGAATCCGGCCCTTGCGCACATGCTGGAGGACGCGCGAAATGGTCACTGCCCGCGGGTTGATATAGGCATCGAGACCGAGTGAATCCGCGACTTCGTGAAAGGACGAGCTGTTCAACAGGGCAAGGTTGGATTTGCAGCCGAGCTGTTTGGCCATCACCGCCGCCAGAATATTGGTCTGGTCGTTGTTGGTCAGCGTCACGATCAGGTCGGCATCCTGGATATCCGCCTGCATCAGGATTTTCTGATCGAGCGCCGAACCGTGCATGACGATGGTGTTGCGGAGCTGCTCCGATGCGACAACAGCCCTGTCGCGATCCGCCTCGATGATCTTCACCCGCGTCTTCGGCTGCAACTCCTCGATCTTTTTTGGCGACGAAGTGGCCGATATTGCCGGCGCCCGCAATCACGATGCGCTGCGCCTCCTGCTCCTCATGGCCGAATAGGCCGAGGGTGCGGCGGGCGTGCTGGCGCTGACAGATTACATAAGCGAGGTCGCCGACCCGCAATTGCTCGGAGGAATGCGCGACCTTGAGGACACCGTTGCGGTAAACACCCACCACCGTTGCGATAAGGTCCGGAAAGAGGTTGGACAGCTGCAGCAGCGGCGTGTTGATGACCGGGCAGTCCTCCATGCATTCGATCGCCAGCATGAAGACGGTGTCCTCGGCAAACCGCACGACGTCGGTGGCACCCGGAAAGGCGATACGCCGCAGCACCATCTTGCCGACTTCGACCTCAGGCGAAATCGTCACATCGATCGACATGTTCTCGCGGCTGAACAGATCGGCATATTCCGGTTTCAGATAGCTCTGGTCGCGAATACGGGCGATCTTGGTCGGCACGTTGAAAAGCGAATGCGCCACCTGGCAGGCGACGATGTTGATCTCGTCGTGCAAGGTCACGGCGATGATCATGTCGGCCTGCTCGGCGCCGGCCTTTGCCAGCACGTCGGGATGGGCGCCGTGGCCGACATAACCGCGCACATCCAGCGTCTCGGTAATGGCGGTGATGAGCGAAGCGGCGGTATCGATGACCGACACCTCGTTATCTTCGCGCGACAATTGTTCGGCAATGCCGTAACCCACCTGCCCTGCGCCGCAAATGATGACTTTCATGCTGTCTCTCTGACGAAGGAATCGGTTGCGGCCAAGTGGCTTTGTGCCCTTATACGCCGAGAGATTTCAGTTTGCGATGCAGCGCCGACCGTTCCATGCCGACAAATTCCGCCGTTCGCGAAATATTGCCGCCGAAGCGGTTGATCTGGGCGACGAGATAATCCCGTTCGAACATTTCACGCGCTTCGCGCAGCGGCAACGTCATGATGTGCTGATCGCCCTGCGCCGAAATCTTCGGCAGCATGTCGCCAATATCCGCCGGCAGCATGTCGGCCGAGATCGGCGCTTCGCCGCCTTCCGGGCGGGCAAGGATCATCAGCCGCTCGATATTGTTGCGCAGCTGGCGGATGTTGCCCGGCCAGTCATGCGTCTGGAGAACGGCCATGGCGTCATCGCCGATCTTGCGCGGGCGGATGCCGGCCTGTTCGGAAATCTGCCGCATGAACATGTCGACGAGGAAAGGAATATCCTCGCGCCGCTCGGACAGAGCCGGCACCTTCACCGGCACCACGGCGAGGCGGTGGTAAAGGTCTTCGCGGAACTGGCCTTCGGCGATCAGGCTTTCGAGGTGATGGGCGGTTGAGGAAATGATGCGGACATCCACCTTCACCCGCTTGCCGCCGCCGACGCGCTCGAACTGCTGATCGACCAGCACGCGCAGGATCTTGTTCTGCGTTTCGCGCGGCATCTCGCCGACTTCGTCGAGGTAAAGAACGCCGCGATGAGCCTCTTCCAGCGCGCCCACCTTGCGAGGCTGTCCGGGCAGGCCTTCAGTGCCGAACAGTGCGATTTCCATGCGGTCCGGCGTGATCGTCGCCGCGTTCAGCGCCACGAACGGTCCGGTGGCGCGTGACGACTTCTTATGGACCATGCGCGCCACCAGTTCCTTGCCGGAACCGGAGGGGCCGAGGATCATGATGCGGCTGTTGGTCGGCGCAACGCGGTCGATGGTCTGGCGAAGCTGCGACACCGCAAGCGACGCGCCCACGAGTTCCACCGCGTCGCCGGTGCGCTTCTTCAGTTCAATGACTTCGCGCTTCAGCTTGGAGTTTTCCAGCGCCCGTTCGGCGATCAGGATCAGCCGGTCGGCCTTGAAAGGCTTTTCGATGAAGTCGAAAGCGCCGCGCTTGATGGCGTTGACGGCGGTTTCGATGTTGCCGTGACCGGAAATCATCACCACCGGAATATCGGGATGCCGGCTCTTGATTTCGTCCAGCAGCGCCAGACCGTCGAGCTTGGAACCCTGCATCCAGATATCGAGAAAAATCAGACGCGGCACCCGCTCCGAAATGGCTGCGAGAGCGCTGTCGCTGTCGAACGCCATGCGTGTCTCGTGACCCTCGTCGGAGAGAATGCCCGCTACGATTTCGCGAATGTCCGCCTCGTCATCCACGACCAGAATATCAGACGCCATATGCTGCTTCCTTGTTATTTTTGCCGCCGACCGCCTCGATATAGGGCAGCAGCACTCTGATCATGGCACCGTGGCCATGGTCGAACTCCGGCGGGGCATCATGGAGCTCCAGATACCCGCCATGCTCTTCGATGATCTTCTTGACGATGGCGAGGCCAAGGCCCGTGCCCTTGTCCCGCATCGTCATATAGGGTTCGAGAATGCGGTGACGGTTTTCGACGGGAAGGCCACGGCCATTGTCGATGATATCGGCCACGAAACGGGAATTGGTCTCGTCGAAGGAGGCGCGCACCAGGATTTTGCCCGGCCGCTTTTCGCCTTCCACCGCCTCGATTGCTTCCGTCGCATTCTTGATGAGATTGCCGAACGCCTGTCCCAGCATGCGGGCATCGAACATGCCCTCCAGCGGGACATCGCCAAACTCCGTGGAGAATTTCGTGTCGGCGGCACTGATTTCCCGCAAAAAGGCGGCATCCTTCAGGATCGCCCGCAGGTCCGACTTTTCCTTCGTCGGTTTCGGCATGCGCGCAAAGGCCGAGAACTCGTCGACCATCCGGCCGATGTCACCGACCTGCCGGACGATGGTGTCCGTACACTGGTCGAAAACGGCGCGGTCGCTTTCGTCGATCTGCTTGCCGAAACGGCGTTTGATGCGTTCGGCGGAAAGCTGGATCGGCGTCAGCGGGTTCTTGATCTCATGGGCAATTCGCCGCGCGACGTCCGACCAGGCGGTCGAGCGCTGGGCGATGACGAGATCGGTGATGTCGTCAAGCGTGATGACGTAGCTGTCGCGGCTGTCGCGGGCATCCTCGCGGGTGACCTGCACATTGAGCGTCCGCTCCGTGCCACGCCGCATGATGTTGATCTGCTTGCGGAAGTTGCCGCGCGACCAGGTGTTGGCCTCGGTCACGACCTCTTCGATCTCAGGCGCGATATCGGACAGTTGCGCACCGATCAGCTGGTCGGAAGAAAGCGCCACGAATTCTTCTGCCGAAGGATTGACGATGGTGATCCTGCGGTTTTCATCAACGCCGATGACGGCGGCGGTCACGCCCGACAGCACGGCCTCGATGAAGCGGCGGCGATCGTCGATATCGTCTTTCGCCTCGATGATCTGTTCCTGCTGGCTGCGCAGTTCCGAGACCATCTTGTTGAAGGTGCGCGACAGGCGGCCAACGTCGCCATCGATGGCGCGAACGGGAACCAGCACATGCATGTTGCCGGTGGCAACACTGTCGGCGGCGCTGATGAGAAGGCGGATCGGGCGCACGATACGGTCGGCCACCGCAATCGCGGTCCAGATCGCCGCCAGAAGCACGATCAGCGCGAAACCGAGATAGAGGATCGCGAAGGCGATCTGCAACGGCGCGCGGCCTGATTCCATCGCCTTGTATTCGGCGCGGTTCTCCTCCATCAGCCGCATCGCGCCCATCACCTTGGGGTCCACGGCCCGCACGGTGTAAAGGAACGTGCCGCTGATACCCTCGAGCTTGATAATGGCGCCGACGAGATTGGTGATACCAGGCGGAATGAGCGTCGGCTGACCGGCGGCCGCCTTTTCAAGCGCATCGTGCGGGATGGCAGGGAGCGGCTTTTCCGTCTTGATATCGGCCTGCGCGACGGCGTCGCCGTCTTCCTGCACCAGAAATGCGCCCAGTAGGCCACGGCCCTTGGCCTGACGGGTCATGAGATCGACGAAGCCGGTGCGGTCGAGATAAAAAAGCGCGCGGTTGCGGTCGAGGTCGGTGGCCATCGACAGGGTCTGCCCCTGAAGATAACCCGCATTTTCCATCATATAGGCCTGGGCGATATTGCTGGAGGAATCGACGATCGACTGGGTGCGCAGGGAGAACCAGCGGTCGAGACCGACATTCAGCGTCAGACTGGCGAAGATGGCGACGAGAACGGCCGGCGTGATCGCCACAATCGAAAACAGCACGACGATGCGCACATGCAACCGTGCCGCCGCCCTGCCCTTTTTGCGGGCTTTCAGCAGCCGGTTGATTTCCCGGCCGATGAGAAACATCAGTCCGATCACGAAGAACGAATTGATGACAACGGAGGCGATGACGACATTCGATGTCGGCGCAATCGGCGTGACGCCCAGAAGTACGAAAAGTGTCAATATGGCGCAAACGAGGGCGACACCGGCGAGCACCAGCCCCGGCAGAGCGAAAGACATCCTGCGATCGGCTACCACCATTCCCGCTGCGTCTTCAGCAACGGCTTTTTCGGCGGCGGGTTTCCGCATGCATTTCTCCCAATCGCTGGCGAGCCAGCACCACATTTTCAAAAATGGGCAGATTCGCCCAATGCCGGCGAATCTCTCTCCATCCTAGTGTTTTCCAAGCAACACAATGTGGCGAAAATGCAACGACAGAGACTGCCTTGTCAACATTCTCAGCTGGGGCGGGAGCTGCGATACACGGAAACGCCAAGCTCGCGGATCTTCTTGCGCAACGTATTGCGGTTGAGGCCAAGCAGATCGGCGGCCTTGATCTGGTTACCGCGCGTCGCCGTCAGCGCTGCGAGAATGAGCGGATATTCCAGTTCGCGCAGCACACGGTCATAGAGACCGGGCGGCGGCAGGCCTTCGCCGAAGCTTGCGAAATAATCCCGCATGTTTTCCTCGACCGCCTGCGAAATGGTCAGCGAGCCGGAGCGGACCGCCATCTTGTCGAGCGGGCTGTCTGGAACGTCCGACTGCAATTCCTGCTCGATGATCTCGCGGGTGATGACTTCCTGCGGATAAAGCGCCATCAGGCGGCGGATCAGGTTTTCCAGCTCGCGCACGTTGCCGGGCCAGGCATAGGCCTTCATGCAGCTCAAGCGCCTCGGTGTCGAAGCGCTTGGCGCTCCAGCCCTTCGCTTCTGCGCCGCGTCTGGATGAAATGGCGCACCAGATCGGGAATGTCCTCGGCGCGGTCGCGCAGCGGCGGCAGTCGGAGCGGCACGACGTTCAGGCGATAATAGAGGTCTTCGCGGAACAGGCCCTGGTTGATCGACTGTTTCAGGTCCTTGTTGGTGGCGGCGACGATGCGCACGTCGGTGCGGATCGGCGTGCGGCCGCCCACCGTGGTGTATTCGCCCTGCTGCAGCACGCGCAGCAGCGGGTCTGGGCGTCCATCGGCATGTCGCCGATCTCGTCGAGGAACAGCGTGCCGCCCTCGGCCTGCTCGAAGCGGCCGGTCGAGCGGTTCTGCGCGCCGGTGAAGGCGCCCTTCTCGTGGCCGAACAGTTCGGATTCGATCAGGTCGCGCGGGATCGCCGCCATGTTGATGGCGACGAACGGGCCGTTGCGGCGCTTGCCGTAATCGTGCAGCGCGCGCGCGACCAACTCCTTGCCGGTGCCGGATTCGCCGGTGATCATCAGCGTCAGGTCGGTCTGCATCAGGCGGGCGAGAACCCGGTAGATTTCCTGCATCGCCGCCGAGCGGCCGACGAGCGGCATGCCGTCCTGCATGTCGTCATCGAGCTTGGCGGGCTTGCGCTTCGGTTCCGACAGAGCGCGGCCGATGATGGCGATCAGCTCCGTCAGGTCGAAGGGCTTGGGCAGGTAATCGTAAGCGCCCTTCTCGGACGCCTTGATCGCGGTCATGAAGGTGTTCTGCGCGCTCATCACCAGCACCGGCAGGTCCGGCCGTGCCTTCTTGATGCGCGGCAGGAGGTCGAAGGCGTTTTCATCCGGCATCACGACATCGGTAACGACCAGATCGCCCTCGCCGGCAGAAACCCAGCGCCAGAGCGTTGCGGCATTGGAGGTGATGCGCACATCGTAACCGGCACGGCTGAGCGCCTGATTGAGCACGGTGCGGATCGCGGCATCATCATCGGCGACGAGGATAGTAGCTGTCATCTGTCATTTCCTGTCGAGTTCGGCAACATGCGGTCATCGAGCGCCACTTCAGGCGAGACGGGCATCAATACGCGGAAGGTCGTGCGATGGTTCTGGCTGTCGCATTCGACGATGCCGCCATGGGCGCCGATGATCTTGGCGACCAGCGCCAGCCCCAGGCCCGAACCGTTCGTCTTGGTGGTGATGAAGGGGTCGAAGAGATGCGGCAGGAGATCGGCCGGAACGCCCGGCCCGTTGTCGTGCACGCAAAATTCAAGCGGCAGCGAAATGCGTTCGCGGCTACCGGCCACAGACATGCGCATGCCGGGACGATATGCCGTCGTCAGCACGATCTCGCCCTCCGACTGATTTCCGACGGCTTCCGCCGCGTTCTTCACCAGATTGAGAAACACCTGCACCAGCTGGTCGCGATTGGCATAGACCGCCGGCAGCGAGGGATCGTAATTCTCGGAAATCTTGATGTTGCGGGCAAAACCGGCCTTGGCGATGGCCTTCACATGGTCGAGCACGGAATGGATGTTGACCGGCACGCGATCCACCGGCCGCTCGTCGGAAAACACTTCCATGCGGTCAACCAGCGAGACGATGCGATCGGTCTCGTCGCAGATCAGCCGCGTCAGCGCCCGGTCCTCGTCGGCAACCGAGGTTTCGAGCAACTGGGCCGCACCACGAATGCCCGAAAGCGGGTTCTTGATCTCATGCGCCAGCATGGAGGCAAGGCCGGTGACGGAGCGCGCAGCCGCCCTGTGGGTCAATTGCCGGTCGATCTTGTCGGCCATCGACCGTTCCTGGAAGACGACGACCACGGACCCCGGCTCGCTGACGACAGGCGCGACGTAGAGATCGACGAGCTTGTCCTGGCCGAGCCGTGGCGAGCTCAGATCGACGCGATATTCATTGACCGGCGCGCGGCGTTCCCGCACCTGATCGATCAACGCCAGCAGCGGGCTGCCGAAGGGAATGAAGGTGGAGACGCGGTAACGGGCAAGATGCGAAGCGCTGGCCCCGAAAAAGGCTTCGGCTTCCCAATTGGCAAAAGCGATGAAACCTTCGGCATCCACCAGAATGACGGGATTTTGCACCGCGTTCAGCACCGCCATGGCGAGCGGGTTCGCGTCTGCCGGGCCGTGTTTATCAGCGCTCATGCGGCCTTCCTTGCGGCTTCTTCGCCCGCGTTGTCGCAAAGGGCGGAGCGCAGCAGATCAGCCACTTCCCGCGTATCACGCGATGTCATGATTTTAGCCTTGTCGGTGGTGGCGATCTCAGGCGCGAAACGCTCCAGATACCAGCCAAGATGTTTGCGGGCGTGCCGAAGACCGGCTTCCCTTCCATAAAATTCGAGCATCATGTCGTAATGTTCGACAGCGATATCGGCGACATCGGCGCGTTGCGGCGCGGCATGTCCCGCCAGCACCGCCGGCAGCCAGGGCTGGCCCTGTGCGCCGCGACCGACCATGACGGCGTCAGCGCCGGAACGGCGCAGGATTTCGCGTGCATCCTCGGCGGTCTCGACATCGCCATTGGCGATCAGCGGCACGGAAATCACCTCGCGCACGGCGCGAATGGCGTCCCAGTCGGCACGTCCCTCGTAAAATTGCATGCGGGTGCGGCCATGAATGGTGATGAGCTGGACGCCTGCGGCCTCAGCGCGGCGGGCAATCTCGGGTGCATTGATGGTGGTTTCATCCCAGCCGAGCCGCATCTTCAGCGTCACGGGCACATCGACCGCGCCGACAGTCGCCTCGATCAGCGACAGGGCATGATCGGGATCGCGCATCAGGGCTGAACCGGAATAACCGCCCGTCACCTTTTTCGCCGGGCAGCCCATGTTGATATCGATGATGCCTGCACCATTGTCAGCCGCAATTTTCGCGGCTTCCGCCATGAAATGCGCTTCGCGTCCGGCGAGCTGCACCATATGCGGAACCATGCCGGCATTTTTCAGCCGCGCCCAGGACTCCCCGCGATTGGCAACCAGTTCGCGGCTTGCAACCATTTCAGTCACGACGAGGCCCGCGCCGTAACGCCAGGCGAGCTGACGGAACGGCAAATCCGTGACGCCAGACATAGGCGCCAGCACCGCGCGATTACGGATCGCGACTGAGCCGATGCTGAACGGGTCTGACAACTCCGGAAGGGGCAACTGATGATCTTTCGTGCAGAAGAGTTATATGCATTATTTTTAGACAGTGTTTGCGCAGTTGCCAAGCACTTTTAGCGGGTTGCACCTTTTATTTGCGTGCGGCCTGCCTGCCTGTTTTGCTGGCGGTGGCAAATTGTGCAGTTTGAATAAAGGCGATGACCGATCCTGCGGCATGCGGGGGCGGATGGGCGGCTTATCGGGCTGGCCATTCGGGTTTTGAAACGCTAGAGCAGGACTGTCAACCATTAAGGGTTGCGTGCAAAGCATAAGACCAATGCAGGAAAGTACTATGAAACTCGGCATCGTCATCGTCGCCGCAGGACGCGGAGAAAGAGCCGGCTCCCCCGAGGAAGGGCCGAAACAATATCGCCCGATCGGCGGCAAGGCCGTGATCGAGCATACGTTGTCGGGCTTTCTCGGCTGGGCAGGTGCCTCCCCGATCGTGGTCGTCCTCCATGCCGACGATGCAGCCCTCCTGTCGCCAATCCTCGAGAGACTTGATGCCGGGGAGCGGATCGTCACCGTTACCGGCGGCGCGACCCGCCAGCAATCGGTGCTGGCCGGTCTGGAAGCGCTCACCGCGCAAGATGTGACGCATGTGATGATCCACGATGCCGTGCGGCCTTTCATCGCCGTTGACATGCTGGAGCGCATCGTGGCGCTGCACAAGGCGGGCGCTGTCGGCGTTCTGCCTGCCCTGCCCGTCACCGATACGCTGAAGCGTGGCGCCGGCGATTCTGTTGCGGAGACGGTGTCCAGACAGGGTCTTTATGCGGCGCAGACACCGCAAAGTTTCGGCTATGGCGAAATCCTTGCCGCGCATCGCGCTGCTGCCGCATCAGGAAAGATGGATTTTACCGACGATGCATCGATTGCCGAATGGGCAGGTCTGCCGGTGACGCTGACCGAAGGTTCGGTCGACAATGTGAAACTCACTCTCAAGCGGGATATCGCCATGGCCGATGAAAAGCTCTCCTACGGATTGCCTGATGTGCGCACCGGCAATGGTTACGACGTGCACCAGCTGGAGGCCGGAGACGGTGTGACGCTGTGCGGCGTGTTCATCGAACACGACCAGAAACTGAGAGGCCATTCGGATGCCGATGTGGCGCTGCATGCGCTGACGGACGCCCTGCTTGCCACCTGCGGCGCGGGCGATATCGGCGATCACTTCCCGCCTTCCGATCCGCAATGGAAGGGTGCCGCTTCGCGCATTTTCCTCGAACATGCGGCAAGCGTCGTCCGTGGCAATGGCGGCACGATCATGAATGCCGATGTCTCGCTGATTGCCGAAGCGCCGCGCATCGGTCCGCACCGGCAGGCCATGCGCGAGGCGCTTTCCAACATGCTCGGCATCGCCTTGGAGCGCTGCTCGGTCAAGGCGACCACCAACGAGACGATTGGCTTCGTCGGCCGCAGGGAAGGCATCGCAGCGATTGCCACTGCCACCGTGGTCTACAAAGGCAGGCCGCTATGAGCCTGTTTCCTGCCGATATAGAACATCTGGCGCGGCGGATCATTTCCGAATTTACCGCTGGCGGCTTGATGGTCTCGACGGCGGAAAGCTGCACGGGCGGCCTGATCGCCGGTGCGCTGACGGAAATCGCCGGCTCTTCTGCCGTCGTCGATCGCGGTTTCGTCACCTATACGAACGAAGCCAAGATGGACATGCTGGGTGTTGCCACCGGTACGCTGGCGAATTTCGGCGCGGTATCCCGGCAGACGGCGTTGCAGATGGCTGATGGCGCCCTTTTCCGTTCACGCGCGGATTTTGCCGTGGCCGTCACCGGCATTGCCGGTCCGGGCGGCGGTTCGGCTGAAAAACCGGTGGGGCTGGTGCATCTGGCTGCCAAAGCGCGCAGCGGTAAAATCCTGCACCACCAAATGCATTACGGCGACATCGGCCGCACGGAAATCCGTCTTGCGACCGTCAGGACGGCGCTTGAGATGCTGATTGCCCTCAATCAGACCGGATCCGCGTAGATTTTATCGGCACGGGTCTCGAAGGCTTCGGCGAACATGCGGAAGGCCCGGTCGAACATCGATCCCATGACCGCACCGAGCAGACGGTTCTTGAATTCATACTCGATGAAAAAATCAATGACGGAGCCGCCATCTTCGGAGGCCGCAAAACGCCAGCGATTGTCGAGATATTTGAACGGGCCGTCGATATATTTCACGTCGATGGCGCGCTCTGCCGGGTTCAGCAGCACCTGGGTGGTAAAGGTCTCGCGAATGGCCTTGTAGCCAACCGTCATATCCGCCACCAGCAGCGTCTTGCCGTCCCGCTCCTTGCGCGAACGGATGACCAGCGCTTCGCACAGCGGCAGAAACTGCGGATACTTTTCCACATCGGCGACGAGGTCGTACATGCGGTCGGGTGAGTGTTTTACAAGGCGATGCGTTTCGAACTTTGGCATGAGCCGCAGTTAATCCTCGGCAACAAGAAGATCAAGCAGGCGGCGAAGCTGTTTTCGGCTTTTTAGCTGGAATACCGGCACGTTGGGACCATAAAGCGCGAAATTCCGCTCGAAGATCGGGGCGTGGCGGCGTTCGAAATTCCAGATATAGCGCAGGAAATCGAGGTCTATTCTTTCCGGGCAGCCTTCAGCCATTTCCGGGCGCGCCTTGCCATAGCCTTTGACAATCCTGGTGAGGGCTCCCCACAGGCAGAGCCAGCGCGGCATGCGCACCCAGAGGACGATGTCGGATCTCGGCAGGCGCATATCGAAGGACGACGGATTGCTGCCATCCATCAGCCAGCGGTCGCGGGTGACGATGGCGGCGATCCTCTGCCGCTGCTCCTCGCGCGGGCGTGCCCGCCAGCCGGGCAACCAGAAGACATCGCGGTCCATGGAAATGTAATCAAATCCAAAGCGCTCTACGAGTTTGCGCGAAAGCGTCGTCTTTCCGCCTCCGGAGCAACCGACGACCGAAATACGCTGCGCAGACGCTGTGCACCAATTGCGTAAGCTACATCCTTGTCTGTGTTTCCGGGAGCCACTATGGTACTTCGTCTTTATCTTCAATAAAATAATTCTAACCCTAGTAGCATCTGCTTTTACATCAAGGGATTTTACGGTTTGCAGATAGCGATCCACAATGTGAACGGAAGGCAATTTGTTAATCTTAAGATTTACTAATAACCATTTTTTCCAATTGAGTTTATTAAAGCTAAGCGACCTGGCAGAAAGGCGCATCTTAACAATTCGCGTGCGCAAATTATTATGCAGGTCAACAATGTAATCATACTTCTCATTTCGCAACTCACCTATTAACTTATTTAAATCACGATCGAATAGAAACAATTTATCTACATGTTCGGGTTTTAATTTTATGATACCCTCATATTTTCTTTTTTTTGTGAGATAGTGTATCTCTGAGTCGGGTAATTGAGTCTTAAGTACCCGCACTACAGGTGTAGTCAGTACAATGTCGCCAATGGAAGAAAAACGAATAACCAAAATCTTCATCTTTGATTTCATTTTTAATGAAACTTCCGTATGTAAATACGCCGAATACAATTTCCTATTTTAGTTACTTTCAAAAACTAACCGAAAACAGGTAAACTATTTATACAATGAACTATTGGCTATTAAAGACTGAACCCAGCACATTCTCGTGGGAAGACTTAATGCGAGATAAAAAAGCAGTGTGGGATGGAGTGCGGAATTTTCAGGCACTGCAACAACATTAAAGCTATGAAAAAGGGTGATCTCGCATTCATCTACCACAGTATGGATGACAAAGCCGTGATCGGGATTGCCGAAATTACCAAGGAATCCTATCCCGATCCTAAAGACAAAGATTGGGGCCGGTAATGGATATAAAACCGGTAAAAAAATTAAAATCCCCTGTCATGCTGGCCACCGTAAAGGCAGACACCCGAATGGCTAACATGGTGTTGTGTAAAGGAATTCCAGGCTTTCTGTTCAGCCCGTTAAGAAAGAAGAGTTTGATTGGATTGTTGGTTTGAGTGAATAAGGTTTAATGGATACACGGGAAATCATGAAGTTGTTTTTAAGATTATTCCAATTACTTCTGATGGTTTCCATCTCTTTTGCAACTTCTGCGCAGATTAAGCAGACTGCCCGGTTTGAACATGAGCAGAAAAACAACGACAAGGAATTCATTCTGGTGTCATTAAAAGAAAATGGGCTTGTGCTGGTTCGCGATAAAGAAAAGTATAAAGAGGGAAAACAACTTTGGGAAGTTATTCGACTAGATACAGAACTAAAAGAAGTTTGGTCTTATGATTTATATGCTGAAAATCGTCTTCGCATTGTGGGTTATGAATACAAAAAGATAATCTGGTGTACCTGCTGTATCGCGAGGGGGAACACGAAGCGCAGTGATCTTACGCTTTATACGATTGATATTGATTCAAAAGAGCGTTAAGAAAGCATGTTATCAAACAGGAATTAACCTTTAAGGTTACGCATTTTAGTGCGCTTTCAAACACAATTGCATTAGGAGGGTATGTTTCAAATGAACCTGCCATTTTACTGTATAATCTGGAAAATGAGTTATTATAACTTATTCCTTGTTTTTTTGTTTCAGATACGGAGCTTCTCGATTTGAGGGTAAATACAAATAATACGTTCAATACCTTAATTGCTATGCGTAACAGTAAGCTAAAAAAGAAGTTGATTTTTAAAACATTCGATGCCTGCAATGCGCACTTCTTCTGGAAGATGAAATAGAAATTGATTCGAAGAAAGTCATTCTTTCCGGTATCAGCAGTACGTTTATTAATGATGAATTATTTATTGCCGGCACATCTTATCAGAAGGAAACTCAAAACAAGCAAGTGGAATTTACACTTCGCTTATTGATCCATTTACTGAGCAAGTCATTAACTTTTATGATTTTGGACAGTTTAATCATTTTCTTGATTATCAAAATCCAAAACGGGTAGCTAAGCTAAAGGAACGATCACAGCAAGCTCTTAAAGCAGGTGAAGTACCGGATTTTAAAACCTATGCCATTCCTCTGCGAATAGAAGAACAACCCGAGGGCTTTGCACTACTAACAGAAGTATACTTGCCTTCCACTAGCTTAAATTCCTATCCAAACTGGAACAATAGTTTTTCATCACCCTACTATGGCGGATATTCTCCTTACGGATATAATCCCTTTATAAATCGGTATTATTCATCTCCCTATCACTTATACAATAATCAACAAACTGGTGAAACAAAAATGATTTATGCTTCCTTGATTGTTTTTGATCTCCAGGGAAAGAAGCGTTACGATTATGGGATAAAACTGGAAGATAAGAAAGTGGATGACCTGGAACAAACAGCTGACTTCATGTATTATAAAGACAATTTTGCGTTAGCCTTTAAAAAAGAGAAGGAAGTAAAATTCCTAAGCGGCCATCCGGAAGATTCTGTTGAGATGGACACCCTAACCTCTGAACTGTCCTACCCTGATGAGAGCGTGAGGAATGATTCTGGTGAAAATAGTTCCATCCGATTGTGGTATCAAAATACATTTTACACCTGGGGGTATCAAAGTATTCGCGATCGGTCACCGAATGCCGAGAGTCCTAGCCGTTCCGTTTTTTATATCAATAAAATTGAAGTTCAGTAAATCGATAGTTCTTCTCTTAATCTCATTTGCCAGCTTTGGTCAAATTGACCAACAAGCGAGGTTTGAAATCCTATTAAGCGAAAATGACATCAACGAAAACTATGCGGTTTCTTCCATTGCCGAACAAGGGATACTTGTTTACCGAAGATTGATAGGGAAACGTGAAGATCAGCTAGAACCTGTATTAAGGAAAAATATTGAGGTTTTCGGAAAATGTGCAAACGAAAACTGGCATGGTCATAATTTTGATCTTTTTCGTTACTGTTAGAGGAATTCCTAATCCTGAAACCGGCTTTGTTATTGATTTAAAAGTGCTTAAAGATTTGGTAGAAGAAAAAGCTATTCAAAAATTGTGACCATAAGAATATTGTTCTGGATGTGGATTTTATGCAGGCAATTGGTCATAGAAAATTT
>JAXHOC010000072.1:0-21617 GCA_034519725.1 Agrobacterium sp.
CAGTTACGTATTGCTGAGCGTGTAAGCCGGGCGCTGATGGCGCTCCGGCGCTTCCATGCGCTTTCCGAGCAGGCGCAGGCACAGCAGCTTTACGTGCTGGCGACAGCGGCGGCGCGTGAGGCGGAAAACGGCCCGGATTTCATCCGTGAAGCCGAAGCCATACTCGGTTGCGAGATCGAGGTGCTGTCGGGCGAAAAAGAAGCGCTTTATTCCGCCTTTGGCGTGATCAGCGGTTTTCATGATCCGGATGGCATTGCCGGCGACCTCGGCGGCGGTTCGCTCGAACTTATCGACATCAAGGGCAAAAGCTGCGGCGAGGGCATCACCCTGCCGCTCGGCGGCCTTCGCCTGTCGGAGCAATCGGACGGCTCGCTGGAAAAGGCGACGACCATTGCCCGCAAGCACGTCAAATCTTTCGCAAAGCTGCTGGCAGCGGGCGAGGGACGTACCTTTTACGCCGTAGGCGGCACCTGGCGAAACATCGCCAAGTTGCACATGGAGATCACGGGATATCCGCTGCACATGATGCAGGGATATGAATTGCCGCTGGCGGAAATGCTGAACTTTCTGGAAGAAGTCATCGTCTCCAGGGACAGCAAGGACCCGGCCTGGCAGGCGGTCTCCAAGAACCGCCGTTCGCTGCTGCCCTTTGGTGCCATCGCCATGCGCGAGGTTCTAAAGGCGATGAAGCCGGGAAAGATCGCTTTCTCGGCCCAGGGCGTGCGCGAAGGTTATCTTTATTCGCTGCTGACGGAAGCGGAGCGGGATACCGACCCGCTGCTGGTGACAGCCGACGAACTTGCGATTCTCCGCGCCCGTTCGCCCGAACATGCGCGTGAACTTGCGGACTGGAGCGGCCGCACCTTTCCGGTCTTCGGCATCGAAGAGACGGAAGAGGAAAGCCGTTACCGGCAGGCGGCCTGCCTGCTCGCCGATATCAGCTGGCGCGCCCATCCGGATTACCGCGGCCTGCAAGCGCTCAACATCATCGCCCACTCCTCCTTCGTGGCGATCACCCATCCGGGCCGCGCCTATATCGCGCTTGCCAATTATTACCGCTTCGAAGGGCTGAACGATAACGGCACCACCCAGCCACTCGCCGTCATGGCGGGAGACCGCCTGCTGGAACTCGGCAAGTTGCTCGGCGGCCTGCTGCGCGTCGTCTATCTCTTCTCGGCCTCGATGCCCGGTGTCGTCGATCACCTGAAGTTCCGCAAATCCAGCAATCCGGATCTCGATCTGGAATTCGTGGTGCCGCACGCCTATTGCGACTTCGCCGGCGAGCGCCTGGACGGACGCTTGCAGCAACTGGCAAAGCTGACGGGCAAGCGGTTGGCGTTTGTGTTTGAGTAACGTCGCTAATTATATTTATAGTTGAAGTGTAACCGTTTCTACTTAGGAAGGACGTACGGTAGAATCGGGGCATTTTATGACTAATTTTGATTTCAAAAAGCACGCGAATCGAAAGCTGGTCACTAGATTGAAAAATTCTGGTGCTGCAGAAGAAGACATTGAAGTAACTAAAGAAATTTCCGAAAAAATTCTCGAAAAAGTGGAATTTTCTCGTATTGAAAAAGGTATTGATGAATCAAATCAATTGGCGGGCAGGAAGAATATGCGCCCGTCTTACCGTCGGAAGCTGGTGAAAAAGGCAGCTAACGACATTATAGAGAGTGCAGTTAGGGCGGTGCGCGTAACCAGCACGAGTGAGAAAATAAAAAAATCAGTTCAGAGTCGCGTAAACGAATGGTGTACGAAGCATATAAATCGTTTGAAGGGATAACTTATGACAGCCCTTTCCAAGGAAATGCTTGAGTATCAGCGTGCGATAATTGAGTTGCCGAGATTTGTTATGTCAGCTGTGGTCGTTTTCGCGACTGCCGCTTCATTTTTCGTAAAAGACTTGCAGGAGGGAGATGCCGGAAAAGTATATCTCACCGCAATTTACCTTTCCGGCATGTTCATGACACTTCTGACATTTGTATACGGCTTTCGTCTCTCTACATCCATAGTCCATGTTATGAAGGAATCTCCAGACAATGAACGCGCGAAAGCCGATCTCAACGTGATATTGAAGTCGGATTATCAAGTGTTTTCATGGGTGGGATTCGGATGTCTCATCTTGTGGCTAGTCGCAGTGGTGATTCTGGCGGTGATGTGAAGCTGTTAAGCGCGAGCTGGACATTTCTTGTTCAGTTCGCGCTTTTGACTTAAATCTCGGCGGAGAGCCGCCAGACTTTGAATGCCCCAGACTTTGAATGCCATCGTGGTCTGCCTTGTTCAGCCTGCGGCCAGTAACGTATAGCGTGACGATTTGCCGGAGAGTTTGGATAACGCCTCCAGCCCTTGGCAAGCTGACGATCCAGAAGCGTTGGCCTCCGTTCCGAAAAATTCAACCGTGCCCGAGCGCCTTCCTGATACACGCGCTGAGATAGGCATATTGCAGCGGCGTCGCCTTTGCCATCGCTTCCGTGCGGGTGGCGGGCCTGTCCTCGTAACCGATGGGAATATCGAACTGGGCGAAGGTGAAGTCCCAGCGAATATTGTCGATGATATTGTAGAAATGGTCGGTGCCGCCAACGGCGGTTTTGGCGAGGTCGCCGCCGAAAACATCCTGCACCACGAGCGCTGTGACGCTGCCTTGCCCCTTGGAAGGGTTTTCCCGCGTCCACAGGCTGCTGGTCTCGAGCGACCAGCTTTTCTTCAGGGCGTAATATAGTCGTTCGGCATTGTCCTGCATGAGGGGTCTTTCCTGTGTCGGAACCGGGTTCCGGGTCAGGTTTGGGCGCTACGGTAAAACGGAGCGCCGCACTTCCTTTGCAGGTGGCAGGCACGCTCCGTCTGTTGAATTTGCGCGGTCGCGCTGATGGTGCCGGAACGAATTCCGGCACCGGTGGCCTTACTTGGCGTCGAGCAGGTCCTTGACGTCAAGGAGGACGAACTCGTTGTCGTCGGCCTTGTCCAGTGCACGGCCGGCCGAGAAGGGCAGGTTGTTGTCGTTGCCGACGATGATATGCGTGGCATCGACGCGATCGACATTCTCGATGGTCACGAAGGGCATGTCGTAGAAACCGTTGCCGCCGCCCTGACGCTTCTTGTTGTCAGGATCGGAGATTTTCAGCAGGTCGATATAGCCGATCTTGCGTGCGGCCTTGCCGGCATTGGCGTCGTTGAATTCGATCTTGTAGATGCGCTTGACCTTGGACGGCACGGCAAAGCAGTTTGCTTCCGGCTTCTTCGGGTCGGCGCAGGCCTTGTCGGCGGTGCCGGCGCCATTGTCACGCTCGATGACCAGAGCGGTGCTCTCGTCCAGCATGTTGAAATCGCCGATGGCTTCGCCACCCTGCGCCAGCGGATAGAGCCAGGTGCGGCCGGTCCATGCCTTCTTGGCGGTGTCGAGTTCGATGATGCGCAGTGCGGTCGAGCCGTCTTCGGTCTTTTCGACCTGGCCTTCGGCGGTGTAGAGCGGGCCTTCGAGAAGGCCGTAAAGCTTCGAGCCGTCCTTGGAAAGCGCCATGCCCTCATAACCACCCGATCTCTTCAGGTTGAAAGCGGGCATTTTCTGCGTCGGATTGCCGGGCAGCGCCAGGGTCGGATGATCCGGGGACTTCACGTCGATATCGCCGGCCTTGGTGGCGATGACGTCGGTCAGCTTGCCGTCGCGGCTGAATTTCAGGATGTAAGGACCGAATTCCTCGCCCACCCAGAAACCGTCGGCAACCGGCTGAATGGATTCGACGTCGAAGTCGGCGCCCGTCAGGTAACGCTTGGCCGAGCCTTCCATGACGATGGGGAAGGGTGCTTTTTTGTCCGGGTCGGAAAGGAACACGGTCTCGAGCGCGTTGACCTTGCCGGCATCCCATTCGAATTTGAGGTGGTGGAGCATCAGCATGGCGTCGCTGGAGTTCAGCTTCGAGCCGAAACCATTGTCGGAAAGGCTCCAGAAGCTGCCGTCAGCCATGGCCTTGATGCCGGAAAAGCCCTGCAAGGGCTGGCCGTTAAACGGCATAGAAAGGCCGGTCGGGCGAACGCCGTCCTTGCCGGGAACCGTGCCGAGACCTTCTGCGCGCTTGCGGTCCGGCGTGGTGAACTTGGCTGATGTCTTGAGGTAGTCCGGCGCATCGGCAGGTGCTGCGATGATGGTGTTGGCGGGCAGTATGGCGTGGGAGACCAGCTTTGCCGGAAACTCCTGCTCTGCGTGCGATGCGGTGGCGAAAGCGAGAATGGCCAAAGGTGCGAAAAGAATATGCTTCATGGTGGAGACCCCTCAATACCTGTTGAAGACAGGATTGACGCGATAGGGGTGCCGCATGACAGGCAGGTGATTGCCGTTTGAAGCTTTGATGAATTTTGATGACGGGCGATGTCGGAAAACGCCGCCGCACCCTTTGTTTTCAGGGCGTTGCAGTCAGGCCGCGACGGCCTGATACTGGCTGAGCGTACACACGCCGAGCGTCTGGCCACGGCCCTTGACCGCATGTTCGCCGAGATATTCGCTGCGCACGCCCTTGGGAAGCACCAGCTGATGGGCGAGATCGGCCGATATCAGCACTGGATGGCCCAGCATCTTGCTCAGTGATTCGAGCCGCGAGGTCGTGTTCACGGTATCGCCGAAGTACGTGATCTTGTGGTGATCGACGCCGATTTCGGCGGTGATGACCGGTCCGCCATGGATGGCGAAACGCAGACGCGGCACTTCGCCGAAGCGGTTGAGCCACATGTCGCGGCTGCTTTCGATGGTTGCCAGTATATCGAAAACGCAGCGCACGCAGGCCGCCCGCCTTATCGCCATGTGATAGGGCCAGGTGATGATGGCGGCATCGCCGATATAGTCGTCGATGACGCCGCCATGTCGTCGCACGGGTGCGGCATAGCTCGCGAAGATTTCGCCCAGAAACTCCTGCGCCTTCAGGTCGCCATGGGTTTCGGCAAAGGAGGTGGAGCCGACGAGGTCGATGAAGATGAAGACGCGGTCTTCGCTGACCGGGCGGCGATAACGCCCGAGAATGAGGTCGATGAAGATGTCGCGGCCGAGAAGCTCGCGCACGCGCATGATGAAAACGATGATGCCGCAGACGATGAGGGTGAAGATCAGCGTCTGCACTTCGGCATGCACCGCCCGTTTCCAGGTGCCGGGAAATATGCCGCTGATCCATAGAATGGTGCCGCCAAGCCCGAAGCCGCAGAAAACGAGAATGGAGTAGATGACGAGGCCGGCGACAATATAAGCGGGTGTCGGCAATGCGCTCACCTGCCGCGACAGGCCGGGCAGCACGTAACCGCGCTCGAAGGCGAGGATGGGCGCGCAGGCAAACAGCGCATAGGTGGCGCCGATGAGCGCGCCGCCGCCATATTCCAGAAATGCGTAGGCGACGCCGCTGCCGGCCACGGCAACGAAGAGCACCACGTAATCCAGAATGGGCAGCAATTTTCTCATGTCGGTTCTTGCCCTGGGGGAAGGCAAGCGTAGCACCCTGTCGGGCGACGCTTCTGTTCAGGTGATATGCGACATTAATGTGGAAAATGCGCTGCAAAAAGTGACCATTCGGTAAGGTCGCATGAAGGATTGGCAAGGCTGTTGCCCCGTTGCCGCAAACGGGTGTGCAGACGGCTCTACGCCTTAATAGGATGTTCTGTAATAGACCGTTTCAAGCGGGGATTGCGGACGGTCGTCCGGCGAGCGGTTCGACCATTTCACGGGGAAGGCGGCAAAACGCAGCCGGTTGCCGTCGATCCATGCCCGGTCGAACAGGGTTTCTCCCTTGCCGGCAAAGGTGATGGCCGCGCAGGTCCGCCCGTCGACATCGAAGGGAATATTCTCTTTCCAGCCACTCAGGCCGCAGCCGGTACCTTTCGGGTCGCCATTATAACGCTCGACGACCGAGGGGTCGTTCGCCGTCATGGCGATCGAGGTGACGGTATGGGCAAAGAGCAGGCTGTCATGGTCCTTCAGGTCGCCATCCAGCGTGCCTTCGTAACGCACCTGCACCGTGGGCTGCTGGCAGCTGCTGCGAGCGTAGATCTGCGAGACGGCATGCATGCGCCCGCCGCGTATGGTGATGCGCGTGACAATGCCGTGGCGGTCGTCCTTGCCGGTCTTCAGGCAATCGGTCGTCCATTCGCCCTGAAGGTCGACCTTGCCGTCATCGGCGCGGGCGGAGGCGGAGGCGGGGGAAAGGGTAGGGAGAATGCCTGCGGCCGCGACAAAGGCGGCCAACAGCAGGGCACGGGCAGGTTTCATGCAAAGACCCTCAAAGCGAGACCATCTGCAAAGAGATGGACCGCGATGCGGGCAAAATTTGGGTTGGCGCATCTCCCGCAAAAGCGAAAATCGCTTTCGCGGCCCGGACACTGCGCAACCCCCCGACGCTGCGCAACAATGCCCGGCGCGGGCGATTAAGCCTCGCCGCTCACCGCGACCTCGACCGCCTCGACCTTCTTGCCGGCGAAACGCAGGGCCACTTCGCCGTTGATGAGCTTCAGCGCCACATCGCCGAACAGTTCGCGCCGCCAGCCGGTCAGCGCTGCCACGGTGGCGGCCTCGCCCTCGGAGGCGATCTTGTCCAGATCGTCGCTGTTGGCGATGACCTTGGCGGCGACGCCGTGCTTGTCCGCCGTCAGCTTCAGGAGAACTTTCAACAGCTCCACCGCAGCGCCGGAGCCTTCAGGGGCGTGGCTGTGACGCGGCGCCTTCGGCATGTCTTCTTTCGGCAGTGCCAGCGCCGCATTCACGGTCTCGATGATGGCCGTGCCGGAGGAGGAGCGTTCCCAGCCCTTCGGGATCGTGCGAAGCCGCGACAGCGCCTCGGTGTCCTTCGGCTGCTGCTGGGCGATTTCGAAGATCGCATCGTCCTTCAGGACGCGCGACCGCGGCACGTTGCGCGACCGCGCCTCACGCTCGCGCCAGGCGGCGACGAATTTGAGGATGGCAAGTTCCGTCGGCTTGCGCAGGCGCGATTTCAACCGCAGCCACGCATCGTCGGGATGCATGTCATAGGTGTCGCGCGATTCCAGAATGTTCATCTCTTCGGTCAGCCACAGCGAGCGGCCTTCGCGCTCCAGCTGCGCCTTCAGCGAGAGATAGACATCGCGCAGATGGGTGACGTCGGCCAGCGCGTAATCCAGCTGCTTTTCGGTCAGCGGCCGGCGGCTCCAGTCGGTGAAACGCGAGGATTTGTCGATCTGGACGTTTTTGATCTTCTGCGCCAGCTGGTCGTAGGAGATCGAATCGCCGAAACCGCACACCATGGCGGCGACCTGCGTGTCGAAGATCGGATGGGGGATGAGCCCGCCGAGATGATAGATGATTTCGATATCCTGCCGCGCGGCGTGGAAAACCTTGACGACGGCAGGGTTGGCCATCAGCTCGAACAGCGGCGTAAGGTCGATGCCCTTGGCGAGCGGATCGACCAGCACCTCAAGTGTGGGGCTTGCCATCTGCACCAGGCAGAGTTCCGGCCAGAAGGTCGTTTCACGCAGAAACTCGGTGTCGATGGTGATGAATTCCGATTTCGCCAGTTCCGTGCAGGCTTCGGCGAGGGCGGCAGTCGTTTCAATCATTGCAAATGGCCACTCGTGAAAATTATCCGTCTTACTTTCCCTTTGCCGGGCGCATGTCAATACAAAGCCCGCTTTTCAAGGCTCAAGGATCGTTTTTCTCCGGCGGTTGTGGTGCCGGCCCGTCGTTTTTGGGCGGCGGCGGGGCGGCGAGCTTCTGAAAATAGGCCGAGGTACGCAAAAGCGAGCGGAACCGCCAGTTCCGCTCCGCCACGGGCACGCCCTCGCGCACCCGCAACCGATAGATGGTGTAGGCGATGAAAACGATCTGGATCGCCGCCGTATAGCTGAACAGCGCCTTGGGGCCGAACTGGTCGATCAGCACGGAGGCGAGCAATGGCCCGATGGTTGCGCCCACCGACCAGAAGAACAGCAGCCCGGCAGAGACCATCGCATGTTCGCCCTCTTTCGCATGGTCGTTGCCATGCGCGGAACTGAGCGAATAGAGCGGCAGGGCAAAAGCGCCGAAGACGAAGACGCCGATGATGTTGCTCCATTCGTCCGTACCGGCAAACAGGGCGAGAAACAGGCCGACAATCACCGAGCCCGCCGTGGTGGCGAGAATGATGATGCGGCGGTCGTAACGGTCGGAATAGACGCCGAGCGGATATTGCAGCACCACGCCGCCGATGATGCCGGCGCTCATGAAGGTGGCAATCGCGGTGACGGAAAGGCCGATCTGTTCGGCATAGATCGGGCCGATATTGCGGAACGCCGCCATGCTGAGGCCGACGGCGACGCAGCCGACGACGGCAAGCGGCGAGATGCGCCACACCGCGAAAAGATTGAAGGGGATCTGTTTCGGCGGTGCGGGGTTGGATTTGTCGGCAATCGAGATCGGCACCAGCGAGAGCGTGAGTGCCATGGCGATCAGCGAAAACACCACGGGTCCGTCGATGCCGGCGACGGGAATGATATATTGCGCGAGCGTCACCGAGCCGAGATCGACGAAACGATAGATCGACAGCGTGCGCGCCCGGTTGGAATTCGTCACCTGCGCATTGATCCAGCTTTCGATCGCGGCGAAAAGGCAGGCGACGGCAATGCCGATGACGAAGCGCATCAACATCCAGAACAGGGGATGAAGGACGAGCGGCATGGCGATGGAGGCAGCAGACGCAACCGCCGCCATGGTGGCGAAGGTGCGGATATGGCCGATCTTGCGCAGAAGGCGCGTCACCGAAATGCAGCCGAGCGCAAACCCGATGCTGTAGGCGGCGCTGATGAGGCCGATGGTGCTGGCCGAAAACCCTTCGGACAGGCCCCGCAGCGCGATATAGGTTCCCTGCAGGCCGTTGCCGCCGATCAGAATGCCGGCGGTGACGAGAAGCGGGATAAGGGGTCTGATCTGGCTCATTGCGGGCCGACTCGGTTTGGCGGGCTGAATAAGCACTATCTAAAGCCAAGGCGCGGGAAAGGACAGGCTGAACGCGACATTGTTGTGCTTTGCCTTGACAAATCAGGCTGGTCATGCGCTTTTCCGGCAAATTTCGACAGTGCCGCCCATCTGGCCCACGACACGCTCCAGGATAAAAAAATGCATCGTTACCGCAGCCACACCTGTGCCGCTCTCCGCAAGTCCGACGTCGGCGAAACCGTTCGCCTTTCCGGTTGGGTTCATCGCGTGCGAGATCATGGCGGCGTTCTCTTCATCGACCTTCGCGACCATTACGGCATCACCCAGGTGGTTGCCGATCCGGACAGCCCGGCCTTCAAGGTTGCCGAGACGGTTCGCGGCGAATGGGTGATCCGCATCGACGGTCTCGTCAAGGCGCGCTCGGCAGACACCGATCAACGCAAGGGCATGGCGACCGGCGAGATCGAGCTTTACGCGCAGGAGATCGAGGTTCTGGGCATTGCCAGGGAATTGCCGCTGCCGGTGTTCGGCGAGCCTGAATATCCCGAAGACGTTCGCCTGAAGTATCGCTTCCTCGACCTGCGCCGCGAAACCCTGCACAAGAACATCGTCAAGCGCACGCAGATCATCTCCTCCATGCGCAAGGGCATGGGCGATCTGGGCTTTGCCGAATATACGACGCCGATCCTCACCGCATCTTCGCCGGAAGGCGCGCGCGACTTCCTCGTGCCCTCGCGCATCCACGAAGGCCAGTTCTTTGCGCTGCCGCAGGCGCCGCAGCAGTACAAGCAGCTGCTGATGGTGGCGGGCTTCGACCGCTACTTCCAGATCGCGCCGTGCTTCCGCGATGAAGACCCGCGCGCCGACCGTCTGCCGGGCGAGTTCTACCAGCTCGACCTCGAAATGAGCTTCGTCGACCCAGGAAGACGTGCTGGACACGATGGAGCCGATGATGCACGGCGTGTTCGAACAGTTTGCCGAAGGCAAGCCGGTAACGAAACAGTGGCCGCGCATTCCCTATGACGAATCGATCCGCAAATACGGCTCCGACAAGCCGGACCTGCGCAACCCGATCGTCATGGAAGACGTGTCCGAACATTTCCGCGGCTCGGGCTTCAAGGTCTTCGCGCAGCATGCTTCGAAGTCGCCAAGGATGGAGGTCTGGGCAATCCCGGCCAAAACCGGTGGTTCGCGCGCTTTCTGCGATCGCATGAACGCCTGGGCGCAGAGCCAGGGCCAGCCCGGCCTCGGCTACATCTTCTGGAAGGAAGAGGACGGCAAGGTCGGCGGTTCCGGTCCGCTCGCCAAGAACATCGGCGAAGAACGCACCGAGGCGCTGCGCCAGCAGCTCGGCCTTGAGGCGGGCGATGCCTGCTTCTTCGCCGCCGGCGATCCCGCCAAGTTCTACAAGTTCGCCGGTGAGGCGCGCACCCGCGCCGCCGACGAGCTGAACCTGATCGACCGCGACCGTTTCGAAATGTGCTGGATCGTCGATTTCCCGTTCTTCGAATATAACGACGAAGAAAAGAAGATCGACTTCGCCCACAACCCCTTCTCCATGCCGCAGGGTGGCATGGAAGCGCTGGACGGCCAAGATCCGCTGTCCATCAAGGCCTACCAGTATGACGCGGTCTGCAACGGCTTCGAAATCGCCTCCGGCTCGATCCGTAACCAGTCGCCCGAACTGATGGTCAAGGCCTTCGAAAAGGTCGGCCTGTCGCAGGCAGACGTGGAAGAGCGCTTCGGCGGCCTCTACCGCGCCTTCCAGTACGGCGCGCCTCCGCATGGCGGCTGCGCTTTCGGCATCGACCGTGTGGTCATGCTTCTGGTCGGTGCGAAGAACCTGCGCGAAATCACGCTGTTCCCGATGAACCAGCAGGCGCAGGACCTGCTGATGAACGCGCCGTCCCCGGCAACGCCGACCCAGCTTCGCGAGCTGGCGCTGCGCGTGGTTCCGTCCAAGAAGGACTGATCTCAACCGCCACGGGTTTTGAACAAAAGGGCTGGCGGCGACGCCGGCCCTTTCTGTTTCTGCAACGAACGTGGGAAAGTCACAATTTTACCGCGAGTTTAACGGAATTCCGAACCTAATCAGCCGGAATCCGATCCCAGTATAGTTTTGCGCTCATTTTGGGGACGCAAAGACTATCAGGGATTTTAAACTTGCGACAGCGCCGGCCGAACTTCGCTTGGCGTTGCGGCGCGATCATATTGAGAAGGATTTCAGAATGGTACATGAAACGGAAAAAGACCTTGCCCCGGCGGGTGGGCAGATGCCGCCAGCCCCGCCTCGCAACGGCTTCGCCGTCAGTCTGCGCTCACCGGGCGCCAAGTTTCTGATGATCGGTTTCATATCGATGGTTCTGCTCGTGCCGCTGCTTCTCGTCTGGGCGCTGACGGAAGAGCGCGCCTCGCGGGCCGAGGACGTTTCAGGCCGTATCGCCAGCGGCTGGGGCGGCGATCAGGTGGTGAACGGCCCTTATCTCGCCGTGCCTTTCGACGTGGAAAGACGCCGTGAAGTGAACGGCCAGAGCATCGTCGATCGCACGACCGAATGGGCGCTGGTCATGCCGGAAACGCTTGATGTCACGGCCGATCTGAAGACAGAGGAGAAGCGGCTGTCGATCTACAGCCTGCCGGTCTATAATGGCGACCTTGTCCTCAAGGGCCGGTTCGGTGCCGGCATCCTTCAGGATCTCGCCCGCTTCTCCGGCACGCCCCGTCTCGACAGCGCCATTCTCGTTCTCAGCATACAGGATATGACCGGCATCCGCTCGAGCGCCGGTGTCAGGATCGATGGCGGTTCGGTATTGCCGTTCGATCCCGGCATGCGTGATATCTCTGTCATAGCGCCCCGCACCGGTGCGCAGGACATGTCCATCAGGTCCGATGCCGGCGTGCATAGATCGATCGAAAGAGGCCTTGTCGAGAAAGGCTTCGATTTCGATATAGCCTTCTCCCTGAACGGTTCCGGCAGCTTTGCCGTCGCGCCCGCCGGCCAGACCACCAGTTTGGCGGCCAAGGCCAACTGGCCGCATCCGGGCTTTGAAGGCCTGTTCCTGCCGGAGGAAAAGACCGTCACAGCCTCGGACTTCACAGCCAACTGGACGATCCCCTATCTCGCAAGGGGCATAGACCGGGTGGTTGAGAGTTCACGCCTGCCGCTGACCGACAGCCTGATGAGGATCAACCTCGTCGAGCCCGTGAAGTTCTACCAGATCATCGCCCGGACACTCAAATATTCGATAGGCTTCATCTCGCTGGTGTTCCTGGCCGTCTTCATCGTCGAGCTGAGGGGCGGCAGCAGCGTGCACTGGATCCAGTACGTGCTGACGGGGCTGGCGCTGATCGTTTTTTACGTGCTGCTGCTCGCACTTGCGGAACATACGGGCTTCACCATCGCCTATGCCGCGGCTTCGCTTCTGACAGCGCTCCTGATCTCCTCCTATCTCGGAAGCGCAACCGGTAGCCGTCAGAACGGGATAGCCCTGTTCACGGTTCTGGCGGTGGCTTATGGGGTCATGTATCTGGTTCTGAATGAAGATGAATATGCGCTGCTGGCCGGCGCGTTGATCTCTTTCATCGCCATTGCTGCCACCATGTTCGCAACCCGCAGGGTGGACTGGTCGGGAACCGGCGCGACCCAGCACAACACCAATATTGGTCGCAGCGAAGCCCCGTAAGGCGCATCGCCAGCATCGAAAAGCGGGCAGACAACTTGCTGCCCGCTTTTTTGCCGTCTATAGGTGAACCACTCACCACGGACCCGGTGAAATTCCGGGTGGCTCTTCTGGCCGCCGATCCGCCAGACAACGCAAAGCACCGACATTCTCTTTCAATCTACCGGACATGTGTCCGGCCGGTGCGTCATACTTTGCGAAAAAACCAAATGAACAGATTTCAGACTTACAGACGTGAGTGGTTTTCCAATATTCGCGGCGATGTGCTTTCCGGCATCGTCGTCGCGCTCGCGCTCATTCCCGAGGCAATCGGCTTTTCCGTCATTGCCGGCGTCGATCCGAAAGTGGGATTGTTCGCCTCCTTTGCCATTGCCTGCGTCTGCGCCTTCACCGGCGGCCGTCCGGGCATGATATCGGCGGCAACCGCCGCCACCGCCGTCCTGATGGTGACGCTGGTCAAGGAACACGGCCTGCAATATCTCTTCGCCGCTACCATCCTCATGGGCGTGCTGCAGATCGCGGCGGGCTTTGCGCGGCTCGGGCGGGTGATGCGCTTCGTCTCGCGCTCGGTCATGACCGGTTTCGTCAATGCGCTGGCGATCCTGATCTTCATGGCGCAATTGCCGGAGCTGATCGGCGTGCCGGTCGCGACCTATGTGATGATCGCGGCTGGCCTTGCGATCATCTATCTCTTTCCGCTGGTCACGAAAATCATCCCTTCGCCGCTGGTCGCCATCGTTGTTCTGACCTGTGTGGCGGTGTTTTTCGGCATGGATATCCGCACCGTCGGCAATCTCGGTGAGTTGCCCTCGACGCTGCCGGTCTTTGCCCTGCCGCAGGTGCCGCTGACGTTCGAAACGCTTCAGATCATCTTTCCCTATTCCGCAGCGCTTGCCGCCGTCGGTCTGCTGGAATCGCTGCTGACCGCCCAGATCGTCGACGATATGACGGATACCGGCAGCAACAAGAGCCAGGAATGCATCGGGCAGGGGACAGGCAACATCGCTTCCGCACTGATCGGCGGCATGGGCGGCTGCGCCATGATCGGCCAGTCCGTGATCAACGTTCGCTCCGGCGGCAGGGGGCGGCTCTCCACCTTCGTGGCGGGCGCTTTCCTGCTGTTCCTCATTCTGGTGCTGGATGATCTCGTCCGCATCATTCCGATGGCCGCCCTGGTAGCGGTGATGATCATGGTGTCGATTGGCACCTTCTCGTGGCGCTCCATCCTTGATCTCAGCCGCAACCCGCCATCGTCGAGCATCGTCATGCTGGTGACGGTCGGGACCGTGCTGGCGACCCACGATCTTGCAAAGGGCGTGCTGGCAGGCGTGCTTCTCTCCGGCGTATTCTTCGCGGGCAAGGTGTCAAAACTCTTCCACGTCCGTCCAGAGCTTGTCGCAGATGGCCGGCACCGCATCTACCGCGTCGACGGCCAGATTTTCTTCGCCTCGACGGAAAGCTTCATCGCCGCCTTCGATTTCTCAGAAGAGGTGGAAACGGTCAGCATCGACGTCAGCCAGGCGCATCTGTGGGATATTTCGGCTGTCGGCGCGCTGGACAAGGTCGTGCTGAAATTCCGCAAGACCGGCAAGACGGTCGAGGTGATCGGCGTCAACGAGGCGAGCGCCCATATGATCGACCGCTTCGCCCTGCACGACAAGCAGGATGGCGCGGCAGCCCCGCTGCATTGACCGCAAGTGAAAAGCCCCGGCGTAACCGGGGCTTTCGTCGTGCTATTCGTTTGCCGTCACCGTGACGCCGAGCATTGTCGGCAGGGTGTTCGGCGCGCCCATGGCGGCGCCCATGATCATCGGGAAGGGAACCGGCTTTTCCGGTGCTGCCGCGATGGAGAAGCTCTTCGGATTGTCGATATAGGCGTTGATCGCAGCCGACACCATGTTCTGCAATTCCGGCACGTTGAGCGAGGCCATCATGATCGGCGCCATGCCCTTGATGGTCTGGGCAAGCTGCTCGCCGGTCATGCCCTGCTGGCTTGCCGCGTAATCGATGGCGCGCTTGGTGATGCTGGCATCCTCGAAGCTGATTTCGGCATTTATGAAGGACAGCTGCTGCATCAGGCCGAGCATGGCAAGGCCCGCTGCCTGTTCCGCCTGCTCCTTGTTCGGGTTCGCGGCCTGCGCCTTCACCGTCTCCTGCATCGATTTGATGAAGGCGAGCGTGTAGCCGGAGAAACCGAACGACATGTTGAGACGGCCGACATCGTCGATGTCGACGGCGTATTCCTCGACGTCAACGGTGCCGGAGGCCACTTCCCAGCTTCCGCTCATCGTCATGCTGCCGGAAAGAGCCTGCAGCTTGAGCTTTTCGATTGCGTCCTTCGTGGCCGGATCGTTGACGCCGCTGAGATCGGCCTTGAAGCCGGATGCGTCGAGATCAAAGCCGATGGATGCCTTGTCGTCGCTGACCGACATGGTTGCGCTGCTTTCCTCGAGCGAGAAAGCCTGCTTGCCATCGATGGAAACGGAAATCGGACCGCTATGCGCCTCGTCATAGAACATCAGCGCGTCAATCGTGCCCGTCGTCGCATCGGCAGGAATGGTCAGGCCCGACATGTAGATGTCGTTGGCCTTGATCTCCACGTTTTCCTGTTTGTAATCGACATTGTCGAAACGCGCGTTCTTGATCTTGTAGCCGCCGTTATTTTCCTCGACGCCTTCGAGGGTGACGTTGCCGACCGGGATTTTTTTGGCCGGATCGGCAGCCGCGCTGAAGGTCACGCCGTTCAGCGTCACCGTGGAGCCGTCGACGGAAACCGAGCCGACAGCGAGTTCACCGCCCTGTGCGCCGTAGGCGGCATTGATTTTCTTCAGAACGTCGTTGCCATCAAGCGCGAAAGCTGGCGCAGACAGCGCCAAAAGCGCGGCACTTGCGAAAAGAATCTGCCGGGTGGATTTCAGTCTCATAGTGTTTCTTCCCTCAATGTGCGGATGTGCACCGTGTTCTAAATGTGAATGGTGACATTTATATTCGCGATTATTCAAAGGTCTACAGGATTTAGATCGATTCGTATGACGGCGGCATTGCGGCATTCGCAACGCAGTTAACAGAAATCCTTACGAAAGGTATGGTTTCGTCCACAGCCGAGACCCCCGAATTCCTTGCCGGGTTCCGGCATTTCCGCTAGTCAAGCACCATGGGAAAAAATCTTGTACCTCCGTCAGGCGGAGAGGATAACGTTCATCCGGTCGATCTGAAGGCGGCGCTTGAAGAGCGCTACCTCGCCTATGCCTTGTCGACCATCATGCACCGCGCGCTGCCGGATGTGCGCGATGGGTTGAAGCCGGTGCATCGCCGCATCATCCACGCCATGAGCCAGATGCGGCTTCGACCCCAGCTCGGCCGTTCAAGAAATGCGCCCGTATCGTCGGCGACGTCATCGGTAAGTTCCATCCGCATGGCGACCAGTCGGTCTATGACGCGCTGGTGCGCCTCGCGCAGGATTTCGCGCAGCGCTATCCGCTGGTCGACGGGCAGGGCAATTTCGGCAACATCGACGGCGATAACGCCGCCGCCTACCGCTACACCGAAGCGCGGATGACCGATGTGGCCGCGCTGCTGCTGGAAGGCATCGACGAGGACGCGGTCGATTTCCGCGCCACCTATAACGAGGAGGACGAGGAACCGGTGGTTCTGCCCGGCGCCTTCCCGAACCTGCTCGCCAACGGCTCCACCGGCATCGCCGTCGGCATGGCGACCTCGATCCCGCCGCACAACGCCGCCGAACTCTGCGACGCGGCGCTGCATCTCATCCGCAATCGCGAAGCGACGGTCGAAAACCTGGTGGAGTTCGTTCACGGGCCCCGATTTGCCGACCGGCGGCGTGATCATCGAAAGCCGCGAGAATATTCTCGAGGCCTACAAGACCGGGCGCGGTGGTTTCCGCGTGCGCGCGCAAGCTGGGAAACGGAAGACCTCGGACGTGGCGGTTATCAGATCGTCATCACCGAAATCCCCTTCCAGGTGCAGAAGTCGCGGCTGATCGAGAAGATCGCCGAGCTGCTGCTGGCCCGCAAGCTGCCGCTGCTCGAGGATGTCCGCGACGAATCCGCCGAAGACGTGCGCATCGTGCTGGTTCCGAAAAACCGCACCGTCGATGCGACGCTGTTGATGGAATCGCTGTTCCGCCTGTCCGACCTCGAAAGCCGCCTGCCGCTCAACATGAACGTGCTGTCGCTTGGCAGGGTGCCGAAGGTGATGGCGCTGAACGAGGTGCTGAGCGAATGGCTGGCGCACCGCAAGGATGTGCTCGTCCGCCGCTCCCGCCATCGTCTGGCGGCCATCGATCGCAGGCTCGAGATTCTGGGCGGCCTGCTGGTCGCCTACCTCAATCTCGACGAGGTGATCCGCATCATCCGCGAGGAGGATGAGCCGAAACAGGTGATGATGGCCAAGTGGTCGCTCACCGACAATCAGGCCGAAGCCATCCTCAACATGCGGCTGCGCAATCTGCGCAAGCTCGAGGAAGTCGAAATCCGCAAGGAATTCGCCGAACTCAGCAGCGAGAAGGCCGAAATCGAGGGGCTGCTCGCCTCCGATGAAAAGCAGTGGCAGACCGTCGCCTGGGAAATCGGCGAGGTCAAAAAGAAATATGCCAAGGCAACCGAAATCGGCCGTCGCCGCACCCAGTTCGCGGATGCGCCGGATGCCGATATCGAGGCCATCCAGCAGGCGATGATCGAGAAGGAACCGGTCACCGTCGTCATTTCGCAGAAGGGCTGGATCAGGGCGCTGAAGGGGCACATGTCCGATACGTCGGCGTTGACCTTCAAGGAGGGCGACGGCCCGAAGCTCGCCTTCCCGGCGCAGACGACAGACAAGCTGCTGCTGTTGACCACCGGCGGCAAGGCCTACACGCTCGGCGCCGACAAGCTGCCGGGCGGGCGCGGCCATGGCGAGCCGATCCGCATCATGGTCGATATGGAGAACGATCAGGACATCCTGACCGCCTTCGTCCACGATCCGTCGCGCAAGCTGCTGCTGGTCTCGACCGGCGGCAACGGCTTCATCGTCGCCGAAAGCGAAATGGTCGCCAATACCCGCAAGGGCAAGCAGATCATGAATGTGGCGATGCCCGATGAAGCCAAGCTTGCCGTGCCAGTGACCGGCGACCATGTCGCCGTCGTCGGCGAAAACCGCAAGCTTTTGGCCTTCCCGCTGTCGCAGGTGCCGGAAATGTCACGCGGCAAGGGCGTGCGCCTGCAACGCTACAAGGACGGCGGCGTCGTTGACGTGAAATGTTTCGCGCTCGCAGACGGTCTGAGCTGGACCGACACGGCCGGACGCCTCTTCACCAAGGTCGGTGAAGAATTGCGCGAATGGCTGGCCGACCGCGCCACGGTGGGCCGCACCGTGCCGAAGGGGTTTCCGCGTAGCGGCAAGTTTGGCGGGTAATAGCTGAAAGACGTCCCGAGCGATTACTCGGGACGTCTTTGATGGTCGCTGTTTCAGGACTTGGCGAGCGTTCTTAGCGCAACATGGTATTTGCGCATCGCAATCCGCGCGTGTTCGAGCTGTCGATTAAAATCATCCGTCAGTTCTTCATCAAGACCACCGGCAGCACGCAATTCAAGCATGTTGCCGTAACACTTAGATCAAGAACGTCGCCTGTCTTCCATCCAAGCCGTTCAAGCATATCCTTTGGGATAACAATACCAGCGGCTTCGCCAATCTCGCAAATCGTTGCTTTCATTTGAAGTACTCCAAAGTTTAAATGGAGTTTAGCATACGGTTTTGACTGTTTGGCGAACTATTCTTCTACCGCAGGCTTATAAACCTCCCACCCGCGCGGTGTCAGATGCTCCTGCGGATGGTAGCGGGTTTTGTAGCCCATCTTTTCCGAGCCATCGACCCAGTAGCCGAGATAGACATGCGGCAGGCCGAGCGCGCGTGTGCGGGTGATGTGGTCCATGATCATGAAAGTGCCAAGCGAGCGCTTTTCGAGATCGGGGTTGAAGAAGGAATAGACCATCGACAGCCCGTCGCTCATCACATCGCTCAGCGCCACGGCGAGAAGTTCGCCGCGCTTGCTGGAATCGATGCCGGAGCCGGGTTCGCGCACGCGGTATTCGATGATGCGGGTGTTCACATGCGTGTCTTCGATCATGATCGCATAGTCGAGCGCCGACATGTCGGACATGCCGCCGGACTGGTGCCGGTGGTCGAGATAGCGGCGAAACAGCGAGAACTGTTCGGTGGAGGGTTCGGCGGCGTGCACCGTGGCGACCACATCCTTGTTGATGGAGAGAACGCGCCGCATCGATTTCGTCGGCTGGAACTGTTCGGTGAGGATGCGTACGGAAACGCAGGCGCGGCAGGTTTCGCAGGCCGGGCGATAGGCAATGTTCTGCGAGCGCCTGAAACCGCCCTGGGTCAGAAGGTCGTTCATTTCCGACGCACGCGGGCCGACCAGATGCGTGAAGACCTTCCGCTCCATCTGGTTCGGCAAATAGGGACAGGTGGCCGGTGCCGTAAGATAGAATTGGGGAGAGGGCGTCGCCTGCGTGTTCATCGAACCGTGATCGCCTCCTGTGTCAGTTATGAAAGCGCGCCGCGATGTCACGGAGTGCGGCGACGCTTCAAGCGACATACATAATGTCACAGAATGTCAAAATGACGGAAAACGTCAACTGCACGATGCGGTATTAGCGCGCTATGAGAGCCACGTTTTCGTGGCTTTCGCCGATATCAGGAGGTTCTGACCATGACGGTGCCGAGCAGGAAGTCGTGAACGAGGCGCGAGCGCTCGGTAAACAGGCCTGCAAGCAGGATCAGCGGCGTCAAAACCGAGTTGATGATCCAGAAAAGCACGATGTGCACGGTGGCGAGAAGGAAATCGATTCGCCGGCCATCCATGCGCGCCATCGCGATCCCCATAGCCCGCATGCCGGGCGAGGCCTGCGACGGGCCGCTGAGCGTCATGCCGAAATAAAGCACCGCCACGATCACGAACAGGGCCGGATAGAGGAAGAAGCCGAGACCCAGCGTAATGACGCCAAGAAAGAACACGATCACGGCCGCCGGAATGCACAGCAGGAGGACGATCCCGTAATCGATCAGGAACGCGAAGACGCGTCGGCTCAGGACGCCGCTATAGGCGCGCCAGTCGTCCGGTGCGACATAGGTAGGGTTCTGGTCGAGGTTCATCGGTCGTTTTCTCCTGAGAAGACATGACAGCTCGAAATGCGCTTTTCGTCGTTGATCATTCCGTGTCAGCAAACAATATGGGAAGAAAACGACCAAATACAATAAGCGCCGGCTGTCAGCCCTTTGCGAGTTTGCGTGCGGCTTCCACCGCGAAATAGCTTAGAATGCCATCGCAGCCCGCACGCTTGAAACAGAGAAGCGTTTCCATCATCACCCGCTCGCCGTCGATCCAGCCATTCATGGCCGCTGCCTTGATCTGGGTATATTCACCCGACACCTGATAGGCGAATGTCGGCAGTCCGAAATTCTCTTTCAGCCGCCAGCAGATGTCGAGATAGGGCAGGCCGGGTTTGACCATCAGCATGTCGGCACCTTCCTCCACGTCGAGCGCCGCATCGCGGATCGCCTCCATGCCGTTGGCGGGGCTGATGTAATAGCTGTTCTTGTCGCCCTTCAGCAGGCCGGCGGTGGAGATCGCCTCGCGATAGGGGCCGTAATAGCCCGAGGAGAATTTCGTGGCATAGGCCATGATGCCGACATTCTGGTGCCCTGCGGCATCGAGGCCACGGCGGATGGCGCCGATGCGGCCATCCATCATCTCGGAGGGAGAAATAATGTCCGAACCGGCATCGGCCTGGAGGATTGCGGCCCTCACGACCTGGTCCACGGTCTCGTCGTTGACGATTTCGTCGCCACGCAGAATGCCGTCATGCCCGTGGCTGGTGAAGGGGTCGAGCGCCACATCGGTGATCAGGCCGATATTCGGAACCGCTTTTTTGACCGCGATGGTTGCCTGATTGATGAGGTTGTTGGCCTCGAGCGCGTTCGAACCGGTTTCGTCGCGCAGGTCCATCTCGATATTCGGGAAGGTCGCAATCGCCGGAATGCCGAGATCGGCTGCTTCCTTCGCCGCTTCTACCAGCTTGTCGATGCTCATGCGGTTGACGCCGGGCATCGCGGGTATGGGATCGAGGATATTGCTTCCAGGCACGATGAACACCGGCCAGATGAGATCATCGACGGTCAGGCGGCTTTCCTGAACCAGACGGCGTGTCCAGTCGGCCTTGCGATTGCGGCGCATGCGGCGATGGCCGGTGATCGCGTCGACCAGATGCGTTTTGTCCTGCATGTAAGAATGTCCTTCGTATCCCACCCAAGTCAGGAAAGCTGCATAACACGAAGCAGGCGCCGTGCGAATGCGACAATGTTTCCCGTGGGCTTGGCCCCCTTGAACTTGCCCGGCGGGTAAGGCGTTTTGACAAGGCAAGAGGCGGAATTCAATATGGGCTGGTCGCCCGCCCGCCGAAACCGTATCTTCCGGCCATGGAACCTGATTCTCAACCTCTGCCGAAACGTCCGCTGACGGAAATCCTCTTTCTGGTCTTCATGAGGCTGGTCGCGCTTTCCTGTTTCTGGTTCGGACTGCAATATTGGGCGATGCTGACGGGATATTCGCTGGGCGGGCAGGGCCGGTTCGATATGCTGAACCTGCCATGGCGGGTGGCGGGCAGTGCGCTTGCGGTCATTTTCCCGTCGCGGCATTGGTCTCTGGCTCGGCGCCTCCTGGGGCGCGGTCATGTGGGTCTTGGGGGCCGGCACGCAGATCGCCATGTATAAGGTCTGGCCACATATCTTCGGCGCCAACACGCTTGTGCCCGTCATGCAGCTGGCTCTGCTGTGGCAACCATTTATATACTATTCCTGGTCGCTTTTTGGCTCGATCAGCGCCAGAATGAAGAGCGCGCAAGAATTGATTTACCATAAGAATAAAGCAATTCAGGCCGGATTTCGGTCGAATTTTATTGCTAAGCCATTGATTTATAATGAGCGAGCAATACGTAACCGGAACGAAGTGACAC
>JAXHOC010000064.1:0-19152 GCA_034519725.1 Agrobacterium sp.
CAGTTACGTATTGCTGAAGCAGCCACGTCCGTCGATCAGGTGACCGCACGTATGGATGTGGAACGGTTGCTCGACGAGTTGCCGGAGCGGCAACGCGACCTCATTCGCAGGGTGAAGATCGAGGGTCAGTCAATCGCCGAAGCGGCCAAAAAGTCCGGTCAGACCGAGCTGGCGGCGAGGGTCGGTATTCACAGGACACTGAAAATGCTGGCGGCAAAGTTGCGAGGCGAAACGTGAGGAAGACGGAAGACATCATTGAACAACTGGCAAGCGGTCTGAAGCCCGTGCCTGCCTTGGCAATGGAGCGCAGGCTGGGGCTGGCCGCACTGCCGGCGCTCGGCGTTTCGCTGTTGCTGATGCTTGCCATTCTCGGGCTGCGGGCCGATATGCACGAAGCCTTGACCGAACTGGGTTTCTGGATCAAGTCCACCTATAATGCCCTGCTGGCCCTGACTGCGTTTTTCGCGGTCAGCCGCCTTGCCCGCCCCGATGGGACCAGCGGCGGCCTTTTCGTTTGGCTTGCGGTGATTTTCGTTGCGATGGCGGCGATAGCGCTCGTCCAGTTGGGGTTTGCCTTTCCGGACAATTACAGGGCGCTTGTTCTCGGCTCGTCGGCACTGCATTGCCCGGTTTTGATCGTTACTTTCGCGCTGCCGGTGTTCCTGACGAATTTTGCGGTACTCAAGCGTGCCGCCCCGGCTGATCCAGCACTCGCAGGTTTTGTCGCCGGCATTGCGGCGGGTGCGGCCGGAGCCTGGGTCTATTCGTGGTTCTGCACCGAAAACGGCATGGCTTTCGTGCTGATCTGGTATTCCCTAGGCATTCTCATGACAGGCCTGATCGGCGCTTTTGCCGGTTCGCGTTTTCTGCGCTGGTGAAGAGCGCTTCTTTTGCCGCTCGCGTCGATTTGCCATGCCGGCCCGGATATCCCGGGCCGGCATTTTGCATTGAGGGATGTCACTGACCTAGATTGGCGGGAATTGCGAATGCCGCAAATTGGGTGAATTGCTTGCCCGTATTAAAATTATCGTCCGAGGCGATGATGAAAAGCTGCTTGCCATCCACCACCGGCCCGAAGGCGAAGCTTTCGATATTGTCGATGTCGAGGCCGAAATCGCCTTCGTTGATTTCGAACCACGGCGTTTTCGATACGCCGCGCACATTTGCCGCCTCGATCTTGTCCTTGCCGAGGATATTTTCCGCGCCGGAAAGGTCGGCGATGAAAAAGCGGATGTGGTTGCCGACGCCTGAGGCGAAGTTGCGCTCAACGGTGACGAAACGGCCGTCCGGCAGGGCGGCGATGGCGGACAGGCCGTTATCGTTATATTTCGGCTCGGCGGCGGTGGGGGTCTTTGATATCGCCTCGGTGACGTAGAGGTGTTCGGCGACGGGTTTCAGCGTCGCCGTGTCGATTGCGAGGATACGGGCCGGGCTGCCGGCCTGTGGCGTCGCCTTTGGGCCGTCCTGGGTGAGCGCGTTTTCCGTGGCGGCGATCAGCCGGCCGGATGTCAGGGTCAGTCCCTCGAAGCCGAGATTGTTCTGTACGCCCTTGGTCTTCGCGTCATTGACGAGATAGGCATCGGGCAGTTCCAGCCGTTTCACATTGCTGCCGTCGAGCGCCGAAACATAAAGCGCGGGCTGATTTTTCAGGTCACGTTCCGAGGACCAGTAGAGCTTGCCGCCCTTGCGGTCGACCGCGATGCCTTCCGCGTCGATGCCCTTCGGGGCAAAGGCCGCGCCGGTCTCGTCCTTCAATTCGTGCGTGGCGGCGATGTTCAGTGTGACGACGCCTTCGGTCACGGCCAGTTCCAGCTCGTAATAACGGGCCGGGCCTTTTTCGACGCGGTCATCGGAAATTGCGAAATAACGGCCGGTTTCGCCGTCGTAGCTCAGATCGGAAATGCCGCCGAAGGTGACGCCATTGATGGAGAGGCCTGAGGGCACGACGATCTGGCCGAGAAAGGCCGGTGCCGGCGGCGTTTGCGCTGCCGCCGGAAGGGCGGAAAAGCAGAAAGCGGCGATGGTGGCGATGCGAAACATGGAGACGACCCCTGTGGTGGTGGATGCCCTGTCGTGATGACTGCAGGGAGGATTAGCGCCCGGCCGCTAAACTTTGATGACGTTTTGCCCCCCGCCGTACCTGAAGTCTGGCGGCTCGTCTTGCCAAGCGGCGTCTTTTTTGATCCTGAATGATATCGATGCTTCATCCAAAGCGTGCCGCCGTCCCAGGATTGGCGGGACACGCTTCAAGTTTTGTTTTCTGCCTGTCGCCGATGCATGGCGTTATGCGTCTTCCGTGACAGCCAGCGGGCCTTAGAGTGCTTTTATGCTGAGAGATTTTTCCGTCCAGAGCCTGTTCATGGGGTGCCTGACCGCCTTTGTCGGCTTTGCCAGCTCCTTTGCCGTCGTTTTGCAGGGCCTGAAGGCTGTCGGTGCAACGGATTTCGAGGCGGCATCGGGGCTGATGGCGCTTTCGGTGGCGATGGGGGTCTGCGCGATTGCGCTTTCAGTCGCCACACGGATGCCCGTCAGCATCGCCTGGTCGACACCGGGCGCAGCCTTGCTGGCGACTACGGGTGTGATTGAGGGCGGTTTTCCGGCGGCCGTCGGCGGGTTCATCATCTGCGCCCTGTTGATCGTCATTGCCGGCCTGTTCCGGCCGCTCGGAAAGGCGGTCGCCTCCATTCCGGCGCCGCTTGCCAACGCCATGCTGTCAGGGGTCATCATCGGCCTGTGTTTTGCGCCGATCAAGGCGATCGGGTTTAACCCGGCGCTCGGATTGCCGATCATTCTTGCCTGGATCGTGGTCGGAGCCTTCAAGCGGCTTTTCGCCGTGCCGGCGGCCCTTGCCGCCTTCGTGCTGGTCATGATCTTCGGCGTCGATATTCCGGCAGGCGCGCTCAGCAGCGTGGCGCAATCGCTGACGCCGCCGATGGAATGGGTGACGCCTGTCTTCAGCCTGCACGCCGTCATTTCCATCGCGCTGCCGCTGTTCATCGTCACCATGGCCTCGCAGAATATTCCCGGTATCGCGGTCTTGAAGGTCAATCATTACGATCCGCAGCCCGGACCGCTTTTCGCGGCGACCGGCTTTTTCTCGCTGCTTTCGGCACCCTTCGGTGGCCATGCGGTCAATCTTGCTGCGATTACGGCGGCGATGTGTGCGGGCGAGGATGCCCATGCCGATCCGAAACGGCGCTATTGGGCGGCGATCATCGGCGGTGTCGGCTACATCGTCTTCGGCTTGCTGGCGGGCGCGGTCACGGCTTTCGTGGCGCTGGCGCCGCCCGTCCTCATTCAGGCTGTGGCAGGGCTTGCCCTGGTGGGTGCCTTTTCCGGCTCTGCCGTTGCGGCCTTCAAGGAGCCCGAAACGCGCGAGGCAGCGGCCATCACCTTCCTCATCACCGCTTCAGGCCTGTCTTTCGCCGGCGTTTCCGGTGCCTTCTGGGGGCTGATCGGCGGCGGGCTGATGATGGCGTTGCAGCGGATGGTGAAGCGTGTTTAGATAGGGTGCTTATTGTTTTAAAGAAATACTATATATGGATTTTGAATTCGATCTGGCCAAGAGCGAAAGCAACAAAGACAAACACGGCATAGATTTCATCGAGGCGCAGGCGCTGTGGCTCGATGAGAAAAGACTTGTCGTGCCTATCGAAACCACGTCGGAAGAACGGTATATTGTCATCGCTCAATTGCGCGGAAAGTGCTGGAGCGCCGTTTATACCTACAGAAATGACCGGTTGCGGATCATTTCCGTCAGGCGTTCCAGAGACAAGGAGAAGCATCGTTATGAAGACGATAAGCGCTGAAGATTTCGACAAAAAATTCGATGACGGCGAAGACGTAGACGACTATCTCGACTGGTCCACGGCCACTCGCCCCGGGCTGGAATTGGTGCATGTCGACGTTGATCTTCCCGAAGATGTTTTGCGAAGAGTGGACGCAGAGGCAGCCCGCCTTGGCACAACCCGTCAATCCCTGATGGCCAAATGGATAGCCGAAAGGCTCGAAACCGGGCGGCACGCAAAATAGCGGCAAGGGCGACAAGATCACTTGTCAGACCGCCAGCCGCTGTTTATACACGTCGTCATGAGCAACAGCATCGCAACCATTTCCGGCATGAGCGCGCAGATTTCTGCGATGGCCTCGCCGTGCGGTGCACTCTCGCTTCTTAGCCTCGACCTTACACGCGGTTGCCGGGTCCAGTGAGGAGCGCCCGGCGGCCGAAAGCCCGCTGGCGCAAACGCTCCTCATCTCGAAATCTCATTTTATACCGGATTTAGGCCCCTGAGGCCGCGCATCCGCCGATGGCTCGAGAAGCCCGCGGACTGCGCCAGGAGGAATCGAAATGGACGGCAAGATCACCAATATTTCCAAGGGCATGTCGGACGCGAACGTCAAGTATCGCCCATACCCCACCATCAATATCCCTGATCGTACATGGCCGGGCAAGACCATCGACAAGGCGCCGATCTGGTGTTCGGTGGACCTGCGTGACGGCAATCAGTCGCTGGTCAACCCCATGGGGCATGACCGCAAGGCCCGCATGTTCAAGCTGTTGCTCGAAATGGGTTTCAAGGAAATCGAGATCGGTTTTCCCTCCGCCTCGCAAACGGACTTCGATTTTGCCCGCTGGTGCGTGGAGCAGGGCGATGTGCCTGACGACGTTTCGTTGCAGGTGCTGGTGCAGTGCCGCCCGGAACTGATCACCCGCACCTTCGAGGCGCTGGAAGGCGCCAACAAGCCGATCATTCACTTCTACAACTCCACCTCGGAATTGCAGCGTCGCGTGGTTTTCGGCAAGGATGTCCACGGCATCAAGCAGATTGCCGTCGATGCCGCCAAGATGATCACCGACATGGCGGCGAAGGCCGGCGGCGGTTTCCGCTTTGAATATTCGCCTGAGAGCTTCACCGGCACCGAGCTGGAAGTGGCGCTGGAAATCTGCAACGCCGTGGTCGAGGTGGTGAAGCCGACAGCCGACAACAAGCTGATCCTGAACTTGCCTTCCACGGTCGAAATGGCGACGCCGAACATCTATGCCGACCAGATCGAGTGGATGTGCCGCAATATCGACAATCGCGAAAACGTCATCATTTCGCTGCACCCGCACAATGACCGTGGCACGGGCATTGCGGCGACCGAACTGGCGCTGATGGCCGGCGCGGACCGCGTCGAGGGCACCCTGTTCGGCAATGGCGAGCGCACCGGCAATGTCGATGTCGTGACGCTGGCGCTGAACATGTATACGCAGGGCGTCGATCCGGAACTGGATTGCCGCGATATCGAGCGCATCAAGGCGGTTTACGAATATTCCAACGAGATGACGATCCCCGAGCGCCATCCTTATGTCGGCGAACTGGTCTATACCGCGTTTTCCGGCTCGCATCAGGATGCGATCAACAAGGGCATGAAGGCGATCAAGGTCGCCAATCATCCCGTCTGGGAAGTGCCCTATCTGCCGATCGATCCGAAGGATGTCGGCCGTTCCTATGAGGCGATCATCCGGATCAATTCGCAATCCGGCAAGGGCGGCATCGCCTATATTCTCCAGGAGGATTACGGCATCAACCTGCCGCGCAACCTGCAGGTGGAATTCCGCGAGGACATCCAGCGCATCACCGATGAAGAGGGCGTGGAACTGCCGGCCAAGCGCATCTACGAGCGCTTCATGGAGCGTTACGTCACGCAACCGAATGCGCGCATCAAGTTCGTCGATCACCACACCTATCCGGCGGGCGATTTCAAGGGCGTGCGCATCGTCGCCGCCGAAATCACCGACAATGGCGAGGTGAAGCGCATCGAGGGCAAGGGAACCGGTCCGATAGACGGGTTCATCAACGCGCTGTCGGTCTATCTCGGCATCGACATGTCGGTGAACGATTATTCCGAACACTCGCTGCAACACGGCTCCAATGCTTCGGCCATCGCTTATGTCGAAATGGAGCATCCGGGTGGGAAACTGTTCGGGGCAGGGGTGAATACCAATATTGTCGGCGCTTCGCTGGAGGCGATCGTTTCTGCGGCCAATCGGGTGCTGGAAGAGCGGGCTAAGTAAGTTCGGTTGGTGGGTGGGGCGTGTACCCCCCTCTGCCCTGCCGGGCATCTCCCCCTCAAGGGGGGAGATCGACCTGGGGCACGGCCTCGCCAATCTCAACGTTTGAGAATGGAGCGACGAAAGATCGTCCTGCCAATCTCCCCCTTGAGGGGGAGATGCCCGGCAGGGCAGAGGGGGGTAAAGCCCCACCCACCGACATCACAGCCCCTGATTATCCCTTCAGCAGCGAAAACCCCCAACGGCCTGCCATTCTCATAAAACACCCTGATATCCTCTAGCGCGACGCCCGTTCCTGTTTCGTTGAGGCTGTGGCGTTCGCAGGCGACGTTCCAGGTGCCGGGGCCGCCGGAAATGTGGAAGAGATTATAGGCCGCGCGCGGTTTTTCGCCGCCCGGTCCCTGGCTGGCCGACGCGATGCCGACGACCGGGATGTGTTCCCGGCCGTGGTGGGTGTTCAGCCAGTAGACGGTGTTCAGATGGGTGTGGCCATGCAGCACGAGTTCCGCGCCGCCAACGCCGAGCGCTGCGGCGAAACGGCGAATGCCGAACATGCGCTTGTGGGCTGCCGCCGCACCGCGGATCGGCGGGTGATGGATCATCACCACGCGGAACAGCCCCTGTTCGCCGGCTTCTTTTAAAAGCCTTGCCGTGGCGCGCGCTTGACGGTTGCCGAAATAACCGGTGGCCGAGAAGGGCGGCGTTGCAATCGAGGTGGAGCAGCCGATCAGCGCGAGCAGGCCGCCTTGCGCCTGCTCGGGGAAAAATCTTGCGGTCGTCGTCCCATTCCGCCGGGTCGCCATCGCCGCGCACATAGGGGTACCAGGCGCGCATGGCCTTGTCGTGCGCGCCGGAAACATAGGCGTCGTGATTGCGCCGCGCAGGGCTGCTGGAGATTTCTACCGGGTCGCCGACTTCTTCCAGCCAGTCGGCGGCGGCGCGAATTTCAATGCCGGTCGCAAGATTGACGAGATCGCCGGTAATAGCCAGATGATCCGGCGATTTGCTCTCGAGATCATCGAGCAGTTTTTCCAGCGTGTCGGTGAACAGGTGCTTACGGCGGTTGCGGTGCCAGTTGACGAAACCGGTGATACGCTTGGATGCAAGTTCCCGGAAAGTGAGTTTCGGCAATGGCGCCGAGATGGGTGTCTGATATCTGTTCAAGTCTGAACATCGCGGCAGATAATAAGCTGCTTGTTGTTACTGCGCGTGCAATAAAGCTTGCCCGCAGGGACGAAAGGTCAGGGTGAATGCCGGGTATGGTCACGCAGCAGGCTTCGTCAGCTTCCCGCACGCGTGTCCTTATACGTCTGCCGCATTTCTCTTTTTCCAAATCGTTCACCCGCGGCGTCACGCTTGGCGTGCGCGCTGTCTGTTTCGATGATCGGGCCGGGATTTTTCTCGTGCGGCGCCTATGTACCTGGCTGGTATCTGCCGGAGCGGCGGGATGAGCCGGGTGAGACGCCGCTGGTGGCGGTCGCCAAGGAAATACGCGAGGAGAGAGCAATCTTGTAGGCTGCGTCGACGCCTGCAGCTTCTCCATGTCTACTTCTAACGATCTAGAAGGCAGCTTAACCGTGACCACGTGCTGCTCTATCGGCTTCAGGTCACCCCAGACCGATGCCCCGAAGAACCCGGATCGCGAAATCGCCGAGGGCGGTTTCTTCGATCTCTCGCGCCTGCCGGAAATGCGACGCTTCACGCGGCCGCGCCGCCGCCTTGCCGAAATGGCCGGGGCGAAGGGCGTTGCGATTGGTGTGCCGCTTTCTGCCGTCAGGCAAGCGCCTCGCGGCCATGGGCCATGATCAGGTCCAGCTCCGGTCCCACCGGCACGATGCCGGTCGGGTTGATGGTGCGGTGGCTGCGGTAATAATGTTCCTTGATGTGGCGGATATCGACCGTGTCCGGCACGCCTGCCATCTGGTAGAAGGTCGCGCAGGTAGCCCGTGAGGCTGCTGGTAGTCGGCGAATGACGCCCGGCGGATGTTGCACTTGCAGAGTGGCCCGACATAGACATGGGTCGAAGCGCACCAGCGTGGTGAAGAGCCGCCAGTCGGCTTCCGTCATCCGGTCGCCGATCAGGTAGCGGCTGGTCCGTCAGCCGCGTCTTCCAGCCTGTCCAGCGTCTCGAACAGCGTCGTTACATCTGGCTTCATAGGCCTCCTGCGTCGTCGCGAATCCAGCCTTGTACACGCCGTTGTTGACGGTGTCGTAGATCCTGTCGTTCAGCGCATCGATCTCGGCGCGCAGTGCTTCTGGGTAAAAATCGTCCGTCGATCCGGTGAGATCGTTGAAGGCCACGTTGAACATGCGGATGATTTCGGCCGATTCGTTGGAGACCATGCGGTGCCGCGCTGTTTGTCCCACAGTATAGGCACGGTCACCCGGCCGGAATAGTGTGGATCGGCCTTCACATCAGACCTCGCCAGAGCGCGCGCGATGCCGAAGCAGGTGATCGACGGTGCCGCCGTTCTCGCCCTTGAATTCCCAGCCGTTTTCCAGCATCAGCGGATCGACGACGGAGACGGAGATCAGGTCTTCCAGCTTTTTCAGCTTGCGGAAAATCAGGGTGCGGTGCGCCCAGGGACAGGCGAGCGACACATAGAGGTGATAGCGGCCGGCCTCGGCCGTAAGCCGCGCGGTCGCCGGCATGGCCGGCGTGCGCCATCCGCGGTGACCCAGTTGCGGAACTGCCGAAGCGCGTGCGCTTGGAAATGCCCCTTGGTTTCTGATGTATCGTACCAAGACGTCCTTCCAGACGCCATCTACCAGCATGCCCATGACAGATCTCCTTGATTGCCATGGCCGCGTATCCGAACCATTTAGCGGACGGTGCCGGCTAGCCAAAACGTAACGTGCGTTTGACATGCGTTCGCGGTGTTGCATGGGTTGAATGGGATAGCGGCGAGATTTGTTCTGGACGGGTGGGAATTTTCCTGATACTTGCGATTTTCACAAATCTGAGGAAATTGTCACTATGACCGAAACACGGATGCTCACGACGACGCTTGGCGCTACCAGGAACGCCTCTCTACTGGCGTCCGTCATCTATTGTCGCATCCGCATTCTGGAAGTTTCGGTCTCTTCATGTCCAAGCACGATCTTGTCTACCTCACCGAGGACGCGTCGCACGACGCCATCATCGAAATCATCAACGAAGAAGCCTTCGGCCCCGGCCGGCACACCCGTGCTGCCGCGCGCATTCGCGAACAGGGTCCGCATGACCGGTCGCTGTCCTTCGTCTGCGCCGATGATGGCGAGACGATTGCTTCGGTGCGGATGACGCCGGTTCTGGCCGGCGGCGTAAAGGGCCACATGCTCGGCCCGCTTGCCGTGCGGCCTTCGCACAAGAACATGGGCATTGGCCGGGAACTCGTGCGGATCGCCATTGCGGCGGCCCGGCGCAAGGGTTCGGAAGCCGTGATCCTGATCGGCGATCCGCCCTATTACATGCCGCTCGGTTTCGAAAAGGTCGATTATGCGGCGCTTGATTTTCCAGGCCCGGTGGACCCGAACCGGGTGCTGGTCGTGCCCGTTGGCGACGATGTGCACCAGCGGCTGAAGGGCAAGATCGGCTGGCGCAAATGCGAGGCTGCCCTGCCTGCAACCGCGGAAGACGATGGCTTCGAGGAGCCTCTCCGGGTTTACGCCTGAGGGGTTTTCTTCTCGCCTGATGTTATCCACTCAGTCATTGCAGCCTTGAGGCGAAATCCAGCCGGCGCGCGTCGGCTCGGCGGGGAAAATCCCTTTCGGGTCAAGGACTTGGGCTGGCTGGACCCCAATCCGGTCCGGGTGACGGCGGGCATGTTGCTGATTACGGTAACCATCGAGACTGCCGTGCCGATCCTTGCGGGGTGAAACCCTGAGCGCCGGGTGCCTGTCTCGAAACAGCGCGTCGCGCTTTAGAGAATTCAATTCCGTTTCTGTCCCCTATACGATAGCACTCGAAAGTCGATTTCGGCACGGGGGCGAGCATATGACGGCGATTACCATGAACGATGCGCTGGAGCGCGCAGGTGCAGGTGCCTATCAACGGCGGTTGATGGGGATTTTCGGCCTCGTCTGGGCAGCGGATGCCATGCAGGTTCTGGCGGTCGGCTTCACCGCCGCCTCGATTGCCTTAACGTTCGGCCTGACGGTGCCGCAGGCCCTGCAAACCGGAACGGCCTTCTTCTTCGGCATGCTTTTAGGCGCCGCCGGTTTCGGGCGTCTGGCGGACCGTTATGGCCGCCGCCGTGTGCTGATCGTCACCGTCGCCTGCGATGCCGTGTTCGGCGTGCTTTCGGTGTTTGCGCCAAATTTTGCCGTCCTTCTTGTCCTGCGCTTTTTAACCGGTGCTGCCGTCGGCGGCACCCTGCCGGTGGATTACGCGATGATGGCGGAGTTCCTGCCCGCAAAGAACCGGGGCCGCTGGCTGGTCATGCTGGAAGGTTTCTGGGCCATCGGCACGCTGATCGTGGCGCTTGCGGCGTGGGGTGCCAGCCTTGCCGGTGTTGCCGATGCCTGGCGTTATATTTTCGCAGTCACGGCTTTCCCGGCGGTTATTGGTCTGGGTTTACGGTTCATGGTGCCCGAATCGCCGCTTTACCTCGTGCGGAGAGGCCGATCGGACGAAGCCAAGGCCATCGTCAATCGCATGCTGGTGGTAAACGGCCGCGCGCCGCTTGATGCCGGGACCGGGCTTTTCCAGCCGGAGGTCTCGCAAGGGCAGGGGATATTTTCGCCGGCGCTCAGACAGCGCAGCATCATGATCCTTGCCATCTGGTTCCTGGTCTCGGTCTCCTATTATGGCGTCTTCACCTGGATGCCGGCGAAACTGGCGGGAGACGGTTTCGGCTTCGTGCGCGGTTACGGTTTCCTCGTGCTCGTGGCACTGGCGCAGATCCCCGGTTATGCGCTTGCCGCCTATGGCGTTGAAAAATGGGGCCGCAAGCCGACGCTGATCGGTTTCTGCCTGCTGTCGGCGCTCGGTTGCCTGCTGTTCACGCTCGCGACCGGCGGCGCAATGATCGCCACGTCGCTGCTGCTGATGAGTTTTGCGCTGCTCGGCACCTGGGGCGCGCTTTATGCCTTTACGCCCGAATTGTACCCGACCGAATCGCGGGCGACCGGCATGGGGGCTGCGGGCGCCATGGCAAGGCTCGGCGGCCTTCTGGCGCCATCATTGCTGGGTTATGCCATTGCGCAGGGCTTCGGTTTCGCCATCGGCATTTTCGCCGGGCTGCTGGTGCTCGCGGCGATTGCCGCAACCATGATCAATGCGGAAACGCGGCGGGTGGCGCTGTCATGAGGGCTGGCTATAGCGCCCGCCCTCTTCGCACCCTTCAGTACCGCTTTTCAAGCCAGGTGATCGACTGGTCGCCGGAAAGCGGTGCCAGCGAGCCTATCCTGGTGAAACCGTAGCGTTCGTAGAGCCTCAAGGCATCCGGGTTCATCGTGTCGATATAGGCGCCGATGCAGCCGCGCTTTTTCGCTTCTTCCTCCGCCATCGCCAGCAGTGTCTGGCCTGTGCCATAGCCGCGCAGGGTTTCCGGCACGAAGAGAAGCTGCACATAAAGCCAGCCGCGACCGGTATAGCCGACAAGACCGCCGGTGACAGCGTTCTCATCGTCGCGGATGGTGATGATGAGTTCGCGTTTGTCGCTTTTGCCGAAACGGTCGAGATTATAGGCCACCAGGGGATCGCGGATGGCCTTTTCGGCGTCTGCATCCGCGATGTCGCTCAAAACGAAATTCATGATCATCTTTCCCGAACCGCCGGGCGGCGGCCGTTTCTCGTTTTAAATGCGAGACGTGAAAGCGCCTAAGCTCCCACCGGAAAGTTTCTACCGGCCCTCACGCCACCAGAGCGCGGAGAAGGCAAGGAGCAGGGCGGCAAGCCCGGCAAAACCGGCAAACAGCGGCAGGGTGTTGACACCTTTCAGCACCGTCTCGTCGGTCATGCGTATCAGCATGCGATCCTCATCGGCAACCCTGATATCGCCTCTGACCGGCAGGATATCGGGCAGTGCGACGCGGCCGGAATTATCGGCGACACGGTGCACGCTGCCCTTGGTGGCGTCGGCCAGCGGCTTCAGCGTTTCGGTGGTCGAAATCATTGCCTTGAATTCCGGGGCATCCACCGAGCCGACATGGACGAGCGTGGTGAAATCGCCGTTCTTGATTTCGAACAGGCCGGTTTCATCCATGCGGCGCTCGATCTTGTAAAGACCGGGTTCGGTATTGGTGAAGGCCATGTTTTCGGTTTTGCCCGAGGGGAAACGCACGCTTGCCTCACCGGGATCGTCGCCGATGGTCTGGCGGGTGATTTGCAATGTGCGGCCGTTGGCGCGCGCCGTCAGCGCCTCTTCCTCAAGCTCCGGTTCCTTCATCAGCCAGTGGGCGATGCGGCGGTAAAGCGCCACATGCGGGCCGCCGCCTTCGTAACCACGCGCCCAAAGCCAACCCTGGTCCGACAGCAGCATGGCGACGCGGCCTTCACCCTGGCGGTTCAGCACCAGCAGCGGGTCCTGTCCGTCGCCCAGCATCACGGTCTGGCCCTGCGGCGGCTCGACGCTGACGGTGCGGAACCAGCGGCCCCAACGTGGCGGCTCATCGCCGGACCCTTCCAGCCCGCGCGTAACAGGGTGTTTCTTGCCCGCTTCCGAAAGACGCGGATAAAAGGCGGACTGATGCACCTGGCCCGTCGGCTGGGCCGGCAGCACGGATGCGAGCGGCGTCATGGCGATCGAATCCTGACCGGCATGCTCCGGGCCGGCGGCAATCAACAGCGCGCCGCCCTTTTCGACATATTGCGCAATGTAATCGTAATAGAGGATCGGCAGCACGCCGCGATGCTGGTAGCGGTCGAAGATGATGAGGTCGAAATCCTCGATCTTTTCCACGAACAATTCGCGGGTGGGGAAGGCTATCAGCGACAATTCGTTGATCGGCGTGCCGTCCTGCTTTTCCGGCGGGCGCAGAATGGTGAAATGCACCAGATCGACCGAAGCGTCGGATTTCAGGAGGTTGCGCCAGGCACGCTCGCCGGCATGCGGCTCGCCAGAGACCAGCAGCACGCGGAGGTTCTGGCGGATGCCTTCGATCAGGTGAACCGCACGGTTGTTGGCGGCCGTCACTTCGCCGGGAAGCTCGGCGACGGAGAACTCCATGACATTGTTGCCGCCGCGCGGAACCTTGAAGCTGAAAGGGATCGGCTGGCCGGGGGTCGCCTGCAAGGTGGCGATTTCTTCGCCATTCATCTTCACCGTCACTTCCGCCGGACCGTTGCCTGCGGCGCGACCGTCATCGAAGACGCGCAGCGTCAGCTGCTGTTCCTCATTGACGATGCCGAAGCGGGGGGCGCGGACGATCTCGATGCGGCGGTCGAACTCATCGGCCTTGCCGGTGATCAGGCCGTGAACGGGGGCGCGGAAACCGAGGGCCTGTTCGGCATTGGGCAGCGCATTGGGAATATCGTGGATCTGGCCGTCGCTGAGGAAAATCGCACCGCCGACGCGCGAGGGCGACACATCCGAGACGGCAGACGACAGGGCCGAGAACAGCTGTGTCGAGGGCGAATCGCTCTCGCCGTCGTCGCGCACTTCCACGATGCGCGGTTCGATGCGCGGGAAGCGGGACAGCCGGTCTTTCAGCGCGGCAAGCGCCGTATCCGTCACCTGCGGCCGGTCCTGCACGTCCTGGCTCTGCGAGCGATCGACGATAACGGGCACGATGGTGGAGAGCGGCTCGCGTTCCTCCTGCGTGAGCAGCGGATTGGCGATGGCGGCGAGCAGAGCGGCAAGCGCCAGCCCGCGCAGCCAGGCGCCGCGCACACCGCGCCACAGGCCGATGAAGGAAAGGAGAAGGGCGGCGACAGCCAGAACGGCAATCACGATCCACGGCAGGAACGGGGAGAATGTCAATGTCATGTCACTGCCCCAATCGTTCGAGAAGTGCGGGAACGTGGACCTGATCGGCCTTGTAGTTGCCGGTCAGCATATACATCATGATGTTGACGCCGGAGCGAAACGCATGTTCGCGCTGCAATTCGTCCGGCGGCACTGTCGGCAGCACCGGCGCGCCCTGCGCGTCGACGGCCCAGGCGCCGGCAAAATCATTGCCGGTTATCATGATCGGCGTCACGCCGTCGCCGGAGGAGGAGAGGCCTGATGTGGTCTTGGCTGCCCCCTGGCGTGACTCCACCCAGAGCGGCGAACCGTTGTAACGGCCGGGGAAATTGGTGAGCAGGTAGAAGGACCGCGTCAGGACGTGGTCTTCCGGAACCGGCTCCAGCGGCGGAATATCGATGTTGGCAAGGATTGCCTGCAACCGTTCGCCATTCGGGCCGGTTGCGCCGGTGTCGAGCGAGGAAAACTGGTCGCGCGTATCGAACAGAACGGTGCCGCCGGCGCGCATATAGGCGTCGATGCGCGAGATGGCAGCACTCGACGGCATGGGGGCGGTGGCCGATACCGGCCAGTAGATGATCGGGTAAAAGGACAATTCGTCCTTGGATATGTCGAGGCCGACCGGCTGGCCGGGTTCCAGCGTCGTGCGCCAGGTCAGGAACTCGCTCAACCCCTGCAATCCCTGTTCGGAAATGCGGTCGACATCGTCCTCGCCGGTGCGGACATAGGCAAGGTGTGTGGTGTCCAGCCGCTCGAAAATCTGCTCGTCGCCGGGTTTGGGGTCGTCGGCGCTGGCGTCGCTTGGGGACAGGGCGGCAAAAGCGCCAAGCGCCAGAAGCACGGTCGCGACTGTTGCGCTGCGGGCTTTCGGCAGGCGCGCGAAGGCGCCGTTCATGAACAGCACGATGAGGCTGTCGGCGATCAACATCAGGAAGGCGGCGATGAACAAAGCCGGGCGCAGCGATTTCGCCGTTTCGCCGATCAGTGCTTCGCTGGTGGTGTTGATACCGGCGGCGGAGGTGTCGAGCGGGCGCAGTGTCGCACCTGCGGCCAGGAGATTGAGAGCCACGAAACCATCCTCTGTGCCATAAAGGCCGGGGGGATTGTCGAAACCGGTGCGGGGTGCTTGACCGGGGCGCATTTCCAGCGGCCGGGCGGAGCCGACATCGGCGGACAGAGCACCTTCGGCCGTCAACAGCCGGAAGGGCGGCAATGCGGCGGCCGGCGCATTTGCGGAGGCGGAAGCGCCGCCTGCCTTCGACAATTGCACGATCCGGCGCAGCATGTCGACGAAATGGCCTGATATCGGCAGATCGGACCAGCTTGCCTCGGCGCTGACATGGAACAGCACGATGCGGCCCGCCTCGACACTGCGGGTGGTGACGAGCGGCGTGCCATCGGCAAGGCTTGCCCAGGTGCGCTCGGCAAGATCGGGTGTCGGCTCGGCCAGAACCTGCCGTTTGACAAGCACGCCATCGGCCTTCGGCATGCCTGCGAAGGCGCCGAAATTCGGGAAATCGGCAAGCGGCTGCGGCTCGGCCCAGGAGAGCGCGCCGCCAAGCGCGCGTTCGCCCTGCCGCAGCGTCACCGGCACCAGCGGATCGTCGGCGGGGGCTGCGGCAAGGCGCGGCCCGGCAAAACGGATCAGCGTGCCGCCGCCGGCCAGCCAGCGCTGCATCGGCTCGTAGGTTTCCTGCGGCAGACGGCCGATATCGGCCATGACGATGACGGAGGGGTTGGATTGCAGGATTTCCGGGATCGCCTGCGCAAGATCGGCCTGCCGCTGCGGGATGAGATCGACAAATGGCTGCAAAGCGCGGCTGATGTAATAAAGCGGCTGCAACAGCGGCTGGAAATCATTGCCGGTTTCACCGGCCAGCAGCGCCACGCGGCGGCGGCGGAAACCGTCATCGAGAAGATGCACTGCACCTGCTGTAGACACCCCTTCGATGGAGAGGCGGGCAAAATCGTTGCGCAATTCGAACGGCGCTTCCACCGTCGCGGTCGTTTCCGCTTCGCCGGGGCCGAAACTGGCGGTGCCGGTGGCAAGGATGCGGCCCTGGCTGTCCTGCGCATTGACGGTCAGCCGGGCGGGGGAGGCGGTGTCGAGCCGCGAGAGCGTGACGCTCATCGCATCGGCATTGTTGGCGGCACCGGTGATGGCGGCGATGGATTTGCCGTCGCCCTTGACGACGCGGAACTCGGCGGGCGACAGGCTGGCGAGCGTTTTGAGCGCGCTTTCATCCTGGGCGGTCGCAACGCCATCGGCGATATAGGCGAGCGTGCCGGGGGCCGAGCCGTTCAGCGCCTCGGTGATGGCTTCCGCCGTGCGCACGCGGTCGGGCACCAGCGGTTTGGGTTTGGCGGCAGCGAGCTTGTCCAGCGCCACGGCCGTCGTTCCCGGCACGGGGTCATGTTCGGCATCGGCGGTGAAGCTGATGGAAACGGGGCGGTCGGCCCGTTCCGCATCGCCGATCAGGGCCTGCGCGGTATCGACGCGCCTCTGCCAGTCGGTTGCCGACGCCCAGCTATTGTCGACCACAAGCACCAGGGGACCGGTGCCGGCAATGCTGTTGTTGCGCGGGTTCACAACAGGATCGGCCAGCGCGAAAATCACGGCGGCGGCAAGCGCGATGCGCAGCAATGTCAGCCACCAAGGGCTTTTCGACGGCGTTTCCTCGCGCTTCAGCACCATCGCCAAAATTTTCAGCGGCGGAAAAACTTCGGCCTTGGGGCGCGGCGGGGTAAGCCGCAGCAGCCACCAGATGGCGGGCAAAGCCAGAAGGCCGAAGAGAATAAAGGGGCTGGTGAAAACGAAAGGCAATGCGCTCATCGGTTGCCACCGCCTTGCGCGGGGGCGCCGGACAAATACATGTGAACGGCGACAAGCGCCTCGGACGCCAGATGATCGGTGCGGTGAAACACGAAGTTCCAGCCGAGACGGCGCAGCGACGAAGACAGCGCTTCGCGCCTTGCGAGATAGGCGCGGGTATAATCCTCGCGAATGGTCTCGGCACGGCCGGAAACGAGTTTTTCGCCGGTTTCGGGGTCAGTGAATTCTGTGCGGCCGGAATAGGGAAAGGTTTCTTCGGCCGGATCGGCGATTTCCACGACATGGCCACGCAAGCCGCGCCGCGCGAGTGGCGAAATCCGCTCCATCACGTTTTTCGCATCATCGAGAAAATCGCCGATGAGGACGATGTCGCTTGCGCCACGGATCATGCCAGTTTCCGGCATGCCTGTGGTCAGCGGCGCATGCATGATGGCGGCGGCCAGACGCTCGGCGGCGTTTCTGGCCGAAACCGGTTCCATGATACCGGGACAACCGATGCGTTCGCCCGAGCGCGCAAGGATTTCCGCCAGCGCCAGCATCAGCACCAATGCCCGGCTTTCCTTGGAAACGGAGCCGAGGGTGGACTTGAACATCATCGAAGGCGACATGTCGGCCCAAAGCCAGATGGTGTGGGCGGCTTCCCATTCGCGATCACGCACATAGGTATGGTCGTCGCGGGCCGAGCGCCGCCAGTCGATGCGCGACAGGCTTTCGCCTTCGGCATAGGGGCGGAACTGCCAGAAATTCTCGCCGATGCCGCGCCTGCGGCGGCCGTGCCAGCCGGCGGTGACGGTGTTGGCGATGCGCTTTGCCTCGACCATGCAGTCCGGCACCAGTGCGGCACGCTGGCGCGCGCGCGCCAGAACTTCGCTACCCGGTGTCTTGTCTACGATCTGGCCGATGGATGCCACAGGCACTCCTTTCGAGAAAGCTTAGGCAGATATCAGAGCGGCGGGCCGCTCCGAATTTTTGTCGGGCATCGGATTTTCCGAAAACCGCGTCACCCTTTTCGGTCCGGTGCCCTAGGTTTTCGCCTGTTCCACCAGCGCTGCGATGACATCGCGCACCGACATGCCTTCGGCGCGGGCCGCAAATGTCAGTGCCATGCGGTGTTCCAGCACCGGTTCGGCCAGCGCGTAGACATCGTCGAGCGAGGGTGCGAGCCTGCCTTCGTAAAGCGCGCGGGCGCGGGCCGTCAGCATCAGCGACTGGCCAGCGCGCGGACCCGGTCCCCAGACGACGTGCTTGTCGGTCAATTTGTTGCCGTGGCCGGGGCGGGCCGAGCGGACAAGCGACAGGATCGCGTCCACCACCTTGTCGCTGACAGGCATCTGGCGGATGAGCGCCTGAATTTCCATCATGCGCTCGGCGCCGATCATCTTGCGTGCCTCGCCCGATGCGGTGCCGGTCGTGTCGAGCAGGATCTGGCGTTCGGCGGCAAGCTCGGGATAGCCGACATCCACCTGCAACAGGAAGCGGTCGAGCTGGGCTTCGGGCAGCGGATAGGTGCCTTCCTGCTCCAGCGGGTTCTGGGTGGCGAGAACGTGGAAGGGTTTGGGCAGGTCGTAATGCTGGCCGGCCATGGTGATGTGATATTCCTGCATGGCCTGCAGAAGTGCGGATTGCGTGCGCGGGCTGGCGCGGTTGATTTCATCCGCCATCAGCAATTGCGCAAACACCGGACCCTTGATGAAGCGGAAGGAGCGGCGGCCGTTTTCGTCCTGATCCATGACTTCGGAGCCGAGAATATCCGACGGCATCAGATCCGGCGTGAATTGGATGCGGTTGGCATCGAGGCCGAGAACCGTTCCGAGCGTGGTGACCAGCTTGGTCTTGGCAAGGCCGGGAACACCGACGAGCAGCGCGTGGCCACCCGAGAGGATGGCGAGAAGCGTGTTCTGCACCACTTTTTCCTGACCGAAGATGACCTTGGACACTTCCGCGCGGATCGCGGCAATGTCCGAAAGCGCCTTTTCGGCCGAGGCGACGATGGCTTTTTCGTCGAGGGTTTCGCCGGTATTCATCACGCCCATGTCGCTCTCCTCATACCTTTGCCGCCGACCCATTCCTGCCCCGATCTTGATGGCCGTCGGCCGGGGCGGATTTCGCGCTGCAACTAGCTTATTGCTCTCTTGGCCGCTGACAAGCGCCATTCGAATGACTATGTCGTGACTTAGTATTTCCTTATCGGCAAAGCGAGACTCGAATATGGCAGCGGAGACGATAAATTCGGCAAGTGATGCGGCGGGGCTGGCGGCGATGATTTCCCGCGCCGCCGAACAGACCGGCGACGCCAAACGCGGACCTGCCCCGGTGGAGCGCTGGAATCCGCCGTTTTGCGGCGATCTCGACATGGAAATCCGCGCCGACGGCAC
>JAXHOC010000037.1:0-9937 GCA_034519725.1 Agrobacterium sp.
CCGTCAAGAAAAGTTGCTAGTGGGGCGGCCTGACAAACGGTAACATTGCTTTGATCACAGGGGAATTTTGCAGCCCAGCGTCCCACGGGGCGAAGCGCCGCAGCGGGGGAATATTCATGTCGCAAGCCACACGCCAGACCATGCCCTGGGCGATTATCATCGCGGGATCGTTGATTGCGGTCATGACCTTCGGGCCACGGGCGGCCATGGGCTTTTTCCAGCTGCCGATGCTCGCCGATACCGGCTGGGACCGTTCCACCTTCGGTCTCGCCATGGCGTTGCAGAACCTGTTCTGGGGTCTCGGCCAGCCTTTCTTCGGCGCTATCGCCGATAAATTCGGGACGGGCCGGGTGCTGGTGCTGTCCGGCTTTCTTTATGCGGCCGGTCTCATCTGTATGTCCTTCGGCACCTCGCCCTTCTGGCTGCATTTCGGCGGCGGCGTGCTTGTCGGGCTTGGCATTGCCGCCGGTTCCTTCAGCGTCATCCTGTCGGCCTTCGCGCGCCATGTCACGCCGCAGCAGCGGTCGTTCGCCTTCGGCATCGGCACTGCGGCGGGATCGGCGGGCATGTTCCTGTTTGCGCCGATCAGCCAGGGGCTGATTTCCACCTATGGCTGGTCGGACAGCCTCGTCTGGCTTGCCGTGATGATGATGCTGGTGCCGTTGCTGGCCTATCCGATGCGCGGCAATTCCTCGTCCGGCAGCCAGTCGCAGACGCAATTCAAGCAGACGGCGGGCGAAGCGCTGAGAGAAGCGCTCGGCCATAAGAGCTATCTGCTTTTGACAACAGGCTTTTTCGTCTGCGGTTTTCAGGTGGCCTTCATCACCGCGCATTTTCCCGCCTATCTCGGCGATATCGGCATCGAACCGCGCTATGCGGTCATCGCCATGGCGCTGATCGGTTTCTTCAACATCATCGGATCGCTCGCCGCCGGCGTCATCGCGCAGCGTTATTCGAAACCCTATCTGCTGGCCTATATCTATATTGCCCGCTCGATCGCCGTGTCGGCTTTCCTGCTTCTGCCGCAAACGCCGCTTTCGGTCATCATCTTCGCGGCAGTGATGGGCATCCTCTGGCTTTCGACCGTGCCGCCGACCAATGCGCTGGTGGCGATCATGTTCGGCACGCGCCATCTCGGCATGCTGGGCGGCGTCGTTTTCCTGTCGCACCAGATCGGCTCGTTCCTCGGCGTCTGGCTGGGCGGCTTCCTTTACGACAAGCTCGGCTCTTACGATCTGGTCTGGTGGCTCGGTGTCGGCATGGGAATTTTTGCGGCTATCGTGCATTGGCCCATTCAGGAACGCCCGGCGCCGCGCCCGGCAATGGCCTGAACCGGGATCAAACCGCCTTATCGAGCGCAGGCGGCACCGCCTTGCGCTCCAGCGCCTTCAACGCCGCCTGCACAAAACCGTCGCGGGCGGCGTTTTCATTGAGGCCGCGCGGATCATAGACATGGCGATTGAGGAAATGGGCGGTGAGGCGAAAGGCTGCCGCAAGGCTGTCGCGATCGGCGGCCTTCGACTGGCCTTCGCTGAGGAAAGCCGGCAGCGACAGCATGCGCGCCGCATAGGGGGCGCCCGCCGTGCTACAGACCGCCCTGCCCGTTTTCGGCGATACATAGATGAGATCGGTTCGCAGGCCGGTTGCCGCGCATTCGGTGAGATCGAGGCCGAAACCGAGATCGTTCAGCACCGCCAGCTCGAACCGCACGAACAATTCGCCGGCATCGACGGGATCGTGGAGATTGTCGAGAATGACGTCGAGCGCCTGATAGAGATGCGGATGCGGATCACGCTCCGGCAGAAGCCGCAGAAGCGAGCCCATGGCCTGCACGCCGTAGACGGCGGTTGCCGTTTCCATCAGTTGCGCCGCCCGCAATTGCAGCGGCTCGATGCGGAATTCGCCGAGATGGTCGTCAAGCCGCGCCCGCCAGATCACCTCCACCCGGTTTCCCGCCTGCAGCACCGGCTGCATGCTGCGGGAGCGCCCGGAGCGGACCATGCCCAGATGGCGGCCGCGCAGACGGGTCATCACCTCGGCGATGACGCTGGTCTCGCCATGACGCTTGACGCCGAGAATGATTGCCTCGTCCTGCCACTGCATGAAATCTGTCCGAATTCCGATTCAAGCCCGATCATAACCGATCTGGTGGCGAAACGTTATTCTTTTACGGTGCTGTGCGCCGCAGCAACGAGCGCCATGACGAAATCGGCGATCTCGTTTTCACCGAAAGGCTTGCCCAACAAGGGTGCATGCAGCAGATCTTCGGGAAAACCGCTCGTGTCGCCATAACCGCTGACGAAACCGAAAGGAATGCCGTTATCGCGCAGGTGGCGGGCGAAATCGTAACTTTTGCCGTCGGAGAGGCTGACGTCGAGAAGCACGCAATCGGCGCCATCCTGCGCGATGGCTTGCCTTGCCTCGGCCAGTGTCGTCGCAATCGTGATGGTTTCAACGCCGATGGACTGGAGAACCGCCTCGACATCGAGCGCCACCAGATATTCATCTTCAACGATGATGCACCGTTGTGGCACCATATTTCTTCCTTTTTCAAGGTGAAGGGAATCAGACGGATCTGCGCCGCTGTCGTTAATGTTATTTTCAAGCGCCATAAAGACAGGGTTCGCAAATTACGGCCCAATCGTCATTTAAAAAAGACATGTCAAAAGACGATCAGATGAAGGGTCTTGGCCGCTTGTCATCGCTTTGCCAACCGGCAACATGGCTCAGCCCGGCATCGTCAAGCACCAGACAACCCTTGTCCGTCCAGCGGATCAGACCGCGATCGACAAGCTTTCTCAAGGTCTTGTTGGTGTGGACGATGGACAGGCCGAGCGTATCGGCAACGTGTTGCTGGGTCACCGGGATCGGCGTTTCGCCCTGCACGAGATTGACCGCCTTCGCCTTGATATAAAGGAAGGCGATGAGGTAGGCGGCCCGCTCCAGCGCGGTGCGCCGGCCGATGCTGAGCAGGTGGTTGTCGAGCATGCGCTCCTCGCTTGCCGCAATCCAGGTCAGGTCATAGGCAAGGGTCGGATGATCGGTGAAGAGGTTGTTGAGGCGCGAGCGTTCGAAGACACAGAGCGTCACCGGCGACAGCGCCTCCACCGAATGCTGCATTTCCCCCATGACCGTGCCTTGCAGACCGACGAGATCGCCCGGCATGACATAATTGAGGATCTGCCGCCGGCCGTCTTCCAGTGTCTTATAACGGAAAGCCCAGCCTTGAAGGACGGTGTAGAGATGGGCGCTGTGCGAGCCTTCCATCAAAATGACGGAACCGCCTTCGACCGCCAGTTCCCCCGTCTTGAAACGGGAGACGAAATCCAGTTCGGAGGAGGAAAAGTCTCTGAAATGCGGCAGATCGCGCAAGGGACAGTGCTGACACGGCGTGGTGGAAATTCCGTTCGGTTTTTTTGGCGACATGAATATCCATCATCGAAAAAGGGTTGCGCCCAATGGTTTTGCAACAACCCCGTGCGAATGCATTCGGTTCCCGATAAAAGGTTGAAGATATTCAGAATGTTCGTTGCCGACCGGTCCTTCCACGTACTCCGCCCTCATTCCTGTGCTTGTCACAGGAATCCAGCCGACACGCGTCCGCGTGGCGAGAGAGCCCTTTCAGCCCAAGGACTTGGGCTGGCTGGATTCCTGTGACAAGCACAGGAATGAGGGAGCAGGAGAACTGGACGCCGCTTTAGCCGCGCGGAAATTCCAGGCCCATTTCGCGGAAACGCTCGGGGTCGTCGCCCCAGTTTTCGCGCACCTTGACGAACAGGAAGAGGTGCACCGGCTGCTCGAGGATTTCCGAGAGTTCCTTGCGTGAGGCGGTGGAGATCGCCTTGATCGCGTCGCCGTTTTTGCCAAGCGCAATCTTCTTCTGGCTGTCGCGCTCGACATAGATCACCTGCTCGATGCGCACGGAACCGTCCTTGCGTTCTTCCCACTTCTCCGTCTCGACATGCGAGGAATAGGGAAGCTCCTGATGCAGGCGCAGGAACAGCTTCTCGCGGGTGATTTCGGCGGCGAGCTGGCGCATCGGCAGATCGGAAATCTGGTCTTCCGGGTAATACCACGGACCTTCCGGCAGGGTCTCGACCAGATAATCCATCAGGTCTTCGCAGCCCGAACCATTGGTGGCCGAGATCATGAAGGTGCGGTCGAACGTGACCTTTTCGTTGGCGGCGGCGGCAAGCTTCAGAAGGTCTTCGCGCTTCACCTGGTCGATCTTGTTGAGGCAGAGGATTTTCGGCTGCGGAACATCCTTCAGGCCCTCGAGAATCGCGTCCGCATCACCCTTCAGGCCGCGTTCGCTATCGATCAGCAGCAGGATGAGATCGGCATCCTTCGCACCGCCCCAGGCCGAGGTGACCATGGCGCGGTCGAGCCGGCGGCGCGGCTTGAAGATGCCGGGCGTGTCCATGAAAACGATCTGCGCATTCTTGTGAATGGCGATGCCGCGCATCACAGCGCGCGTCGTCTGCACCTTGTGGCTGACGATCGAGACTTTTGCGCCCACCAGCCGGTTGACCAGCGTCGACTTGCCGGCATTGGTCGGGCCGATGAGGGCCACGAAGCCGGAGCGGGTCGGAAGGGCGATGTCTTCGCCTGATATGGCGGGGTTTTCGTGATCGGTCATGATATCCATTCAAGGTCTGAGGTATTCAACATGCGGCCACAAGGCTCGCCATGCGCTCGGTTTCTAGCGCCACCATCGTTCGGGCGCTCAGTTGCGGGTGGAGCTTTTCTGCCAGACGCCTTCGCGTTCCAGCAATCTGGTTGCCGCCACCTGTTCGGCCGCGCGCTTGGAGCGCTCGACGCCGGTTTCCGGCTTTACGCCGGGAATTTCCACCGTCACGGTGAAGCTGGGATCGTGATCCGGTCCGGAGCGATCGTCAACCCGGTATGTGGGCGTCACCGCAAATCTGGCATGCGCCCATTCCTGCAATTCCGTCTTGGCATCGCGCCGCCCGGCATCGACGCGCGTTGCGCGGCCCTGCCAGTATTTCACAATGAATTTGCGGGACGCTTCCAGGCCGCCATCCAGATAGAGGGTGGCAATCAGGCTTTCGACCACATCGGCGCGCACGTTCAGCATCGCCTTGCCGGTCAGCTTCTTCACGTCAGAGCCGGTGCGGATGAAATTGTGCAGACCCATCTCGTCGCCGATCGCAGCGCAGGATTCGGCGCTGACAAGCTGGTTCAGGCGAACGGAAAGCTCGCCTTCGCTGGCGTTGCGGAAGGTGGAGAACAACATCTCGGCAACGCAGAGGCCGAGCACGCGGTCGCCCAGAAACTCCAGCCGCTCGTAATTGCCGGCCGCAGCGGAACGGGCACTCGCATGGGTCAAGGCCCGGTCGAGCCGGGCCTTTTCCTTGAATTCATATCCGATCAACGCTTCGAGACGGGAAATCTCGTCCGCCGAAAGCGGCTTGGTCTTGCTCATTCCACAACCTTGAAGAGACGGTCCCAACGCATGTTGGCCGGCCAGTCCCAGATGCGGCTGAACGGCGTATCGTTGCCCAGCGAGAAGAAGATGACGCTGGCGCGGCCGATCAGGTTTTCTTCCGGCACGAAACCGACATCGAAACGGCTGTCGAGCGAGTTGTCGCGGTTGTCGCCCATCATGAAATAATGGCCTTCCGGCACCAGGAATTCGCGGGTGTTGTCGCCGCGCGAATCGGGTGACTGGTCGAGCGTGTCGTAGGTCACGCCATTATCGAGCGTTTCGCGGAAAACAGGCACATTGGCGCCGGGATCGGCACGGTAATCGGAGGTAAAGGTGCCGTCAGGCTGCTTTGGAACCGGCTGGCCATTGATGAACAGCACGCCGTTCGTCACCTGGATACGGTCGCCCGGCAGGCCGACGAGACGCTTGATATAATCGACTTCAGGATTGGGCGGCAGGCGGAACACCACGACATCGCCGCGCTTGGGCTTGCTGAATTCGAGGATACGGCCCGAAAACAGGTTCGGCGAAAAGGGCAGCGAATATTTCGAATAGCCGTAGGAGAACTTGTTGACGAAAAGATAGTCGCCTACCAGCAGCGTCGGCATCATCGAGCCTGACGGGATCGTGAAGGGCTGAAACAGCACGGTGCGGATGACCATGGCCAGCAGCAGCGCCTGAATGATGACCTTGACGTTTTCCCAGAGGGCGTTCTGCTTCTTTTCAGCTTTTTCGGACACTTATAGACCTGCCTGATTGTTTACCGGTTCCTGCGATCTGACGAAGGCATCCGGGCCGTTGTTGGTCGCGCCTGGGGCGGGTGAAGCAATTTTCACGCAGCCAGCAACGCTTTCATATTTCTGCGACTTCTCTAGAACCTTTCCAGCCGGAAGGGAAGCGCTTCTGTCATACGCCCGCAAATAGGCCGCCAATGCGGCAGCCGCCGGTCTCAGACGCTCAAAGGAAGCGCCTCGATGATCACAAATGCCTGAGCGTAAGGGAAATCGTCCGTGATCGTCAGATGGATATTGGCGCGGTGACCGGCGGGCATCATCGCCGCCAGCCTTTCCGCAGCACCGTTGGTGAGCGCCATGGTCGGCTTGCCGCCCGGCAGATTGACGACGCCCATATCCTTCCAGAACACACCGTTGGCAAGGCCGGTTCCGAGCGCCTTGGAACAGGCCTCCTTGGCGGCGAAACGCTTGGCATAGGATGCCGCCCGGTTCTTGCGGCCATCGGATTTGGCGCGCTCGATATCGGTGAAACAGCGATGCGTGAAACGTTCACCGAAACGGGTGAGCGAATGTTCGACGCGGCGGATATCGATCAGGTCGCTGCCCAATCCAAGGATCATTTCAACATCTCCAGAGACGCATTTTTATTGGCGGCGCGATGCGCGAGATTTTCCATCTTGCGGCGCTGAAAACCGCTGATGAGGCTGTAGACGGCGATATAGGCGATGACCGCGCTGACGGCGGCAGGAACAACCGCGCCGACGGTCATCGGTTCCAGCACCGGTGTCCATATCTGCCGGAATTCGAGGTGGCTGAACAGCGCGACGAAATCGACATGCGCCACCGCTTCCCTCTGCCGCCCGAGAATGAAATGCCCCAGCTCCCAGGTGGACGCCCAGATGAACGGAAATGTCAGGGGATTGGCAAAGGTGGTGCCGAGTGCGGTGGCCACGAGATTGACGCGCATGAGGAAACCGAGCGCCAGGGCGATGATGATATGCACGCCGAGAAATGGCGTCCACGCCACGCCGATGCCGAGCGCAACACCGGCGGCAATCGAATGCGGCGACGCCGACAACCGCAGGAGACGCAGCTTCATATAGCGCAGCGAACGGGTAAACCCCGTGCGCGGCCAAAAGAGGTCACGAATCTTGTCTGAAAAACCAACGGGTTCACGGCGGCGAAACGGCATGAGTGCAGTCTATTTCATCGCCCCGGCTGAGCCAAGAGCATCCTGTACGACACGGAGATGTTTTGCAGCAATACTCTGCGCTTCCGTCATTGCGGCCTTAAGCCGGAAACTGGCCGACGCAAATCCGCGCGTCGTCACCGGATAAATACGAAGCTTGCCGGACACTCCGACGTCATCCTCGGGCTTGCCTCAGGGATCTGCAACCGACTGATTTAATTCAACGTGATTAAATCCCTGGGTCAGACCCAAGGATGACGTCGAGGCAATATACGCCCTCTCGCCGTCAACTTCATTGCAGAGGCAGCATGTCCTATCGTCCAGACCGGACAGCGGTCGATGCCCGCTTGAAGCGCGCATTCACATCGTCTTTCGAGACACAAGAAGCGCTGGCTAACAACAGCCATCACCTCCCACATCCCATACGCATGGCGAAAGGCTGCCATGCGCTGATTGCATTACCGGCGGAACAGGCCGCGGTCGATTTCGCGCTGGCGGAACTCGAGGTCGACATTCGACACGGAGCCGCTGAGATATTCGAATTCGCGTTCCTGGGTGGTCTTGCCACGAACGGCACGGGCGATCTTGCGAAGGGGAGTAAACATGATTTCATGTCCTTTCAGTTGGGAAATGGCGTTTCTCATCGGGGTAGGACCACCGGCACGCCGCGTTTTCCGTTTTCAATTTCTGAAAGGAAGATAGTCGCAAACCACAGGCGCGACCAGAGACAGGAAAAGGCCGCTGCCATGCATTCAATGCATAACAGCGGCCTTATGGAATGTGCAAATGATCAAAAATGCCTCAATCGAAGGCACGTTTGACAGTCGATACACAGTCGAGGTCCTTCAGCTGCGACAAGAGCTGGTTGAGTTGCCGCAAATCCCACACTTCGACATCCAGCGCCAGCTCGGAGAAATCCGTGCCGATGCGGACCATGTTCAGCGCACGTATATTGACATCCAGCGTCGCGATCGATTGCGCCACCGAGGCAAGCGTGCCGGGTTCGTTCAGCGCATTGATCATCACCCGCGCCATGAAGCGCGACTTGTTCGCCTCATCGAGATCCCAGCGGACATCGATCCAGCGCTCCGGCTCATCGTCGAAACGCTGCAGCGCCGGTGCCTGAATGGGATAGATGGTGATGCCCTTGCCTTTTTCCATGATGCCGACGATGCGGTCGCCGGGAACGGCGCCGGCGGCACCGAAATGCACATCGACATTGCCGGACAGGCCACGGATGGGCAGCGGGTCGGGTCCGTCAAGCATTTCGGTTGCGCCATCGTCCTCCAGAACGGAGCGTGACTTTCCGGGGATCTTGAAGACCATGCCGGACGCGCTGCGCATGTTGAACCAGCCGTCGTCGCCGGTCATCTTCACCGTCACGCGCTCGTCCTGATAATCCGGATAGACCGCGCGCAGCACATCGAGCGAGGAGACCTCGCCGCGCCCGACGGCGGCAATCGCGTCTTCCACATCCTTTTGCGCAAGACGATGCAGCACCGGTTTGAGCGCTTCACGCGAAAAGGCCTTGCCGGCGCGCTCGAAGGTGCGCTCGAGAATACGGTAGCCGAGACCGGAATATTGCTTGCGGATGGCCATGCGCGTGGCGCGGCGGATGGCCGAGCGGGCCTTGCCAGTCACCACCACCTCTTCCCATGCGGCAGGCGGAACCTGCACGCCGGAGCGGATGATCTCGACCTCGTCGCCATTGTTGAGCCGGGTGACCAGCGGCATGATCCGCCCGTTGATCTTGGCGCCGACTGTCGTATCGCCGATATTAGTGTGCACCGCATAGGCGAAATCGATCGGCGTCGCACCGCGCGGCAGCGCGATCAGCTTGCCCTTGGGCGTGAAGCAGAACACCTGGTCCTGGAACAGTTCCAGCTTGGTGTGCTCGAGGAATTCTTCCGGGCTGTCGCCTTCGGCCAGCGATTCGATGGTGTGGCGCAGCCAGGAATAGGCATTGCTCTCCGGCGAGAGAAGATCGCCCTCCCCGTTTTCGCCGTCTTTATAGAGCGCATGGGCGGCGATGCCGAATTCGGCGATCTCGTGCATGCGCTTGGTGCGCAGCTGCAATTCGATACGCTGGCGCGACGGGCCGACGATGGTGGTGTGGATGGACCGGTAATCGTTCTGCTTCGGCGTGGAGATATAGTCCTTGAAGCGGCCCGGCACCACGCGCCAGCGGGTGTGGACGATGCCCAGCGCCCGGTAGCAGGACGGAATATCGTCCACCAGAATGCGGAAGCCGTAGACATCGGAAAGCTGCTCGAAGGAGAGCGACTTCGACTGCATCTTGCGGAACACCGAATAGGGCTTCTTCTGCCGCCCCTTGACGCTCGCCCCCAGCAGGCCGTTCGCCACCAGAAGCTCGCGCAGCTCGTCCTCGATCTTCTTGATCAGGCCTTCATTGCGCGTTTCAAGTTCCAGCAGACGGTTGGTCACTGTCTGATAGGCTTCCGGATTGAGATAACGGAAGGACAGGTCCTCCAGCTCGTCGCGCATGTCCTGCATGCCCATGCGGCCGGCCAGCGGCGCAAGCAATACGTAACCGGAACGAAGTAC
>JAXHOC010000067.1:0-20118 GCA_034519725.1 Agrobacterium sp.
CAGTTACGTGTTGCCTTGACTGGGTGCCGTTGTCGGATACCGTCGGCGGACAAGGCCGGGCGAACTCGATCGAGGTCGTCAAGAAAATCAAGGAAAAGCTTGTCGCCGCTTACGGCGTCGGGGCTGACCGAGGCAAGATCCAGGACGAAATCAAGCAGCTTCAGGAACAGCTGAAGAGCACGTCGGAATCGGCCTCCTTCTCCGGCGAGAACTGGTTGCAGGCCAGCATCAGCAATGGTGGCACGCCGCCGGTTGTCGAACCCATCACCAAAAAGGTGGTTGCATCCTTCACCCGCACGGGTTCGGGCAATGTCGGCGTCACCACGGTTGATTATGTGCTTGACGGCAGTGCCGTGCTTTTCGACCTCAGCGGCGGAAAACTCGGTATTCTCGACAAAAGCGCCGTTTTTGTCGCGAAGACGGAACAACAGATCAACCAGACCTCAACGACCGCAGGTGTGACGACCAATGCGGGCTACGTCGTCAAGAAATTGACCGACGCGGAAATCGGAACGCTGAATGCGGCAACGCCGGATACGAATACCGATCCGAGCGTCTACAGCAATGGAACGGTGAACTATCTTCGCCTGTCCGAAAACACCTGGGTCAAGGTGACGGCGACCGGCCCCGCCACTGTCTCGCCGGCCTATCGCGACACGGGCAGCAACGACTGGTTCTATGACACGACGGCTGCGCCAACCTCCGATGCGAGATCCCTCGGCTTTTCCGTCTCCACGCTCGATCTCGGCAATCTCGATGTCGTTTCGGCAGCGATGAGTGGTTTTTCCGGCGGTGCCACCAACTACACCGCTTCCGACGCCATCGACGTGATGATGAGCTTCGTCGACAAGCAGCTCGAAGCCATGACCAGCACGGCCTCCAGCCTCGGCTCCTTGCAGAGCCGCATCAACATGCAGGAAAACTTCGTTTCGAGCCTGATGGACGTGATCGACAAGGGTATCGGCCGTCTCGTCGATGCGGATATGAACGAGGAATCGACCAGGCTGAAGGCGTTGCAGACACAGCAGCAGCTCGGCATCCAGGCGCTTTCGATCGCCAATGCCAACGCGCAGAACATCCTCCAGCTCTTCAAGTAAACCGGGTTGGTCCGTCGGGTTCGAGGGAGTTGGTGGCAAGGTTTCTGGAAACAGGCACCGCCTTCATCCTCGCACAAGTTTGAACACCTAACGTCGGGGCAATATCGGGTGGATCGCATGGCGTGATCCGGCCGGAAACAATTGAAGAGACGGGCAGGGTAGCAAGGATGACGGTGGTGCCGCCAAACGGCTTTGATCGCAGGCAACGAAACATGTCTCGCCCCTTTGGCCTGTTTTGCCGGGGGCGTGCATGAGCGCCTCCATTGCAAGATATCTCAAGGATTTCGGGGACGTGCAGCCTGCGGGACTGGCGTTCAGTGAAACGTTGGCAGACGCCGACGGCATGTCCGGTTTTGGCGATGTCGCAGCCGGTTTCGATGAATTCGAAACCCTCGACGTGGAAAGCGAAAAACAGGCGGCCTATGCCCGTGGTCACGAGGATGCGACCCGCGAGATCACGGAGAGGATGCAGGCAGAGCGCGATGAGCTGCTCGCTGCCCATGCCGCCGAGCTGGAAGGCTTGCGGTCCGTCTATCTTGAAGAAATCGCCGTTTTCCTGTCGCTCCGGCTGCGTGAAGGCATCGATGCGATCGCAACCAATCTCAGCGAACAGACCGCCAGTATCCTTGCCCCGGTTCTGACCGAAGAACTGTCGCTGAAGGCGATTTCGTCGCTTGCGGATGTCGTTCGTGCGTCCATGCCGGATGGCGAGGCCGTGACGCTTGTCGTGAAAGGCCCGAAAGATTTGTTTGAGCAGCTGAAGACGCAGCCGGGCTTTGAAGAAGAGACGATGAAATTTACCGAGACTGCGGATATCGACCTTTCGGTTGAGTTGGGCGAAAGCGTGTTCGTCACGCGCATGTCCGCCTGGGCATCCAGTCTTCGCAAGGTGATGAAATGAGTGAAGGCGAAAATCACCACCACGGCAAAAACGAGATCATCATCGTCAAACGCCACAAGGGCGGGCACGAGGGCGCCCATGGCGGCGCATGGAAGATCGCTTATGCCGACTTCATGACGGCCATGATGGCGTTCTTCCTCGTCATGTGGCTGGTCAACGCCGCCAACGAGGAAACCAAGGCCTCGGTCGCCAGCTATTTCAATCCAATAAAGCTGTCCGATGAGAAACCCTCGTCCAAGGGCCTGGAAAAGCCTGCGGAGAAGGAAGAGGGCGTCGAGAAGAAAGACCAGTCCAACGTAAAGGCGGAAAAGGTCACCCAGGGCGCGGCCGCCGCGACAGGTGAAGACCTGACCTCCCAGACCGGCGAGCAGTCGAACTTCTCCGAAGCGGACTTTTTCGAGAACCCCTATTCCGTGCTGGCCGAAATTGCCCAGCAGGTCGGACAGCAGGCCAATGTCAGCGCCAAGGGCGAGGGCGGCGCTGCCGATTCCGGCCCTGCAACGGGTGCGAGCGGCGGCGAGGCATACCGTGACCCCTTCGATCCCGATTTCTGGACCCAGCAGGTGAAGATCACACGCGCGGACCAGCAGCAAAATCCGGTCGAGCCGCAGCAGTCGGCTGAAAACAAGCAGCAGGACGCCGCCAAGGACAATGAGGCGGTTCTGGTGAGATCGTCGCAGCAGCCGGCCGATAGTGCCGATAACGCCAAGATCATGGAAGTCGCCGCCGTGGTGCCGCAGCAGCGGCCGGATGCCGCCGAGCAGGCAGCGTTGACGCAGCCGCAACCGGAGCAGCAACCGGAGCAGCATCAAGGTACCGCTGCGCAGAAGGAAGAGGCCAATGAGCTGCGCGAAGAGATCGAGAAGCAGATATCCGGCATTAGCGGCAAGCTCGCCGAAGGTCTGGTGGTGACGCCGGCCGAAGGTGGATTGCTGCTGACCATTTCCGACCAGACGGAAACGCCGATGTTCAATGTCGGATCGGCCGTACCTCGCGGCGAAATGGTCGTCGCGATGGAAAAGATCGGCAAGTTGCTTCAGGAACGCGGCGGCAGCGTGGTGATCCGTGGCCATACCGACGGACGGCAGTTCAAGGGCGGGGCCAATGACAATTGGCGGCTTTCCATGGACCGTGCGCATAGCGCCTATTACATGCTGGTTCGCGGTGGCCTGTCGGAAGAGCGGGTGAAACAGGTTTCGGGTTTTGCGGACCGCAGGTTGCAGGTGCCGGCAGACCCGCTGGCGAATGCGAACCGCCGTATCGAAATCCTGCTTGAGGCCGATCGGGGGTGAGTGTGACGAAATCCTCGAAACGTTGGGTATTTCTTGCGGCGACGCTCTTTGGTCTCGGTGCCGAACCGGTGAAGGTTTTTGCGCAATCGCAAGACAATCTCATGCCCTATTCCATGCTGCGGTCTCTGCAATTCGTGCAGGATTCGGTCACGATGGGAGACCATTCGGCAACCGAAATGCAGCGGTTTCTGCTCCAGACGATCGATGAGCGGCTGAAGAGCGCGCCTTCGGCGATCTTCAAGGATCCGCGCAATGTCGATGCGGCGCTTGTCTATGCGATGAGCGGCGGCAATCCGGCCACGCTCGAATTGCTGGTCGCGCGCGATGTGGATGGCAATTTCGACAGCCGTGTCGCTGACATTCTGCGCAAATATCTGTCCGGCAAGGGAACGCTGGTCGCCCAGAGCATCGCCGCCATGGTGCCGGAATATCGCGGCAAGAGGATTGGCGCCTATCTCGCTCTGATCGGCGGCAATGTGACGATCCCGCGCGATCCGGTGGCCGCCCTCGGTTTTTATGACATAGCCCGGCTCGAAGCGCCCGGTACCATCGTGGAAGAAGCGGCACTTCGCCGCTCGCTTGCTATCGCCGTTGAAGACGGCGATGCCGGGCGCGGCGTCGAATATGCGCAGCGTTACGCGCGGCGGTTCCTGCATTCGCCCTATGCCAGCCAGTTCGCGGATCTTCTGGTCTCGCTGGTGGTCAAACGTGTCGATTCCATCGGGCACGACACGATTGAGGAAACATTCGCCATGATGGACGCGGAGAGGCAGAAGGAAGCCTATCTGCGCCTCTCCCGCCTTGCCGCGATCAGCGGCAAGGACAAGCTGGCACGCCTGGCGGCGCTGAAGGCGAAAGCGCTGTCGCCGGATATGCCGGATCAGCCGGACGCGCAGGCAAATCTCTATGAAAGCCTCTCCAATATCGGCACGCCCGACGTGGTGAGCGCGATTGAAACAATCGGGCAAATTCCTGAAGCCCGGCTTTCGGATCGGGACAGGGCTCTGCGGGACGCGGCAAAGGCGATCGCCGACCAGGTGGTTCGTCCTCCTTCCTTGCAGCCCGGTACCGATGTCGCCGCCACGCCAGGGCAGGATGCCGGGCAGGGTGCTGCCTCGAACGAGGCGGCGGGCGCTGGGACAAACAGTATATGGCGAGTTGAAAACCACAAGGCTGACGAACAGGGCGACAACGTCCGGCAACTCGTGACGAGCGGCCGTAGCAAGCTCGATGAAATCGACAGCCTGTTGAAGAAAGGCGAGGGGGCACCATGATCGACGCATCCATCAACGCGATAGTGAATGCACCATATAACGATCCGCGCGCCGGCAGTGCCAGCGTGAGGGACGACGCCAAAGGCGGAAGTTTCGGCGACACACTCGCGACCGTCAGGGACGAGCGCCCGCCGCAGGCGCCGCATTCGCGGCACCAGGAGGAGGCGGGATCGGCTGGGGAGCAGCATGCGCAACCGGATGAGGATGCGGAAAAGACCGATGTTCCGGTCAAGCGCCCCCCGAGTTTCCTCAACGTGATCGTCAAGGACCATTCCGGAGAAGGCCATGGTCACGAGGCCCTCGCCGAGCTTCAGAACGCGATCAAGACAGCCCATACGGCGCCTGAAAACGGCAAGACCGGCAAGAAGGTCAAGGACGGCGACAAGGACAAAGAGGCGGCGGCGGATGCACTCGATCCGAAGCTGGCCGAGCTACAGACGCTCACGGCCAATGTCGGCGATATCGTGACAGCCAAGACGCCGCTCGAGGAGATTGCGCAGGCGATTGCCGGCAAGGTCGATGGAAAATCTGAAAAGGTCGAGACGATCAAGGGCAAAGGCGAACCCTCGCAGAAGGACATGCCTGTCCGTACCGAGCTTCCCGGAAACGATGGCGGAACCGGATCGGGATCGGGCAACGAAGGCGATGCCTCGGCATTCCGCTTCGCGTCTCCGCGTTCCGGCACGGGCCGTGCGCTCGATATGAGCACGGTTCAGCGGGACGGTCGCGTCGAGTTCGAAGCGCGGGAAAGCAGCGGCAAGGTCACCGATACCATTACGGTTCTCGATCAACGCCGGTTCATCGGTCTGGCTCCTTCGTCCAACGCCTCGGCGCTGACCGGCCTCATCGCCAATGATTCCGAATGGGTGAGCGCCATGCAGCCCGGCTCGTCGCTGTCCAACGAGGCGGCACAGAGCAGCACCGGCAGGGTCGTGCATACATTGAAGCTGCATATGACGCCGATCGAGCTGGGATCGGTGACAATGTCGCTGCGTCTTGCCGGTGATGAGCTTGCCGTTCACATGACGGTGGAGAACGCGGCGGCGTACAAAAAGCTCCAGCAGGACAGCAAGAGCATCCTTGAGGGCCTCAAGGCGCAGGGTTTGACGGTCGATAACATCACGATCAGCATTGCTTCTTCTGACAAGAGTGACCAAACGGGCACACAAGCCAACAATCAGCAAAATCAGCAGGCGCAGCAGCAGGGCCAGCAGGCCGCCGCAGGGCGCAACCGTGACGAGTCCGGCGCGCGCGGCGGACGGCAGGGCAATGGTGATAATTTGGGGGTGCATAATGAAGGCATGGACGGCGCTCTTGGCTCTGCCCGCACTTCTGCTGACAATGGCGTTTATCTCTGAAAACGCCGCCGCTTCGGCAACGTCAGGTGTCTGTGAAAGGGAAATCCAGTCCGCCGCCCGTAAATACGGCGTGCCGGAGGGCATTCTCTATTCCGTTGGCCTGACGGAGACGGGGCGAAAGGGCCGGCTTGACCCTAACGCCATGAATATTGAGGGAAAACCGGTATTTGCGGCCTCTACCGAGGAGGCATTGACCACTTTTGAGGCGGCAAAGCGCAATGGCGCCAAGCTGATCGACCTCGGATGCATGCAGATAAACCATTATTTCCATGGCGAAAACTTCACATCCGCACGGGAAATGTTCGATCCGCGCCGCAATGTCGAATATGCCGCCATGTTCCTGCGCAATCTCCACAACAGGCATGAAACCTGGACCATGGCCGTCGCCCGTTACCATGCCGGCCCCAACAACGACCCGGCGCAGAAGAAATATGTCTGCCGGGTGATCGCCAATCTGGTGGCGACCGGTTACGGGAAATGGACCGTCAACGCGAAGAATTTCTGCGACGGATAACAACCTTTAATTGCTTTTATGGGCGCAGGGACTCGCTATCGGAAATGTGGCGAGAGAAAGCCCTAAAAAAGGCGTCGCAAGCGTTTTTTTCGTATTTTTAAAATTTTTACACAAAAATTTTGTACCGTATATGGTTAACAACCACTATATGTAGATCAAATCGGCACAGAATAGTTAATCAATTATTAATATTTATCGATGATTTCCTACAGTTGTCGCTGAATCCCCCGATTCGTACCAATGCCTCATTGGAAAACACCACACTGATTCGGAGGCGGACGAATGATCGTAGTGGTTGATGAGCGCGAGCTCGTTAAAGACGGCTATACATCTCTATTTGGGCGTGAGGGCATCCCCTCGACCGGTTTCGATCCGGTCGAATTCGGGGAATGGGTCTCGACGGCCGCGGACAGCGATCTTGCGGCCGTGGAGGCCTTTTTGATTGGCCAGGGCGACCGGAGCTTTTCTTTGCCGAAGGCGATCAGGGATCGCACGACGGCGCCGGTCATCGCGGTGAGCGACCAGCCCTCGCTGGAATCGACACTGGCGTTGTTCGATAGCGGCGTCGATGACGTCGTGCGAAAGCCGGTTCACCCTCGGGAAATCCTTGCCCGTGCGGCGGCAATCCGTCGCCGGCTGCAAGTCATTTCGAACTTCACCGATGCAGGGCCGATCCGGATTTTCTCCGACGGTCGCGATCCTGAAGTCGGTGGTGAGGTCTTTCCCTTGCCGCGCCGCGAGCGCCGTATCCTTGAATATTTGATCGCCAATCGCGGACGCCGCGTTTCCAAGGCGCAGATTTTCAATGCCATCTACGGCATCTTCGATGATGACGTCGAAGAGAACGTTGTGGAAAGCCATATCAGCAAGCTGCGCAAGAAGCTGCGCAAGAAGCTTGGCTACGATCCGGTCGATTCCAAGCGTTTCCTCGGTTACAGCATTGATTGGCAATAATATTCATTCATCCGCGTGGTCTTTTTCAAACGCGGTATTTCAGACAGCTTCACGCAAGCCAAACGCTTTACCTTCTCCCTGAAGATGACCACGAGGGTTTTTGAATGAGTATTTTCGGCACTATGCGAACCGGTGTGTCCGGCATGAATGCACAGGCTAACAAGCTGGGGACTGTGGGCGACAACATCGCCAACGCAAGCACCACTGGCTATAAGCGCGCATCGACGTCGTTCTCCTCGCTCGTTCTGCCCTCGTCGTCGGGCAGCTATGCCTCCGGCGGCGTGCAGTCCAACGTTCGCTACAGCATTTCGGAGCAGGGCAACCTCTCCTACACCACGTCGAGCACCGATCTTGCCATACAGGGCAACGGCTTCTTCGTGGTTCAGGATGGCTCCGGCACGCCTTACCTTACAAGAGCCGGTTCCTTCGTGAAGAATTCCGAAGGCTACCTGGAAAACGCAGCCGGCTTCCAGCTGATGGGTTATCCCTACGGCTCGAACCCGCCGGCCGCCGTCGTCAACGGTTTTACCGGTCTCGAGGCTATCAACGTCAACAACTTTGGGCTGACGGCATCTCCCTCCACGCAGGGCAGCTTCCCGGCCAACCTCAATCGCGATGATCCGATCGTAGCTGCGGCATTACTTCCGAGCACGAACTCCGCAACGGCAACCTTTGGTAACAAAACGTCGTTGACGGCATTCGATAGCGGCGGCGCAAAGGTGCTGTACGATTTCTACTACACCAAGACCGGTGCTAACACCTGGGAAGTGGCAGTTTATCGTCAGGATCAGTCGACTAACGGCGGTTTCCCCTACACGGCGACGGCACCGGCTACTGTTGTTCAGGCAAAAGTGGATCTGGCCTTTGATCCTGCCACCAACAAGCTTACGACCACCTCGCCCAAGTCCGTCACCATCAATGACGGTAACAGCGGCGTCCCGCAGGCGATCAATATCGACCTGTCAGACATGTCGCAGTTCTCGACGAAATTCACGCCCGGCACCGCGATCCTGAACGGCAATGGGCCGAGCCAGATCAAGGATGTCGAAATCGGCAAGGATGGCGTGGTGACGGCAGTCTATCAGGATGGCGGCCGCCGCAACATTTACCAGCTGGCGCTGGCAACGGTGCCGAGCATTGACAACCTCAGCCCGCAGAACGGCAACGTCTATCTGCCCAGCAACGAGTCGGGTGTCGTCACCATCGGTTTCGCCCAGACGGGTAGCTTCGGCTACATCCAGAAGGGTGCACTGGAAGGTTCGAACGTCGATATCGCCAGCGAACTCACTGACATGATTGAATCCCAGCGTATCTATACTGCGAATTCGAAAGTCTTCCAGACGGGTTCGGATTTGATGGATGTCCTGATCAATCTGAAGAGATAGTAATTCTCACGGGGACAAATGAATGTCGCTCACGTCAGCAATGAATACTGCGCAGTCGATTTTCAACAATACAGGTAAGCAAACCGACGTTACCTCGAAAAACATTGCCAATGTCGGTAATGCGAACTACGTCAAGCGAACCGCCATTCTCGGCACGACCATGTCTGGTGCAAGTATTGTCGCCAACGGCCGTGCCCAGAATGATAGCCTCCTGAGGCAGACGATCTCCAGTTCATCCCTCGCTTCCGGCCAGAAAACCGTTCTGACCGGACTTGAGGAAATGAAAAGCCTTTTTGGCGGCAACGATTACGAGAGTTCGCCTGCCATCTATATGAAAGAGCTGCTGAAGAGCCTCGACGGCTACGGGGCCAAGCCGAGCGATGCAGCGCTTGCGGCGACGGCGGTGACATCCGCCGTGGATGTCGCCACGTCCCTGAATAAGGCTTCGTCCGAATTGCAGGCGATGCGCCTGCGCGCCGACAAGGAAATCACCCTTCAGGTCGACAAGCTGAACGGCCTGCTTTCGAAATTCGAGGAAGCCAATAACGAGGTCAAGGCGCAGACCGCGATGGGCGGCAATCCAAGCGACGCTCTCGACCAGCGCGAGACGCTGCTGAAGGACATTTCGTCCATCATCGGGATCAACGTCGTCAATCGCGAAAACAACGACGTGGCGCTCTATACGGCGGACGGCGCGACCCTGTTCGAGGTCGTACCGCGCAAGGTGACTTTCAAGGCTCAGCCGGGTTACGACGCGACGGTCACGGGCAACGCGATCTACGTTGATGGTGTGGCGGTCAAGGCGAGCACCGGCAGCAATACGACGGCGGAAGGCTCGCTTCAGGGTCTGATGCAGGTTCGTGACGACCTGGCGCCAACCATGCAGAGCCAGCTCGACGAAATTGCGCGCGGCCTCATCACCATGTTTGCGGAAAAGCCGGCCAGCCCGACCAGCCCGCTGCCGAAAATGCCCGGCCTCTTCACCTATGGTTCGCCGGCGGCAACGACCATTCCGGCTGCCGGGACTGTCTCTCCAGGGCTCGCTGCCAGCATTACCGTCAACCCTGCGTTAATTATTTCCAAAGGTGGAAACCCGGAATTGTTGCGCGACGGCGGTATCAACGGTACCGCTTATGTAATCAACACCACAACTTCGGGCGGAACCGGGTTTTCCGCACTGATCGACAGCTATGTCACTGCTTTTGACGCGCCCATGAATTTTGCAGCGTCGACACGTATCGATACGAATACAAGCATCCTTAAATACGGCACCAACTCGGTGGGTTGGCTCGAACAGGAACGGTCCGGCGCAACTTCGGCAAACGAAGCGAAAAGCGCGCTCTATGAGCGCTCCGCCACATCCTATTCGAACAACACTGCTGTCAGCCTGGATGAGGAGCTTTCGCTGCTCATGGATATCGAGCAATCCTACAAGGCCGCCACAAAGCTGGTGACCACCATCGACGACATGTTGAAGTCGCTGATGGATATGGTGAGGTAATAGATGAAAACGTCCTTCATTTCATCGCTGGCAATGCAGAACAGCATGCGCAGCACCATCCTCAAGGCCCAGCTTGAGATGACGAACCTCAATACCGAACTGACGACGGGCAAACATGCCGATCTCGGGGTGACGCTGGGTGCCAACACGGCCCGCAGCCTCGATCTCAATCGCGATGTCGACCGTCTCTCTTCGCTCGTCAGCGTCAATTCCATTGCGACGCAACGTCTCAAGTCCTCTCAGGCGGCACTTGATGGCATGGCGAAGGCCGCTCAGGAAATTCAGAAGGTTCTTGTTCCGAATACCAACAGCGAAGCACCGACGCTGGCAACGGTTGCCAAAACCATTTCGAACGCTTTCAACACTTTCACCGGTTTTGCCAATACGGCGGTCAGTGGCGAATTTCTGTTCTCCGGCATCAATACGGATGTAAAACCCGTCGATGACTACTTCGCACAAGGATCGACGCTGAAGGCAGCCTACGAGGTGGAGCTGAATGCGTTCATGGCGGCACAGACACCGCCTGTCGGCAATATTGCCGCCCTGTCCAAGGATCAGGCCGCAGCGTTCATGACCCGTATCGAAGGTGTGTTCAGCGGGACTACCACAGGTTACGAACCCGCCGCACAGCGATCTGACGGCCGGCCAGAACTACGACTTCTGGACGACCTATGGGTCGAAGGCGAGCGACACGAACATGACGAGCCGCATCAGCCAGAACGAGGTTGTCGAGACATCGACCAACAGCAACTCGCAGGGGATGCGTTATTTCGCGATGACGGCCATGACTGCGATGACGTTCCTTGACGAAAAGGTGCCAAGCGCCGTTCGCGAAGTGGTGGCGACCAGATCGGTGACCAATATCGGCACGGCCATCAGTGGTTTGAACCAGCAGCAGAGCCAGCTCGGCCTCTCGGAAAGCCGTGTTTCGAAGGCGAACGACTCGCTCGCCGCCCAGAAGAAGATCATCGAAACTCACCTCCTGGATATCGAGGGGATCGATACCTACGAGGTGAAGACACGCCTGGATCTGCTCCAGCAGCAGATTGAAATCGGCTACAGCCTTACGTCGCGTCTGCAAAAAATGAGTCTGGTAAACTACCTCTGATGAACAGGGGTGGCGGCAGATAAAGGATACATGAATGTACCAGTTTTCCTACGCCGAAATCATGGAGGATGGTGTCGCAGACGCGAAGGATCGCGAGCGGCAGGCGTTGAATAAATCGATCGATCTTCTGGTGGAGGCAAAGGACTCGTCTTCCCAGCGCCATACGATCGAAGCGCTTTTTTACACTCGACGGGTCTGGATCCGCTTCATTGAGGACCTCAAGCAACCCGAAAACCAGCTGGCCGTGGAACTCAGGGCAAATCTGATTTCGATCGCGATCTGGATTTTGAAAGAGTGCGAACTGATCCGGAAACGTCAATCGACGAATTTCCAGGGCATAATTGACGTGACCACCATCATCAGGGATGGACTGAAATGAAAAGTACACTTCGAATCTCGCTGAAATCGGGCGAAAAGATTTTCATCAACGGCGCGGTTTTGCGGGTGGATCGCAAGGTGGCCCTCGAATTCCTGAACGATGTCACGTTCCTGCTTGAAAACCACGTGCTTCAGCCGGAGCAGGCGACGACGCCGCTCAGGCAGCTGTATTTCATCGCGCAGATGATCCTCATCAATCCGGAAGGACGCGAGCAGTCGACGAACCTGTTCCGCAAATCCGTGAGCATGCTGTTGAATTGCTTCCAGCATGATGAGATTCTGGCCGAACTCAAGCGTATCGACGGCCTGGTTGCCTCGGGTAAGGCTTTCGAAGCGCTCAAGGCCATTCGGGGCCTGTACCCGACCGAGGAGAAAATCCTCAACAATCAGGAAATGACCCCCGCAACGATCGAACAGATTCGCAAGGAGATCGCACCATGGCGGTAGATGCAGTCACGTCGGCAGCCTCTAACCCCTGGGCAAATGCCGGGGCGAGCAGCAACGACAAAAGCGCGGCTTCGCTCAATTACGACAGCTTCCTGAAGCTTCTCATCGCCCAGATGAAAAACCAGGATCCGACCAGCCCGATGGATGCCGGCGAGCAGATGTCGCAGCTGGCAAGCTTCTCGCAGGTCGAGCAGACGATCAAGACCAACACCCATCTGAAGAGCATGTTGCAGGCCGAAGCCCTGACGCGCGCTTCCGACCTGGTCGGCAAGACGGTCAAGAGCGCCGACGACAAGGTCACCGGCGTGGTGAAAGAAGTCGAAGTCTATTCGGACGGCGTCGTCGCCATTACGGAAGCTGGTGACAAAGTGCTGTTGCAGGCCGGTGTGACCTTCTCGAACGGTCCGATCGCGACTACACCTGATAGCGGGACCGATTCGGATAAACCGACCGGTTCGTGACATTAAAAGGGGCGGTATGATGCCGCCCTTCCGGAATAGAGGATTGGGCGATGAACGAGGCCGATGCGCTTGATATCATGCAGGCGGCAGTCTGGACGGTTCTCGTCGCGGCCGGTCCTGCCGTTCTCGCGGCCATGATCGTCGGTGTCGCCATCGCCTTTATCCAGGCCCTGACCCAGGTTCAGGAAATGACGCTGACCTTCGTTCCTAAAATCGTCACGATCATGATCGTTCTCGGCGTTGCCGCCCCGTTCGTGGGCGCGCAGATCGCCCTTTTTTCCAATCTCGTCTTTTCGCGGGTTCAGTCGGGCTTCTGACGCCCGTCCCGTCCGCATGCCATCCTCGCGCAAGCTTCAGCGACTAGGGATAGGCTGAAGCATCGGGCGAAATTGCGTGAGCGATTTTCGAAAACCGGTGCCGCGGAACCGTGCGGCGGCTTTTCCGTCGCCCTTCTCATGAAGAGACAGGACGATTTTATGGCGCAACCACCAGTCATTTCCTTGCCCAAGGTAAGCCCGAGCATGCGGGATGTCGGTTTCGCATTGGGCATCGTATCGATCCTCTGCGTTCTGTTTCTGCCCATTCCGGTCGTTCTGGTGGATGTCGGGCTGGCCTTCTCGATAGCGCTTTCGGTTCTTATCCTGATGGTGGCGCTCTGGATCCAGCGCCCGCTGGATTTCTCGTCGTTTCCAACCGTCCTGCTGATCGCGACGATGATCCGCCTGTCGCTGAACATTGCGACGACGCGTGTCATCCTTTCGCACGGCAATGAGGGGCCGACGGCGGCGGGCGGTGTGATTGCGGGCTTCTCCAGCCTCGTCATGTCCGGTGACTTCGTGATCGGTCTGATCGTCTTTCTGATCCTGATCACCGTCAACTTCATCGTTATCACCAAGGGCGCCACCCGTATCGCCGAAGTCGGCGCACGCTTCACCCTGGATGCCATCCCCGGCAAGCAGATGTCGATCGACGCGGATCTGTCCGCCGGCATCATCGATGAAAAGGAAGCGCAGCGCCGTCGCCGCGAGCTGGAAGAGGAAAGCTCCTTCTTCGGTTCGATGGACGGTGCCTCGAAGTTCGTGCGCGGCGATGCGATTGCCGGCCTGATCATCACCGCGATCAATGTCTTCGGCGGCATCATCATCGGTTATTTCCGCCATGGCATGCCCATCGGCGAGGCTGCCGACATTTTCGTGAAGCTTTCGGTCGGCGACGGTATCGTGTCGCAGATCCCGGCCCTTATCGTCTCGCTCGCAGCCGGCCTTCTGGTGTCGCGCGGCGGCACGTCAGGATCGACGGATCAGGCCGTTATCAACCAGCTGAGCGGATATCCGCGCGCCTTGATGGTCGCGGCCATGCTGATGGGGCTGCTCGCCGTCATGCCGGGATTGCCCTTCCTGCCCTTCACGTTGCTGGGCGGCATCATGGCCTTCGGCAGCTGGTATATTCCGCGCCAGGCCGAGGCGGAAAGCGCGCAGCGCCGCCAGGAAGAGGAAGACAAGGTTCTCCAGACCAACGAAGCCGAAAAGGATTCGGTCAAGCAGGTTCTGAAAACCTCCGAAATCGAGCTGGCCCTCGGCAAGCAGGTTTCCACCCGTCTGCTTGGCGCGCATCAGGAACTGGCTTTCCGTGTCGGCAAGATGCGCAAGAAATTCGCGAGCCAGTACGGCTTCGTCGTGCCGGAGATCAAGGTCTCAGACGACATCATGATCCCGGAAAAGGCCTACCAGATCCGTGTCCATGGCACGACGATCGCCTCGAGCAATCTGCGTGTCGGCGATGTTCTTGTCGTGACCGGGGCAGGGCGCAAGCCGAGCATTCCGGGCGACGAGATCCGCGAACCCGCTTTCGGCATGCCGGCCGTTTCCATTCTCGAGACCTTTACCGAGGATCTGAAGCGCGAAGGTTTCCACCCGATCGACAATGTCTCGGTGGTGCTGACGCATCTGAGCGAAGTCATCCGCAACAATCTGCCGCAATTGCTGTCCTACAAGGACGTCAAGATTCTCATCGACAGGCTGGACCCGGAATACAAGAAACTGGCCGACGAAATCTGCTCGTCGCACATGTCCTATTCCGGCCTGCAGGCGGTGTTGAAACTGCTGCTCGCCGAGCGCGTGTCGATCCGCAATCTGCACCTCATTCTGGAAGCGGTCGCCGAACTTGCCCCGCATGTGCGCAAGACCGAGCAGATCGTCGAACACGTGCGGGTGCGCATGTCGCAGCAGCTCTGCGGCGATCTCGCCGACAATGGCGTGCTGCGCGTGCTTCGCCTCGGCAACAAGTGGGACATGGTGTTCCATCAGGCGCTGAAGCGCGATCAAAAGGGCGAAATCGTCGAATTCGACATCGATCCCCGCCATCTCGAGGAGTTTTCCGAGCAGGCGTCGAAAGTTATCCGTGAATTCATGGATCGCGGACTACCCTTTGTCCTTGTCACGTCGCCGGAAACACGGTCCTATGTGCGCATGATCATCGAACGACTCTTTGCCACCCTGCCGGTTCTTTCGCATGTGGAACTGGCCAAGGGGCTGGAGATCAAGATTCTGGGCGCCATTTCATGATAACCGACCCGCAAGGGACAATTATCGCATTGTTCCTTGCAATTTGCCGCATCGGCGCCTGCTTCATGACCATGCCGGGCTTTTCCAGCGCGCGCATCTCGCCGCAGATCCGCATGCTGCTGTGCGTTGCGGTGTCCATGGCGCTGCTGCCGGTGCTGTGGGATACGATCTATCCGAAAGTTTCCGGCGCAAGCCAGGGTGCCGTCGTCGGCCTCATCTTCACCGAAATCGTCATTGGCGCGATGTACGGGCTGATCGCCCGGTTTTATACGCTCGGCTTCCAGTTCACGGGCGCGCTCATCGGCGCATCCATCGGGCTCAGCGCGCCCGGCGGAGCGGATGTCGTTGAAGACGTGCAGGAAAACCAGATATCGAACTTCATCACCTTCGGTGGCATGATGGTGCTGTTCATCCTGGATTTCCACCACATCGTCCTGCGGGCGTTGGTCGATTCCTACGCGACGACACCGGTCGGTGCGCTGATCAGCGGTCAGAAGATGCTGATAACCCTGACGGACACGCTGCGCGCGTCCTTTACCATCATGCTGCGGCTTGCCAGCCCTTTCGTGATTTACGGCCTGATGTTCAACGTCGCCGTCGGCCTCATCAACAAGCTGGCGCCGCAGATACCGGTCTATTTCATATCGACGCCTTTTGTTCTCGCGGGCGGTATTTTCATGCTCTACCTGTCGATCGCGGCCCTCATCCGGCAATTCGTGGATGGTTTCGGCCCGGTCTTCATCGGCTTTTGATCTGGAGAAAACGCCATGGCTTCGGACACACGTTCGGCCAAACTCAAGCGCCTGGTAACGGTTCAACGCCATATGGAGAAAATGGCCGAGGTGGAACTGGCCGACACCACCCGCGTGCGGGCGGAAGTGGCGCAATCCATGGAGAGCGTTCTTGAAGCAATGAGCTCCATGGAGCCGGTGCACCAGACGTTCTCCAGGCACTATTCGGATCGTTACGGCCGCCTTGTCGTCAAGGACCGCCAGCTCACCGGCGTGCAGCAATTGCAGGAAAACAAGGTCCTCAAGGAAAAGACCAAGGCCGACCGGCTGGAGGACAGGATGCACGTCGCCCGCGATCTCGAGGATCGTGAGGTTGACGACAATGCAATCTATGACCTATTAGAAATCACGAACGCATCCCGGACACCAGCCTCCAGCAAGGTTGGCGATCCATAGTCTGTCCCGTTGTTGCATCGTTGGGTCGTCCAGAGGGACGTGTTCGGCGGTGTTTCTTGATTGAGCGAACGCCCGGCTTTGATGCCGCCCGTTCGTCAGCTCGGGAGTTCTGGACGTGGCGATATCGGTTATAAGCGATCTGGTGATGGATGTGGTTCGCGCTGCGGACCCTCAGGAAGTGCAGGTCGCCCAGGAAAAATTGAAGGCGAACAAGGCGGCTTTCGCGGCGACGAGTCTTGCCGATTCGGGCAAGGGCTTTGGCGCTGCCGTTGATATGCTTGATAGTGCCACGTCGAAGGCGGGTCTGGGCAATACCAACATCCGCTCCGCCCGTACCGAAGTTCCGGAAACATATCGCAAGTATGAGGCTTCCGTGCTTCAGACCTTCGTGGCCAACATGCTGCCGAAAGACAGCGAAGAGGTTTACGGCAAGGGCAATGCCGGCGAGATCTGGAAAAGCATGATGGCGGAACAGTTTGCCGACACGATCTCCAGAAATGGCGGCGTCGGCATTGCGGAACAGGCCTACAAGGATGCGTTGCGGAAAGCCGAGAGCAAAGGCATTACCGACGTATCCATGAATGACAAAGACCATAATGCTGCAATTCGGATGGTGGCGGAGTTCGAAAGGCAGGTCCTCGGCGTTTCCAATGATAAAACGGACGAGGCTTGAGCATGATAAATCATAACGAGGAGACAAGCATGGACCTTATGTCGAACGACCACCGCATCAAATCCGTTCTCGGCCGTCTTGAAATGATCATCGACAATGAGAATGACAATATCGGTAAGGACCCCCAGTTCGATTTCAAAGTCTCCAATGCCCATAAAAGCCGCTGCCTTTATGAGTTGACGATGTTGTTCCGCGATACGCCCCACGAGGAAATCGCCGCCGGACATCTCGATCAGGTACAGGGCATCAAGTCCAAGCTCGCCACCAATGCCAGCCGCGTCGAGGCGCATCTGAATGCGGTTCGCGCTGTTGCGGATCTGCTCAAGACCGCGATCCAGGAAGCCGATACGGACGGCACCTATTCCCAGGAACAGTTCATGTACGGCGCAGCCTCCTGATGTTGAAGCTTCTTCTCACCGGCGTCTGGGTTTGCGCCGTCACGCTCGGCGCGGTGTATTTCTCCGTCCAGATGGCGACGGCACCCTCGTCGGGAGATGAGGCGGCGAAAAAGGCCAGTCTGCAACTGGTCAAAGGCGAAAGCATCACCATCCCCGTCATCAATGACGGGGGCGTGAACGGTTATTTCCTCAGCCGCATTTCTCTGCGTGTCGACAAGGAAAAGATGGCGAAGATCGAACTGCCGGCAACGCAATTGATGACCGACGAACTGTTCACGCTTCTGGCGGGTTCCTCAATGGTCAACATCGCCAATATCTCCACCTTCGATCCTGAGGTCTTCAAGCAGCGCATCCGTGAGGGGCTGAACAAGAAGCTCGGCGACGATGTGGTCGGAGACGTGCTGATCGAACAGCTCGACTATCTCTCGAAAGCCGATATTCGCGAGCAGAAGGGCAATGGTTCGCCCCGTTCGGTCAAGCTTGTCGAGGGCGAAAAGGTCGAAGGCGAAAAAGAAGCGGCCCCGAGCCACTGACGGTCCGGGCCGCCTGACTGGTTAATCGTCTCTTGCTGTTTTAACGAATATTCGAGCGGTTGCTTTCGCCTTTGACCAGTTGCAGACTGGCCTTTTTCGCCGCCTCATCTCCCGACGAGGGTGCCGTCGCCATCTGGACAGAGAAATACACCGCGCCGAGCGTGACGGCGCAAAGGCGAACGCCGGTGAGAAGAAGCTTCAACATCAGGAGGCTGCGCCGTACTATGAACTGTTCCTGGGAATAGGTGCCGTCCGTATCGGCTTCCTGGATCGCGGTCTTGAGCAGATCCGCAACAAAGCGAACCGCATTCAGATGCGCCTCGACGCGGCTGGCATTGGTGGCGAGCTTGGACTTGATGCCCTGTACCTGATCAGAGATGTCCGGCGGCGATTTCCTCGTGGGGCGTATCTGCTTGGAACAACATCGTCAACTCATAAAAAGGCAGCGGCTTTTATGGGCATTGGGGGAACTTTAAGAAATCGGACTGGGGGTCCTTACCGATATTGTCATTCTCATTGTCGATGATCATTTCAAGACGGCCGAGAACGGATTTGATGCGGTGGTCGTTCGACGCCAAGGTCAATGCTACTCTCCTAGATTATGATTTATCATGCTCAAGACTCGTCCCGTTAGAGCATTGGAAATGAAATCCTGCGGAGCCCTTGTTTCTTTACATGGTGCGTCGGTAATGCCTTTGCGCAGACACCGCGACCTTACCATTTCTGGGGTCGTGTCGACAAACCAGTTTCGCCCATCGCTCTTTTTAGTTGCCTTCTTCGCTGGCTAACTTCGCTCCTGCGCAGGCTTCGCGCACTTTGCGATATGTTTCCGGGCTTCAGTTGGCCCAGATTGCGGCAATATCAGCGGCAGCCTGCCGTCTTGGAACTCGCCGCGAAAGCCTTGTTCACCTTCAGCGGGCGACCTACGCGGTCACAGCGCCTCCGCAGATAAGCACTTGGCCGATATCGCCGTCCAGAAGGCTTTCCCGGAAAGCGACACGAACGGGCGGCGCCGACCAGTCGAACACCGCCAGCTCTGTTTCGTCGCCGGTATTGCGGGACGAAGACGGATCGCCAACCTTGCGGGCTTGGCGCTGCGTTCGTATTCCAACCAGGTCGCCAACGCATTGTCGCCCCTCACGATCCTCCGCGGGCGACGTGCCTCGGCGGCGCTGAGGACAGGCACTGCACGCCACGAAGTCGCCGACGTCGTAGTGCTGACGTCTGCACCGGCTCGTAGGCGCTCTCCTCGGTGCGCGCTCCGCCACGCCTTCGGCCGACCTCGGCCATTTCCATGGCGTTGGGCGACCCGCAGGCAGCAGCGGAGCATGTGGTCGAAGCCATGGCTTCTCCGGATCAAAGCCGATGGCGGGTGACCTCCGCAGCCCGCGCGGACGATCGGCTGGAAGTAGAAGCGCCCGCGAGGCAAAGGCATCGTATGAAATAGACCGGCTGCCCGGCATCAGGCGCCGTAAATGGCTGGCAGCGCAGCCGCGTCAGGTATCAGCGACGCCTCAGCACCGACCCGTATCGCCCTGCCGAGGCCGTCATCAATTAGCTCCGGGATCTTCATCGAGAGTGAAGTTCGATATCTGGCTTTTCACCAGCGGTATCCGCGCGTGGGTCGCGCCTGAACGGAAGCGTATAAGCGCCGAAGACGTCAGCCGACATCGCGCCAGTAACGGTTTCGAGGTGAGCCGACAGCACGCCGAAACTTTCGAGATGGGTAAGCACCGGCAGCTACCGCAACGCAACGCTGCGCAGATCTGCGGCGGCGCTGGAAAAACGAAGTCGTTGAAGCAGGCGCCGGTATACGGATGCGGTAATTGTCCTTGCGGGTCGATGTGGGGAATGGCGCCCAGAATCTCCAGCCGCCCAGGCGTTTCACGCATGCGAAAAGAGCCGGCGGGTCGCTCTTTTGTTTCCGGCGACATGTGCCAAAGGCGCAGTCCTCGTCCGTGAATTCACGGATAACTGACGCCTGCTGGGCGTCGATTTCTGCTGTGCGCTTCAGCGATGGAATACGCTGTTGCCGAGATAGCGCAGCACGCCGTCGGCGAGATCACCGTGCGCGTCCTTGAGCATGCGTAACT
>JAXHOC010000004.1:0-43820 GCA_034519725.1 Agrobacterium sp.
GGTCTGCGACGGTCTGACGAAGTGCTCTGGCGTTTCGCCGACAGCAGTCGTGAGTCGATTGTGGATGTGCGTCTGGGTGGCAGTGATGTGGTTTATCGCCTGAATCAGGAAGTATCCGGCTCGGGGGCGTTGTACAGCGATGGTTGCTGTCCTTTCATAGCCAAGGTGAGGAAGGGGCTAGTCTATTGGACCGCCAACAATGACCTGATTGGCCGTGGCTGGGCTCCGAACAGCTAATTGATCAGGCCGGGTTTGTCCCTGATCTGAATGACGAGATAGCGCCTGCCGCTGCGGCATTTGCACGATTAACGCGTCCCACCGGGAGAAGAACACCATGGCGCCATCAGCATGCGCGGTATGGCACCGACACGCCGCTGCGCCGAATTTGGCTGGCGTGCGCTTAACGTCAACAGCAGCAGAGCAGATGCGTCAAACGGCTGACAAGACCGACTCGCCGAGTGTGCAAGCTTTCTGCTGTGGTGCGCAAATATGCTGGCGCGCCGTTCCTAAATCACCCTGATCCTGGCCTATCGAAGAAATTCCATATCCGGTGTGCATGCAGGACCACGGCACCAGCCTGACGTCTGCCAGCGTTCGATCCAACTGGGCTTCAGCTCGGTGATGATGGACGGCTCGCTGAAGAAGACGGCAAAACCCCTGCCGACTACGACTACAACGTGCGCGTCACCCAACAGACCGTCGCTTTTGCCCACGCCTGCGGCGTGTCCGGTGGAAGGTGGTTGGTTGCCTGGGCAGCCTGGAAACCGGCATGGCCGGCGAAGAGGACGGCGTGGGCGCTGTCGAGTGCATCGGCGATGCGTTCTTCAGCGCCCGAAACGACGGCGTTGAGTGCTGCCGTGCGGCCATCCAGCGTTTCCGCGATACGGCTCTCGGCACCGGCAACGACGTCGCCGAAGGTGGCGGTGCGGCTATCGAGCGCGCCGGCAATCTTCTCTTCGGCACTTGCGACAATGCCGGTCAGCGCCGATGCGCGATTGTCGAGCGTTTCCGACAGTCTTTCCTCGACATTGGCAAATGTCATGTCGAGCGACAGGGTACGGCTGTCCATCGTGTCGGCAATGCGTTCCTCGACACCCGAAATGACGCCGGAAAGCGTCGCGGTGCGACCGTCAAGCGTTTCGGCGATACGGTTTTCCGCACCGGATACGACATCGTGGAGCGCAGCCGTGCGGCTTTCCAGCGTATCGGAAATACGATCCTCGATGCCGGCAACGGCGCCGGTGATGGCGGCTGCACGGGTTTCGAGCGTTTCCGAAAGGCGGCGCTCGACATCGGCAACAACGTTGTTGATGGCTGCTGCACGTTCCTCAAGCATCGCGGCAAGACGTTCCGCCGTGCCGGAAACCGAACCGGTAATGGCGAGCGAACGGCTGGCAAGCGCCTCGTCGAAGCGGTCCTGGCTGGCCGAAAGCGCGCCGAACAGGGCGTTGCTGCGTTCCGCCAGCACGCCGTCGATCTTCTCGTGCGAAATGGCGAAGGCATCGGTGATTTCAGTGGTGCGCTGGCCGATTGCGTCGCTGAACGCGCGGGTGCGGGTCTCAAGCGCGTTTTCGAGCATTTCCTGGCCGGTGCCCAGTGCGGTTGCGAGTGCAAGCGACTGATCGGTCATGGTGGTGCCGATGCGCTCAAGTCCGCTGGTGAGCATGGTGTCGAGAGCTTCGGAGCCGCCGGCAACGGTTTCGTTGATCCGGGCAAGGCTTTCCATCAGCTTGCTGTCGAGGCTGCCTGCGCGCTGGTCGAAGGCACTGGCGAAGTCGGCCACATGTTCGTCGAATGCCGAGTTGACCTGGCCGACCGTCGCCTGCAGGCGTTCTTCGTAGAGGCCGGAGCGAAGATCGAGATCCATGATCGCGTCGTCGGCCGTGCTTTGCAGGCTCTGGCGGAAGGAGAGGCCTTTTTCCTCAAGCGTCGTGGACAGCTTGTCGAGCACGTTATCCAGCGAACCGCCGATGATCTGCTGGCCGCGATCGATATTGCGGTTGAGTTCGAGCGTGCGGTTGGACAGGGTCTCGTTGAGCTGGCGGGTGCGTTCCTCAAGCGCGCTGTTGAGGCTTTCCGCGCCGCTGTCCAGCGTCGAGGCGTGGATCGCGAAGCGTTCCAACAGCACTTCGCCACGCTCGTCCAGCGTCGAGGTAAGGTTGTGCAGGCGCATGTCGAATTCGCTCGACAGCGTCGCGCCCGATGAATTCAGTGCCTGAAGCAGGTTTTCGGTCTTGGCGGCAATCAGGCTGCCCATCGCTTCGGTCGATGCGCGCGATTTTTCAAGCAGCGCGGCCGAGCGTGTGTCGATCATCGAGGCGAAAGCCTCGCCGGTGGTGGAAAGCCGCATCGAAAGCTCTTCGCCGACGATGGAAAGCTCTTCCTTGATCTGTTCCTGCGCGCCGACGATGGAGGAGCGGATGCGCTCCGCGTGGTTGACGATGGCGTCGCGCTCGGCGGTCAGTTCCTGCACGAGGCTGCGCACGCGCAATTCATTGTCGGCATAGCTGCGCTCAAGCGCGTTGACTTCGGAATGGACGAGGGTTTCGAGTTCCGTCGCACGGGCAATGGTGCGCTCGATGCCATCGTTCATGGCCGAGACTTCGCGGCGAACCGCCTGGCCGACGGACATGATCCGGTCGGATGCGATAGTCTCGGGTTCGGCAAGGCGAAGGGCGACTTCGGCCATAGACCGGGCAGCGTTGCGCAGATCGCGGGCACGCGCCATCATGATTGCGAAGGCGAAGAACAGCATGACCGGAACGACGATGCCGACGACGATCGCCATCAGGCCGGGTATCGCGGCAAGGTCTGCCACCGAGCCGATGTTCCAGAGCGCGCTGCCATAGATAAGATGTGCGATGCCAACGCCGCCGAGCGCCCAGATGACCGACATGATCGTCGCGTTTCTGAGCGCGCCGCCGATCGAGCCACCTTCGAGCGATTTCAGGATCATGGCCGGGCTGCGCTTGGAGCCGTCATTGGCCGCTTCCAGATTGGGGGATTTGGGTGCCTGTTCGACAGGCGCGCGGGCGGCCTCGGGAGCAGGGGTCTGTCTGCTGGCTTCCTTCAACCTGGCCTCCGGCTGCTTGGGCGCTGTCGTTTTCCGCGATTCCGGCTTGTCTTCGAAAGCACCAAGCTGCAAGGCGTCTTCCAACGCCTGAAATGCAGTCTCGTCGACAGAGTCGCTGATCTTGTTATTCGCCATGCGGTTACGCCTCGTTACACATACGCCCGGCTTCATGCCGTTTGACCATTTGCGACCCGCAAATGGACTGCCGCCATCATGCCAGCGAAATTTTATCCCGTTAAAGAGAACAATTCCGCCATTACCAAATCCCGAATTGCTGGTGGTCCAGCTTTCGGGCGAAATTACATCACTGTGCCGGAATAACAAAGCTTGAGCATAAGCCTCGTCGGAACGGCAGTACCGTACTGACACATTTAGGTGTTCGAAACAATTAATGCGGGTTTGCTGCGGTAGCGAAGTGTCGGCTTTTTAACAGTTTTTAAACCTGAGTTTCACGCTGAACGCCTTGTTTCGCATAAGTTTAACATAAATTAACCATAGCAGAAGATTTTCGCCGACGTCACGCCGTAATTTAAGCCGATAGCACCGGCTTCAGTGCCTAGATACGACACAGATGTGACACGAAACAGGAAACGGCGAGACAAAGGATTTTCAGATATGGCAGCGGTCAGTATTGCTTTCGAAGCTCCGGATAATTGCGGCGGTGCGCCGGCCGCCGGCACAAGGCCCATCGATTTCGATCATCTCGCCCGCCAGACGATGGGCGACAAGGAACTGGAAATCGAGGTGCTGCAACTCTTCAGCCGCAACGCCCGCGCAGCCCTGCATGAAATGGCCGGTGCAGACGACAAGGCCGTCAGGGCAACCGCCCACCGTCTGAAGGGCGCCGCGCAGGCCATCGGCGCCGGCGCCGTTTCGGTGGCCGCAGCTGCTGTTGAGGATCAGGGCGCGGATAGCGCAGCCATGGCGAAACTCGCCGCAGCCATTGTCGAAGCCGAAAACTTCATCCTCAAGCTCTGCCGCTGAGGCGGAACGCCTCAAATCTGCGATTTCGAGTGGCCGGTTGCGCCTTGGCGCCCCTGAAGCGGGTTGCCAAGCGGTAGCGGCCTTTCTATGTATTTAGAACAGTTCTCAGATCACCATTTTGGATTCCGGCATGACAAAACTGACCATCGTTGCCTTTGACGGCACGCCCCATGAACTCGACGTGAGCAACGGCTCCACCGTCATGGAGAATGCCGTGCGCAACTCCGTACCCGGCATCGATGCGGAATGCGGCGGCGCCTGTGCCTGCGCCGACCTGTCATGTCTATGTGGATGACGCATGGGCCGAACGTGTTGGCGGACCCGAGCCGATGGAAGAGGACATGCTGGACTTCGCCTACGACGTCCGTCCCACCTCGCGTCTTTCCTGTCAGATCAAGATGAAGGACGAGCTTGACGGTCTTGTCGTTCACGTTCCCGAACGTCAGGGCTGACGGCACGCCGCGTTAACACGCCACAGAAAAAGCCCCGCTCACCGGTTGGTGGGGGCGGGGCGGAGCGCCATTAGGGTGCACCGCATGCCTACAGCGAGGGAGGAGACTACCTGCGAGCCTCAAGTGCGCACCAGGAGAACCTGTAGGTGATTTCAAACATCGGGACCGTTGCGGATCACCACCGTCAAAATCATGTGAACAAACTGTCGGTCTGCGGCACCCTTTTTTTTTTTTTTTTTTTTTTTTTCTGCACCATGACGAGAAGTCACGGGTGATATAGAACATGACGTAACGTCATGTTCGTCCGCTGTTGTTTCACGTCCATGGGTAGATCAGCGGGGCTTCTGGCCCTGTTCGATCCGGTTCTTCAAAAGCCGGGTCATGCGCGCATCGAAGTTTTTCGATTCCACCACCGAAGCGTCAGCTTGACTCGGCCCTTGTCATGCTCGTCCATGACGGTCTGGGTCACCTTGCCAACCATTGCCTGCAGCGTTTCACAGTCTTTTTGCGGCCGCAGCGCCGTCAGTTGCCTTTCGAGCGAGCGGGCATGGGTGCGGGCGATTTCCGCGTGCCGTTCCTCGTGGCGCTTGATATCGGCAAGCAGCGTATTCCAGATGAAGGCCAGCTCCGCCGTGGTGCGGCGGCGGTTTTTCCATTGCGGCATGAGGATGCGGGTGTTGAGCAACACCTTGGTGCTGCCGACGCTGCACATGCCGTTTTTCTCGACATAGGTGAGTTCGCCGCCAAATTTGATCTCTGTCGCACCGGGATGGCGCGCGCCGGTGTTGCGGGTCAGCGGACCATGCTTGGAAAGCTGCCTGTCGAGGTCGGCGGCGGTTTTGCCGTTGATCGAAAAATAGGAGTAGGTCTTGCGGACGATGGTTTCGGAAAAAGCCGATCCGGGCATGGAAAGGGCCACTGCGCCAGCAAAAACGGCGCAAAGAGCACGTGAAGATATGGTCATGACCCGGCCTTCCGGTTGAACTTGAAAAACGTTTGCTGCATAGGCGGAGCGGAACTTATAAGAATTGGCATAACACTCCGTTATTCCCGAAAGGCGCGTGTTACGTGATAACAGCCGGCAGCAATGTGTGGCAAGCGGCCCATGGTCGCTCCCTGAAACTTGATGGACGTGGCCGTATTATGGCCATCGTCAATGCGACGCCCGATTCCTTTTCGGATGGCGGCCGTTATCTTGCCGTCGATGCGGCTTTTTCCCATGCGCTGACCTGCGTGGAGGAGGGCGCCGATATTATCGATATCGGCGGCGAATCCACCCGTCCGGGCGCCGCAGCGGTGACGGAGGGCGAGGAACAGGATCGCGTGCTGCCGGTCATCGAAAGGCTGCGCCGCGAGACGGACGTGCTGATTTCCGTCGACACCTACCGCGCATCCACCGCAAGGCTGGCGATCGCGGTGGGTGCGCATATCGTCAACGATGTGTTCGGCCTGCAAAAGGACGGCAACATGGCGGGCGTGGTTGCCGCCGCACGCGCCGGCGTCTGCATCATGCATACCGGCCGCGACAGGCAAAAGCGCGCCGATGTCATCGAGGACCAGCTCGAATTCCTCAATCGCTCGCTCGAGATTGCCGAAGATGCCGGTATTGCAAGAGACGCCATCGTGCTCGATCCGGGTTTCGGTTTTGCCAAGGACGAGGCCGAAAATGTCGAGTTGATGGCGCGTTTCGGCGAACTTGCCGCTTTCGGCCTGCCGGTTCTGGCCGGCACGTCGCGCAAGCGGTTCATCGGGTCGCTGACGGGCAGGGATGCGGCCGGCGAACGCGATATCGGAACAGCAGCGACGACAGCGATCCTCAGGCTGGCGGGTGCCGCGATTTTTCGCGTGCACAATGTCGCGATAACACGCGATGCGCTGGCAATTGCCGACGCGGTTCTTGCCAAAGCGTCGGCAAGGCCCGATGCATAGATCAATAGATGCCGGAATGCCGCATGCCTTAAAACAGGCCGGCTATTCCGGTATAACCCCGCCATGGAGGCGATGCGATGAGCCGCTACACCATTATTCTGAAAAACTGTTCTTTTTTCGCCCGTCATGGCCTTCTCGAGCAGGAGGAGGTGCTGGGCCAGCGCTTTTTCGTCGATGCCGAGATGGAGGTCGAAGCGGGTGACGCACTCGAAACCGACGACATCGAAAATACCGTCGATTATGGCGTCGCTTTCGCCGTTATCGAAAAGATCGTCGTCGGCCAGCGCCGTTACCTGATCGAGGCGCTTGCGAACGATATCGCCAAGGCCCTGCGCGCGCGTTATCCGCAGATTGTCTGGCTGCGTATCACGGTGCGCAAGCCCTCTGCGCCGGTTCCCGGCATTCTCGATTACGCGCAGGTGAGTGTTGAACACCGTGCCTGACAGGATAACCGTTGCTGCATTAGGCCTGGGCGGCAATATCGGCGATCCCGCCGCTGCGATGGCCAAAGCCCTGCGGGAACTGGATGCGCATGGCGATTGCCGGGTGCTCTCCGTCTCCGGGCTTTACCGTACGCCACCCTGGGGCAAGACGGATCAGGCTGATTTTTTCAATTGCTGCGCGCTGGTCGAAACCTCGCTTTCGGCACCGGCGCTGCTGCAATTGTGCCTCGACATCGAAAAGGGCATGAAACGGGTCAGAACGGAGCGCTGGGGGCCACGCACCATCGATATCGACGTGCTGACCTATGGTGATGATGTTGTCGTGACGGAAAGCATCGAAGTGCCGCACCCGCGCATGACCGAGCGTGCTTTCGTGCTGATGCCGCTTGCCGATATCGCGCCCGATCTCGATGTCAGGGGCAAGCCCGTGCGGGAATGGCTGCGGCAGGCCGATAAAACCGGCATCACCAGCGCAAACGAAAAACGGGAGTGGTGGACACTCCCGTCTGGCGATAGCTGAAAAGATCGCTGGTTTTACGGTTTGATCGACCCAACGGCGATCTGGTCGATGTCGCGCGCAAGCGTCACGCCGATGACCGGGATCATCTGGTCGGCGACCTTGACGGAAATGGTGATGTTCATCGAGTTGTCGTTCGAGACGCGCGCGACCATGGCACCGTTGAGCTTGGCGCGATTGATGCCGACGACGACCTTGTCGCCGCTGACCTGACCGGAAATGATGTCCAGTCCCTTGCCTTCGGCGCCGTCGAGGAACTTGCCCTCGTAAGAGCTGCCCTTCTGGCTGATGACGGCGGACATGGGCTGGCTGAAGACGCCGACGCGGCAGGTGCCGGCGAGCTTGATACCAGTCTGCTTGTCGCCGAGCGGCTCGCCCGTGAGGTCGCAGGTGAATTTGGTGCCCTTGTACTTGCCGGCGACGATTTCGCCCGGGCCTTTCCAGTTTCCGGCAACGGAACGGAAAAACACGTCGTCGCGATCGCGCGATGCGGCATGGACGTCAGACAGGCCTAAACCGCCGCTGACGGACACTATGGCGGCAAGTCCGCCCACAAGCGAAAAGAAGCGCGAATACATGATACTTTCCCCGGCGAAGAAGCCTGTTCGATAAGCGGCAATCTACCGGCGGAATGGTTAATGCTTGGTTTATTTCATCCCGATTTGCGGCGTCGTCCGTAACCTTTTGATCCATACAAGTCCGGCTGTTCAGGGTTTTTGAGCGGTTTTTCCGCCACCCAGATCGGGCGTGAGGTCGGACATGAAATCGCCGATCCCGGTCGCTTCACCGCCTTGAAGGGGAGCGGGCGACACAGATCCATCGCCGCAATGCCGATTCGCGCCGTCATCAGACCGTTGATGACACCTTCGCCCAGACGTGCTGAGAGTTTCGAGGCAAGCCCGTGACCGAGAACCTGCTGGGCAAGCCCGTCACCGACGGCAATCGACCCCGTGACCGCGAGATGGGCAACGACGTCGCGTAAAAGCCGGAGCATACCGAGCGTGCCCGGCCGGCCGCCATAAAGCTCCGCCATCGCCCGCACCAGCCTCGTCACCTCGAACAGCACATAGGCGAGATCGACCACCGCGCGTGGGCTGACGGCGGTAACGACGGAGACACGTTTGGAGGAGTTGAGGATCAGCGCGCGGGCCTGCCGGTCGAGCGGCACCAGCAACTCGCGTTCGGCAAGCTCGATCAGATGCGGCCCGTCGATCACGTCGTTTTCGGTATCCTTGAGCGCGGCGCGCCCCTTGGCCGTTTCGGCGCGGTGCGACAGAACCGCATTGAGGCGGGTAACGATGGCGCGGGCCGGTTTCGGGCTCTTGTCGAGGCTTGCCGCCTCCACATCGGCTTTCAGCGATTGCACGGCATTGAGCCGCATGATGCCGAAGACTTCTCGTCCGACGAGAACGAGCACGGCAAAAAGCGCGACAAGGAGCGCGATGCTTGCCGTGTAACCCAGCCAGTCTGAACGGGAGAAGAGATTGCGGATGAGTTGATCCGCCCAGAGGCCGAAGGCGAGCGAGAACAGCACGCCGAGAGCACCGAGCGCGAGCTTGCCGAAGGAGAAGCGGCTTTTCTTCGGCACGGCCACCGGCAATGCCGCGGCATCCGTCTCTTCAGACGCGAAAAACGGATCGTCCTCATCGGGCGTCAGCGAAATCTCGGTGTCGAAGCTGCGCGGTGCGCGTTTTTGCACGACGGTCGGCCGGGCCGTTTCTTCGGTTTCGAGCGTGAAAGCCGCCGGGCGGCGTGCCTGCGGATCGTTCGGTGTGGGAGCCTTCATGCGAGCTTGTCTCCAAACAGGAACTGCATGGCGCGGTCGAGCCTTATGTGGGGAACGGAAAGCCGGATGCCACCGCTGCCCGCCTCGTCGATATTGGGCGGGCGGAAACGCACGACATTGACGTCCGGCAGCGTTGCCTTGTCGCCATCCCTGTCGAGGCTGCGGAAAAGCGGCTCCGGGTCTTCGGGAAGGTCGCCGGGAAAGATCGCCGTTTTGCGGTTGCCGTCGAACATCTCGCCATTGATGGTTTCACCCGCCATCGGCGTGCCGACGATGACAGGCAACTCATGCCCATCCTGTCGCACGCTTGCTTCCCGCGTCGCGCGCACGGACGCCAGCGCCATGACCTCGATGCCGGCGCCATTCATGCCGATGGTGGTGATGGCGCGGTCAACCAGACGGCGGGTCAGCCGCTCCAGCCGGTCGTGGCTTTCGTGATGCAGGTGGTCGGCCTTGGTGGCGGCAATCAGAACCTTGTCGATGCGCCGGCCCAGCAGCGATGACAGCAGGCTGTTGGTGCCGGGGCGGAAACAGGCGAGAACATCGCCCAGCGCCCGCTCCAGATCCTGCACGGCCTCAGGGCCGCGATTGACCGCCTGAAGCGTGTCGATCAGCACGATCTGCCGGTCGAGACGGGCGAAATGCTCGCGGAAGAACGGTTTCACCACGATTGCCTTGTAGGCGTCGTAGCGCCGCTCCATCATGGCGCGCAGCGACCCCTTCGGTGCCTTGTCATCCGTCAGGCCCGGCAGCGGCGCAAAGGTCAGCGCCGGCGATCCTTCCAGATCGCCCGGCATCAGCAGACGCCCCGGCGGCAGGGTGGAGAGCGACCGCTCGTCGGATTTGCAGGCCTTCAGATAGGCGGCGAAACTTTCGGAAAGGCGACGCGCGGTCATCTCGTCGGCAGGTGCGTTGATGTCGAGCGAGGAGGCAATCGTCAGCCATTCCTGTGCAAGTTCGGCGCGAATGCCGTTTTGCGCCAGCGCGACGGTGCTGTCGCTGAAGCTCTTGTAGTCCTGCGACAGCAGCGGCAGATCGAGCAGCCATTCGCCGGGATAATCGACGATATCGATGGAAAGCTTGCCTGCGGAAAACCACCGGCCCCAGCCGCTGGCGCTCTGATAGTCGAGCGTGATCCGCAGCTCCGAGATTGCCCGCGTGGAATCCGGCCAGAGCCTGTCACGCACCAGCGCCTGAATATGGTCCTCATACTGAAACCGGGGAATGGCGTCGTCCGGCTGCGGCTCCAGCCGCACATTCGAGACGCGCCCCGAGCGCATGGCCTCAAACAGCGGCAGGCGGCCGCCGTTCAGAAGATTGTGGACGAGCGAGGAGATGAAAACCGTCTTGCCCGCCCGGGAAAGACCGGTGACGCCAAGCCGCAATGTCGGATGTGTAAGGCTGCTCGCACGGTCGGCAAGATTGTCGAATGCGATGAGCGCGCTGTCCGTCAGGGACGTAAGAGAAGGCGGCAATGGCAGTTTCCCAGCTATTTTTCACGGTCACCGCTGCAATATAGGAACGGGCGGTTGCCCAAAAAAGAAGCGCGGCAAGGAATTTTCAACGCGCCACCTGCGATAACGCCCGCATCGCACGCTGCTATTTTATTTGCCGGGAGACAGAAAATCGACCAGCCGCCAGCGATTTTTGGAATTCCCGGCACTGTCGTCGCGGTCGAGGACCGCAAGGCCCGATGTCGGAAAACCGGAGGGCAGGGCGGCGTGCAGCAGGTCCTCGCCGATCATTGCCTCCAGCGTCGCCTCCATGGTGGGGTTGTGCCCGACCAGCATCACGGAGCCGGCATCCGTCTGCGCCTCGATGAGGGAGAGATAGGTCTCGCTGCTGCCCGCATTGTACATTCCGTCGATATAGACGATGTCGATGCCGTCGTTGAAGGCCCGTTGCCAGGCCTGCGTGGTCTGCCGGCAGCGCGTGGCCGTGGAGGACAACAGCATCTCCGGGCGGTAACCCCGGTCGGTGGCAAGGTCGGCGATGATCTCCGCCTCGGCAAAACCGGCCTCGTTCAGACCCCGGTCGAAGTCGCGTTCTCCCGGTGCCGCCCAGGCGGCCTTGGCGTGTCGCAAAAGATACACTCGGCTCGGAGAAGATGCTGTCAAGGGCGGGGACCGACGTTCGAATGGGAGGCAATGGAGGAATGCTACAGGATAGGGTTGTAGGACCGCAAGTCCTCTTTCCTGTTGGTAAGTCGCGTTTAAGTGATTGAAGAAGAGATCGCTTGAATACGAATAAAGGATAAAAATTAGTCATTTAGATGATTTTTGTGTCAGTTTTAAAAATGCCTGAAAACTGATCTGTAGACTTGAACCAGCCTATATCATTGGAGTATACACCGCCGCATTGAGATGTTCTTCGAGGAGAATCGCGTTGAGTGAGAAGATCGATCTTAGCAAATATGTGCTGTCGGAAGACGACGAGTTCATGAATGCAAACCAGCGGGCCTACTTCCGCGCGAAGCTGGTCGCCTGGAGAAACGACATCCTGAGAGAAGCGCGCGAGACCCTCGGACATCTCGCCGAAGAAAGCGCCAACCATCCCGACCTTGCGGACCGGGCATCTTCTGAAACTGACCGGGCGATCGAACTGCGCGCCCGTGACCGCCAGCGCAAGTTGATCTCAAAGATCGACTCTGCCCTTCAGCGGATTGATGACGGCACTTACGGTTATTGCGAAGAAACGGGTGAGCCGATTGGCCTCAAGCGTCTGGACGCCCGCCCGATAGCGACCTTGTCCATCGAGGCGCAGGAACGTCACGAGCGGCGTGAAAAAGTCTATCGCGACGAATAAGGCGCAAGCGTTGTTCCGGGCGCTCTGGCAACCGGCCAACGAATAGAACCGAAATGACAAAGGGCACGGAATTGTTTCCGTGCCCTTTTTTTGTCTTGAATTCTCGGTCCGCCGAAAGATGTGACCCTGTCAGCGGTCGCGGGTGACGGAAAGCTCGCCGAAAATACGTGCCATTTCCTTCTGCATGTCACCGTCAGGCGTGGCGCCGGTAACAGGCGGCGAGACGGGTTCTGCCCTGGGCTTTTCCGTGACAGGGGCGATGGCCTGTTCGGTGTTCGCATCCTTGCTCTTGGCAATCTCGGCCTCGAGAAAGCTCTCGAAATCGATGGCGAGGTCATCGGTAAATTTCGGCTCGGCATTGGCGGAGACGAAATCGGGGGTCTCGGGCTTCGGTGGGAACGGCGCAGGCGGTGTATCCTGTGCCGATTTCAGGCCGGGCAGAACGCGCTCGCGCGCTGCATCCAGAAAATCCGAGGCATTCGATTGGTCGATGACCGGCTCACGCGCGGCAAAAACCGGGGGGGCAACCACCGTCGGCCGCTCTTCCGGCACCTGTGCCTCAACCGGCACGGGCGGCGCAACTGGCAGCGGCGCCGAAACGAAAGGTTCGGTACGGCGCAGCTCCGGTCGCTCGGCGGGCATGTCGAGGGATGCCGCGGCAAGGGGAAGAACTGCCGCCGCCGGCGCAGCCGCATGAAGCGATGATGGTGCAGCCGCAGCCGCAGTGGCGGGTGCCGGCGCGGCCGCGATGACAGGTGAGGGGGCAGCCGCAGTGACCGGTGCCGGCGCAGGTTGGCGCACTGGGCGGGTCATTTCCCTCTCCGGAGCTGGCGGTCTTGTCGGCGCAACGGGTTCGCGTGCCGTCATGGGCGCGGGTTGCGGCGGCGTTGACGGACGGGGCGGCAATGATGCTGATGGGACAGGCGCGGGTGCCGGGCGAGCAACAGGGGCGGGCGCTTCCGGCCGCTGCGGCTGCTTTACGGGTTCTTCCGGCGCGGAGGCGGGGACTACCGCTGCAACTGGCTGCTGCAAAGCGGGGCGGCTTTCCCTGGCGATAGGCGGCTCAGCTCGTTTTGCTTCGCTTTCCTGACGCGGCAGTGCCTTCATTTCCGCTTCCTGCGGTTCGCGCACTTCCCTGACGATCGGGATCGCGCCGATACCACTCTCGATGACGATATCGGTTGGACCGCCGATCATGACCAGATGCTCGACATTATCGCGGCGCACCAGCACCAGACGGCGCCTCGCGTCTACCGCCGTAGCATCGAGAACCTGCAAGCGCGGCTGCCGGTTGCGACCGCCACGGATAAACGGCGCCGCGCCGCCAGTCGCCTGCTGAACACAGAAGTCATTGCCAAACGAAAGCAGGCACCAGACCGGATTCGCCACAACGGCGACTATTAGATTGTTTGACAGCCTGATAGGTGCCGATAAGATGCGGTCCATCATGGAGACTCATCCCTTCAGATTTTTTCGCCAGGCAATTAATATTGCCGAGGCAATCTTTATAATGTGAACGTCAAGCAGGAAAAGACGATTTTTTTAGGCGCGATACAAGGTTTATTCATTTCGCCCCCGAGGATTGCCCCATAAGATCGCCGCACCAGCCGACCCGGCGCCGTCGTTAAGTTTTCATCTTTTCCTTCCGGTCGTCATGCGGTTACCGAAGGCTGTACTTTCACCCAAGGAGAGTGATTGTGTCGCTCGTGAACTTGCTCGTCGATAAGCTCGCGCAGCTTTTCGCCGTTTTCACAGGCCCGGACGGCTTTCCTGCCCAGCGCTGGGCACGGCGGATGACAGCGCCGTCCGAAAACCGTGGTGAATACATGATCGAGTTCGTAAGAGAAAATCCCATCCTGTATCGATTTCACGGATGGATGCTCGGTCTGCACGGTTAACGCGACAGCAAGATCGTCTGCTCCGCGCCCCGTGTATTCACGCCAGAAGCCCGTGCGCTGACTTGCACCGCAACAGGGATTCCAGACATTTGCGCTTTTCCGGGACCGTTTCAGGCGCGATATTCTGGGCCTTTGTGGTGAAGCATTTAACGCGCTCTCTCCGTTGAAGCGCGGCAAAGAAATCGCTGCCCGATCCTGCTATGCGGCAGCTGGCTGACCGAATGACGACCGCGTGGACTGCGCCAGACAGCCGCGCGCGACGTTGATAACGACCGCTGGTGGACGCCAGGCGTCGTTCCGGCACGGTGATGGATCTTCGCTGTTTATGCTGGTGTCGTCGCCGCCGCTGCTCTCTCGTCTGGTTTACAAGGATCAGCTGGAAAACGAAATCGTGCTCGGCATTCTCGGCGTAAAGTCGGCGATGATGGGCATCTTTTCTCTGTTCCGTCGACCCATTGAGCCCACTGGCGTCGCTTAGGCCGCACCGACCGCTTCGCCTGCCGCTTCCGGTCGCGCGCACCCTGATGGCCGCTGATCACCACAGCGGCAGTGGTTCACGCCAACGCCACCTATTGCCGGATGAGCGGTACCACCAAGGCAAGCGATATCCAGAGCCTGGAGACGCTGCTCTCGCGCAGCCGGGAATCGACCGAGGCGCTCTATCGCGGTCATCACCGAATGCCTGCGCGACGGGCGCGAGGGTTAATAGTAGTTCCGGCCTGGCGTGAAGCCGCTCGGCGCGGAATACGGCCAACGGCTCCGGGCCCACTTGTATCGGCTCAAAGCTCCCGGGTCCTGAAGGCTCGCTTTTTTGCGCCTATAGGCGCCGCACGATGTCTGGCAGATCGCCGATGATCGATCACCGGTAGCGCTGAAGAGCAGAAGCGCTTTTTTCGCGAGTTGCAGGAATGCCGATCGATTATCTCGACTGCGCCCCGGCCGTCGCCTTTTCTCCGCTGGCAAGAAGGAAGGCGAGGTGTGTCGGTCTGGCAACGCAACGCGTGCCGAAATGGCTGCCGGCACTCGATCTCGACGCGTTCCCGTCCGGATTCGATGACGGTTCTCGACATCACCGCCGCGAAGGCAGTGGCGCTCGATCCAGTCCGTCCAGGTCCGTAGGGCCCGGCCAGAAGCGCACGGCAAACGCTGGATCTCGTCTGTCGCGCGGCACGGGCTGCTGGAGCATGCCGGCCCGCCTCGTGCATCAGGTCACCTCGAAGGACGGCGCGCCGGGCGAGAGCCGGACGATCGTGCTGATGCCGCCCGCTCACCAGCAGGCCAGGGAGGATACGAGTCCTCCTCCGCCATGCGCGGTTCACCACGCTTCTTCTTCAACAACACGCCGATGGCAATTGCCTCGCTCGACGGCGAAGGCCGCATCCTGCGCATCAACGCGCCTTTCCTCAAGCTGTTCTCCGGCGTCGTCGGGCGTGACGATATCGATCGCGGCGTTGCGCTCGAAGCCATCATCCACGACAATGAGAAGCCGAGGCTCGAGCAGGCTTTGGCCGAGGCGAAGGACCGTCAGGGCGATATCGCCCCGTTCGATTCCCGCCACCCGAGCGATGAAGGCCGGCATTTCCGTTTCTACGTCAATGCCGTCATCGATCAGGACGACGAGGCGCCGGAAGAGGTGGCAATTGTTTATGCCATCGAGGTGACGGAGCAGAAGGCGCTCGAAACCCAGATGGCGCAGACGCAGAAGATGAACGCCGTCGGCACGCTGGCGGGCGGCATCGCCCACGATTTCAACAATGTGCTGACCGCGATCCTGTTGTCGTCGGACCATCTGCTGTTGCAGGCGCGGCCCGCCGATCCAAGCTTCGCCGACCTCATGGAGATCAAGCGCAACGCCAACCGCGCGGCAGTGCTGGTGCGCCAGCTTCTCGCCTTCTCGCGCAAACAGACGATGCGCCCGGCGATCCTTAATCTGACCGATGTGATCGGCGACCTGCGCATGCTGGTGGATCGGCTGATTTCTGGCACCAACGTCAAGTTGGAAGTGGACTACGGCCGCGATCTCTGGCCGGTGAAGACCGACTTGTCGCAATTCGAGCAGGTGCTCATCAATCTCTGCGTCAACGCGCGCGATGCCATGCCCGATGGCGGCAAGATCACCATTCGCACCCGCAATGTCGATGCGGATGAGGCAGCAGCCCTCGGCCGGCCGGAAGTCCCGGCGGAAGACATGGTCATGGTGGAGGTCGCCGACAACGGAACCGGCATTCCGCCAGAGATCATGGACAAGATCTTCGAACCGTTCTTCACCACCAAGGATGTCGGCAAGGGCACCGGTCTCGGCCTGTCGATGGTCTATGGCATCGTCAAGCAGTCCGGCGGCTATATCTATCCCGAATCGGAAGTGGGCAAGGGCACGGCGTTCCGCATCTACCTGCCGCGCCATGTGGTGGAAGTGGTGCACGTTCCGGGCCAGCAGCCCGGCGAAGCGCTTGCCCCTGTGGCTCTGCCCGAACCTGTGAAGGAAGAGCCGCTCGATCTGACCGGCAACTCCGCCGTCGTCCTTCTGGTGGAGGACGAGGAGGCGGTGCGGCGCGGCGGCAAGCGCATGCTGGAAACCCGTGGCTACACGGTCCACGAGGCGGGCTCCGGTGTCGAGGCGCTGGAGGTGATGGAAGAGCTGGACGGCAAGGTCGATATCGTCGTGTCCGACGTCGTGATGCCGGAGATGGACGGTCCGTCACTTCTGCGGGAATTGCGCAAATCCTATCCCGACCTGAAATTCATCTTCGTTTCGGGTTATGCCGAGGACGCATTTGCGAAAAACCTGCCGGCCGATGCCAAGTTCGGCTTCCTGCCGAAACCCTTCTCCCTAAAGCAGCTGGCAATTGCCGTTCGCGAAATGCTCGACAACAAGGAATGACGGGGGATGGCGCGGGCGTGGGAGCCAGGTCCGCTGTTGCCCGTGATTCCCTTCTGGCGCATATTGTTAAGGCTGAAACCGCGTCGAAAAAGGCGGATGTCACTCAGCTTTGCCGTAGCGTCATCGCAAGACCCCTGTTTTTCCCGAGGTTTGCCTCTTCGCAAACGCAATAGTGATTGCACCGTTTCACAGGGGGCTTAAAATCCGAACTGAACGACCTAAATATGAAGAGGCGAAGTTCTCCCTCCTGGTGATGACTGCCGGTTTGAGAACTGTTTGGAGAATGATGACAGATGATCGCTGAGCCGATCTACATGCAGGGCGAGGGCGACGGGGAAGACGGCGGTACGAACCGCGGAACGTCCGTTATCACCCGCGTCAAGCCAAAGACGAAAAGACCGAATTTGTACCGTGTTCTTTTACTGAATGACGATTACACTCCAATGGAGTTCGTCATTCATATTCTGGAGCGTTTTTTCCAGAAGGATCGCGAAGCGGCGACCCGCATCATGCTGCTCGTGCACCAGCACGGCGTGGGCGAATGCGGGGTGTTTACATATGAGGTCGCAGAGACGAAAGTAAGCCAGGTCATGGATTTCGCCCGACAGCACCAGCACCCCGCTGCAATGCGTCGATGGAAAGAAAGTGAGGTACCGCACGTGCCAACTTTCTCCCAAAGCCTCGAGAAGGCGCCCGTACCAGGCACTGACCTTTGCAAATGAGCGTCACCACGAATATGCGACGCTGGAACATCTGCTTCTGGCGCTGATCGACGACGCGGATGCCGCTGCCGTGATGGGCGCCTGTAACGTCGATCTCGATGCGCTGCGCAAGACCGTCAGCGATTACGTCGACAACGAACTGACCAACCTCGTCACCGGTTACGACGAGGATTCCAAGCCCACCGCCGGCTTCCAGCGCGTCATCCAGCGCGCCGTCATCCATGTCCAGTCGTCCGGCCGCGAGGAAGTGACCGGCGCCAACGTGCTCGTGGCCATCTTCGCCGAGCGCGAAAGCCATGCCGCCTACTTCCTGCAGGAGCAGGAGATGACCCGCTACGATGCGGTCAACTACATTTCGCACGGCATCGCCAAGCGTCCCGGCGCTATCGAGACGCCGCGCCGTGCGCGGCGCCGAGGAGGACCGACGCAAGACGCCCGCAGGAAGCGGCGGCGAGGAAGGCGACAACGCCAAGAAGCAGCAGGACGCGCTCACGGCCTATTGCGTCAACCTCAACGAAAAGGCGAAAAACGGCAAGATCGATCCGCTGATCGGCCGCGATGAGGAAGTCAACCGCACCATCCAGGTGCTGTGCCGCCGCTCCAAGAACAACCCGCTCTACGTGGGCGATCCCGGCGTGGGCAAGACGGCGATCGCCGAAGGCCTCGCCAAGCGATCGTCGAGGGCGACGTGCCGGAAGTGCTGCTCGACGCGACGATCTTCTCGCTCGACATGGGCACGCTGCTCGCCGGCACGCGCTATCGCGGCGATTTCGAGGAGCGGCTGAAGCAGGTCGTCAAGGAGCTCGAGGACTATCCGGGCGCGGTGCTGTTCATCGACGAGATCCACACGGTGATCGGCGCCGGCGCCACGTCGGGCGGCGCGATGGACGCCTCGAACCTGCTGAAGCCGGCGCTGTCGTCCGGCGCGATCCGCTGCATCGGCTCGACCACCTACAAGGAATACCGCCAGTTCTTCGAGAAGGACCGCGCGCTGGTGCGCCGCTTCCAGAAGATCGACGTCAACGAGCCGACCATCGCCGACGCCATCGAGATCCTGAAGGGCCTGAAGCCCTATTTCGAGGACTTCCACAAGGTCAAGTACACCAACGACGCCATCAAGGCGGCGGTGGAACTGTCGGCCCGCTACATCCACGACCGCAAGCTGCCGGACAAGGCGATCGACGTGATCGACGAGACCGGCGCCTCGCAGATGCTGCTGCCGGAGAACAAGCGCAAGAAGACGATCGGCGTGAAGGAGATCGAGGCGACCATCGCCACGATGGCGCGCATCCCGCCCAAGACCGTGTCGAAGGACGACGAGAAGGTGCTGCGCCAATCTCGAGCAGGAACTGACGCGCGTCGTCTACGGCCAGGATACCGCCATCGAGGCGCTGGCCACCGCGATCAAGCTGGCGCGCGCCGGTCTGCGCGAACCGAACAAGCCGATCGGCTCCTACCTGTTCTCCGGCCCGACCGGCGTCGGCAAGACCGAAGTCGCCAAGCAACTCGCCGCCTCGCTCGGCGTCGAGCTGCTGCGCTTCGACATGTCGGAATACATGGAGCGCCACACCGTCTCGCGCCTGATCGGCGCGCCTCCCGGCTATGTCGGCTTCGACCAGGGCGGCCTGCTGACCGACGGCGTCGACCAGCATCCGCACTGCGTGCTGCTGCTCGACGAGATCGAGAAGGCGCATCCGGACCTGTACAACATTCTGTTGCAGGTGATGGATCACGGCTCGCTGACCGACCACAACGGCAAGAAGATCGACTTCCGCAACGTCATTCTGATCATGACGACCAATGCGGGCGCTTCCGACATGGCGAAATCCGCCATCGGTTTCGGTTCGTCGCGAGCGCACGGGCGAGGATGAGGAGGCGATCAACCGCCTGTTCACGCCGGAGTTCCGCAACCGTCTCGATGCGATCATCCCGTTCGGCTCGCTGCCGACCGCCGTTATCCACAAGGTGGTGCAGAAGTTCGTCATGCAGCTCGAGGCCCAGCTCTCCGAGCGGAATGTCACCTTCGACCTGCACGAAGACGCGATCTCGTGGCTGGCGGAAAAGGGTTACGACGAAAAGATGGGCGCTCGCCCGCTGTCGCGCGTGATCCAGGAACACATCAAGAAGCCGCTTGCCGACGAAATCCTCTTCGGCAAGCTCAAGAAGGGCGGTGTCGTCAGCGTCACCGTCGGCAAGAAGGATGACGGTTCCGACGGCCTCAAGCTTGAGGTTCTGCCGGAGACGGCGCCGGTGAAGCCGAAGCCGGAAGCAGAGCTCAATGCTGCCAAGTCTCCGGGCAAGGCGGCAAAGGCCAAGGCGAAGCCCGCCTCGAAGGCGGCTGTTGCCAATGAGGAGGCGGATGTCCTGGTTGCCGAGGCGAGCAAGCCCGACGACGAGAACAAGCCGCGCCGCAAGACCAATACGGTGCCGAAAGTGCCGAAGAAGAAATGATGCGGTCATTCGACCGATAAATCGATGCCGGGCGTTAAGCCCGGCATTTTCATGTGTAGTGGACAGCGAATGCAATCAGCAGACAGCGATACCATCCCCCTGCGCGGCTGGTTTTTCAGGGGAATGCGCGGCATCTTCTCGCTGCCCTCGCTTATTCTCATGACATCCTTTGTCGGTTTCAGTGCCTTCGCGCTGGAATCGGGCGTTCAACGCGGCGAAGCGGTGTTCATGACGCTGGTGATCTGGGCTTTGCCGGCCAAGATGATCCTGATCGGTTCGATGGTCGGCGGCGCCAATCTTGCCGCCTGTTTTCTGGCCGTGACATTATCATCGGTGCGAATGATGCCGATGGTCGCCTCCATCGTTCCTGAAATGCGCGGCGCAAAAACGCCGACATGGATTTTGCTGTTCCTCTCCCACTTCGTGGCGATCACCGCCTGGGTCTTCGCCACGCAAAATCTCTCGAAGATACCCCGCGAGGCACGGGCCGCCTGGTTTGCCGGTTTCGGCATCACCCTTACCGTCGTCAACGCCATCATCGTCGGTCTTTGTTACGGCGTCGTCGCCGCCTTTCCGCCGCTGGTGGCAGGCGTGCTGTTTTTTCTGACACCGGTCTATTTCGTCGCATCAATCTGGGCGACCGCCCGCCATTCCGTCGTCAAGGTCGCCTTCATCATCGGCGTGATCGCCGGGCCGGTCTTTGCGGTGATTGCACCGGAATTCGACATTCTCTATGCCGGGATCGGCGGCGGCACGGTGGCTTATCTGATCGACCGTTTCGTCTTCCGCCGCAGGATTACCCCCGTCTCACCGGAAAGCGAACCATGATGACCGATCCATGGTGGGCGCCCTATCTCTTCATCGCCATTGCAGGCTGGCTGGCGACCGATCTCTGGCGCTGGCTCGGCGTTCTCGCCGGCAACCGGCTGAAGGAGGATTCCGAGGCGCTCTACTGGGTAAGGGCCGTCGCCACCGCACTCGTCATGGCCGTCACCGCCAAGCTGATCGTCTTTCCAACGGGAACGCTGGAAGCATCGCCCCTATGGTTGCGCATCGGAGCGGCAGCCCTCGGTTTCATCGCATTCCTGGCAGCCGGCCAACGCGTCATCGTCGGCGTGGCCGTGCCGATCCTGCTTCTGGCCGCCGGGTTGTTCGCGCTCGGTTTTTGATACTCGTCTTATCCGAATATTAAGCGCAACACCCTACTTTACCGCTGACTTGAACTGGGGCGGCAATTCAATGCGACTGTTTGCGGCAGAGCGTTTTGTACTTGGCTTTATAGCTACTTTCTTTGTTATCGATGTAACATTGATCGCTGCCAAAGGTATCAGGGTCGATTACGCCGGATATTTTTTATGCGCACTGGCGGGGGCTTGTGTCTTTATCCTTGGCCAGTTTTACCGCAAAAGCGGGCGCGATCTCGGTATCGCCGCAGCGCTGATTTCAAGCGGATTGTTCATCCTGTTTTCGCTTGTCGGCTCAGTTTTCAACTACATGTTCCTGCCCGTCTCCTTTCCGACAATCGATCATGTGCTTTTCCGCGTGGATGCTGTCTTTGGTTATAGCTGGCCCGACATCGTTATCTGGGCGGCCACATATCCCTGGATCGGCAAAACGCTGTTTCTGGTCTATACGACATCCTTGCCGCAACTCCTGCTGATTATCATTGCGCTGGGTTTCACCGGTAAGGACAGAATGTTGCACCATTTCATCGTCACCGGGGTAATTGGTGCGTTCGCTTGCATCACTTTCTGGATATTTTTCCCCACCTATGGCGCCAAAGCCTATTACGAACTGCCGCAGTGGGTTGAGCAGACGATTCCAATGGCGGTCGATCCCGCCTATGGGCGGGAATTGATGCGATTGGGGCAGGAAGGCGTGGACTACCTCACGCCCCAAAATGTGCTGGGCCTCATCGGCTTCCCATCGTTTCACATTTTCATGACGGCAATGTCCGTGTGGTTCGTACCACGCAACCGGTTTGTTATGGCGGTGATTCTGCCGCTGAACCTCCTGATGCTGCCAGCCGTTCTCGTGCAGGGCGGCCATCATCTTTCGGATATTTTCGGTGGGCTCGCTGCCTTTGTCATCGTCTGCACGGTCTCGGGCCGGCTGCTCGACTGGCTGTCGGCGCGGGAACGCATGGGCAAGGCGGCAGCTATCCCCAATCAGATCGTTGAGGCGGAATAGTCGCCCCGGCTTCTGCTCTCTCTCGCTTCCGCTACCAGCCAGTCCGCAAGGAGACGGGCTGATGCGGTCATTTCTTCGGCTTCAATTAGCCAGTAATACTTGTCCGCATCGGCCGCACGCTCGAAAAGCACAGTCAATTGACCGTTGGCGATTTCGTCGCGGAGAAGTGCTGTCGGGCAAAGGCCGATGCCCTGTCCGGCCTTGAGGGCGGTCACGAGCAGATTGAAGTCCGCGAAAATCGGGCCGGCGCCCTGCGGCAAGGGCAGGCCCGCGGTCGCCAACCAGTCCCGCCATGCCGTCTCGGTGTTGTCATGCAGCAATTCTGCCTGCAGCAGGCTTGAGACATCATTGAAGGGGCCGGACTTCGCGGCGCAAGCGGAAGCGCATGTCGGGCGCGTCTCGGCGCTGAAAAGTGCGACGGCTTTCTTAGCGGGGCGGGTGCCATGGATGATGCTGAGATCGGGCGGCGTTACATCTTCCCAGCCTGAATAGCTGATCGACACCTGGATGTCCGGATGCAGCGTCCGGAAGCGGGGCAGGCGGGGCGTCAGAAAATGCGCCACCACCGAAGGCAGGCTGGCGAGACGCACGGTCATGCGGTTGCGGCCCTGGCTGATCCGTTGCGCGCCGGAGGCGATCTGTCGCAAGCTGCCCGAAACGGTCATCCCGAATTCCTGGCCCGCCGGTGTCAGTCTCACGCCGCGCGCATGGCGCTCGAACAGAGGCACACCCAGCCATGCTTCCAGATTGCGAACATGCTGGCTGACGGCCGTCGCCGTCATGCCGAGTTCCTGCGCGGCCAGAGAAAAACTTGTTCTTCTGGCCGCAGCTTCAAACGCGCGGATTGTGGCGAGCGGTGGTAGCTTCATGATCCCGAGAGGCTAAGTCAGACTTGGCCTAAGCGCAAGCAAATCCCGTCTTGTCAGGCGGGCATACATACCGCAATTTCGCGTGACCTTTTCATCGCTCCGAGGATTTCATGACCCCTGTGTCTGCCGCCGAACCCGTTGATGCCGCCGCCCGCCGCGCTGTCCGTCCCGTCGTCGTTTATCCGAACGGCACACTTCAGATACCGGACCTGGCGCGTCTGGAACAGGCTAAAAAAGCCATGGTCAAGATAGACGAGGTCATCGTGCCACCGCGCGAAGGCGGCACTTTTAATGTTCCGAAGGGGCATTTTTTCCGTATCGTCAGCGTCGAAGGCCCGCAGGTGGGGGATTTGAACCTCTGGAACGCCCATGACCTGACGGAGCGTTTTTTCAGCGGCAAGACCCGCGCTTTGCATGCCACCCATGTCTCTGTCGGCAACCGGTTGTGGAGCAACCTGCCGTCGCTGCGGCCGATGGCGACGATCACCCATGATACGCTCTCATGGTATGGCTGGGACGAAGATGGCGGCGGCGTGCATGACGTGATCGGCACCCGTTGCGATCCCTATACCAACAAGCTGCTCAGCGGCGGCGACTACCACCATTGTTGCCATTCCAACCTCACCAATGCCCTTGCTTCGGCCAAAGGCCTGTCATTCGGCGAGGCGGAACCGCATGTGCATGATGTACTGAACGTCTTCATGTGCACGGGTTTCACCCGTGACACCCATCAATATTTCATGAAGGCAAGCCCGGTACGGCCCGGCGATTATCTGGAATTCTTCGCGGAAATCGATCTCATCGGCGCGCTCTCCACGTGCCCCGGCGGCGATTGTGGTGCCAGACATTCCAGCGATACGGTGGCCTGTTATCCGCTGAAGGTGGAAATATTCCGCCCGGATATGGCGATGCTGGAAGGTTGGCCGTGGCCTGAGAAGAATGCCTATCGCAATCCGGAATGATGATCATGCCGCCGTCGTCGTGCCGGACTTGATCCGGCATCCAGCCATGGCGCGTCTGCGCCGTGGGGAATGGCTTTTGCGATCAAGGACTTGATCGCACTGGACCCCGGATCTGGTCCGGGATGACGGGGTGCGGATACCGCCGTTCTGCCAAACGCCTGGGCGTCTTGGCGCCCATCACGAAGCGAGCGCGGCCTTTATCTTCTCCGCATGGGCTTTCAGTACCTCGCCATCTGCCATCGCTCCGGAATGCGGCTTCAGCGGCTCGCCTTCCTTGCGCGGAATAACGTGGAAATGCAGGTGCAAAACGGTCTGGCCGGCCGCCGGTTCGTTGAACTGGGCAATGAAGACACCATCCGCCTCGAAGGCTTCCTTGGCTGCCACGGCGAGTTTCTGCACCACGGCAATGGTCTTTGCCAGCACGTCCGGGTCGGCATCGAGCAGATTGCGGGAACCGGCCTTCGGAACCACCAGCAGATGGCCGGGGGCCTGTGGCATCACATCCATGAAGGCCAGCGTATGCGCATCCTCGTAAAGCTTGTGGCTCGGAATTTCGCCGCGCAGGATTTTGGCGAAGATATTGTTGTCGTCATAGGCGCTGGCCGTCATCGGTGATCTCTCCTCGTAGCGGACTAAAGCATGTCGCGTAAAAGTGCGTAGCGGTTTTGCGATAACGACATGCGAACGAAATAAACGCATAAAGCCTGGGAAGCGAAACTGAAAGATCGCGACAGGCTTTATGCGTCCGGTTCCTGTTCCTGTCTGTCGCCCTTGCGGAAGGGCGTATGGTCTTCCAGATAGTCGCCGATATGCTCGACCTCTTCGCGCTCGCGCTGAAGATAATCGGCAATCGCGCGGCGCAGGCCCGGATGGACGATGAAATGCGCCGAATGGGTGGTAACAGGCACGTAACCGCGCGCCAGCTTGTGCTCGCCCTGCGCCCCCGCCTCCACACGTTTCAAACCCCTGGACAGCGCGAAATCGATCGCCTGATGGTAACAGACCTCGAAATGCAGGTAGGGGTGGTCCTCGATACAGCCCCAGTGCCGTCCGTACAGCGCATCCGAACCGATGAAATTGATGGCGCCGGCGATATAACGTCCCTCGCGTCTGGCCATGACCAGCAGGACGTCCTCGGCCATGCGCTCGCCGATCAGCGAATAGAATTCCCGCGTCAGATAGGGCCGCCCCCATTTTCGGCTGCCAGTATCCATGTAGAAGGCAAAGAACTGGTCCCAGATATCCTCGGTCAGGTCACTTCCGGTCAGCCAGTCGATCTCGATGCCGTTTTCCAGCGCCGCCCGGCGTTCCTTTTTCAGGCCCTTGCGCTTGCGCGAGGACAGGGCGTCCAGAAAATCATCGTGGTCGCGATAGCCGTCATTGATGAAGTGGAACTGCTGATCGGTCCTGTGCAGGAAATCCTGCGGCAGAAGCGCCGACAGGTCGTCCTCTTGAAGAAAGGTGACATGCGCGGAAGAGACGCCGATCTTTTCCGTCACCTGCGCAAGGCCGGAGGCCAGAAGCGGTTTGAAGCGCGTCTCGTCTTCGGTTTCGGACACCAGCAGCCGCGGCCCACTCGCGGGCGTAAACGGCACCGAACATTGCAGTTTCGGATAATAATGCCCACCCGCCCGCTCGAAAGCATCCGCCCAGCCGTGGTCGAAGACATATTCGCCCTTGCTGTGGTTTTTCAGAAAGGCCGGAACGGCGCCGACAAGGGTGCTCGACGCGTTTTCGAGAAGCAGATGGTGTCCCAGCCAGCCGGTCTTGGTCGTGGCCGATCCGGACTGTTCCATCGAGGACAGAAAGGCGTGGGAAATAAACGGATTGTACGGTTTTCCTGACGTATTGCGCGATGTTCCGGAAAGCCGTTTCCAGCTTTCCGGATCGATATCCCCGAAGGATTGCGCAATGCGTATGGAATAGTCTTCTGTCATGCTGTGGCGGACGGGCTCTCTCTCGGGTCGAAACCTTCGAATGTCATCTGGTCAGCATATTTATAGGTGGTCTCGCGGCCATTTTCATCCCTGACAGTCCAGGTAATCACCGGAAGTCCGAGTTTTCTTTGCGCCTCGATGAAACTATTGGGCAAATGACCCCAATGATAGGAGATGAAATCGACCCCGGTCTGCATCGCCTCGTCGTGTTTGAAGAAGTCTTCCGGCTTCGCGCCTTCGGCGGTGAGACCGAGCGGCCAGGGCGAGCCCGCAGCCTTCAAGTCCCTCAGAAGGTGATGGTCGAAGCTCATCAGGGCGACATGGCCCTTGTAGCCCTCGAGGTCTTCCAGCACCGCTTCGGCAAAACCGTCATCGACGCCTTCGCCCTGGCGGCCCTTCAACTCGATCACCAGCGGCACCTTGCCGGCGGTGAGCGCCAGAAGCTGTTTCAGCGTCGGGATGCGGTCCCTGGTCTGACCGACCGAAAGCAGGGATAACTCACTGGCGGTATGTTCGCGCACGTCGCCCTTGATGCCCGTCAGCCGCGCCATGTCGTCGTCGTGGAAAATCACCGGCACGCTATCGGCGGCCAGCTGCACGTCGCATTCTATGGCGAAACCGGCATCGATGGCCCGGGAAAAGGCCGAAAGCGTATTTTCCCAGACCGCCTTGTTGAGGTCGTGATAACCACGATGGGCGACGGGCTGGGCCGTCAGCCAGGAAAGTTTAAGCGTCATGCGTCGATTTCCACGATCGCGTCGATTTCGACGGCGGCATTGAAGGGCAGGCAGGCCATGCCGACGGCAGCGCGGGCATGCTTGCCGGCGTCACCGAGAACATTGGCGAGCAGGTTGGAGGCGCCGTTGATGACGAGGTGTTGCTCGACGAACTCAGGAACCGAGGCAACGAAGCCGTTCAGCTTGAGGATCCGGCGGATTTTCGAGAGGTCGCCGTTCAACGCGGCCTTGACCTGTGCGAGAATGTTGACGGCGCACAATTCGGCGGCGCGCTGGGCCGTCGCAACGTCAACATCGCGGCCAACGAGGCCCGTCACCGCAATCTTGCCTGATTCCATCGGCAGTTGACCCGATACATAAAGAAGATTGCCGCTGATGGTGAACGGAACGTAGTTTGCGGCAGGTGCTGCCGCTACGGGAAGAGTAAAGCCCAGTTCCTTGAGGCGGCCTTCGATGACATCGGACATTTCGCCTCCGGTTTTGTTGTTAAATCCTTCAGGCAGCAATCCGGCATTCAGAAGATGTTGATCCAAAAGCCGGGCGGTTTGCTTGTACAATATGAGCAGCGAGTCCAACAGGAGATATTGCATGTTTGTCAGGACGCTTGGTTTCGTTGCCGCCACAGGGCTCATGACCGGCCTGTCGAACGGTGCCAGTGCCTTGCCCGTCACGGTTCCCGATCCTTGTCGCCGCATCGCGCCGTCTACGATCTCGAACTCAAGGATGCGTCCGATCGCTCCGGTATCGAGGGCATGACCGGCCGCATGGTCTATGAGTTCACCGGCTCGGCCTGTCAGGGTTACAAGACGGATTTCCGGTTCGTGACGCAGATCAACACCGGCGACGCGGTCCGCATGACCGACCAGCAGACGACGACCTTCGAGGACCTGGCGGCCCGGAAGTTCACTTTCGAGACCAAGTCCTACACCGACGACAAGCTGGACAAGGAAGTGCAGGGCGCCGCAATCGACAACAAAGAGGGCGTGAAGGTCGATCTGACCCGCCCGGATCCCCGCCAGGTCGATCTCGTCGCCAGCGAATTTCCGACCGAGCACATGTTGCTCAGGTCATTGAAAACGCCAAGCAGGGAAAACGCATCTTCGAATCCCGTATTTTCGACGGTTCGGATGACGGCGACGAAAGCCTGATCACCTCGACGCTGGTCGGCAAGGCGCAGATGCCGAAGGACGGCGATGCCGAGGCCGGCAAGGCGGGCGAATTCGGCAAGGCCGCGTTCTGGCCGGTGACGATCGCCTATTACAACGACAAGACAGGCACCGATGCCCTGCCGATCTACCGCATGTCGTTCAAGCTTTACGACAACGGAATCACCCGCGATCTGACGATGGATTACGGCGATTTCGTTCTGACCGGCAAACTCGCGAAGCTTGATATCCTCAAGCCTGAAACCTGCGAAAACAAGCCGGTTCGCTAAAAGGCGGAGCGTTTGCGCGGTTTTTTCGCGGAAATGCTTGCTTTTTATCTGAGGCGACTGTATGCGCCTCACCATTCCACACGCGAAGCTTGGGATGTTCCGGGAGAAATCCGGTTCGTTCCGCCCGGTGGTGTCGATGAAGATCGGCGCTGTTCGCTTCGCGGGGGTTAAACCGGAAAAGGAGTAACTAGGCATGGCATTGCCCGATTTTTCTATGCGTCAGCTTCTGGAAGCTGGTGTTCACTTTGGTCACCAGACGCATCGCTGGAACCCGAAGATGAAGCCGTACATCTTCGGCGACCGTAACAACATCCACATCATCGACCTGGCTCAGACCGTTCCGATGCTGTCGCGCGCCCTTCAGGTCGTGTCCGACACCGTTGCTCGTGGCGGCCGCGTTCTGTTCGTCGGCACCAAGCGTCAGGCGTCGGAAATCATCGCCGACAGCGCAAAGCGTTCGGCCCAGTACTACGTCAACTCCCGCTGGCTCGGCGGCATGATGACCAACTGGAAGACGATCTCCAACTCGATCCAGCGTCTGCGCAAGGTCGACGAGATCCTGAACTCGGAAGGCTCCGGCTATTCCAAGAAAGAGCGTCTGACCCTCGAGCGCGAACGCGAAAAGCTTGAAAAGGCTCTCGGCGGTATCCGCGATATGGGCGGCGTTCCGGACCTGATGTTCATCATCGACACCAACAAGGAAAAGATCGCGATCGAAGAAGCCAAGCGTCTTGGCATTCCGGTCGTTGCGATCATCGACTCTAACTGCGATCCTGACCACATCGACTACCCGATCCCGGGCAACGACGACGCATCGCGCGCCATCTCGCTTTATTGCGACCTGATCGCCCGCGCCGCCATCGACGGCATCCTGCGTCAGCAGGGTTCGTCCGGCCGCGACATCGGCGCTTCGGAAGAAGCTCCGATCGAGCCCGCGCTCGAAGACGAGGCTGGCGCCTGATATAGGCCCTGTCTGGCGGCGATTTCGTGTCGCCGTCTCCTCGACCAGGATATGACAAGGCCGTCAAAGACCGTAAATGGGTTGACGGCCTTGTTCGTTTCAAACCGCTCCGTCCGGGCTTCGGTGAAGTCTGCGGCGTTTGATGCGGATGAAATCCGGTGGCAGCCTTCATAACGCTGTCACACTTGAGCGGCACCCATCGTTTCGATGTATGGAGACGCCGCAGCACTTGGGAATGCGCATGCCCCTTTCCTGAAATCGTCCCGGTTTCAAAGGGTGTGCGGCCGGGTACACTCATCACCCAGAACTTCGGCACGGCCAATTCAGCCGGCTGACCGATCGAACCGATAAGAGGCAAACAATGACCGAAATCACAGCCGCAATGGTGAAGGAACTGCGCGAGAAATCCGGCGCAGGCATGATGGATTGCAAGAAGGCTCTTGCTGAAACCAATGGCGACATGGAAGCGGCAATCGACTGGCTGCGCGCCAAGGGCATCGCCAAGGCCGACAAGAAGTCCGGCCGCACGGCTGCCGAAGGTCTGATCGGCGTCGCCACCATGGGTCACAAGGCTGTTGTTGTCGAACTCAACTCCGAAACCGACTTCGTTGCCCGTAACGATGCGTTCCAGGATCTCATCCGTGGTATCGCCCAGGTTGCCCTGACGACCGACGGCACCGTTGACGCCGTTTCCGCTGCCACCTATCCGGCAACCGGCAAGTCCGTCTCCGACAGCATCAAGGACGCGATCGCAACCATCGGCGAGAACATGACGCTGCGCCGCTCGGCAGCACTTGAAGTGCCGCATGGCGTTGTCGCGACCTATGTTCATAACGCTGCTGGCGACGGCATCGGCAAGCTCGGCGTTCTCGTTGCCCTGAAGTCGGTCGGCGACAAGGCCGTTCTGAACTCCATCGGCCGCCAGGTCGCCATGCACATCGCCGCCACCAACCCGCTCGCCATCCGCGCCGAGGAAGTTGACGCAGCCGTGGCCGAGCGCGAACGCAACGTCTTCATCGAACAGGCCCGCGAATCCGGCAAGCCGGAAGTCATCATCGAAAAGATGGTTGATGGCCGCATGCGCAAGTTCTTCGAAGAAGTCGCCCTTCTGTCGCAGGCTTTCGTCATCAACCCCGACATCACTGTCGGTGCTGCCGTCAAGGAAGCCGAAAAGGAAGCCGGTGCTGCCATCGAAGTGACGGGCATGGTTCGCCTGCTGCTCGGCGAAGGCGTCGAAAAGGAAGAAAGCGATTTCGCAGCAGAAGTCGCCGCAGTCGCCAAGGGCTGATTATATTTACCCAATCTTGGGAAAACGGGAGGGCATCGCGTGACAACGCGGTGCCCTTCGTGTATCCGCGTTTCGGTTACATTTCCGAGGAGTCATGATGTCTTCCAAGCCGATCTACAAACGTGTTCTTCTCAAGGCTTCCGGTGAAGCCCTTATGGGCGACCAGGGTTTCGGTATCGATGTGGCGGTTGCAGACCGTATCGCTTCCGATATTGCCGAGGCGAGGGCGATGGGCGTTGAAGTCGGCGTTGTCGTCGGCGGCGGCAATATTTTCCGCGGCGTCGCCGTGGCGTCCAAGGGCGGCGACCGCGTCACCGGCGACCACATGGGTATGCTCGCCACCATCATCAACGCGCTGGCGCTCGCAACCTCGCTGCGCAAGCTCAGCATCGACACCGTCGTTCTGTCCGCAATCGCCATGCCTGAGATCTGCGAGAGCTTCTCGCAGCGCGCAGCGCTCCATCATCTGGCCCAGGGCCGCGTGGTGATTTTTGCCGGCGGCACGGGCAACCCCTTCTTCACCACCGATTCCGCTGCAGCGCTGCGCGCTGCGGAAATGGGCGCGGAAGCGATCTTCAAGGGCACCCAGGTGGACGGCATCTATTCCGCCGATCCGAAAAAGGACCCGACGGCCACCCGTTTCGACGAGCTGACCCACAGCGAAGTGCTCGGCAAGGGACTGGCGGTCATGGATATCGCAGCTGTCGCGCTTGCCCGCGAGAACCACATCCCGATCATTGTTTTCTCGATCCACGAGAAGGGCGGTTTCGCGCAGATATTGACCGGCGGCGGCCGCAAGACCATCGTGCACGACAAATAATCAAAAAACGATGTCGCCCCTGTGGCGTATTCCGGCCGCCACGGCCGATAGAGATGGAGTATCAAGATGAGTGGTATTGACCTCAACGATATCAAGCGCCGCATGGATGGTGCCATCAATGCATTCAAGAGCGATATCGCATCGCTGCGGACCGGCCGCGCTTCGGCCAACATTCTCGATCCGGTGACCATCGAGGCCTATGGCTCGCGTGTTCCGCTCAACCAGGTCGCAAACATCACGGTTCCGGAGCCGCGCATGCTCGGCGTCAACATCTGGGACAAGTCGATGGTCAATGCCGTCGACCGTGCCATCCGTGAATCCAATCTCGGCCTCAACCCGATCGTCGATGGCCAGAACCTGCGTATCCCGCTGCCCGAACTTAACGAAGAGCGCCGCAAGTCGCTCGTCAAGGTGGCCCATGATTATGCCGAAAAAGCAAAGGTCGCGATTCGTCACGTGCGTCGCGACGGCATGGACGGCCTGAAAAAAGCCGAAAAAGATGGCGACATCGGTCAGGACGAAAGCCGTGCACAGTCCGAAAAAGTCCAGAAAATGACCGACGACACGATTTCGGAAATTGAGCGCTTGCTTGGCGAGAAGGAAAGGGAAATCATGCAGGTCTAGCATCGCTTGCGATAGACCTGTATTTTATTCGTTTTAATTCCGCGCTTCCTGCTACTGGATCGATATGCCGACGACGACACGTTCCTCAATACCCGAGCACGTCGCCATCATCATGGATGGAAATGGGCGATGGGCAAAACAGCGCGGTCTGCCACGCGTGATGGGGCATCGCCGTGGGGTCGAGGCTGTGCGCGAAACCGTGCGCGCGGCCGGCGACTGCGGTGTGCGCTATCTGACATTGTTCGCCTTTTCGTCGGAAAACTGGCGCAGGCCCGAAGCCGAGGTCAGCGACCTGATGGGCCTCCTGAAGGCCTTCATCCGGCGCGACCTGGCGGAACTGCACCGCGAAAACGTGCGCGTACGTATTATCGGCGATCGGCAGGGGCTGAAAAACGATATCCGCAGCCTTCTCGAAGAAGCGGAACACATGACGGCCGGTAACACCAGGCTGACGCTGGTGATTGCCTTCAATTACGGCAGCCGCGACGAGATTGCCCGCGCGACGATGGCGATTGCCCGCGATGTCGCCGAAGGCCGGCTGGACGCGGGTTCGATCACGCCGGAGATGATTTCAGCAAGGCTCGATACAGCAGGCATACCGGATCCGGACCTGATCATCCGCACCAGCGGCGAGGAGCGCCTGTCGAACTTCCTGCTCTGGCAGGCTGCCTATTCCGAGTTCCTGTTCGTTCCCGAATATTGGCCCGACTTCGATCGGCAGCTGTTCTTTTCCGCAATCGAGCAATATGCAACGCGTGATCGCCGCTTCGGCGCTCTGGCCGAGCCGGTTGCCGTGGCAGGCGCCTGATGAGCCGTGAACTCAGACTGCGGATCATATCCGCAATCGTCATGGCGGCGGTCATATTGGCTGCGACCTGGTATGGCGGCATCCTGTTCCGCATCGTGGCCGGTCTGTTGGCGATCCTGATCTATTATGAATGGGCGACGATCACCCGCATGTCGGAAACCAATCCGACCGGCAATGCCTGGGGCTGGTTTGCAGTCGCCGTCATTGCCGGCAACACGATTTTCGGCGAACCTTCGCTCGATCTGCCGCTGCTCTCCGGCTTCACCTTGACGGCAGCACTTTTTCCGGTTCTGCGAGGCAAGAACTGGTGGCTGGTGGGCGGCATCGTTTACGCGGGTCTGAGCGGCATATCGCTGGCCGCCATTCGCGGCGATGAGCTGACCGGTTTCGTCGCCATCCTGTTCATTTTCGCAGTCGTCTGGTCGACGGATATCCTGGCGTATTTCGTCGGGCGCGCCATCGGCGGGCCGAAGCTTGCGCCGGCGATCTCACCGGGCAAGACCTGGTCCGGCGCGATCGGCGGCGCGGTGGCCGCATTGATTGGCGGCGGCGCGGTGTCGCTTGCCTATCACGGCAGGATCAGCCTGCTGCTGCTTGGGCTCGCCCTTATCCTTTCGGTGTTCAGCCAGATCGGCGACCTTTTCGAATCCTTCGTGAAACGGCGTTTTCAGGTCAAGGATTCGAGCCATCTCATTCCCGGCCATGGCGGCTTCATGGACCGGGTTGACGGTCTTGTTTTCGCCTGCTTTACCGTATTTCTCATTGCTTTCGTGCATGCGGCGGCAACCGGCGACGTGCCCGGGTCGGGCGGCGGCCTGTTGCCGGGCTTTTAAGCGGCACGCAAGGTCATGAAATAAAGGGCAGATTGTCATGAACACAGTAATGGCGGCGACCGGTTTTCTGACCGGCTATATCCTGCCCTTCGTCCTCGTCCTTTCCCTGCTCGTTTTCGTCCATGAAATGGGCCACTATCTGGTCGGACGCTGGAGCGGCATTCGCTCCACCGCCTTTTCCATCGGTTTCGGCCCGGAGCTGATCGGCTTTACCGACCGGCACGGCACGCGGTGGAAGATTTCCGCCATACCGCTCGGCGGCTATGTAAATTCTTCGGCGACGAGGATGCGTCCAGCAAGCCGGATAGTTCCGGCCTGTCGCATATGTCGCTGGAGGAGAGGGCGCAGACGCTGTCCGGCGCAAAGCTGTGGAAAAGGGCGGCGACGGTTGCTGCCGGACCTATTGCCAATTTCATTCTCGCCATTCTGATTTTCGCGGTCCTGTTCGGTGTCTATGGCCGGATGATCGCCGATCCTGTCGTGGCCGAGGTGCGTGAAAACAGCGCCGCTGCGGCTGCCGGCGTGCACCCCGGTGATCGTCTGGTGGCGATCGACGGTGAAAAGGTGAAGACCTTCGAGGATGTTCGCCGTTACGTCGGCATCCGGCCGGGCACGCCGATCACCGTGACCGTCGAAAGGGCGGGCGAGGAGCTGAAGCTGCCGATGGTTCCGACCCGCACCGAAACCACCGACCAGTTCGGCAACAAGCTGGAAATGGGCATTATCGGCATTGTCACCGACCAGAGCAGCGGCAATTTCCGTCATATCGAATATTCGCCGTCGCAGGCGCTGCTCGAGGGCGTGCGGGAAACGGGCCACGTCATCACCGGTACGTTCAACTATATCGGCAACCTCGTGACCGGGCGCATGAACGCCGATCAGCTGGGCGGCCCCGTGCGCGTCGCACAGGCGTCCGGCCAGATGGCGACGCTCGGCATTTCGGCCGTCATCCAGCTTGCAGCGGTTCTTTCCGTCTCGATCGGTCTGTTGAACCTGATGCCTGTGCCGGTTCTGGACGGCGGACACCTGGTATTTTATGCAATCGAGGCCATCCGCGGCAGGCCGCTTGGCGCCGGTGCGCAGGAGGTTGCGTTCCGTATCGGCATGGCAATGATTTTGGGTCTTATGGTTTTTGCAACATGGAATGATATCAGCAGCTTGATTGGCTGAGGATAGTGTTTTAACGGTTTTGTTAGTCGATTGTTTACCCTGTTTTTATCCCGAAGTGGCGAATGCGCCACTCTGGATCACGAAGTAAACAGAATTTAACGTTCTGACTTGCTTGTAGGGGAAAAGCAGGTAAAACGACGCACATGGCCGGAGTCGGGTTCCGCCCGCTGAGGGACAACGTAAAAAGGTAAGAATTGAAATGAAGGCTGGTTCAAGATTTTTGAACGCGGTGTCGGCGGTTGCGCTGTCTGCTGGTGTTTCTTCGGTTGCGGGCCTCGGCGTGCTTGCCTCTGCTGGTGTTGCGAATGCAGCCGTCATCAGCAAGATCGACGTTCGCGGGGCCGAGAGGGCCGGTGCGGACTCGGTGCGCTCGAACATCACCATTGCGCCGGGTAAGAACTTTTCCAATTCGGACATCGATGAATCGGTGAAGCGTCTTTACGCCACCGGTTACTTCTCGAATGTCTCCATGCGCGTTTCCGGCAGCACGCTGGTCGTGACCGTCAATGAAAACCAGCTGGTCAACCAGGTGGTCTTCAACGGCAACCGCAAGATCAAGGACGACAAGCTCTCCGGCGTCGTGCAGACCCAGCCGCTCGGTCCGTTCAATCAGGCAATCGTGACGGCTGACATCGCTCGCATCAAGGAAGCCTATTCCGCGATCGGCCGCAGCGACGTCGAAGTCACCACCCAGACCGCTTCCGTCGGTCAGGGCCGTGTGAACATCGCTTTCGTCATCAACGAAGGCGAGCGCACGAAGATCGGCCGCATCGATTTCATCGGCAACAATTCCTACAGCGACGGCCGTCTGGCCGCCGTCATCAATACCAAGAAGTCCAACATGCTGTCGTTCCTGACACGCAAGGACGTCTACAACGAGGACAAGTTGCGCGCTGACGAAGAAGCGCTGCGCCAGTTCTACTACAACCGTGGTTATGCCGATTTCCGGGTCGTGTCCTCCGACGCGGTGCTGGATGAGGCCAAGAACGAATACACCATCTCCATCACGGTCGACGAAGGCAAGAAGTACGACTTCGGCAACGTTGCGGTCGAATCGACTGTTCCGGGTGTTGACGGTTCCGAACTTCAGGGTCTCGTGGAAACCCGTCAGGGCGCAAACTACAGTGCCAAGGAAGTTCAGCAGAGCATGGAAGCGATTTCCAAGCGCGTCGCCGGCGAAGGTTATCCTTTCGCCCGCGTAACGCCGCGCGGCGACCGCGACATGTCCGGCAACACCATCGGTGTGACCTATATCGTCGATCAGGGCGAGCGTGCCTACGTCGAACGTATCGAGATCCGTGGCAACACCCGTACGCGTGACTATGTCATCCGCCGCGAGTTCGACATTTCCGAAGGCGATGCCTTCAACCAGACGATCATCACGGCTGCCAAGCGCCGTCTTGAAGCGCTCGGTTATTTCTCGAAGGTCAACGTCTCGACCGCCGGCGGCAGTGCGCCTGACCGCGTCGTCATCGTTGTTGACGTGGAAGACCAGTCGACGGGTTCGTTCGGTATCGGTGCGGGTTACTCGCAGAACGATGGCGTGCTGCTTGAAGCATCCGTCGAAGAGAAGAACTTCCTCGGTCGCGGTCAGTACATCCGCGTTGCCGCAGGTGCGGGCGAAGACGATGCACGCAGCTACACGCTTTCCTTCACCGAGCCATATTTCCTCGGTTACCGCCTTGCCGCAGGTTTCGATCTGTTCAAAAGCCAGAGCCGCAGCGAAGATTACTACGATTACGACGAGCAGGGCTTCGCACTGCGCGTGACCGCGCCGATCACCGAGAACCTCTCGACGACGTTCAAGTACACCTATAAGCAGCTCAACTATGACGGTGAAGGCGATTGGGAAACCGGCAGCAATCTTGCTGAACCCTATAAGGATCTGATCCGTGGTGGTGACTGGACGCAGTCCATCATCTCCAACACCCTGAACTACAATACGCTCGACGACCGCAACATGCCGCGTGAAGGCTGGCAGGCTGCTCTGACGAACGAATTTGCTGGTCTCGGTGGCGATTCCGAATACTACAAGATCTATGCCAAGGCGCGCTTCTACTACACGCTGTCGGACGAGTACGATGTCATCGGCTCGCTCACCGGTCAGGCTGGTCACGTTGTTCCCACCGGCGACAACCTGCTGGTATTCGACCAGTTCAAGTTCGGTGGCCGTCAGGTTCGCGGCTTCAAGAACGATGGTATCGGCCCGCGCATCGGTAGTGACTCCATCGGCGGCACGACCTACTTCGCGGCTTCCGCAGAAGTTACGGCCCCGATGCCAGGCGTTCCGGAAGATTTCGGCCTTCGTCTCGCTGGTTTTGTCGATGCCGGTACCCTGTATGGCAACAAGGTTGCCAACAGTGCAGGCGTGAAGGATGACAACTCCATCCGCGCATCCGCCGGTATCGGTGTGATGTGGGCATCGCCCTTCGGCCCGATCCGTGTCGACTATGCGGTACCGATTGCCAAGGAAGACTACGACGAGGAACAGCGTTTCCGGTTTGGCATGTCCAACACTTTCTGATATCGGCAGTCCAGAACTGCAACTTTGAACGTTCTGGAGTGTCCGGCTAATGGAATACAACGCGTTTTTTCCGCCCCACGAGGGACTGCGATTGAAAGACATCGCAGACCGTTTTGGGGCGGAACTGTCTGACGAGGCGGCGGGAGAACGGATCATCAGGTCTGTCGCGCCGGTCTACCGGGCAAAACCCGACCAGCTCTGCTATATTCTTTCGCGCAAAAACCGCGATGAATTGCCGACCTGCGAGGCAGGCGCCGTCATCTGTGACGCGGCGCTTGTGGATATGCTGCCGTCCAACATGCCGGCGCTGATATCGAAAAATCCGCACACGCTTTTTGCGCAGGTGGGTGCCTTGCTGCATCCCGCCGCGATGCGTCCCGGCACGACCGTGGTGATGGAAGCCGAGATTTCCCACACCGCCCATGTCGATCCATCTGCAAAGCTCGAGGCTGGCGTGATTGTCGAGCCGCTTTCCGTGATCGGCGCCGGTGCCCATATTGGCGCTGGCACACGGATCGGTCCGGGTGTCATCATCGGACCGGATGTGCAGGTCGGGCGTGATTGCACGATTGCCGGCGGCGCGAGCATTCTTGCCGCTCTCATCGGCAACAATGTGATTATCCACAATGGCGCACGCATCGGTCAGGACGGGTTCGGTTATGCGCCCGGTCCGCGCGGCATGCTGAAGATCGTGCAGATCGGCCGGGTGATCATTCAGGACAATGTCGAGATCGGTGCCAATACCACGATCGACCGTGGCACCATGGATGATACGGTCATCGGCGAAGGCACCAAGATCGACAATCAGGTCCAGATTGGCCACAACGTTCGCATCGGCCGCCATTGCGGCATCGTCAGCAAGGTCGGCATTGCCGGCAGCACCCGCATTGGCGACGGTGTGATGATTGGTGGGGCTGCGGGTATCAACGGCCATATCACCATTGGTGACGGCGTGCAGATTGCGGCGATGAGCGGCGTTGTCGCCGATGTCCCGGCTGGCGCCCGTTATGGCGGGACGCCTGCGCGTCCGATGAAATATTTCCTGCGCGACATGGCCGAGATTCTGGCGCGCGCTGAAGGGCGTGATAAAAAAACAGGAGAAAAAAACGATGACTGAAGAAACCAAGACGACGCTCGGCGCGGCTGACATTCTGGAAGTCATGAAACTTCTGCCGCATCGTTACCCGTTCTTGCTCATCGACAAGATCATCGAGATCGACGGTAATAATTCGGCGATCGGTATCAAGAACGTCACGGTCAACGAACCGCATTTCACCGGTCATTTCCCGGATCGTCCGATCATGCCGGGCGTGCTGATCGTCGAGGCCATGGCCCAGACCGCAGGTGCGATCTGCGCCCGCAGCCAGGGTGAGGGCGGTTATCTCGTCTATTTCATGACGATCGATAATGCCCGTTTCCGCAGACCGGTCGTTCCGGGCGATCGTCTCGAAATCCACGTGGTCAAGCAGCGCCAGCGCGGCAATGTCTTCAAGTTTCATTGCGAGGCCAAGGTTGACGGCGCGCTGGTGGCGGAAGCCGATGTCGGTGCGATGATGATCCCCGAGGACCAGCAGCAATGAGCAAGATTGCGGCCTCGGCCAGAATCCATCCGACAGCTGTTGTCGAAGACGGTGCGGTTATCGGCGAAAATGTCGTTATCGGCGCCCTGAGCTATGTCGGCGCGAAAGTCACGCTGCACGACGATGTCACGCTGCACAATCATGCCGTCGTTTCCGGTCTGACGTTTATCGGTCGCGGTTCGGTCATCCACCCCATGGCGATCATCGGTGGCACACCGCAGGCGATCCGCCATGATGGTTCGGAAACCTCGCTCGAGATCGGCGAGCGCTGCATCATGCGCGAAGGCGTGACGATGAATGCCGGCAGCTCCGATGGCGGCGGCAAGACCATTGTCGGTGATGACAACCTGTTCCTCGCCAATTCGCATGTAGCACATGATTGCCGCCTCGGCAGCCATATCATCCTGTCGAACAATGTGATGCTGGCGGGACATGTGACCATCGAAGACCGCGCCATTCTGGGCGGCGGCTGTGCCGTGCACCAGTTCACCCGCATTGGTCGTCAGGCCTTCATCGGCGGGTTGTCGGCAGTCAATTACGACGTCATTCCCTATGGCATGCTGAATGGCAATCCCGGCATTCTCGGCGGTCTGAATGTCGTGGGCATGACGCGGGCCGGTATCGATCGTGCGGATATTCACAAGGTCCGACGCGTCTTCAAGCAGATATTCGAAGGCGAAGGCGCCATCCGCAGCAATGCGGCGGCGATTGACCGTGCGGAATATCTCGATTGCCCGCAGGTCATCGAAATCCTCGACTTCATCGGTGCGGATAGCGACCGCGCGCTGTCCTCGCCAAACCGGGGCAAGTGAGCCGTGACAGGCGGCGGGCGTCTCGCCATCGTGGCCGGCAGCGGCCAGCTGCCCCTCTATGTGGCGGCTGCCGCGCGCGAGATGGGGGAGAACCCCTTCATTGTACAGCTGCGCGATGATTCCCGATTTGACTGGAGCGGTTTCGACAATGCGGTGATCAGCGTCGGCGATGTCGCCGGGCTTGGGCGCTTGCTGCGCGAAAACCAGGTCGACCGCGTCGTGCTGTCCGGCGCCGTGGCGCGGCGCCCGGAATGGCGGGAAATCCGCCCCACGGTCGGGATTTTGCTGAAACTGCCATCCATAGTCCGTACATTGCTCTCGAGCGGGGATGATGCCGTTTTGCAGATGGTCATCAAGGTCATCGGCACGCTTGGCGCAAAAGTCATTGGCGCCCACGAGATCGCACCCGGTCTGCTTGCCACGACAGGCGCCTTCGGTGCGCATAAACCTGGCGAGGATGACCTGCGCGACATACGCAGGGCGGCCGAGGCCGCACTGGCTCTCGGCGCGCTCGATGTCGGGCAGGGCGCCGTCTCCGTTGGCGGCCGTATCGTCGCACTGGAAGGCGTTGAAGGTACGGACGCCATGCTGGCGCGCGTTGCAGCCTTGCGCGCTGAGGGCCGCATCTCGGCCCGCCGCAAGGGCGTGCTGGTGAAGCTCTGCAAGCCGCAGCAGGATATCCGCGCCGACCTGCCGACCATCGGCGTGGAAACGGTGGAGAATGCGCAAAAAGCCGGGCTGGCGGGCATTGCCGTCGAAGCCGGACGGGCGCTGGTGCTGGATCGCGATGAGATGTTGAAGGCTGCCGATCAGGCCGGCATATTCGTCTGCGGTATCGATACGTCACTTGGTGATGACATGGTGGGCGGAGACACGATCTGATGACGGCAAGATTGAAGGTGGCGGTTATAGCCGGCGAGGTATCCGGCGATCTTCTGGGAGCCGATCTGATCCGGTCGCTGAAAGCCCGGTATGACGGCCCCATCGAGCTGATGGGCGTCGGCGGCGAGGCGCTGGAGGCGCAGGGGCTGGTTTCGCTTTTCGATTATTCCGAACTCTCCATCATGGGCTTCACCCAGGTTCTGAAGAAGCTGCCGAAGCTGATTTCGCGGATCAACCAGACGGCGCAGGCGATCGTTGCCGGCAGGCCAGATATTCTGCTGATCATCGACAGCCCGGATTTCACCCATCGCGTTGCGAAAAAAGTCCGCAAACAATTGCCGCAGCTGCCGGTCGTCAATTATGTCTGCCCCAGCGTCTGGGCGTGGAAGGAATATCGCGCCACCGCGATGTTGTCCTATGTCGATCATGTTCTCGCCCTGCTTCCCTTCGAGCCGGAGGCGATGCGGCGTCTTGGCGGCCCGCCGACAACCTTCGTCGGCCATCGCCTCAGCGTCGATCACGACGTGCTCTCGGTGCGGCAACAGCGTGCGGAGCGGCCCCTGCCTGCCAAAGGCGAACCGAAAACGATCCTGCTGTTGCCGGGGTCGCGCTCGACCGAAACGACGCGGCTGATGGAGCCGTTTCAGGAGGCCGCAAGAGCCTATGTCGAGCGCAACGGCCCGACGAAGTTTCTGCTGCCGACAGTGCCGCGCCAGGAGAGCCGCATCCGCGAACTGGCGGCGGCATGGCCGCAGGATATCAGACCCGAAATCGGCATCGATTCCGCCTTCAAATGGAATGCGTTTGCGCGCGCCGATGCGGCGATTGCCGCTTCCGGCACCGTCATTCTCGAACTCGCGCTCGTCGGCGTGCCGACCATATCGGTCTACAAGACCGACTGGATTTTCACCATGCTCAGCAAGCGGGTGAAAACCTGGACAGGTGCGCTGCCGAACCTGATTGCCGACTATGTCGTCGTGCCTGAGTATTTCAACGAGGTGGTGCGGGCAGGGTCGATGCTGCGCTGGGCAGAGCGGCTGTCATCCGATACGACAGAGCGTCGGGCGATGCTGGACGGTTTTGCGCTGGTGCAGGAGCGGTTGCGCACAGACGTGCCTCCAGGCGAAACCGGCGCCCTTATCCTCCTCGATGTGCTGAACAGCCGCAAACAGCAAGCCTGAACCGGCAGAGATCCCGTGTGGTCCTTGGGGCCGGCGGAGCAGGTTTCGCTTTTTTCGCGATGATCCCATCCAATAAAAAAGGCCGGCGGATAAAACCCGCCGGCCTTTTTTTATATTGGGTGGTTTCGCGGCTTAACGCTTGGAAACCGGAACGTAGTCACGCTTGCCGGCGCCGGTGTAGAGCTGGCGCGGACGGCCGATACGCTGCTGCGGATCTTCGATCATTTCGTTCCACTGCGCGATCCAGCCGACGGTGCGGGCGAGCGCGAAAAGCACGGTGAACATGGTCGTGGGGAAGCCAAGCGCCTTCAGCGTGATGCCCGAATAGAAGTCGACATTCGGGTAAAGCTTCTTCTCGACGAAATAGGGATCGGAAAGGGCGATCTTTTCGAGTTCCAGCGCGACCTGCATGATCGGATCGTCGGAGTTGCCGGTGGCTTCCAGCACTTCGTACATCGTCTTCTGCATGATCTTGGCGCGCGGGTCGTAGTTCTTGTAGACGCGGTGGCCAAAGCCCATCAGGCGGAACGGATCGTTCTTGTCCTTGGCGCGGGCAATATATTCCGGAATGCGGTCGACAGTGCCGATTTCGTTCAGCATGTTGAGCGCCGCTTCGTTGGCGCCGCCATGTGCCGGGCCCCAAAGGCAGGCGATGCCCGCAGCAATACAGGCAAACGGGTTGGCACCCGACGAACCTGCAAGACGCACCGTGGAGGTGGAAGCGTTCTGCTCGTGGTCGGCATGCAGGATGAAGATGCGGTCCATGGCGCGCGCCAGAACCGGATCGACCTTATATTCTTCGCAAGGCACGGCAAAGCACATGTGCAGGAAGTTGGAGGCGTAATCGAGATCGTTCTTCGGGTAAACGAAGGGCTGGCCGATATGGTACTTGTAGGCCATGGCGGCGATCGTCGGCATTTTGGCGATCATCCGCAGCGAAGCGACCATGCGCTGGTGCGGATCCGTAATGTCGGTCGAGTCGTGGTAGAAGGCCGAGAGAGCGCCGACCGTGCCGCACATGACGGCCATCGGATGGGCGTCGCGACGGTAGCCGGTGAAGAAGCGGCTCATCTGCTCGTGCACCATGGTGTGGCGCGTCACGCGGGTGTCGAAGTCCTTCTTCTGCGCAGCCGTCGGCAATTCGCCGTAAAGCAGCAGATAGCAGGTTTCCAGGAAGTCGCCCTGTTCGGCAAGCTGCTCGATGGGGAAGCCGCGGTGCAGGAGAACGCCTTCGTCACCGTCGATATAGGTGATCTTGGATTCGCAGGAGGCCGTCGAGGTGAAGCCGGGGTCGTAGGTGAAGGAGCCCGTGTGCTTGTACAGCGTGGCGATATCGACGACGCTGGGTCCAATCGTGCCTTCCCTGACCGGGAGTTCGACCTGCTTTTCGCCAAGTGTCACTGTAGCGCTTTTTTCCGTCATACTGATCCTCCGAAAACATGCGGGTGGGGGCGTTGAGACACGCCCCGCGGTTAAGCGTCTACCGATTAGCTATATGATCCTTGCGCAGATGCCAAGCTATCCAAAGGTCAAATTGTGCATTGCGGCAAACGTCATCGCGTCGCTTTGGGCTTTCCCGGCACTGGCAATTCAATCTCGGTCAACGCACCGTTAAAGTAAAGGATTGCAATCGCCAACGCCGGTCTGCAAACCTGTTTACGGTGCGGCAAGGGGCGGTGGGGATTGCTCGGTCAAGGGGAAAAACAGCATTTCGGATATGCTGAAACGATGCAGGGCGACATGCCCGGCTCGCAGGAAATTCTGTTTCCTCTCCGCCGAAGCACGGATGCCGCAATAGACAACACCCCGGCCATTATTCCCGGATGGAACCACAAAATCACCGTGGCGGAAAAAATCGCCGCGTGCCTGGCCGAGGAGCGCGCATTCGGCCACGATTTTCTTTTCATTCCCGTCTCCATCGGCTGCGGCGCGATCCTCTGGTTTTCTCTCGATGCCACGCCTTCCCCGGCCGTTCTGACTGCCGCATTTTTGCTCGTCGCCGCTCTGGCGGTCTTTGTGAGATATAAAGCCGGCGTCGCGGCGGCGGTTTGCGGCCCTTTCGCTTTCCTTTTGCTCGGCATGCTTCTGGCCGATGTCGAAACCCGGCGTGCGGCAACCGTGGTGCTGGATACCCCCGTCACCACAACCATCACCGGCACCGTGGCACGCCGGGAGGTCGATGCGCGCGGCTACTGGCGATACGTGGTTGATCTCACCGCGACGGCGGATCCGGCATTAGCAATATGTACACCCGAATCCAGCGACA
>JAXHOC010000061.1:0-17168 GCA_034519725.1 Agrobacterium sp.
CATGAGCATTACTCAAGATTTAAATTTAAGTAGCTTGAGAAATGGATATTACACTATAACTATCGAAGATCAGGATAGAAATTTATTTACGAAGAAATTGTTGAAATCTAAATGATCCGTAATCCTGACGGGAGTTGAAAACCTTTTCAGAATTTAATCTACAAAAACTTTTTACCAAATACATGATAATTTCAACCCAAACCCGATGATGCAAAACTTTATATTGAACAAACATGAACTCAAAAACGGCATCTATTCCGTTGCTTTCTGAATCCCGAAGTTTAAAATAATATATGTCAATAATTCTTTGCACTCTGATCTTGCCCTTTGAGAATATTGTATTTGAAGTGGCATCAATTAGTGATTATGATTTTTGGATTCAGCATAGATTCAATTTCTTTTCTTACTTCGGAGATAATAGTTAACGCTTTTACCCTCATTTCCAGCTGGGTCAATCCTTCTTCAATAGCCTCCTGATCTTCAACAGACAAATCTCCCCATCCTTGTTTAATTTCCTCTTAATGACTCAATTTTATTAAGCAATTTTTCATCATCCAATTGAGAAATCCAGTTTATCAATCTTAATCGAACAGTTTCTGTATTCATCAGTACTTTTTTTTCAAAAATAAATAATTACTTTCAACTTTAACTGAAAAATTCAATGAACATTCTTACAATGAAAAAATCAACTTTAACCATCCTGCTAATTCAGGTTGTTGTCATTTCCTTGGTTATCAGTGCAGCAGCTCAGAATTCTGAACTGAATTTAATGCAACGTCAGCGCATTTCAATTAACGAGGGCTGGAGTTTTTTTTAAATACGAATCAAATTCGCAGGCAGAAACCTGGTTTACGATGTGCGCCCGGAAATAACAGATAACAGCGAATACATTGTAGCAGATGCCAAACCCACCAGAAGCTTTGGAAGCAAAACAAATTCATGCGAGTATTGAAGCCCTGGATTTTACCCACCGGGAACAAATTTATCAGTGACCCGCAAAAAAGGCACATCCGACCGGAAGGAAATCCCGGCAGCAATTTTTCGTTTGTACAGGGCAATTTCGACGACAGCCGCTGGGAAAAGTAAATCTGCCGCATGACTGGGCCATCAAAGGGCCTTTTCAAAGCGGAGCAAACCCTGAAGTAGGCGGCGGAATGGGACGACTGCCGGTTAACGGGGTGGCATGGTACCGGAAAAAGCTGGATATTCAGCAACCGATGCAGTAAATCGGTTTTCTTGATATCGAAGGGGCCATGTCTTATTCTATGGTCTGGCTCAACGGCATTCTGGTTGGCGGCTGGCCTTACGGTTACAATTCATACCGACTCGACCTCACTCCTTATCTTGTTCCGGGAGGCGAAAATCAACTTTACCATCCGGTTGGACAATCCCAACTATTCGGCACGCTGGTATCCGGGAGCAGGAATTTACCGGAATGTGTGGCTTGTAAAAGCCAGTCCGTTTCATATTGCTCAATGGGGAACTTATGCTACAACAAAAGAGGTTTCAAAATCATCGGCAACCATTGAACTTGAAGTTACTATCGGCAACAATTCGAAAAAGAGGAAGCACCAGAATTGATTACAGAAATATTCGGAACTGGATTCAAGAGGGAAAAAACCGGTAAAGCGGTTGCCAAATTTCAGCTTTTAAAAACAAACGTTGCCGCAGGCGAAAGCGCCGCCGTGAAAAGTTCAGTTCAAATTAAAAACCCAAAACTCTGGGGACCCGCGCCAACTCAAACGCCTAATCTTTATATTGCTGTCATCCAGCATTTTGCGCAAAAGCTTGGAAAACAATTGATGCATCACGAAACGGAACAACATCCGACTTGTTGAATTTAATCCCGAAAAAGGAGTTATTGTTAACGGGGAACACATTCAGCTTAAAGGTGTTAGCAAACTTACTGATTTGGGCGCTTGTTGTAATCAAAGGCATTCAAGACGCTGAAATATAACGTTTATTCATACTGTACCGCGTTAGTCTCGGATCATCTTAAGACATTGTTAACTTTAAATTCCTTGTCGCGCAGGGGGAATCGGAAGATAGTTGCGCAAATTATGGCTTTATGGCCATTTTTTCGAAAGTGACGCCACCTAGGAAATAGTTTGCAAAATGAGCCAGCTGCCCAACAGATTTGACGTCGAGATCGCCCAGCAAGGTGCGAAGATCTCAAGTGCGTTGCATATGCTGCGCAGCCAACAGTATCCGCCGGACGCTCGTAAGGGATTACGCAAGTTTCAGCTCGGCGAGGTCGCCGATTTCATGGGTGTGACCCAAAGCCATCTCCGACAAATCCATTCCGAAGGGAAAGGTCCGGAGATCGAGTCGGTCAGCGGTCGCCGGTATTATACGGCTGATCAAATGCGGGAGCTTCGCGAATATCTCGAAGCCAACAAAAAATCCGACAAGCGCTATTACGTTCCTCAACGTCGCGAAGGCGAGCCGATGCAAGTCGTTTCGGTCGTGAACTTCAAAGGTGGAAGCGGGAAGACAACGACCGCGGCACACTTAGCACAATACCTCGCCCTTACCGGTCATCGTGTGCTTGCCATCGATCTAGATCCCCAGGCGTCGCTAACGTCACTGTTCGGCATTCAGCCCGAACTCGATGATACGGCGTCCCTATACGAAGCGCTTCGTTTCGATGAGGAGCGAAAGCCAATATCAGCGGTAATTCAGTCGACCAACATTCCAGGACTAGATGTTGTACCGGCAAATCTTGTGCTGCAGGAATTTGAGTACGATGTGCCACTGTCTATTTCCTCTCGAAAAGGTGACGAGGGTCGGTTGTTCCACATGCGCATCGTCAATGCGCTTAAAGAAGTGGACGACAAGTATGACGTGGTTGTCATCGATTGCCCGCCGCAGCTCGGATACCTTACGATCACCGCGTTGATGGCTTCCACTGGCATCCTAATCACAATCCATCCCCAGATGTTGGACATCATGTCGATGAGCCAGTTCCTACAGATGCTGGGCGGGATTATGACCCCTGTTGCAGAGGCTGGTGCCGAAATCAGGGTGGAATGGTTCCGCTACCTCGTGACACGCTTTGAGCCGACCGATATTCCGCAAGCGCAGATGGTCGGATTCATGCAGTCAATGTTTGCTCAGCAGATGCTGCGAAACCACGTTCTTAAATCGACCGCCATCTCCGACGCTTCAATCAAAAAGCAGACTTTGTACGAGGTCGAGCGGGGAGAGTTCGTTCGGTCTACTTACGATCGAGCAATGGAAAGCCTGAATGCCGCAAATGGTGAGATTGTCGACCTGATACACAACGCTTGGGGGCGGAAATGACAAACTTGTCAGCCGTTTTTTTTCCTATTTTTGCAAGGCGAAATAATGCCTTAGCGGAGTTGAAGTCAAAGCTGGAGTTCGGTCATGGCGCGTGACAATCCATTTGCGAAGCTTGATATTGCGTCGATATCGACCGACAAATCTCCCGTAAAGCCTGGATACGCGATGACGGGCGCCGCGAAGACGGTGGTGCGATCGATTGAGGATCTTGCCGAAAACACCAAGAAGCTCATGGAGGGCGAGGTCGTCGTGGAGCTGGATCCGCGGCTGCTGGATGTATCCTTCGTGGCAGATCGGCTGTCGGATGAGGGCGAAGAATACCAGGAGCTCAAACAGGCGATCAAAGAATCCGGTCAGACGACACCCATCCTGGTTCGACCTAGCTCGTTTGACAGCCAACGGTTCATGGTCGTTTTTGGGCACCGTCGTCTCAAGGTCGCCAAAGAGCTCGGGATTTCGGTCAAGGCGGTTGTCAAAAAACTTGACGACATCACGTCCGCAATCGCCCAAGGGCAGGAAAACTCTGCCCGCTCAAACCTATCCTTCATCGAACGTGCGTACTTCGCACAGAACCTGCTCGCGTCCGGCATGACGAAGGACGTGGTGCGGTCGTCGCTCGCCATCGACGAGGCGATGTTGTCCAAGATGCTCGGGGTCGTCGAAGTAGTCCCTGCAGCGATCATTAAAGCTCTCGGTGCGTCCAAAAAGATCGGGCGCGACAAGTGGCTGAGCCTGCGTCAACTGCTTCTTGCTCCTGCCCTCTTGAAGGTTGCCACGGAATTTACGGAGACCGCAGAGTTCGTTGAACTGGCAGAAGAGAAGCGGTTCGACGAACTTCATGATTACCTGAAGCGCTACAAGGTCAAATCGGCTGCTAAGAAGCCCAAGGGCAGCGCGTCTGGGAGGGATTGGACGTCGAGCGACAGTTCACTGAATTTCGTAATGAATGCCAAATCGAAAAAGGTTGCGATTGAGCTTTCGAATGTCGAAGCTAAGCCCTTCAGCGACTGGCTTTCTGGCCGGATGGACCGCTTGTACGACGAGTACAAACGGTCAAAAACCGAACGCAACGGAGATTAAACCGCAAAAGAAAAAGGCCCCCAAACGGTAAACCGTGGAAGCCTCTCTCGTCATCTCTAGCAGGATCGAGAATCGCATTTCCCGGAATCGCAGTCAAGAGTCTTGGCACCGATTTGGTGAGCGAATTTCTTTTGCCTAGAGAAAGGTGAGAGAAAAAATGCAAACGGGACATGTAACGACGCCTTTTGGGCGGCGACCGGCGACCCTTGCCCGTGTTAAAGGGCAGTTGGCCACCACTGTACCGAGCCCAGGCGCACGCGTAGAGAAGTGGAAAGTGTTTCGTGACGTGTGTGAGGCGAGGGAACGCTTCGGCCTGCAGGACAGAGCACTCGCTGTCCTCGATGCTCTCTTGACGTTCTACCCTGAGCCACAGCTGGACCATATTCATGGGCTTGTCGTATTTCCATCCAATGCGCAGCTATCTGTCCGCGCTCATGGGATCACGGAAAGCACACTGCGCCGGCAACTCGGGGCACTGGTCGATGCAGGACTTATTCAGCGCCGTGATAGTCCAAACGGCAAGCGTTATGCGCATCGCAGTCGAGATGGCGTAATTGAGCAGGCATACGGCTTTGATCTCAGCCCGCTGCTGACCCGCGCGGGGGAGCTTGCCCTACTGGCGCAGGATGTCGCAGCAGAACGTGTACGCTTCCGCAGGGCAAAAGAAGCACTGACGATCTGCCGTCGCGATGTCCGCAAGCTGATTACGGCTGCGATTGAAGAAGGAGCGTCAGGAAACTGGCTGGACGTCGAAATGATGTATGTTGGAATTCTTGGTCGGCTATCTCGTCATCCCAATCGAACCCAGGTGGAGGCAGCACTCGACGAGATGGAGCTTTTGAGGAATGAAGTCATCAACCTACTGGAGATGCAGTTAAATACCGACGAAATGCACGGCAATGCCATTCAAAATGAACGCCACATACAGAATTCAAATACCGAATCTATCCATGAATTTGAACCTAGCTCTAGAAACGAGCAGGGCGAAAGCTTGAGGGAAGAACCGCCGGCCAAGAGGATAGGCGTTGAACAGAAAAGGGCGAATGCGGAACAGATCAAGTCGTTTCCGCTCGGTATGGTCCTTCGAGCTTGCCCCCAGATCGTAGACTATGGGCCGGGCGGTGGCATATCGAATTGGCGCGAGTTGATGACGGCGGCCGTAGTGGTCCGCTCAATGCTCGGAGTAAGTCCCTCAGCCTACGAAGAGGCCTGCAATGCGATGGGGCCGGAGAATGCTGCCGCGGCAATGGCGTGCATCCTAGAGCGCTCGAACTACATCAACTCGGCCGGTGGTTATCTACGTGATCTGACTAAACGCTCGGAACGAGGAGAGTTTTCAATTGGGCCTATGCTGATGTCGCTGCTCAAGGCAAGCGGCGAGGGCAACCGACTTGCGGGTTAGCAATGTTAAGAACGGGAATGTGTGGAACCGGGATGATGAGGTAGGGTCTCATACAACTGCCGCAATCTTGTCAGCCGTTTTTTTCGGCATTTTCGTCATAAATTACTGAGACTTATACGAAATGAATCTGCGTAGCTTCGTGAATCGATGCCTAGCCCTGATCTACGCCAATCGAAGTGATAGCGGCTGTCACTGGCCTTGTCGCTGGCGGTATTCTACCCTGGGAAACGTCGGATTTTCGAATTGAGCTTAACACCGCCAGTAGGAAGTGCCTCAATCGGCCAGCTTCGCAACAAAACCACTGCGGCCGAAATGGGCCGAGGCCTATGTTCAAAGCATACGTGCAGCACGCCCGCTTCGACGGGTGGCGCTGTTATAGTAGCTTGAGGCCTGCTGCATTGACCGATGGCGCGACTGCTCCATGGCCTCTGGCAGAGGGATCCCCCTATTCGAAGCCTCGGTTAGATAGCCTGACCGCAGCCCATGGGCCGAAAACTCCCCTGGCTCCAGCCCCGCCATCGCCGCCCGCTGCTTGACGATCTGGTTGACTGCACTCGGCTCAAGTGACCGCTTCGAAACATTCCCCCAACGATCGACCTTTCGAAACACACTTCCGCTTTCAATCTTGCCCCCCGCAAGCCAGGCATTCAGCGCATCCACAGGTCTACCCGTCAGATAAACGACCTCATCGCTTTCGGCACCTGACGTCTTGGTGCGACCGAGGTGAATGGCGAGAGAGGGGAGGGGAGGCGCCCCCACGACGGTGATTGGTGGCTCGACGGTGAGCTGCTCGACACGAAGCTCGACGATCTCGCTGCGGCGACGACCGCCCGAGGCAAAGGCGACCATCAGGATTGCCCGGTCGCGAATATCACGAAGGCTGTCGGTGCTGCAGGTCGCGAGCATCTTTGCCAGGACATCGCCGGTGACCGCCTTGGCGCTCTTGCGTTTTCGTGGCCGCGGCGTCGCGCGGACAGCGAGGCGTATCGCGGATTTCAGGGAAGGAGAGGAGAAGACGCCGGTCAAGCCGCGCCATTTCGTGAGCGTCGACCAACTGGCGAGCCGCCGGCGCACCGTATCGGGCGCATGTGGCCCGGGGGATCGAAGGAAGCGTTGCTCACGCAGGCTGTGCTCGACATCGGCTGGCATGCCGTGTCGAGGATCGATGTCGCGCTGTTCGGGCTGCCAGAGATGGTGGGCAACGAATTTGAGGGCCAAGGCTTCGGGCGCCGGCCAGGGGAGGGAGGCGCCGGTTGCCGCCAGCGACCAGGCCTGCAGATAGGCAAGGTCGGAGGTGAGGGCGCGCAGGGTGTTTTCGCCCATGCCCTCGTTGACCAGATGACGGAGCGTTTCGATGTCCTGGTCGGTCAGCAGTTCGGCCAGTTCGTCGCGCCGGTCGATCGGCAGCACGCTGGCGATGGTGTCGAGCTCGTCGGCACGGCGATCGACTGCGGTCTTTGAACCAGATGGCGTGGCCACAGAAGACTCCGGATCGGCGGTTTTTTACGGCAGGGCGGCCGTGGATTTACCGGATTCTTTCTGATTTGCGGCAGGAAATCAATCACGTCCGATAAGGGTTACTTATCGGAGGTCAGCGACCCCAGGCTCATTTGTAAGAGGTACAGAACCGTATTGCGCATATAGCTTTCGCTTAACGAATCATTTACCATAATTTCAATGTCTTATGATCTGGCGAAATTGCCCATCCTGAATTTGCTTCGGCCGATTTCCGAGGCAGCCGTTGTGGCTTTTACTTCCCGATTTCAATTGAAGCGCTAAGCTAAAAATCCCGCACGAAGTTTTCACCTAACGATTTCATGCCGGAGTAGGGCGGGGCCCCTTAAAGCCCTGACGCCTTTGTCAGATTGGTGCGGAAGCGGTCACGCCGCCGCTGATATTTGCGCGTCATCTCCGCCGAGGCATGACCCAGCTGCTTCTGAACATAACGTTCCTCGATATCCGCCGAGGAGGCAAGCCCGGCGCGCAGCGAGTGGCCCGAGAACAGCAATGTTCGTTCCCCTTCGGACAGATCGGAACGGACGCCTGCGGCGAGTGCGGTCTGCTTGACCAGGCGGGCGACATGCTTGTCGGAGAGCCGTTCAACGTCGACGGTCTTGTTGTCCTTGAAGATGCGGCGGAAGAGGGGGCCGCGGGCAATCCGGCCGAAGCGAATCCAGCTCTCGAGGGCCGCCACGGGGCAGGTCTCGCTTGAGGCGCCGCGGCCGACCTCGACCTCGCGCCATCCGGTTTTGCCGCGCAGCGTCACCAGGACGCCTTGGTCGGAAAAAATCTCGATCCAGCCATGGCCGTCGCTCTTGTCGTCGCGGACGATATCGAGCCCGACGATCTCGGAGCGTCGCAGGCCGCCGGCGAAGCCGAGGAGCAGGATGGCCCGGTCGCGCAGGCCGCGCAGATCATGGCCGAGTGTGTTGACCATCGCCTTGATGTCTTCGCCCAGCACGGCCTCCTTCTGCCGCGGCGGCTTGGCGTGCTTACGGCGGATGCCGGCGAGCACCGTGGCAATATGCCGGTCGGAGCGATCCATCGGCATGCCGCGCTGGGTAAAGTTCCAGGCGAGGCCGGACAGCCGCCGCTCGATCGTGGCGACTGAGAGGGCTGGGGTGTTGCGCTTCGGCTCACCTGAGGCACAGGCGCCGATGTAGAGGCCGATGACCTGGCTCGAGGGGGGCAGCGGATCAAAACCCTCCCGGCGGCACCAGGCGGTGAAATGCCGCCAGTCCTTGGCGTAGGCATCGCGGGTGTTTTCCGAACTGGCGGCGTTGGCATAGGCCGCCGCGGTCTCAACCAGCGCTTCCAGCCGCGCCGGGCGCCGTGAGGCACCCATTTCCACCGCGAGCGCGACGCCGGCGAGGAGGTTGTCGTCATCAATATCGTCGATTTTGGACGTGTTTGCTGGGGGATTCTGCATGGTTCGGGAGCCTATCACCATATGTCCGGTAATGGAAGGTTATTGGACATAAAATGGCAACGACGTGAGGTGCGGTTTATACCGAAATCAGTGGCAAAAACTGCGCGTCTCGATTATGATCTACCGCATGGATTCGCGCCTCCGTTCCCCGATTGCCGCCCCGATCGCGCCAGCGACCGTGCCGTCCCTGCCGGCCTGGGCGAGCGCGCGCCAGCACAATCTGGGTGAGGCGGACGCCGCCTTTGCCGCTGGTATCGCGCTGAAATCGCTGGACGATCTGGTGCGCGCCGAACCCGCCTGGGCCGGCTGCTGGCGCCAGCGGCTGGCGCTGAAATGTGCGCAATCGGCGGTGCAGCTGACCGGTCGCAACGAGAGCGAACCGGCCTTGCGCGACGCGGTGCTTCTGACCGCGCCCGGCGACGATCCGGGACCGGCCGGCGCGATGGTTTTGGCCTACCAAAGACTGGCGGCCAGGAAGCGGACGATCGGCAGCAAGGTTTTGCAGGAGCTGGCGGCGCTGATCGGGTTGCGTCAGGAAGGCCTGAGCGATGTCGCCGATCTTTTCGACGCCGCGCTGCAGTCACCGCGCGCAGCACCCTTTGCCGTCGCCGATCTGGTTGAAAAAATCTACGCCGCCCAGCCCGACGCCGAAATTCTGGCCTGGTGGCTGGCCGATCGGCTGCTGGCGGAAAAACTCGGCTGGGCGTGTGGTGTGCCGCTCACGATGGGCGAGCGTTATGGCGCGGCGTTCAAGACGATCGGTGGCCGGGGACGAGTGCGGCCCGGCGAGCCCGTTTTTGCGCGGGCGGTGTGCCTGGCGCTGGTCGCGGGGACGACCGAAGCCCTGCGGCAGGCCAATGACATCAGCCGGCGTGCCGAGACATTGCTGGCGGTGGCGCCGAAGCTGAGGACCAAGGGCGCCGGCGTCGTCATCGAAAAGCTGCTCAACGAGGATGCCGTGCCGGCTTCCGCCCCCGGCAGCCATCTCTCCCGCTGGGCCGCAACGCGGCTGTTCGAGCGGCTGACAAGTTTTGGCGCTGCGCGCGAACTCTCCGGGCGCACCTCGTTCCGAATATTTGGGCTGTGACCATGGCCGGAGGGAGCGCAACAAAGGAAGGAAGAAAGAGCGCGAGGAAGTCCGAGGAGGCTGTCCTGTTTGATCGCGAGCTCGAGGATCTGCCGCCGGATCTGCGTTGGCGCGAATGGATGCTCAGGGCGGAAGCCGTGATCTTCGCTGCCAGCGAACCGGTCAGCCGCGAGGTCTTGGCGCGCGTGGTCGGTCAATCCTGCAGCATCGAGCTTTTGATCGACGACCTCAGGGAGGAACTGCGGTCCCGCCCCTATGATATCGTCGCGGTCGCCGGCGGCTGGCAGCACCGCACCCGCACGGTTTATGGTTCGGCGATCCGTGCGTCGCAGGCTCCGACGCGCAGCGTGGCCGCATCGCTGTCCGAGAACGAGGCCGCAGTGCTGGCGGCGATCGCCTATTTGCAGCCGGTGACCCGCGGCGAGCTATCAAAAATGTTCGGCAGGGAGGTGAGCCGTGACACGATCGCCAGTTTGCGCGACGCCGGCTTTCTCGGCTCCGGCCCGCGCAGCCCGACGCCCGGCGCGCCCTACACCTATGTGACGACCAGGCATTTCCTGTCGGTGTTCGGCTTGGAAACCCTGCGCGAACTCCCCGATCTCGAGCGGCTTGAGGATGCCGGGCTGCTCAGCCGGCAGGCGCTCGAGCAAGCAGCGATGGGGCTCACTGAGAGCGACTTACTGGAGGAGTGACGATTGCAGGTCATGCGGCCTTCTTTCGGTGCCAATCATCCCCTGCACTTGGCGACGGTCGGGACCTGTGTTGGCGTAACGTTAACCGGTCGGCGATCGGCCTATGCGATCTTGCGGCATGACCCAAGCCGTTCGTGATCCGCTTTATCGCCGCCACCGGTTCCCGGCGGAAGTGATTGCCCATGCTGTTTGGTCGTACTTCCGCTATCCGCTGAGCCTTCGAATGGTTGAAGATCTGTTGGCGGCGCGCGGAGTCAGCGTCTCCCACCAAACAGTGCGTCTGTTTTAGCGGTTGTCCTAAACTGCGGGTATTCGGTGCCGAGGCTTACGCGCATTACGTTTTGGGCGATGGAATTCACTGCTGATCATCTTAGCTGAGTTGGTTTTGAAGCTCCGTCTGGATCTCGACGTTGTATTGCTCCCAGATCCTTTCGCGGATACCCGTCAACCCATTTCGTGGAGGATTGGCGTGATGGCTGTGCATGACACCAAGACCGCGACCCCAGACTTGGCGCTCCGCCGATGCACGGACGGAGGCGCGGCTAGGCGTGCGCAAGGCCCGGCGTAGTAAACTGGCGGAAGACTATGTCGAGTTGATCGCGGAACTGATCCACGCGCATGCTGTGGCCCGGCCAGTGGACATTGCCACCCGGTTGGGCGTCATCGCCCCAAAGTGGCTAAAACGCTCGATGGTCTGGCGTGGGATGCGCTGATGACCCAAGAGAATACCGGTCGGTATTCCTGACCGGAGCGGGCCGCGCTCTAGCCACCGCAGCCGCCATGAGATCGTCTTGCCGTTCCTACTCAGTCTTGGGCTGGACGCCGAAACAGCAGACCGCGACCCGGAGGGGATCAAGCATCACGTCAGTGAACGGACGCTCGATATGCTCCGGGCCTTTGTCGGACAGTCACGACATGAGGCTGGGACCACTCTGACCCTGTGCACTTACCCGAAATTCTCGACAGGCACGCCAAGGCTGCGCACCGTCCAGCGGCGTCCGTCATGGCGCAGGTCGGTCATCGTCGCGGGGGCTATGTCGAGTGACCAGAACGCCTCTGCCGGGGCCTGCAAGACGTGCAGCAAAATGGCGCGGACGACGCTCGCATGGGTTATGCCAACAATGCGACCGGTGATCGGGTACAAGTTCTGCAACCACTGGCCGACGCGATGCGCAAGATCCTGACGGCTTTCGCCGCCATGCCCGGTGAACTCGGGGTCCGCCATCCATGCTGCCAGCAGCGATGGCTCTGCCTCAGCCACTTCGGCCAAAGTGCGCCCGGACCATCGGCCATACCGCATGTCAGCAAGGCTCGGATCATCAACTCCTTGCAGGCCAAGACGGGCAGCAGTCTGCCGGGCGGCCAGCATAGGGCTGGTCCGGACCTCGGCGCCGGACCAGCGGCGCAGTCCGTTCGGCACCGGCTCTGCAGTATCTGTTGCAGTGACCAAAGGATCGTCCGCCGGAAAGGCAGCGGTCCGGGTTGCTTCGGTGGCGGATTGGGCGATCAGGCATAGTTGCAGAGTCATTCGCAGGCTTTCGGTCTGGAGTCGGTGTGAGCGTAGCAGCGGACACCTGCTGCACTGATTGACGCGCAGCTTTCAAGGGACTATCACGACTATATGATGGAAAAGAAGAAGCCGGTGCAATCCCGGCACGGTCGCGCAACTGTATCCGATGATGTCGGAAGTCAGGCATTCTGATCTGTCGTATAGCCTTATCCGGGAACGCGAGATTCCTAAAGGAGACTAACCCATGTCTGACATGACCTATGCAGTGCCGCTGCCCAACCCCCTGCCGCTGCGCGACACCCTGCCGTGGGTGATTTTTGGCAGCCTGCTTCTGATCCTGGCCATCTATTTTGTCGGCGCCGAGCAGGGTTCGACATCCCTTGTCGCCGGCGAGACAATCCACGAATTTGTTCATGATGGCCGGCATCTGCTCGGTTTTCCGTGCCACTGAGGGGGATGTCATGACAGGATCACTTTTGCTGCGCGGTATGCTTCTGGGCGTGTTCGCGGGCCTTATCGCTTTCGTATTCGCCTACCAGATCGGAGAGCCGCAGGTTGATCTGGCTATCGCCTTTGAAGAACAGATGGCCGCAGCAGAGGCGCCCGCGGCCACTGACGGTGCTGTTGCCGAAGAGGAAGCCCCGGTCGTCAGTCGCGAAACGCAGGCAACGACCGGCCTTGTGACCGGGTTGGTCGGATTTGGTGCCGCCATCGGCGGGATTTTTTCGCTGGTTTTCTCGGTTGCTTACGGTCGGCTGGGCGCGATTGGTGCCCGGACGACGGCGGCCCTGCTTGCGACGGCGGGGTTTGTATCGGTGTCATTGGTGCCCCTGCTGAAATATCCGGCCAATCCGCCCGCAGTCGGATATGACGACACCGTGGGGTCGCGGACGGCGCTGTTTTTTATCCTTCTAGTGATTTCTGTCGCGCTCATGACCGCTACTGTTGTGTTGGCGAAACGGCTGTGGCGGGAACGTGGGGTCTGGAATGCGTCAGTGATTGCTGGGGCGACCTTTGTTGTTGCCACTGCCATCGTCTTTGAAATACTGCCGCCGATCAACGAAATGCCCGAAGGGTTCAACCCGCTGGTGATCTGGAACTTCCGTATCGCATCACTTGGCATTCACCTGATCCTGTGGACCGTGATCGGCCTTGGGTTCGGCTTGGCAGCGGAGCGGTTGCTTGAGCGTCGGACTGGGGGGGGGCTCGCACAGGCCTGACAAGCTATGACACATCCCTTGCCTGCCTGTTCGCACAGGCGGGCATTATAGTTTTAGTGTCGGGGGTTCTGATGTGTCGGTCTCTCGTTATTGCGCTGTCGTTCATGATTGCAGCCGCAGCACCGGCGTTTGCCCATTCGGGAAGGATGTCTACGGCCCCGGACAGCGGTATCGCTATCCCAAACATCACGCATGGGCAGATGCAGGTGCTTTACTGGTTCAGCGCCGAGGTTCTCGACCTTGCGGCACGTCAGCCGGGCGCGGACGAGACTTTCCGCCGGATCCTGACCCACGCCCATATCCAGAAGACCTATTGCGCTATGGGTCTGATGCCGGGCGCGGTCAGCGATGAGGCAAGTCCGTTCAATGCCTGCACCCACGCTTATCTTGCCACAACGCAGGATCTTTTGTTGCGCATGATTGCAATGCCATCTCGGTCTGCAGCGGTGGGCAATCTTGTTCGCCGCATCGATATGGAAATGATTGAAAACGGAACGGCCCTGCAACTTTGCCAATACAGCTCTGACAACTTCAATACCGCCAACATCCTGAAGCCAGACTGGCTCGCTGCGCTGACGCACTTGCCAAGCTTTGCCAGTATGACTGCGCTGGGCATGTTACTGGCCGCGCTGACCTTCGCCATCTCCCGTCTTGTACGCAGGTAAGCGCGACGTTGTAATCAGCCCATTCGTTCTTTTCCGGGTTGTAGGCCAGGAGGCGCAGCGCGTTCAGCGTCACCAGAACCGTTGCCCCCGATTCGGCCAGAATGGCGAGCTACAGCCCGGTGATCCCGAACACGGTCGTTACCAGAAACACCGCTTTCAACCCGAGTGCGATTGTCACATTCTGCCGGATATTGGCCATGGTGCAGCAGGCCAGCCGGATGATCGTCGGAATGTCGGTCACCCGGTCGCGCAGGATGGCCGCAACGGCGGTTTCCAGCGCTACCTCTGTGCCGGTCTCGATGGCGACACCAACGTTGGGGCCGGTTCCGGCTCAGGGCGGAATCCTACGTGAAGGCCCGTTGGTGCAGGGGTCAAATTTCAACGTTATGCATCTATGCCGCCGGGATCGAAACCAGCTTGATTGGTCCATCATGCCGCACAAGCATAACGCCGCCCACCGCCATCACATCGGTAAAATGAGGTTCAAAGTGACGAGCTTGACGGAGTATGAGGCGGGTCTTCGCCGCCGTAGAAACTTTATCCTTTGGATAACGCCAGATGCGCTGGCCAGCCTCTTTTTTCGGATCTGGCGATCGAAACGACGCTGATGTTGGCCATGCTATTCGGATTGCGCTTACGCCAGAGCGAGGGTTATTTGAACTCGGTTTTGGAGATGATCGCGCTGGACTTGCCTGTGCCCGATCATACCACGCTCAGCAGACGGGCCAGAGCCTGGAAGCCATCGGCCTGAAGCAGTGCCCGCACGAGACTTTCTCGAAACAGCCAGATCGTGTTGGCGTCCGGCACCTTGTCGGAAAGGCCGAGTGACAGGAACCGCATAAATGAAAGCCGCTTCTAGATGACGAACTCTGGCTGGTCGTCGGAGAGTTTATAGAGCGCCTGGAGCACCAGGATCTTGAACGTCAGCACCGCCCGAAACGGCGGACGCCCGCCCTTCGACCCATCCGATCGCCTCAGCGCCTTGGCCTGCGGCTTCTCGAACACCGGCCGCGGGATGATCCCGTTCAGCTTCTCGAGCGGTTCGCCCACGGCGCTCAGTCGTTCGTAACGCTCGTCCCGATTGAAGAAGCCAGGCTGTCCCCGCATCATCCGCTCCCGCCAAATCACGCATGTCGGAGTGAATCACGATTTGCCGAAAAGGGGGGGTAGAGGGGTCCAGTTGGATTGCAGTTATGTTTGCCGGTACCGCGCGCGAAGACTGGTTAAAAAGTCTTCTGTCCCGTTTGCGACGGACTAGATGTCGCCGTCTGAGGCTCCTTATACGATCTCCAGCGCTAGCGTCATGATGTCTTGGGTGCTGCATTGCACGGTCGCGATGTGGATAATTGGGAAGTCGGTCAAAGTCCGGCGCTGCCCCCGCAACGGTAGCAGAGCGAAACGTCAACAAAGGCCACTGGGTTTGTCCACCCGGGAAGGCGTTGATCGTCCGGAAGGACAGCTCTGAAGCCCGGAAACCAGCCCGAGCCTTGTGAAACGATTGATTGCGGTGGGCGATCTGGCGACGATGGCGCTAATTTCTTGGCGCCTGAGTGCGAGTCGCTGTTAAGGTCCTCAAAAGGAACAGGACAATGGATATTCGTGGCCGTGCTCTTCGCAATCTGACGAACCGCCGTGAAGGCTTTTCGCTCGAGCAACCCTTCTACATCGACCAGGATTACTTCAAGCTCGACATGGAGACGATCTGGTATCGCGACTGGCTGTTCATGGGCCATGACTGCGAAATCCCGCGCGCCGGCAACTATTTCACCGTCCAGATCGGCGATTACCCTGTCGTCATCGTGCGCGGCAAGGATCAGGTCATCCGCGCCTTCCACAACACCTGTCGCCATCGCGGCCACCGCGTCTGCACCAAGGACAAGGGCGCCGCTGCCAAGCTCGTCTGCCCCTATCACAACTGGACCTATGACCTCGATGGTTCGCTCGTCTTCGCCCGCCAGATGGGCGAGAATTTCGACAAGGCGGATTTCGGCCTGAAGACGGTCCATTGCGAAAGCGTCGGCGGCTACATCTTCGTCTGCCTCGCCAACGAAGCCCCCGATTTTGCCCCGATGCGCGCCTCGATCGAGCCGTATCTTGCACCGCATCGGCTGTGGGAGGCCAAGGTCGCCCACAAGACGACGATTATCGAGAAGGGTAATTGGAAGCTCGTCTGGGAAAACAACCGCGAATGCTACCACTGCGCCAGCAACCATCCGGAGCTCTGCCGTACCTATCCGGAAGCTCCGACCGCAACCGGCGTGCAAGGGGCGGGCGATGACCCGTTCATTTCCGAGCACTGGGCACGCTGCGAGGCCGCAGGCCTGCCGTCCACTTTCAACATGGACCCATCAGGCCAGTTCCGCACCGCGCGCATGCCGCTGATAGAGGAGGCCGAGAGCTACACCATGTCCGGGAAGCGCGCCGTGAAGAAGCCGCTCTCGCCCGACGTGCCGATCAGCCATATCGGCACCATGCTGCTCTTCCACTATCCGACGACCTGGAACCACATCCTCGGCGACCACGCGATCTCCTTCCGCGTCCTGCCGCTCTCGGCCGAGGAAACGGCGGTCACCACCACCTGGCTGGTCAACAAGGATGCCGTCGAAGGCGTCGATTACGACCTCGAAGAGCTGACCCATGTCTGGAACATGACCAATGACCAGGACCGGTCCATCGTCGAGGAAAACGCCTTTGGTATCCGCTCGCCGGCCTATGAGCCCGGTCCCTATTCCGTCGATCACGAAGGTGGCGTCATGCAGTTCGTCGAATGGTATTGCAACTTCATGATCGAGCCGGTCTGCGACACCAAGAAACCGCTGCTCGCGGGTGGCCTGATGTCGACGAGCGGCCAGCCATTTCCGCCATTTCGACGAACTCCATCCTTAGAACGATCGCCACCACCTGCACGGAATGCATCGCCGTGACCGCGAGAAACGGCCGATGTGATGACCTTCACCTTCCGCTCCGATCAAGACGAACTGGTTCCGCTATCTGCCGGGCCAGTTCGTCGACGCTGGAACTGCCGGTGGCGCCAGACATCCGTAGCCTGCGCACCTACACGCTGTCCTCGTCGCCGTCGCGGCCGTTCTCCGTCTCTGCGTGACCGGTGAAGGTGCAGAAGAACTCGATCGGCACGCGCTGGATGTTCGACCATCTGCGGCCCGGCATGAAGCTGAAGGCCTTCGGGCCGCTCGGCGATTTTTCGCTGGTGCGCTATCCGGCGGAAAGTACCTCTTCATCTCGGCGGCTCCGGCGTAACGCCGATGATGTCGATAGCAAC
>JAXHOC010000031.1:0-8565 GCA_034519725.1 Agrobacterium sp.
GGAGATCAAACCGCGCGTTCTGAAGCGCGGGTCTTGTCGGTGTGATTTATGCGGTGATGGGCTGGATTGTGCTGATCGCGGTTAAGCCATTGATCGCGGCGCTCGGCATGGAAGGGTTTATCTGGCTGGCCGGTGGCGGTGTGCTCTACACCGTGGGCATCATTTTCTTTGCCGGTAGCCGCTTTCGCCATTGGCATGGGATTTGGCATTTATTCGTCATGGGCGGCAGCCTGATGCATTTCGTTGCGGTGCTGCGCTACGTGCTCTAAACCGGCAATTTGGTGTTTTGGATGCGGCCTGAGTGTTGCTCACTCGTGACGTTGTTCGCCGGTAAAGCTCAAGCTGGCTTTACATCGCCGACAAAAATAGCGCCTGCCTTTACTGACCAGCGCATGGCGCTGAGCGGAGAAGGGGAATTCGCCATCCGGGCAACTGCAACGGTAGATAAACCGATTCACCGTGCGCCGCGCTGCACGGCATAGGTGTGGCAGCGATTGGGCGCTAATTCATATACGCCGCGCATGATCAGCTGCCATTCCTCACCGTGCGGCTGGATTTTTGCGCCGAAGAGTTGGTGGGCGATCATGTGCGCGACTTCGTGGGGCACGGTCTGCCTGAGGAAAGTCGTCGCGGTTTTCCCGATACAGCTGCGGGTTAAAGCGCAGTTTGTTTTCCGTCAGGTGTGCCCACTCCGGCTTTTTGCCCACGCAGCTTGAAGCTCACCTCGGGGCGCGCAAAGGCGCGCTTGTGAAGAAAGGCCTCTGCTTGCTGGTAGCAGTGCTCTACACGGCTCAACAGGTGTTCGGACATAACGGCTGCGATCAGACTTTGGGCGCACGATTATGCCCAAGCACGCGTGACTGATCACAGCCCAGAAACGACGAAACCACCCGCAGGTGGTTTCGTCAGCAGTTTCAGGTAACGGCCTTAGCTGGTGTAAACCGGGCCTACACCAAAGCCCCAGAGGATCACTGAGGCGGCAATCATGGCCACCAGCACCACCAGGCCCACTGCGAGCACGGAGCTGGAAAACATAAAGCCTTCATCCTCCGGAATGCCCGCAAAGGTTAATTGCGCACACCGACGTAGAGCAGGTAATACCGTGTAACGAAATGGCTGCCGTGCCGACCACCATGGCCAGCCACAGGTGGGGGTAGAGCGCGGCCAACCCGCCGATAAAGAGCGGTGTGGCGGTGTAAGCGGCAAACACCGCTGATTGAGTGAAGTTAGGGATTGGAGTCGTAGGTGCGCGCCATCCAGTGGATAAATGCGCCCATCACCGCCTACACCGGCGAGCATCGCCAGATAGGTCATGATGGTCATTTGCAATGCGCTGGCTTCGGTCAGCATTACCGGTGCCCGGTCACCGATGGACCAGCCAACCTGAGTGGTGCCGATGTGAAGAGCGGACATCGCGGGGATGGCCGCAAGCGCCAGTATGTGGGTGAGATACATGTGGCTGATGGTTTCTTCTTCGCCACGGATTTCTTGCCATTCCTGATCGGGATGGGTGAACGGCCCCAAAACATGATGGATCATGTCAGACCTCCTGTTGTTATACCGATCGCCCCCCAGCGCAACGCCTGATCGCCGCGTGTGCAGCAGCATCGGGTGTAAGCCGAACCTGCTGCGACCTTATGTCGCAGTATAGGCAGTGGATGGCCGCAGCCAAGGTCGGGCCTTAGAGCAAATCGGAGTCTCCAGGCGCGTCCGTAATAGCGTTCCAGCACTTCCATGGCGCTCGTTGATCGACTGCAACCGCTCTGTGCCGCCTCGGGAGTCAGGGTGGTGCTGACTGACCAACTGCCGGTAGCGGTGCTTGATAGATGGCCCAGATCAAGCGTTGCGCTGTGGTCGGCCAACTCAAACAGCTCAAGCGCCGCCTGTTTATCGTCACCGCTGTGCTGCTTTCTCATGGGCCTTGCGGGCATAACGCTGGGCCAGCACCCGCAGACCATCAGCTGAATCTGATGGAAAAGCATGATCGGCAGGACAATTGCGCCAATGCTTTGGCCGGCGAAGATCGCGCCCGCCATAGGCACGCCGCTGGCAAGGCTCTTCTTCGAGCCGCAGAAGGTAATGGTGATTTCATCCGCCTTGTTGAAACCGAGCGCCCGGCTGCCGAACATCGTCACGCAGAGAACAAGCGCCAGAAGAACGATATTGATGCCGATGACCACGCCGATATCGCGCACGGAAAACGTCTGCCATATGCCTTCAATAACCGCCTCGGAGAAGGCGAGATAGACCACCATCAGGATGGAGCCGCGATCAACCGGCGACAGCAACTTCTTGCGCGCCCTGATCCAGTCGCCGATCCACGGCTGCAACACCTGGCCGGCGATGAACGGCAAGAGCAGCTGCAGGAAGATTTGCAGGAACGCATCCAGCGAAAATCCACCGCCATGTCCACCGACCGTAAACAGCAGCCCGACCAGCAGCGGCGTCAGCACCATGCCGAAAATATTCGAGGCGGAGGCCGAACAGATCGCGGCGGGCACATTTCCGCCAGCCATGGACGTGAAGGCAATGGACGATTGCACCGTTGAGGGCAGGACGCAGAGAAACAGCACGCCCATATAGAGCGGTGCCGGCAGAATACTCTCAGGGATGAAACCGATTACCAGACCCAGAAGCGGGAAAAGGCCGAAGGTGACGAGAAGGATCGCCAGATGCAGGCGCCAATGCAAGATGCCCGCAATCACCACATCACGCGACAGCCGCGCGCCGTGGAGAAAACAGCAATGCGATCGCCAGCTTCGTGGCAAGCCCGAAATATACCGCTGCCTGTCCGCTGATCGGCAAAAGCGAAGCCAGGATCACGGTGGCCACCAGCATCATGGTGAAACGGTCAGGCAGGAAGCGGGTCATGGCAGGTCTTTCCGGCATCGGTTTTGCTTGAAATATAAAGCACTATCGCTCATCATGAATTCCGATGCAAAGACTAACAGTTATCATGATGCGAGATAAATGCTGAACCTCCAACATCTTGCCAGCTTCGTGATGCTTCAGCAAACCGGCAGCTTCACGCTGGCTGCCGAGCGGCTGGGCATCGGCCAATCCACCGTCAGCCAGCATATTCAGCGGCTGGAAGCGGCACTTGGCCGCCGGTTGATCGCACGCAGCACCCATCAGGTGAAACTGACGGGCGAAGGCGAGGCGCTGCTGGGCTATGCCCGCAATATGCTGGAGATCGACAGCAGGGTCTCCTCGCTGTTTAGCGAAAACCGGCTTCGCGGGCGCTTGCGGCTCGGCGTTTCCGAGGATTTCGTCGCCAGCCGGCTCACCGCCATTTTGGAAGAATTCATCCGGCTTTATCCCCTGGTCGATCTGGAGTTAACGGTTTCGCTGAGCGGTGTGCTTTACCAGATGCAGGATAATGGCGAGCTGGATGTCGTGCTCGCAAAGCGTCGCCTTGGCGACAAGCTCGGGCACTTTCTCTACCGCGAACCCCTGGTATGGCTGGCACGTGACCCGGAGCGGATGCTGAGCCAGCCGGATGCCCTGCCGCTGATTGCCTTTCCGCCGCCGAGCATCACCAGAAAGGCGGCGCAGGAAGCGCTGGATCGGGCCGGTCTTGCCTGGCGGATCGTCTGCACCTGCGGCAGCCTCAGCGGGCTGACCGCTGCGGCACGCGCGGGCATGGGCATTCTGGTGCAACCGCGCAGCATGGCGCCTGCCGGTCTCAAGGAGATTGCGGCGGATGTGCTGCCGCCGCTCGAGGATGTGGAATTCGTGCTCCAGCCAAGCAAGGGCGCGGACACAAAACTGGTGCGCGCCCTTTCCGATCTTGTTTCCAGCAAGAGCATCGCACCCGGCAGTTTTGTGTAAGAAAGACGCTGGCTTGCCTCAATCTTCCCGTTTCGACAGGCAGCGGCCCACACTATCACGCCACCCTGCAATGGCGCTCTTGCGCTCGGTCTCATCCATATCGGGCAGAAAACGGCGATCCCGCTTCCAGTGGGCGGCGAAGGCCTCGCGGTCCGGCCAGATGCCGGCGCGCGATGCCGCAAGCCAGGCGGCACCGAGAATGGTGGTTTCGAGGAATACCGGGCGGTCCACCGGTGCGGCGAGAATGTCTGCCAGCCGCTGCATGGTCCAGTCGGAGGCAACCATGCCGCCATCGACCCGCAGCACCGTCTTGCCGTTGTCGCCTGCCCAGTCGTTGCGCATGGCGTCCAGAAGGTCGAAGGTCTGATAGGCAACGCTTTCAAGCGCCGCGCGGGCAAACTCCGCAGGGCCGGTGCCGCGCGTCAGGCCAAAAATCGCGCCGCGCGCTTCGGCATCCCAATAGGGTGCGCCAAGGCCGGTGAAGGCCGGAACCAGATAGACGCGCTGATTGGGATCGGCCTTCTCCGCAAGCGCACTGACTTCGGAGGCGACCGAGATGAAGCCGAGTTCATCGCGCAGCCATTGGACAGCAGCGCCGGCAATGAAGATCGAACCTTCCAGCGCATAGGTCGTCACGCCATCGAGGCGATAAGCGATGGTCGTCAGCAGCCGGTTGGTGGAGGCGACGCGATCCGTACCGGTATTGAGAAGCGCAAAGCAGCCGGTGCCGTAGGTCGATTTCATCATGCCGGGTTCGAAGCAGGCATTGCCGATGACGGCCGCCTGCTGATCACCGGCCACGCCGAGGATCGGAATTTCCGCGCCGAGAAGCGCCTTGTCCGTCACGCCGAAATCCGCAGCGCAATCCAGCACCTCCGGCAACATGGCGCGGGGAATGCCGAGGATCGACAACAGCTCGTCGTCCCAGGCATTGTCTTCGATATTGTAGATCAATGTGCGCGAGGCATTGGTGGCGTCGGTCACGTGGCGGCGACCGCCGGTGAGGCGATAGATCAGGAAACTATCGACCGTGCCGAAGCAGATATCGCCCTTTTCCGCCTTTTCGCGAAGGCCGCTAACGCTCTCCAGCAGCCATTTGAGTTTGGTGCCGGAAAAATACGGGTCGAGCAACAGGCCGGTCTTTTTGGCAAAAAGCGGCTCCAGCCCTTTTCGTTTCAAATCCTCGCAAATCGGCGCGGCACGCCTGTCCTGCCAGACCACGGCCCGGTGCACGGCCTCACCCGTATTGCGGTCCCACAGCACGGTCGTTTCGCGCTGGTTGGTGATGCCGATCGCCTCGATATCGGACGCGGCGAGGCCGGCATCGGCAAGCGCCAGCCGGATCGTTTCAAGCACGCTTTTCCAGATATCCTCGGCATCGTGCTCAACCCAGCCGGAAGCCGGGAAATGCTGCGGAAATTCTCGCTGTCCGACACCGATGACCCGCATGTCGCGATCAAAGACCATCGACCTTGTCGACGTCGTACCCTGATCGATCGCCAGAATATAACCGCCCATTATGTCACTCCCTTTCAAACGCAATGACGGGGCGGCAAGCCGCCCCGGTTTAAGATTTCATGCAGAGATTACTTCTGCCAGCTTTTGACCAGTTCGTCGTAATTGACGGTGACCGGCTTTTCCTTTTCGTTAGCGATCTTCAGCTGCGGTGCCAGATTGCCCTTCGAAACGGCGTCCTTGTTCCAGTAGTCGATATCATGTTCTTTTTCCAGTTTCGGGCCGATATCGCCCTGCACACCGGCGCGCTCGATACGAGCCATGACCTTTTCCTGCTCGGCGCAGAGCGAGTCCATTGCGGCTTGAGCGGTTTTGGCACCCGAAGACGCATCGCCGATTGCCTGCCACCAGAGCTGCGCCAGCTTCGGATAATCAGGAACGTTGGTGCCGGTCGGAGACCATTGCACGCGGGCCGGCGAGCGATAGAACTCGATCAGACCGCCGAGCTTGGAGGCCCGGTCCGTGAAGCTCTGGTGATGGATGGTGCTGTCACGAATGAAGGTCAGACCCACATGGCTCTTCTTCACGTCAACGGTCTTGGAGGTTACGAACTGCGCGTAAAGCCAGGCGGCCTTGGCGCGGTCATCCGGCGTCGACTTCATCAACGTCCATGAACCCACATCCTGATAACCGAGCTTCATGCCGTCCTTCCAGTAGACGCCATGCGGCGAGGGTGCGACGCGCCATTTCGGCGAACCGTCCTCGTTCACCACAGGCAGGCCGGGCTTGGCCATGTCGGCGGTGAAGGCGGTGTACCAGAAGATCTGCTGGGCAATGTTACCCTGCGCCGGCACCGGACCGCTTTCGGAGAAGGTCATGCCCTGCGCTTCCGGAGGCGCAAATTTCTTCAGCCATTCGAGATATTTCTCGATGGAATAGACTGAAGCCGGACCGTTGGTATCGCCACCGCGTGCCACGCAGGAGCCGACCGGCTGCGATTTTTCATTGACCGAATGCCCCATTCATCGACCGGCAGGCCGTTCGGCAAGCCCTTGTCGCCATTGCCGGCCATGGAAAGCCAGGCATCGGTGAAGCGCCAGCCCAGCGACGGGTCCTTCTTGCCGTAGTCCATGTGGCCATAGACCTTGCCTGTCACGCCGAGATGCGAAAGGTCGCGGCCGGTGAAGAATGCGGCAATATCCTCATAGGCAGACCAGTTTACTGGAACGCCGAGATCGTAGCCGTATTTGGCCTTGAAGTCGGCCTTGTTCTTGTCGTCGTTGAACCAGTCGTAGCGGAACCAGTAAAGGTTGGCGAACTGCTGGTCGGGAAGCTGGTAGAGCTTCTTGTCCGGCGCGGTGGTAAAGGCGCTGCCGATAAAGTCGTCCAGATCGAGGCCGGGATTGGTGACGTCCTTGCTCCTTCGCCTGCCATGAAATCGGTCAGGTTGCGCACCTGCTGATAACGCCAGTGGGTGCCGATGAGATCGCTGTCGTTGACCCAGCCGTCATAAAGGTTCTGTCCGGTCTGCATCTGCGTCTGGATCTTTTCGACGACGTCACCCTCCTGAATGATGTCGTGCGTGACCTTGATGCCGGTGATGGCGGTAAACGCCGGTGCCAGAACCTTCGATTCATATTCATGTGTGGTCAGGGATTCGGAAACGACCTTGATGTCCATACCGGCGAAAGGCTTCGCGGCATCGACAAACCATTGCAGTTCCTTTTCCTGCTCCGCACGCGAAAGCGACGACATATCGCCGATTTCCTTGTCCAGAAATTGCTTTGCCTCCTCCATCCCGGCGAAAGCGGAACCTGTCATTGCCAGCAGCATGGCTGCCGTCGTCGTCATCAGATGCCGTCGCATATCAGTCCTCCCAAGGGTTGCGATTGCACGAAGTCTGCGGGTGCGGTTTTCCTCCGCCGCACCGTTCTTCCTGCTCTAGACGAAACGGAACACGCCAATTGCGTAAACCGCCGACAGAGCGAGAGCCCACCACAGGTTCGGGCCGACAAGCCCGAGCCATGCAAGATGAATGAAAGCGCTGCCGAGCAGCGAAATGAACAGCCGGTCGCCGCGCGTCGTCTCAAAGCGCAGCAGGCCGAAGCGGGGGTTGCCGCCGGGCGAGAAATGTTCCCAGACCCACATGCCGACCAGCAATACGGCGATGGCGCCGAAGAACGCGGCCGTAGCCCAAGTCCACGCCATCCAGGTAAAATCGGGCATCTTCGTCATGGTTAAACCCTCCCCAGCGCAAAGCCCTTGGCGATGTAATTGCGCACGAACCAGATCACCAGCGCACCGGGAATGAGCGTCAGAACGCCGGCGGCAGCAAGCAGGCCCCAATCCATGCCGGCAGCGGAAACGGTTCGCGTCATCGTCGCGGCAATCGGCTTGGCATCGGTCGTCGTCAGCGTGCGGGCGATCAGAAGCTCGACCCACGAGAACATGAAACTGAAGAAACAGGCGACACCGATGCCGGACGCGATGAGCGGCATAAAGATCTTCACGAAGAATTTCGGGAAGGAGTAGCCGTCAATATAGGCGGTTTCGTCGATTTCCTTCGGCACGCCCGACATGAAACCTTCGAGAATCCACACCGCCAAGGGCACGTTGAACAGGCAATGCGCCAGCGCCACGGCAATATGCGTGTCGATGAGACCAAAGGCCGAATAGAGCTGGAAGAAGGGCAGCGCGAACACCGCCGGCGGAGCCATGCGGTTGGTCAGCAACCAGAAGAACAGATGTTTGTCGCCGAGAAAGCGGTAACGCGAGAAGGCATAGGCCGCCGGAAGTGCCGCCGAGACCGAGATCACCATGTTCATGACGACGTACATGATCGAGTTGATGTAACCCGAATACCAGGATGAATCGGTAAAGATCGTGCGATAGTTCTGCAGCGTCGGCTGGTGCGGATAAAGCGTCATCGACGAGACGATTTCCGTGTTCGTCTTGAAGCTCATATTGATGAGCCAGTAGATCGGTACGAGCAGCAGCCACCGCCGGCTACGTGCTCCAGACCGACGCCAAGTCGGCCGCCCGCGTCGTGTACGACCACTTCGGCGGCAAGGCGCGCTTCCCCCGCGTCAGCGACGAGATGATGGCCGCCGTGGACAAGGCCGACTCCGCCGGCTTCAGCATCGACGACGTGCTCGAACCGAAGGGCTGGGAGCTGCTGTCGTTCCTGATGGACGCGCGCACCGGGCTGGGCCGCTTCCGCGAGTTCCGCATCTCGAACTACCAGCTGATGATGAAGCTGATCGAGTGCTGCCGCGACAT
>JAXHOC010000063.1:0-18216 GCA_034519725.1 Agrobacterium sp.
CAGTTACGTATTGCCTAGCGGCTGGTCGGGGTCGATTGCGATGCGCACGCCGAGGCGCTGGGCGATCTTTACGAAATTGCCGGTGGCATTGTCGGGCTTGATGACGGCGAATTCCGAGCCCGTGGCGGGCGAGAAGCGCTCGACGCGGCCGTTGAGCTTGCGGCGATGCAGGGCATCCACCGAGATCGTCACCGGCTGGCCGACCTGCATGCCGGCGAGCTGAGTTTCCTTGAAATTGGCGATGACCCAGACATCATGCGGCACGACAGCCATCAATTGCGTTCCGGCCGTGACATATTGACCGGTGCGCACGCCGATTTCGCCGAGCCTGCCATCGACTGGCGCGTGGATTTCGGTGTTATCAAGGTCGATCCTGGTGAGTTCGACCGCCGCTTCGGCATTGGCGACAGCGGCTTGCAGGGAGCTGCGGTTGACGATGATCGTCTGAAGATCCTGCCGCGAGACCTCGAGGGCGGCTTTCGCCTGCGAGAGTGATGCCCGTGCCTTTTCCAGCGCGGCATGCGCCTCTTCCTGCAAGCTGGAAGTGCCGGCGCCGCTTTTGATGAGGTTGTCCTGACGGTCGGATGCGAGCTGCGCCTGTTTCAGCGATGCCTGCGCGCTATCGACCGCCGCCTCGCTGGAGCGGATATTGGCGTTGGCGGCGTTTTCCTGCTGACGGGAATTGTCCAGCGCCGCCTTTTGCGTATCGAGCGCGGCTTCCGCCTGCGCCTGCTTCTGGCGGTAGATGCGGTCGTCGATCTTGGCCAGCAGCGTGCCCTGGCGGACCTCCTGATAATCCTTCACCGGCACGTCAACGACATAACCGCTGACCTGCGGGCTCATCGTCGTCACGTAACCGCGCACGAAGGCGTTGTCGGTCATTTCGACGGTGGAGAGGAAGGGCGGCAGGCGCCATGCGTAAAGCACGAGCGCAACGCCGGCGAGGCCACCGAGCAGCACGAGAATGGAAACGGGGGTAAAAATCTTCTTCAGCATTTTATCACTCTTGGAGGTTCAAGACTGTGGCGCCGACGCGGCATCGACATTGTCCCGGAAAAGGCGGGGACGGATGCGCAGCCATGCAAGGTGGAGCAAAAGCGCCAGGAGCGCCAGCGCCGCAACGGTGGAAATCAACAGGAAGGTATCGTTATAGGCAAGCACATAGGCTTCCCTGGTGACCTGCTGGCCAAGGAGGGACAACCCCTCGGCCTTCAGCAGCGCCGGATCGGTGATGACGTGGCTGTAGGCGCCGGAAAGCTGCGACACGCGCTGGGCGACCACGGGGTTGGTGAGCAGGATATTTTCCACCAGAACATTGGAATGGAATTTTTCGCGCAGCGTCACGAAACTGCCGAGCAGCCCGGTCATCAGCATCGATCCGGTGATCTGCGTGAACAGGAAGATGGCGATGAAATTCACCAGATAGGGTGCGCCTCTGCCAAGGGCTGCGGCAAAACCCTTGGACATGACGGGCGGCAGGAACATGGCAGCGCCAAAGGCGATCATCATCTGGCTGAGATACATCTGTTCCGGCCGCGTCATATTGGTGGACTGGCTATCCATGAACGAGCCGGCCGCGATCAGCGTCAGCGCAATCACATGCGCGGTATCGACGTATTTCGTCAGCATCAGCCAGGCGCAGGCCGCACCGCCAAGCACGGTCGCCAGCAGCACCAGCGCATAGATTGTCGTCGTCTGGTCGTTCAACAGGCCAAGCTGCTGGTAGAAGCTGACCGCCGTGGAGGTTTGTTCGGACGAAATTGCGCGGTAGACGAGCAGGACGGCAATGACATGCAGGTTGGTTTTCGAGAAAATCCAGCGCAGGTCGAGCAGCGGGTTCTTGCGCGGCAATTCGATGAAGGCCATCAGCGTCAGAAGCGCGATCGAGGTCGCCAGAAGCACGCCCAGCCACCAGGTTTCGAACCACCAGTAAAACCGGCCAAGGGTGAGCATCACCGCAAGACAGCCAAGCCCGCCCGCAAACAGCATATAGCTCAGAATATCCATGCGCTCGATGACTTTGGCGCGCGGCGGCGGCGTGACTTTCAGCACATAGATCATGGCGAAGGCGATCAGCGCAAAGCCCACTTCCATGGAATAAAGCGCGTTCCAGCCGCCGATTTCCAGCAGCGACGGCGAAACCATGCGGGCGATCGGTGCCGACAGCAATGTGCCTGTCAGCGCGATGCTGAAACCGAGCGAGAATTTCCGCGCCGGCGGAAAGGCCTCGAGGATGTAAAGGAACCCGAGCGAGGAGATCGGCGCGGCGGCCATGCCGCTGACGAAACGGATAACGGTTGCCGAATGCAGGTCGGTGGCGAACAGGTTGAGACAGGACGCGACGACAAAGGCGATAATGGAGAGTTCGGCAAAGGGGCGCAGGCCATATTGCGCCCTGATCTTGAACAGCGCGATGGAGAACGTGGCATAGGGCGCCATATAGGCAGCGGACAGCCAGGCGACCTCGGCCACCGTGGCGGAAAACTCGCCCTGGAGCTGGTATATATTGGCCATGACGAGGTTCATGCCCAGTCCTTGGGTGATGAAGAACGAAAGGCCCGCAAAGATAAAGCACAGCCGCAGCCAAACCGGCCGTTCCACCGGTTGCGGCGCGGCTGGAGCGGCGGGCTCCGGTGCGGTCTCGCCGCCGTCAATGTCGCTCACCGGCTGGGGTGTGCCGCCGGCTTCCTGCGCCCTGGCGGTCGCGATGGTCTTTTCGGAGGCGGTTTCATCTGCCGTTTGCGACACCACGCTGCTCACGATTGCGCCCTCCCGCTTGCCAGATTTTGCAGATTGGCCGAAAGCCTGCGCATCACATCCAGCGCCATCGCCAGATCCTGCGAGGAAATATCGGCGGTGATTTCAGAGCGCAGCGTTTTTGCCGCCGCCTGTACCGTCTCGGAGGTCTTCTCGCCCTCCGCCGTCATGTGGATGCGTTTGGCGCGGCGGTCGGTTTCGTCGGAGCGGCGCTCGATGAGGTTCTGTTTTTCCATGCCGTCAAGCACGCGCACCAGCGTCGGCGTTTCGATTTCCATTTCCTCGGCCAGCTCCGTCTGGGTCAGCGGTCCGCGCCGCGACAGCGCGAAAAGCGCACGCGCACGCGCCAAAGTCAGGCCGCTTTCCCCTACCCGCGCGTCAAAAAATGCGCGCAGCTTGCGGGTGAAGGCGGACACCTCGTCGAGAAGCTGTTCCTTGTCGGTTTCGCGGGACATGTCAGCAAGCCTTATAATTAGCACACTACTTATTCTCTGCCTATTTATTTGGAAGCCTGACGATTTTCAAGTTTCTTTCACGCCGGGTCTGCCATGCGATAAACTCATGGCAGCGAATCACGTTGCCGGGATATTTCCCGCCCCTTGTCCCCACCCGCCTGTGGATTGCTGGGGACAACTGAAGATGTGATCGAGCTTCGCAGAGCAGACGTCAGGCTGCCATAGAGTGTTGCAACATTATCATTGACTGCCATGGCCAAGGAAGCCAAACCCGAGGTGTAATGGCAAGGCAAAGGGAGATCGTGCAAACCATGAACGACGCTGTGAGAAAGATCACCCCCGCGCAACCGGCGGAACCGCATTACCGCGAAGCGCCAAACAATATCGAAGCCGAGCAGGCGCTCTTGGGCGCCATCCTCGTCAACAACGACGCCTATTACCGCGTGTCGGACTTTCTGAAGCCCGTGCATCTTTACGAACCGCTGCATCGCAAGATCTTCGAAGTGGCGGGCGACATCATCCGCATGGGCAAGACCGCCAATCCGGTGACGATCAAGACCTTCCTGCCCGCCGACGACAAGGTGGGCGACCTGACGGTGGCGCAATATCTGGCGCGTCTCGCCGCCGAAGCGGTGTCGATCATCAATGCGGAAGATTACGGCCGGGCGATCTACGATCTGGCGCTGCGCCGCGCGCTGATCCAGATCGGCGAGGATGTCGTCAACATCGCCTATGACGCGCCGCTGGACATGCCGCCGCAGACGCAGATCGAAGACACCGAGCGCCGCCTGTTCGAACTGGCCGAAACCGGCCGTTACGATGGCGGCTTCCAGTCGTTCAACGACGCGGTGGCGCTGGCCATCGACATGGCGGGCGCCGCCTTCGAGCGTGATGGCAACCTTTCCGGCATTTCCACCGGCATTCATTCGCTCGATGCCCGCATGGGCGGGTTGCAGCGTTCCGACCTTATCGTCCTTGCCGGCCGTCCTGGTATGGGCAAGACCTCGCTTGCCACCAACATCGCCTATAACATCGCGGCGACCTACGATCAGGAAGTCCAGCCTGATGGGTCGTTCAAGGCAAAAAACGGCGGCGTCGTCGGCTTTTATTCGCTCGAAATGTCGTCCGAACAGCTGGCCACCCGTATCATTTCCGAGCAGACGGAAGTGTCCTCCTCGAAAATCCGCCGTGGTGACATTACCGAGGCCGATTTCGAGAAGCTCGTCGCCTGCTCCCAGATGATGCAGAAGGTGCCGCTCTACATCGACCAGACCGGTGGTATCTCCATCGCCCAGCTTTCCGCCCGTGCCCGCCGCCTGAAGCGCCAGCGCGGCCTCGACGTTCTGGTGGTGGACTATATTCAGCTGATGACCGGCTCGCCGGCAAGAGCGGCGAAAACCGCGTGCAGGAAATCACCCAGATCACCACCGGCCTGAAGGCGCTCGGCAAGGAACTCAACGTTCCGATCATCGCGCTCTCGCAGCTCTCGCGTCAGGTGGAAAGCCGCGAGGACAAGCGTCCGCAGCTTTCCGACCTGCGTGAATCCGGCTCGATCGAGCAGGACGCCGACGTGGTGCTGTTCGTGTTCCGCGAGGAATACTACGTCAAGAACATGGAGCCGCGCGATATTTCCGATCCGAAATATGCCGAGTGGGAAGCCCTGTTTGACAAGGTGAAAGGCACCGCCGACGTCATCATCGCCAAGCAGCGTCACGGACCGACCGGCACGGTGAAACTCGCCTTCCAGTCCGAATTCACCCGCTTTGCGGATCTGGCCGATCCGAGCTTCAGCCAGTACGAAGAACATTGATCCGAACCAGGGGGCGAAACCGTTTCAGCGTTTCTCCCCTTGGTTAAAACTCGAAGCTCTGAATCTTTTCAGCACTTTGGCGGGATCGCCTCACAATCCGATTCCGCGCAGCAGCGCCACGGTGACGACGCCGAGCGTTGCGGCCGGCAACAGGCTGAGGCGCAGGGCAGCGACTGCCGTCACCGCGCAGGCGATGGTTTCCGCCAGTCCGCTTGAAAGCGCCGTTGGCGTGACCACAGCCATCAGAACAGCGGGCGGCACCACGCCGAGTGCTTTTTTAAGGCGTGGCGTCAGGGTGAAATGGCTGACCAGCAACAGACCCCCAAGGCGCGTGGCGACGGTGGCCACCATCATGGCGAAGATCGCCAGCAGGGTGTTCGTATCGAGCGTCATGCCGGCTGCTCCGCCTCGTTCTCACGACCGAAGGCGGCGACGGAAAGTCCCGCAAGCGCACCGGCGGCGATGTACCAGGCGCCCGGAGCCAGCGCATGGGTCAGATACGCGGCGGCAGCGCTTGCCAGCAGCACGAACCCGGTTTCCCTGCCCTTCCAGAAGCCCATCAGCAAGACGATGAAGACGGCCGGAAAAGCGAAATCCAGACCGATGACCGTCATGTCGCCCATCACCGAACCAAGCAGCGCGCCCACAAGGGTGGCGAGGTTCCAGACGAGGTAGATCGACAGCGCGGCACCGGTGAAAAACGCCGCCGTCAGCCTGCCGGCAACCGCCCTGAATTCCGACAGCGCCCAGGATTCGTCCGTCAGCACCAGCATGGCCGCATATTTTCGCCAGCCGTTGAAGTCATCGAGCTTGCCGGCGATGGACGCGCTCATCAGCACATGGCGAAGATTGACCAGCAGCGCTGCAAAACCAAGCGCGCTCCAGCTTGCCGGATGTGTCCACAGATCCATGGCCACGAATTGCGAGCCGCCCGCAAAGACGAAAATCGACATCAGCGAGGCTTCCAGCGGCGACAATCCCTTGCCGACCGCGACAGCCCCGAACACCGCCCCGATCGGCACCATGGCGACCAGCAGCGGGGCGGCAGCCCTCAACCCCGCGCCAAGCTCCGCGCGTTTTTCCAGTACGGACATTGCATTCTCCTTTTCAGAGACATGCGATTACGCCCGGCAAGTTGCCCTGTCTTGAATGAAAGTGACGTGCCGCTCCAGCCGGCCCGTCACCGTCCTGCTGTTTGGCCTTTCACAATAAGTCGAATCTGCCCGGCGCTGCCGCGACTGCAGTATTTCTGACGCTGCCGCCGGCAATAGGATTGGCCCGACAAGACGACTTAACCGCGAGAAAACAATGACGTTTCGGCCAAGATTTATCGGTTTTTACGGTTCTGGGACGCGCATCCATTTTGAGATGGGCCAGGCCGCAAGCCAGCCGCTCTCCGATCGCCAGCCAGATGAAATGACGTTTCTCGGCAGCTTCAAGGCACGCCGCCTCGATGACGTGCCTGTTGTCGCGAAGCCGTTCCTTCCTGTTGTCATCAAGGCGATCGCACGGGCTTGTGAGACAAATTATGGCGTGAACCGGCTGAATGACGTTCGTCAGCCACCAGTTTTACCCGGCCCGGCAGCGACGCCCGCGCTTTCAGCCGCGTGAGAGGCCCCATGTCAAACAATCCCGGCAGCGAAGCACAGTCAGACAGCGCCCAGCTATCCAACGCAGCGTCGTTCAGTATTTCATGGAGCACTTCGTCGCGATGATCCTTCCGCGCCTCGGCCGGCTGCGGGCGCAAGTCATCCATAATGACTATCATCTCTACAACATACTCGTGGCATAGACGACGCGACGCAGGTGACCGGGATCATTGATTTCGGCGACATGCTTCACGCCCCGCTCGTGGCCGAGGTCGCAACCGCCGCCTCGTGAGGCGCTTTGAAGCGGCGGCTCAGGACATCCCCGAAATCATGGAATGCTACAATGTCAGTGGCGGATACGACTTCCTGATCAAGGTCGTCGTGCGAAACGTCAGTCATTTTCAGACCGTGATGGATGGCATGCTTGGAGCTGATCTTGGCATCGAAACATTCTCAAGTTACATCGTCCTGCGCATTCCGTTCGTGAAGCATGAATATCCACTCAACCTGCTGTTCGGCGACCCGACTTAGGCACGTCTTGTTTGAGCGTCCGGACGCAAAACCGCTGCGCATTTTTGCGGGAAATTCTCCAAGCGGCAGAATCACGCCAGCCGGAATTGTCCCGGCGTGACGCCGGTGCGGGCCTTGAAATGCCGCGTAAAATGCGCCTGATCGGCAAAACCGCACAGCGCCGCCACCTCGGCCGGCATTTCGCCGGCGCGCAGCAGACGGCGCGCCCGCCTGATGCGCACATCCGTCAGATAGGCATGCGGGGTGATGTGGAACTCCTTGCGGAAGGCCCGGATGAGGTGGGCGCGGCTGAGGCCGGCGATGGACGCCAGTTCCTCCAGGCCAACATCGGTTTCGTAATTATCGGAGAGATAGTCGCGGGCAGTATGGACCGCCGTCTTTTCGCGGGTTTCAACGGCGAGGATGATGGCGCTGCCATGCCTGCCGAACAATGCCGCCAGAACCGAGAACATGCCCTCATCGGCCTCGAGAGCGCCGGACCTTGCCTCCAGCCGCCGATGCGCCATCTGAAAAGCGGCGGCCATCTGCGGATCACGCGGCAGGAACCGCGGGAAGGACGGCATGCCGTGGAAGGCCCTGCCCGTCACATCCTCGATGACATCGCGCAGCAGCGCCGCATCGGGATAGATCATGCGGTAACGATAACCGCCGCCGCCCGGCGCACCATCGTGAATCTCATCCGGATTGATGAGATAAAGATGCCCCGGCCCGGTCTGTTCTCGGGTGCCCTGAATGGTGGAAATCTGCGAGCCGCTTTCGATCGCGCCGATCGAGAAGGTATCATGCGCATGCGGCGAATATTCATGTGTCAGAAACGTCGCGCTCAGACATTCCATGCCGCCAAAACGCCCGTCGCGCCAGAAACGCGTCGTTTCCGTCGCCGCAATCGGCATGATGTCTATGGCCTGTTCCTGCGAAACATTGTGCATGCAGCGAGTTTAAACCAATCGGTCATGACCGTCTTGAACAAAAGTGCCCGCGCTTTCTTCAGGTGGGTTCGCTCGAATGCACCCGAAGGGAGCTCTAACTCCTTGAATCCATGCAGCGTGCTTGACAAAAATCGATAACGATTTTTGCGGCGATACTGTAGGGTCCGAACCGGTTCCAAATCAACCGGACGCATGGCATGACAGACGACTTCGAAGACACATTTCCCGAACACGAATCTGGCCCCGAACACGAAACCGACGCATTCGAACACGCGCCGCTTCGGCTGACCGTCGATCTCGGTGCGCTTGCCGACAATTGGCGCGACATGAAAAAACGGTCCGGCAAGGCGCGCACGGCGGCCGTGGTGAAAGCGGATGCCTATGGGCTCGGTATCGAAGATTGCGGCGCGACGCTCTACCATGCCGGCGCCCGCGATTTCTTCGTGGCGACGGTGTCCGAGGGCGCGACGCTTCGCTCCTATGCCCCGGAAGCGCGCATCTTTGTGCTGTCAGGCATCTGGCAGGGTCAGGAACGTCAGGTCTTCGACAATGATCTGGTGCCGGTTCTGGCCTCCGAGGAACAGCTTTCCTTCTGGATGGCGACGGTTGCCGAGCGCGGCGAGCACCCCTGCGCGCTGCATGTCGATACCGGCTTCAACCGGCTTGGCCTGCCGCTCGACGACGCGCTGTTTCTGGCCGACGACGTGACCCGGCCGGCGAGTTTCGATCCGGTTCTGGTGCTGTCGCATCTCGCCTGCGCCGACACGCCTTCTTCGCCGATGAACAGGATCCAGCTCGAATCATTCCGCAGGGTTAGCGCTGCTTTCGAAGGTATCGAATCAAGCCTCTCGGCTTCTGCCGGGATCTTTCTCGGAGCGGATTATCATTTCGACCTCACCCGCCCCGGCATCGCCCTTTATGGCGGCGAGGCTGTCAATGATGTGGCGAACCCGATGCGATCAGTTGCCAAGGCCGAAGCGCGGATCATCCAGATTCGCGAGGCCGGCGAAGGCCAGACGGTGAGCTATGGCGGCACCTATCTGCTGAAACGCGCAAGCCGCCTTGCCATCGCTGCCGTCGGTTATGCGGATGGATATCAGCGCTCGCTTTCCGGTTCCGGCATTCCCTTGCGCGAAATGGGCCATGGCGGTGCCTACGGCATGGTCAACGGCCACAAGGCCCCCGTTGCCGGACGCGTCACGATGGACCTCACCATTTTCGACATCACGGACATACCGGAAAATGCCGTCCGAACCGGTGATTATATCGAGCTTTTCGGCCCGAAAGTGCCGCTCGATGAGGTGGCACGCGCCGCCGGGACCATCGGTTACGAAATGCTGACGGGGCTTGGTTTGCGCTACGAGCGGCAATATCTGATGGCTGACGACTGAGCCACGACCTTGGCGCTTGGAAAGCGCAAGCGACCTGTGCTACAAGAGAACAAAAGGAGATCGAAATGCCCGAAATCCATTTGAGCGAGCAGGACGAGAAGTTCATCGAAGAGCAGGTGGCAGCCGGAATCTTCAAGGATGCGGATGCGGTAATTGCCGCCGGTCTGCGCCTTATGGGCAGTAAGGAAGGCCGCTTCGTGGAGCTGCAACGGTTGCTTCAGGAAGGGCTGGACGATGTGGAAGCCGGCCGGGTGATGGAGTTCTCCAGCGCTGATGATTTTACCGCACACATCATAAAGCTCGCGGAGGAGCAGAATGAAGCGAAGGCGTCTGATGGTCACCGCACAGGCGCTGAACGATCTTCTCGCCGATCATAATTACATCGCGCAATTCAATCCTGTTGCCGCAAGGCGTTTTCTCGACGACATCAACCTTAAAATGATCTGGCTGGCGCGATACGGAATAACGGGTGTGCCTCGAAACTACGTACCGAATTTACGGGCCTTCCCCTATCGTGACCGATGCATCTATTTCGTTGTGGATGACCAGAGAATGTACGTTCTGCGCGTGCTGCACGGACACCAGGACATTTCCGCTAGAGATTTCAAACAAGAAGAAAACTGACATAGATGGCCAAAGCCAAGACCCAATTCGTGTGCCAGAACTGCGGCACGGTTCACACCCGCTGGGCGGGAAAATGCGAAGGCTGCGGCGAGTGGAATACCATCGTCGAGGAAGACCCGATGGGCGGCATCGGCTCCGGCCCCGGCAAGACGCCGAAAAAGGGCCGGGCGGTGGCGCTGACCGCGCTTTCGGGTGAAATCGAGGAGGCACCGCGCATTCCGACCGGCATCAGCGAACTGGACCGGGCAACCGGCGGCGGTTTCGTGCGCGGTTCGGCGGTGTTGATCGGCGGCGATCCCGGCATCGGCAAATCGACCCTGCTGATGCAGGCGGCAGCGGCCCTTTCTCGGCGCGGACACCGCGTCATCTATGTCTCGGGCGAAGAAGCGGTGGCGCAGGTGCGCCTGCGTGCCCAGCGGCTGGGTGCGGCGGACACCGATGTGCTGCTGGCGGCGGAGACCAATGTCGAGGATATTCTGGCAACGATTTCCGAGGGCAAGCGCCCCGATCTCGTCATCATCGATTCCATCCAGACGCTGTGGAGCGACACGGCCGATTCCGCTCCGGGCACGGTGACGCAGGTGCGCACCGGCGTGCAGGCGATGATCCGTTATGCCAAGCAGACGGGCGCGACCATGGTGCTTGTCGGCCATGTGACCAAGGAAGGCCAGATCGCCGGTCCGCGCGTGGTGGAGCATATGGTCGATGCCGTGCTTTATTTCGAAGGCGACCGTGGCCACCATTATCGCATTCTGCGCACCGTCAAGAACCGCTTCGGGCCGACGGACGAGATCGGCGTGTTCGAAATGTCCGACCGTGGATTGCGCGAGGTCTCCAACCCGTCCGAACTGTTCCTGGGCGAGCGCAACGAGAAATCTCCGGGCGCTGCGGTCTTTGCCGGCATGGAGGGCACCCGCCCTATTCTGGTCGAGGTGCAGGCGCTGGTCGCGGCCACCTCGCTCGGCACGCCACGCCGCGCCGTGGTCGGCTGGGACAGTTCGCGGCTCGCGATGATCCTTGCGGTGCTGGAAGCCCATTGCGGCGTGAAGCTCGGCCAGCATGATGTTTACCTCAACGTCGCCGGCGGCTATCGCATTTCCGAACCGGCTGCGGATATGGCGATAGCCTCTGCACTGGTTTCCTCGCTTGCCGGTCTTGCCCTGCCCGCCGATTGCGTCTATTTCGGCGAGATCAGCCTGTCGGGCGCGGTCAGGCCCGTCTCGCACACGGGTCAGCGCTTGAAAGAAGCTGAAAAACTCGGCTTCTCCGCCGCACTTCTGCCGTCTGCTTCGGCTGAATTGCCGAAAGCGGGCAAGGGGCGCTGGACGGAGATAGAAAGCCTGCCGGACCTCGTGGCGCGTATCGCCGGTTCCGGCAACCGGTTCAAACAGGTTGAGGACGACTAACATTGATCCTTTCGCCAAGGGAAACCGTGGTGTAAGAGGATCGCACAATTGGCAAGGCAGCGCCTGACAGGGCGTCGCACCTCCGGAGTTGGTATATGCCCATTACAATTTTCGACGGCATCGTCATCGCCGTTGTTCTTTTCTCCGCCATTCTTGCGATGGTGCGCGGTTTTTCCCGCGAGATTCTGTCCATCGCGAGCTGGGCCGGTTCAGTCGCCGCCGCCTATTATCTTTTCCCGGTCCTGCTGCCCTATGCACGCAACTATACCGATGACGACAAGATCGCCATCGCCGGCTCGGCGGGCGTCGTCTTCCTCATTTCCCTCGTCGTCATTTCCTTCATCACCTCGCGCATTGCCGATTTCATCATCGACAGCCGCATCGGTGCGCTGGATCGCACGCTGGGTTTCCTGTTCGGCGCAGCGCGCGGCATTCTGCTGCTGGTCGTCGCGGTTGCCTTCTGGAACTGGCTGGTGGATGTGAAGACGCAGCCGCAATGGGTGACCCAGGCCAAGTCCAAGCCTTTCCTCGACGGGCTGGTGGGCAAGCTGGAAGCGGTTCTGCCTGACGATATCGAGCCGCAGATTCGCGCCCGTATCCTTGGAAAACCACAGGAACCGGCAGCCACGCAGACGCCTGCGGAAGACGCGCCGGCGACAAATGCACCGGCAACGAATAATTGACACAGTGTCGCGCCTTGCAATGCATGCAAGGCGCGCTATTTGTGCTAAATATCAAGCACGACACAGACAGGCCGACCGGGAGACAAGCTCACCGGAGAGGTCTTTCGTTTTTCTCGGTAGAGAGCAAGGGCAAGCCGGATGATTGAGCCGCTTTCGCATTCCACGTTCCATGGGGCCACCTTCAAGGAAGAGATTGACGGCGACACGCTGCACGAAGAGTGCGGCGTGTTCGGCATTCTCGGCCATGCCGATGCCTCCGCCCTGACGGCGCTCGGCCTGCATGCGCTTCAGCATCGCGGCCAGGAAGCAGCGGGCATCGTCTCCTTCGATGGCAAGCGCTTCCACCAGGAACGCCATATGGGCCTCGTCGGCGATCATTATACCGATCCGGTCACCCTTGCCCGCCTGCCCGGCTCCATCGCGATTGGCCATACCCGCTACTCCACGACCGGCGAAGTGGCGATGCGCAACGTGCAGCCGCTGTTTGCCGAGCTGGAAGAAGGCGGCATTTCGATTGCCCATAACGGCAATTTCACCAATGGCCTGACGCTTCGCCGCCAGATCATCGCCACCGGCGCCATCTGCCAGTCGACATCGGATACCGAAGTCGTGCTGCACCTCATCGCCCGCTCGCGCCACTCTTCCACGGCCGACCGCTTCATTGACGCCATCCGCCAGATGGAAGGCGGCTACTCGATGCTGGCCATGACCCGCACCAAGCTGATTGCCGCCCGCGACCCGATCGGCATCCGCCCGCTGGTGATGGGCGAGCTTGATGGCAAGCCGATCTTCTGTTCGGAAACCTGCGCTCTCGATATCATCGGCGCGAAATTCGTGCGTGACGTCGAAAACGGCGAAGTCATCATCTGCGAAATCCAGCCTGACGGTTCGATCACCATCGATGCGCGCAAGCCGTCGAAGCCGCAGCCGGAGCGTCTCTGCCTGTTCGAATATGTCTATTTCGCCCGTCCCGATTCGGTCGTCGGCGGCCGCAACGTCTATACGACGCGCAAGAACATGGGCATGAACCTTGCCAAGGAAGCGCCGCTCGAAGCCGACGTTGTCGTTCCGGTTCCCGATGGCGGCACGCCGGCAGCGCTCGGTTTTGCGCAGCAAAGCGGTATTCCCTTCGAATACGGCATCATCCGCAATCATTATGTCGGCCGTACCTTCATCGAGCCGACGCAGCAGATCCGCGCTTTCGGCGTCAAGCTCAAGCATTCCGCCAACCGGGCGATGATCGAAGGCAAGCGCGTGGTGCTGGTGGATGATTCCATCGTGCGCGGCACGACGTCCTTGAAGATCGTGCAGATGATCCGCGAAGCGGGCGCCAAGGAAGTGCATATCCGCGTCGCGAGCCCAATGATCTTCCATCCGGATTTCTACGGCATCGACACGCCGGATGCCGACAAGCTGCTCGCCAACCAACATGCCGATGTGGACGCCATGGCGAAGTTCATCGGTGCCGATTCGCTTGCCTTCCTGTCGATCGACGGGCTTTACCGCGCCGTTGGCGGCGAGAACCGCAACAATGCGCGTCCGCAATTCACGGACCATTATTTCACCGGCGACTATCCCACCCGCCTTCTCGACCAGAACGGCGAGGCGATGGGCAGCAAGATTTCCGTGCTGGCCAGCAACGGCTGACATGGGGGGAAATAACAAGCGGCCACCGGCTTTCCGGTGGCCGCTTTTTGTTGCGGGCGATAAAACCGTCCGCTGCGGCGTTTTGATCGCTTGCGGTTGGCGTCAGTCGCTTCATAAAGAAGCGCAATGAATTTCGGAGGGGGCAACATGACCATCAATCTCAAGGGCAGGATCGCGCTCGTCACCGGCGCTTCGCGCGGTATCGGCTATTTCACGGCGCTGGAACTTGCCAAAGCCGGCGCGCATGTCATTGCCTGCGCCCGCACGGTTGGCGGCCTCGAGGATCTCGACGACGCCATCAAGGCCGTCGGTGGCACGGCAACGCTCGTTCCCTTCGATCTCGCCGACATGAACGCCATCGATGCGCTGGGCGCCAATATCTTCGAGCGCTGGGGCAAGCTCGATATTCTGGTCGCCAATGCCGGCGTTCTCGGCGTCATCTCGCCGGTCGGCCATATCGAGGCGAAGGTCTTCGAAAAGGTCATGACCATCAATGTCACCGCCACATGGCGGCTGATCCGCTCGGTCGAACCGCTGCTCCTGCGATCGGATGCCGGCCGCGCATTGATCCTGTCTTCGGGCGTCGCCCATAGCTGTCGCCCCTTCTGGGGCGCTTATGCCACCTCCAAGGCCGCTGTTGAGGCACTTGCCCGCACCTGGGCTGCGGAAACCGACAAAACCGCGCTGCGCATCAACAGCGTCAATCCCGGCGCAACCCGCACCGCCATGCGCGCCCAGGCCATGCCCGGCGAAGACCCCGCAGACGTGCCGCACCCTTCCGAAGTTGCCGCCGCCATTGTGCAACTCGCCTCGCCCGAGCTTACCGAAACCGGCAAACTGTTCGTGGTGCGAGAGGGGAAATTCCTGGATTATCGCCAGCCGGAATAGGCTTTTGCGGAAGGCGGTTGTCTTAAGGCGTTTTGACGCTTGCGAGAAACGCTTGACCGCGCCAGACCGGCACGCCATAAGGCAAGGCATGAAAACAACGATCTGCACCTGCTGCTGAATAATTTTTGCTGGTTCACCACCGGCCAGATCGTTTTCGTCTCCCCGCAAGGTCCAACAGACAAACGGTCCGGTCAGGACAATTGACTGCCTTTAGGGAACACCCGCATGTCCTTGCGCCTCAAACTCCACAACACCCTGACACGCGAAAAGGCGGAATTTGCGCCTATCGACGCCGAAAATGTGCGCATGTATGTCTGCGGACCGACGGTTTACGATTTCGCCCATATCGGCAATGCGCGCCCGGTCATCGTTTTCGATGTTCTTTACCGGCTGCTGCGCCACGTCTATGGCGAAAGCCATGTGACCTACGCCCGCAACATCACCGATCTCGACGACAAGATCAACGCACGGGCGCTGCGCGACTATCCGCATCTGCCGCTGAACGACGCCATCCACGCGGTGACGAAAAAAACCGCCGACCAGTTCCATGACGACGTGGCCTCGCTCGGCTGCCTTGCGCCGACCGTCGAACCGCGCGCCACCGACTATATCGCCGAAATGATCGTGCTCATCGAGGCGCTGATCGCGCGCGGCCATGCCTATACGGCGGGCGGCGAAGTGCTGTTCGACACCCGCTCGATGGCCGATTACGGCCAGCTGTCCAAACGCCCGCTGGACGAACAGCAGGCGGGTGCGCGCGTGGCGGTGGAGGCCCACAAGAAAAACCCCGGCGATTTCGTTCTGTGGAAACTGTCGTCGCACAATGAGCCGGGCTGGGAAAGCCCCTGGGGCCGTGGCCGTCCGGGCTGGCACATCGAATGCTCGGCCATGGCCGTTCGCTACCTCGGCGAGGTATTCGACATTCACGGTGGCGGTCTCGATCTCATCTTCCCGCATCACGAAAACGAAATCGCACAATCCCGCTGCGCTCACGGCACGCAGGTCATGGCCAATGTCTGGATGCATAACGGTTTCGTGCAGGTGGAAGGCCGCAAGATGTCGAAGTCCGAAGGTAACTTCGTGACCATCTACGAATTGCTGCACACGCAAAAATTCGGTGGCCGCCAATGGCCGGGCGAGGTTCTGCGCCTGGCGATGCTGATGACGCATTACCGCGAGCCGATCGATTTTTCGGTGAAGCGTCTCGAAGAGGCCGAACGCCTGCTCGCCAAGTGGCCGGCGGCTGACGCCTCCGACGCCGCACCTGACGAAACCGTTCTCGAGGCACTTGCAGACGACCTGAACACGGTTGCCGCCGTGCAGGCGCTGCACGCGCTCGCCCATGCCGCCAACACCGATCCTTCGAGACTGCCTGCCTTCGCGGCCAGCGCCGCGCTGCTCGGCGTCTTGCCGAAGAAGGCGGAAGTGGACGAAGCAATCGTTTCGGCCGTGGATGCTCTGGTGCAACTGCGCCTTGAAATGCTGAAAGCGAAAAATTTCGCGGAGGCCGACCGCTTGCGCGACGAGCTTTCCGAGAAGGGTATTCAGCTGAAGGATGGCAAGGACAAGGAAACCGGGGAGCGGACGACGACCTGGGAATTGAAGCGGTAGCGTCGTCGCGTCTGCGGCCTTGCCCCCTCTGCACCTTGCCGGGCGTCCCCCCTGAGGTGGGAGATCGACAAGTGGCTGGGTCTCGGCCATCGTCGCAGTCCGAGAATGTAAATGAAGTTTGAGGTCGCGCGTCTTGCTGGATCTCCCTTGAGGGGGAGATGCGTCCGGCAGAGCAGAGGGGGGTGAAGCCCCACAGTAAAACCTTGCTTTCATCTACCGCCTGCCCCAATCTCGCTGCACCCCGTCAAGCCGCGAGCACCCCATGCCCCATGCCAAGGTCGAGCAAAAACATCGCGCCTATGCCCGGCAGATGCGAAAGGTGATGACCGACGCCGAACTCAAGTTCTGGAACGCCGTCCGTGCTCATCGCCTTGCAGGTCTGGCTTTCAGACGCCAGCTGCCTGTCGCGGGATATATCGTTGATTTCGCCTGCCCGTCCCATAAGATCATTGTCGAGCTGGACGGCTTTCAGCATGCGGAAAACCCTGCCGCAGATTATGACCGGCAACGGACGGAAATGCTGGAGCAACGCGGCTGGACCGTCCTCCGCTTCTGGAACGATGATATCATCAAGGATATCGACAATGTCTGTCTCCACATTATCGCAACGCTGAAGGAGGGCAAAACGTGACGACTTATACCGGCGGATGCCAGTGCGGAGCTATCCGCTTCCGCGCGACCGGCGATCTCAACGACAGTTCCATCTGCCATTGCCGCATGTGCCAGAAGGCTTTCGGGGCCTATTACGCGCCGCTGGTTTCGGTGCGCGCGGTCGAATTCGCATGGACGCGCGGTGAACCCAGGCGCTTCCAGTCCTCGAGCGTCGTCAAACGTGGATTTTGCGGCGAATGCGGCACGCCGCTGACCTACGAGGCGCCGGATGGCATGGCGGTGGCGGCTGGCGCTTTCGACGATCCCGCCGCACTGCCGCCCACCATTCAATGGGGTGTGGAACGCAAGATCGATTTCGTCGACAGCATCCACACGCTACCGGCCGTCCCGACGCAGGACGACCTGACGTCCGTCGACTACCTGACCAACCTCGTTTCCTACCAGCACCCCGACCACGACACCGAGAACTGGCCCCCGGAGAATGAACGATGAGCGAAACGGGCTTTTCCGGGGGCTGCCAGTGCGGCGCCGTGCGGTTTCACGCGGGCAAGATCGGCCGCCCCTCCATCTGCCATTGCCGCATGTGCCAGAAGCATTTCGGCAATTTCTTCGGCGCGCTGGTGACAGCCGATCAGGCGCATCTGACCTGGACGCGCGGCCAGCCTTCCCTCTTCCGGTCATCCGCCAAGATCCATCGCGGCTTCTGCAACAAATGCGGCACGCCGCTGACCTACCATCATCCCGGCGGCGTGGAGATCGCCATCGGCGCATTCGATCATCCCGAACGGATCGAGCCGCAGGTGCAGGTCAATATCCACATGCGCATGCCCTGGATCGAGCAGCTGTTTTCCAAACCTGCAATCGAACAGAGCGTCGATGAGGCCGATATCACCTCCTTCCAGCATCCGGACCGCGACACCAGGGTCTGGCCGCCGGAAGACGACCGCGCATGAGTGGTTCCGACACCTTCAGCGGCGGGTGCCAGTGCGGCGCGGTGCGTTACCGGATCGATGGCGGGTTACGCTATCCGCATCTGTGTCATTGCCGCATGTGCCAGAAGGCATCAGGCAATTATTTCCTGCCGCTTGCCGCAAGCGCCCGCGCGCAGTTTGAAACGACCCGTGGCGAGGCTTCATGGTTTCAGTCCTCCGACCATGTGCGCCGCGGTTTTTGCGGCCGTTGCGGAACGCCGCTTTTCTACAACATGCCGGACGCGGACTTCATCAATGTCACGCTCGGTTCGCTGGACGAGCCGGAGCGGATAAAACCCGAGGCGCAATCCA
>JAXHOC010000081.1:0-26046 GCA_034519725.1 Agrobacterium sp.
AAATCTCCGTGACCGCCGCAGCCGTCAGTTCGGCGGGCGTTCCGCCGAAGACGACGCGGCCCTGCGACATGCCGATGATGCGTTCGCAATAATTGCGCGCCGTATCCAGCGTATGCAGATTGGTGATGACGGTGATGCCTTCACGCTCGTTGATGTCGCGCAGGGCGTCCATGACGATCTTGGCGTTGAGCGGATCGAGCGAGGCGATCGGCTCGTCGGCCAGAACCATTTTCGGAGACTGCATCAGGGCGCGGGCAATAGCGACGCGCTGCTGCTGGCCGCCGGAAAGCGTGCCCGCCGCCTGCATCGCCACATGCTCGATGCCAAGCCGCTCCAGCGCGGCAATCGCCAGCAGGCGCTCTTCATCCGTGAAGATGTTGAACAGGCTGAGGATCGTCGGACGGTGATTGAGGCGGCCGAGCATGACATTGGTGAGCACGTCGAGGCGGGGCACCAGATTGAACTGCTGGAAAATCATCGCGCAGTCGCGCTGCCAGTTGCGCAACGCTGCACCCTTCAGCGACGAGACTTCCGTGTCGTTGAAATGGATGGAACCCGAGGAAGGATCGACGAGGCGGTTGATCATACGCAGCAGCGTTGATTTCCCCGCACCCGAACGTCCGATCACACCAACCATCTGGCCTTGCGGAATTTCCACATTCACGGCATCGACCGCAGTGTGGTTGCCGAACCGGCGCGTGACTTGCTTCAGGTGAAAGCTCATTTCCCCGTCCAATCTTCTTTTGATGGGGTTCGACCTAACAGCGGTGCGTGAAGCGGGAATGTCAGTTTGATGACGAAAATATTACAGGATGCGCAGATAAGGCGTGCGCCTGTTCGCTGGCGAAGCTTCTGATAGTCGCCCGGGGCGGTTGAAACCCGCCCGGCGTCTCGCAAACATGGTTATGCAGACCCCGGAGCATGGCCCCGGAATCTGCAATGTCTTCGATGCGGGGGTCGATTTTTACCCGGCGTATTTCGCCACGAAATCCTCGGCGGCCAGGTTGCGAAAGTCATCCAGCGCGCCGCGCAGCGTGAGGTGGTCCCAGTCCCACCATTTGAGATCGTCCATGCGCTGGCCAAGCTCGGCCGGAAAGCGTTCCCGGATCAGCCGTGCTGGCACGCCGCCGACGATGGTGTAGGGCGCCACATCTTTCGACACGACCGCACCGGCCCCGATGACGGCACCGTTTCCGACCGTGACGCCGGGCAGGATGGTCGCGCCGTGACCGATCCAGACATCGTGGCCGATCACGACGCGCTTGGCGCGGCGGGCGGCGAAGAAGTCCGTTTCATCCTCGGCATCGTCCCAATAGCTGCGGGCACGATAGGTGAAATGGTGCAGTGTGGCGCGCGACATCGGATGATTGGTCGCGTTGATGCGGACGGATGCGGCGATGTTAACAAATTTGCCGATGGTGGCGCACCAGATCGCCCCGTCCTGCATGACGTAGGAGTAGTCGCCCATCTCCACTTCCTCGATGCGGCAGCGTTCCGAAATTTCGGTATATCGGCCGATGGATGAATTGGTGACGCGGGCGCTTTCATGGATAACGGGTTCCAGACCGACCTTGACGCTCATGCCGCCACCTTCCGGGGGGAGAATTGCGAAACGTCCAGAATGCGGTCGGCCACGGCTTCGCGCACTTCCTCGTCATGGAAAATGCCGAGCAAGGCTGTCCCCTTGCGCTTCTTTTCGGCGATCATCTCCACGACCACCCGCCGGTTGGCGGCGTCGAGCGAAGCGGTCGGTTCGTCGAGGAGCAGGATCGCATGGTCGGTGATGAAGCCGCGCGCAATGTTGACGCGCTGCTGCTCGCCGCCGGAAAAAGTGGCGGGCGGAAGCGACCACAATTCCTTCGGCAGATTGAGTTTCGAAAGCAGAACGGCTGCCTGCTCGCGGGCGTCTTCGGCGGCAACCTTGCGCGCAAAAAGCGGCTCGGCGACAACGTCGATGGCTGGAACGCGCGGCACGGTGCGCAGAAACTGGCTGACATAACCGATGGTGCGGTGGCGAATCTCGAGGATGGTGCGAGGCGAGGCGCTGCCCATGTCAATGACCTGACCCTCGTGGCGGATGAGGATCTGCCCGCTGTCGATGGCATAATTGCCATAGAGCATTTTCAGGATCGAGCTTTTGCCGATGCCGGACGGGCCACCGAGCACGACACATTCCCCGCCGGACACGGAGAGACTGACATCGCGCACAACAGGCAGTTCGATGCCGTCGCGCAGATGCATGGTGAAGCTTTTGAAGACTTCCGAAACGATAAGGGGTGTCGGCATGGCGTCAAACCTGCAGAATAGAGGAAACAAGCAATTGCGTGTAGGGCTCGCGCGGGTCATCAAGCACCCGGTCGGTCAGACCGTGCTCGATGACGTCGCCGCCCTTCATCACCATCATCCGGTGGGAAAGCAGCCGTGCCACCGCCAGATCATGGGTGACGACGATGACGGCGAGGCCGAGATCGTTGACGAGACCGCGCACGAGATCGAGCAGGCGTGCCTGCACGGAGACATCGAGCCCGCCGGTCGGTTCGTCCATGAAGACGAGGCGCGGTGAGGTCACCAGGTTGCGGGCGATTTGCAGGCGCTGACGCATGCCGCCGGAAAAGGCGCGCGGCTGGTCGTCGATACGGTCGGTGCCGATTTCCACCCGCTCCAGCCATTCGCTGGCCGTCTGCCTGATGTTGCCGTAATGCCTGACGCCAACGGCCATCAGCCGCTCGCCGACATTGGCGCCGGCCGAAACCGCCATGCGCAGCCCGTCCGCCGGGTTCTGGTGCACGAAACCCCAGTCGGTCCGCATCAGGAAACGCCGCTCTGCCTCGCCCATATGGTAGAGGTCACGCACCGAGCCGTCGCGCATGCGATATTCCACGCTGCCCGCCGTTGGCATCAGCCGGGTGGAAATGCAGTTGAGCAGCGTGGTCTTGCCGGAACCGGATTCACCGACGATGGCCAGCACTTCGCCCGGATAGAGCTCGAAGGAGACGTTGCGGCAACCGGCGCGGTCGCCGTAATATTTGGAAACGTCCCGGACTTTCAAAAGCGGTGCGTCGCTCATTCTGCGGCCTCCTTCACATCCGCCAACAGATGGCCCTTGTGGCCATGGGCGCGGCGGTCCTCGCAATGGTCGGTGTCGGAGCAGACGAACATTCGCCCGCCCTTGTCATCCAGCACCACCTCGTCCAGATAGACATTCTCGCCGCCGCACAGCGCGCAGGGCTTGTCGAAGCGCTGGATTTCAAACGGATGGTCCTCGAAATCGAGGCTGACGACCTCGGTATAGGGTGGCACGGCATAGATGCGCTTTTCGCGCCCGGCCCCGAACAGCTGCAGGGCATCCGACAGGTGCATTTTCGGATTGTCGAATTTCGGTGTCGGGGAAGGGTCCATCACGTAACGCCCGGCAACCTTCACCGGATAGGCATAGGTGGTGGAGATGCGGCCGTTGCGGGCGATGTCCTCATAAAGCTTGACGTGCATCAGGCCATATTCCTCGAGCGCATGCATGACACGGGTCTCGGTCTCGCGCGGCTCAAGGAAACGCAAGGGTTCGGGAATGGGAACCTGATAGACGAGGACCTGCCCTCGCTGCAGTGGCGTCTTCGGGAATGCGGTGCCGCGTCTGGATGATGGTCGCATCACCGGTGCGGGTGGTGACGGCGACATTAGCGACTTTCTGGAAAAAGGCGCGGATGGAAACCGCATTGGTGGTGTCGTCGGCGCCCTGGTCGATCACCTTCAGCACATCGTCTGGACCGAGGATGGAAGCGGTCACCTGCACGCCGCCGGTGCCCCAGCCATAAGGCATGGGCATTTCACGGGAAGCGAAGGGAACCTGATAACCGGGAATGGCGATGGCCTTCAGGATCGCCCGGCGGATCATCCGCTTGGTCTGTTCGTCCAGATAGGCGAAGTTGTAGGCAGCCAGCCCGTCGTCGAATGAAACTTCTTTAAGCATTGCGCGTTAACCTTGCGAAAAAAGGAGTACAAGCTCATGGAGATTGGAATTCTTGCAGCCGTGTTCTTTGCCGCTTTTGCAGCATTGACCGTCTTCTGCGCCTATTGGTTCGGCGAGCAGCACAGCCGCTGATTTATTCGGCAGCATCGCTCATCCATTCCCCGGCATTGGTGTCGGCCGCGTCGAAATCGGCGCGCATTTTGCGCACCAAACCTAGCTCGGCCTGAAAATCCACGTAGTGCGGCAATTTCAGATGTTCGACGAAACCCGTTGCCTGCACGTTGTCAGAGTGTGAGATGACGAATTCCTCGTCCTGCGCGGGAGCGACCACATCCTCACCGAATTCACCGGCGCGCAGTGCGCGGTCGACCAGCGACATGGCCATCGCCTTGCGCTCGCTCTGGCCGAATACCAGGCCGTAGCCGCGCGTGAATTGCGGCGGTGCCTTGGCCGAACCCTTGAACTGGTTGACCATCTGGCATTCGGTGACCTTGATATCCCCGAGCGACACGGCAAAGCCGAGTTCCGGCACATCAAGCTCGACCTCCACCTCGCCGATGCGGATTTCGCCGACGAAGGGATGGGTGCGGCCATAACCGCGCTGCGTCGAATAGGCGAGCGCCAGAAGAAAGCCCTCGTCGCCGCGCGCAAGCGATTGCAGGCGCAGGTCGCGCGGCATCGGAAACTCTATCGGCTCCCGGGTCAGATCGCCGGCGATATGATCGTCCGGCATGTCGCCGTCACTCTCGATCAGGCCTTCTTCGGCGAGAATATCGGAGACGCGCATGACGTATTCCGTCTCGCCTTCGCGGATGGCGGGGATCTCGACAGCTCCGTCTTCCAGAAGCGATGGATCGAGCAGGCGATGGGTATAATCGAAAGTCGGCCCCAGCAATTGCCCGCCCGGCAAATCCTTGTAGGTGGCTGAAACGCGCCGCTGGACCGTCATCTCAGCGGTATTAACCGGAACGGAATAGCCGAAACGGGGCAGGGTGGTGCGGTAGGCGCGCAGCAGGAAAATCGCTTCGATCATGTCGCCACGGGACTGCTTGACGGCAAGGGCTGCAAGCGACTGGTCGTAAAGCGAAGCCTCCGCCATCACTCTGTCGACGGCGAGTGAAAGCTGCGAAACGATCTGCGCCACCGTCATGGCGGGCAGGTCGCGGTCTCCGCGCCGCTTGTCGGCCAGAAGCCGGTGTGCGTTGGCGATGGCGGTTTCACCGCCTTTGACAGCAACATACATCTATGCCTCCATCGATTGAATGCGCGTCGTGCGCGGCAGGCAGACGAATTTGTCGCCAGCCGTCAGGATGATGTCGATGCCGCGCGGGAAGATGGCGTTGTTCTCCGCCCACAGCCTCGGGAATATATCCGGCAGGCCGGAAGGGCTGATGACGTTGATATGGCGAATGCCGGGGCCGGAAAGCAGCAATTCCTGTCCACCGTCGAGATCGGGCAATTCGATGACGACAGTGGTGGAACGGTCAGGATATTCCTGAGTACCCTGGGCGAAGAGGCCGAACGAAGCAATCGCGCTTCCCGCCTCGATGACGGCAAAATGCGCCGCGCCTTTTTCTTCTGTTGGAACCGCGCCGGTGTGAAATCCGATCCATCCCGGCACCGTGGTTTTGCGCAGCGCACCGCTCAGCCAGACCGGGGTGTCATGGTCGCAAAGTGCCAGAAGAACGGCGCCGGTGGCCGCGCCAAGCGGCAGCGGCGGGGCAACTGCCGTTTCGATCGTTTGCGATGTGCCCGGCCGAGCCATGCCGTCCATGAGCTTCTTGAAGATTCGCTGTGAATCGAAAACGGCGTCGGAAAAACCGCCCGTCAATGCTTCTGCCTTCACGCCCATCAATCCTCTCCTCGAACCATGGTGAAGAAATCCACGCGCGTTGCGGCGGTCTCTTTGGTTTGCCGGTCTTTCTCTTCGGCCAGCCGTTTTTCGACCGGTGAAAGAAGTTCGGTCTCGATGAAGCCGCGTGTCGGGTTTTCCTGCCAGAGCGCATCGAAAACCGCAGCGTACCAGGCCTTCATGCGGCCGGTGCCAAGCACATGCGCGTGACCGACGGTGCCGGAGGAAAGCTTGACGGTTGCCCGGGTAACAGTCGTTTCACCGAGATTGAAAGGTGCGCCGCCGCCGCCGATGCGGCCCTTGACCATGACGAGGCCGGTTTCAGGTCCGCGCACGGTTTCCGTCTGCGGACTGGCATCCTGCCGGTTCCAGACCGCCTCAAGTTCCTGAACGGTGGCGCGGGCAAGAAGGGCTGCCACCCGCTTCCTTTCCGTCTCCATATTCGCAGCTTCGTTATTCATCGCTTGACCTCTAATGTCTATTGATATAGACAACTATACAACATAAGCTACAATTAACGACGATGAATGACAAGCGTGTGACATGAGCCCTTCGGCAGCGATGAAAAGAAAGAACGGCGTGGCGCTCTGGCGGCAGATTGCTGACAGGATCAGAGGCGAGATCGCGGCGGGTGATCACGACGAAACCGGCATGTTGCCGCCCGAAATGACGCTGGCCGAAAAATTCGGCGTCAACCGCCACACCGTCAGAAGCGCCATTGCCGCGCTGGCAAGCGAAGGCATCCTCGAACCGCAGCAGGGGCGCGGCACGATGATTGCGCGCAAGGAACGCCTGAGTTTTCCGATTTCCCTGCGCACGCGGTTCACGGCTGGTATCAGCGATCAGGTGAAGGAAATGCAGGCGCTGCTTCTGTCCCACACCACCGAGCCGGCAACTGCCGATCTGGCGCTGCGGCTGCAATTGCAGCCGGGAGCACCGCTTGTGCGTCTGGAAACCCTGCGCAAGGCCGACAGCCGGCCGGTTTCCCGCTCGACCACATGGTTTCCGGCCGACCGTTTTTCAGGGATAGGCGAAGCCTATCAAAAAAGCGGGTCGATCACCGCCGCCTTCGAAATGCTGGGCGTTGCGGACTATGTCCGCATCTCCACCGTCATTTCCGCGAGCCACGCGGATACGCAGGATCTGGCCGATCTCGAATTGTCGCCGGGCGCGATCCTGCTGGTCACACAGGCGCTGAACGCCGATATGGACGGTATCCCGGTGCAATATGCCATCAGCCGCTTCTCGGCCGATACGGTTGAGTTTACCGTGGAAAATTAAGGCGTAAACGCAGCGGCGAGCGTTATTCCGCCTGCGAAAGGCCGAGAACGTCAAGCATGGAATAGAAGCCCGGCTTCTTGTCGAGCGCCCACACAGCCGCCGCGATCGCGCCCCGTGCGAAGATCGAGCGGTCGCCGGCATAGTGGGACAGCTCGACGCGCTCGCCTTCTCCGGCGAAGATCACCGAATGTTCGCCGATCACCGAGCCGCCGCGCAGCGTGGCGAAACCGATGGTGCCGGCTTCGCGCGCACCGGTGTGCCCGTCACGCACGCGAACCGACGAGGCAGCCAGATCGACCTTGCGGCCCGCTGCCGCCGCTTCGCCGAGCAGCAGCGCAGTGCCCGAAGGCGCATCAACCTTGTGTTTGTGGTGCATCTCCAGGATTTCGATATCCCAGTTCTGTGCATCCAGCGCCTGCGCCGCCTGCTGCGTCAAAACGCTGAGCAGATTGACGCCGAGGCTCATATTGCCCGACTTGACGATGCGGGCATGGCGCGACGCAGCCTTGAATTTTTCCTCGTCGCCCTCTGAGCAACCCGTGGTGCCGATGACATGCACGATGCGGGCCTGCGCGGCCAGACCCGCGAAAGCGACACTCGTGGCTGGCGAGGTGAAATCGATCACCCCTTCCGCATTGAGGAAGGCCTGCAAGGGATCGCTGGTGATCTCGACGCCTGTTGGTCCGAGACCGGCAATCTCGCCGGCATCGCGGCCGACAAACGCGGAGCCTTCGCGCGCGACGGCCGCATGCAGCGTTACGCCCGGCGTCTGGTGAATAAGGCGGATCAGCGCCTGTCCCATGCGGCCGGCCGCACCGACCACGACCAGTTTCATATCGCTGCCGCTCATGCCATCACTCACTTTTCATGTCCTGCCATTCAAGGCAGCCATTCATTACATCAACCTGTACGTCATCGACGTTAAAGGCCGCCTGCGCGCTTCGCAAGCCTGTCACAACCAGAGATCAGCCTCTCCAGCGCCGCCCGTCGAGCGAAAGGCCGAAATCGGAAGGCGTGCGCGCGTAGGTGGCGAGACCGGAAAGTGCCGCCTGTGGATGGGTAACGACGAAGGTCGGAATGCTGCGCATCAGGGCGCTGTGCGGCGCCTTGTCCTCGAATGCCGCCCGGAATTCCGGGCTTTTCAGCGCCGGAACGATTTTCTGCGAAATGCCACCGGCCAGATAGACGCCGCCCTTGGCCATGAAGATCAGGGCAAGATCGCCCGCCACCCGGCCGAGATAGGTGCTGAAAAGCGAAAGCGTCTCTTTGGCCTGCGCGTTCTCACCCGAGAGCCCATGCGAGGTGATCTCGGCCGGATCGGTAAAGATCGGCTCGATGCCATCGGTGGTGCAGATGGCGCGGTAAAGGTTGACCAGCCCGCGCCCGCAGAGGATCTGTTCACCGGCGACACGGCCCTCGATGGTTTCGATATGCGGAAAGACCGCATAGTCGCGCGCGCTTCTGGGGCCGATATCGACATGGCCGCCTTCGCCGGGCACGGGAAACCACATATGGCGGGCGTAAACCAGACCGGCAACGCCAAGGCCGGTGCCCGGTCCGAGAACGACGCGCGACGCCAGCATGTCTTTTTTGCCGGAGCCGATAGCCTCCCGGTTGTCGTCGTCGAGCGCTGCGATAGCCAATGCCTGCGCCTCGAAATCGTTGATGACGATGACGTCCTTCAGGCCGAGTTTGGCCAGCATATCCTTCGGCTTGACGATCCAGTCGCAATTGGTCAGCGGAATCTCGTCGCCCTCGATGGGACCGGCGATCGCAAGGATGGTCGAGACGGGTTGCAGCGACGTCTTGTCGAGAACCGCCTGCTGGATGGCGTCGTCGATCGTCTCGTATTCCGCCGTTTTAACGCTCGTCAGATGAACGGGTTCGGCAAAGGAATCGATCAGAATGGAAAAGCGGGCATTGGTGCCGCCGATATCGCCAAGAAGGATCGGAAAGGAAAGATATTCGGTATCGGACGTCTTCGGCATTGCCTGTTCCATGTTGGCGCGTCAGTCGGCGAGGTTGAAGTCGATCAGGTTTTCTGCGGTGGCGCGGTTGAGCGCCATGGGAATGTCGTAAACCGTGGCAAGCCGCGTCAGCGCCTTTACGTCCACATCATGCGGCATGGCCGTCAGCGGGTCGGTAAAGAAGATCAGCATATCGACCTCACCGGTGGCGATCATCGCACCGATCTGCTGGTCGCCGCCAAGCGGGCCGCTTTTGAGACGAACGACGCTGAGTTCGGGGCAGGCTTCCTGAACCCGCCCGCCGGTCGTGCCGGTGGCGACGATCTTGAAACCGGAGAGCGCTTTTTGATGATGACGGGCGAAATCCGCCATATCGTCTTTTTTCTCGTCGTGAGCGATAAGCGCGATACAGCGTTGTCCTGCCATGTCTCCAGCCTGTCTCCGGTAAAGAATTAAATCGATTTGAAGCCTTCTATAACAGCTTGCCGCCATTTGAAAAGGGAAGCTGTTGAATGCCGCATTTCTGTTTCAGTTCAATGTCGGTCGCTGGGTCGGAAGCGGAATATCTGCAGGCGGCTGGATGGCCGGAGCGTTCTGGATGATCTGTTCCACGCCCTGTTCACGCACTGCCTGGGCCGGGGAATATGCCTGGGCCGCAAAACCTTCCGTATTGGCGGATGGCGCGGCGGCCACGGCGGCACAGGCTGCGGGCAGATCGGAAACCATGACCTGGCGGGGTTTCACCGGCTTGGCATTGGGGTCCTTCTTCGGCGCCGCCCATGGTTCCTTGGTGAACCACCAGGCCAGCGACTTGTCGCAACCGTCACCTTTGCCGACCGCCGCCTGCGGTTTGCAGTTGGGAGCGCCGGGCGGGCATTCCAGCCGGATGTGGAAATGCTCGTCGTGACCGTAGATCGGCCTGATCTTGCCCATGAAGGTGCGGTCGCCGGTCCATGTCTGGCAGAGTTTCTGCTTGATTGCCGGGTTGACGAAGACGCGCTCCACCTGCGGATAGCTCGCTGCCATCATCACCAGCTGGGCATTGAGCGGCGACCATTTGCGGTCGTCAACCGTCAGGAACTTGGCCTTGTCCAGCATGGAAACGAAAGGCAGCGTCTCGCGCTGCTGCACGGTGAGCCTTGGGTTCGGCATTGGCCGCCACCAGACGTCGACATCGAGGCCGATCTGGTGCGAGGCATGGCCGGTCAGCATCGGCCCGCCGCGCGGCTGGGAAATATCGCCGAGCAACAGGCCCGGCCATCCGATTTTCTGCGCATCCTGCGAAAACCGCTCGAGGAAGGACACCAGCTGCGGCTGGCCCCAGTTGCGATTGCGGGAAAGGCGCATGGCTTGCCAGGTCGGGCCATCCGGCGGCATGGCGATGGCGCCGGACTGGCATCCCCTGGCATAGGAGCCGATCGGCTGGGAGCTATTCGCAGATGGCAGGTCGATATGGCCGAAGACTTCTTTCGCGGGCCTGTCCTCGGCCGATGCGGCTTGCATCTGCAACTGGAGCGCCGAAACGACCGAAATCGCCAGCATGGCCGCCTTGAAAACTCTGGATGATCCCGCCGTCATATATTCGTGCCCGTTCCGACCAAATGATTCTCTTACCCGTGAGAATAAACTGGAATGGGATTTTGTTGAAACCATGTTTCAGCCCGCTGACGTCAAAGCACGCGGATAAAGACGGTGATAAAGAGCTTGTGAGCCGCAGCATCTGTTTTTTGCCAATCTTTGTTTTATGCTCTCACCAACAAACACGAAAACAGGGAATGTCCCGAATGAATTTGGCACCGTTGAAATCCCGGCTCCTCGTCGCTCTTGCGGCCTCGGCCATGCTGATGCCGGCGGTCGCCGCCGCCCAGTCTGCGGATGTGTGGCGAAAAGGGATCTCGACGGTGGGGGAACTGAAGCATCCCGATGGTTTCGATCATTTCGACTATGTGAATACCAACGCGCCGAAAGGCGGCACGCTGCGCCTGTCAACCTCTGGCACCTTTGACACGCTCAATCCGCTGCTCGCCAAGGGGGAAGCGGCCGCAGGTCTTTCCCTGGTTTTCGACACGCTGATGAAATCGACGGAAGAGGAACTCTCGGCCTCCTACGGTCTTCTGGCCGAGGGCGTGAGTTATCCCGACGATATCTCCAAAGCCACCTTCCGGCTGCGCGCGGAAGCCAAATGGGCCGACGGCAAGCCGGTGACGCCGGAAGATGTCGTCTTCAGTTTCGAAAAGGCAAAAGATCTCAGCCCGCAGCTTGCGACCTATTACACCCATGTCACCAAGGCGGAGGTGACAGGTGAAAGGGACATCACCTTCACCTTCGATGAAAAGAACAATCGCGAATTGCCGCAGATCGTCGGGCAATTGCTGATCGTTCCGAAGCACTGGTGGGAGGGCGCTGGTCCTGACGGCAAGCCGCGCGACATATCGCGCGGCACTCTGGAGCCGGTGATGGGGTCTGGTCCCTATAAAATAGCGTCCCTGTCTCCCGGATCGACGATGACCTATGAGCGCCGCGACGACTATTGGGGCAAGGACATCAATGTGAATGTCGGGCTCAATAACTTCAAAACCATCGCCTATACCTTCTTTGCCGATCAGGACGTGGAATTCCAGGCCTTCAAGTCCGGCACGGTCGATTTCCGGCAGGAGGCCTCGTCCAGCCGCTGGGTCACGGGTTATGATTTTCCGGCCGTCAAGGACGGCCGCGTCAAGAAAGAGGAATTGCCGAACATCTATCGCGCCGTCGGCATCATGCAGGCCTTCGTGCCGAACATGCGGCGGGAGAAGTTCCAGAACCCGAAACTGCGCAAGGCGCTCAACTATGCTTTCGACTTCGAGGAACTGAACCGGACGCTGGCTTACGGCCAGTTCCAGCGCATCAACAGCTTCTTCATGGGCAGCGAGTTGGCCTCTTCCGGTCTGCCGACCGGTCGCGAACTCGAAATTCTTCAGGAGCTGAAGGATCAGGTGCCGCCCGAGGTTTTCACTACAGAATACCGCAATCCGGTCGCGGGTGATCCCGCCAAGCAGCGTGACAATCTGCGCGAGGCGGTCAAGCTGATGAAGGAAGCCGGTTACGAGCTGCGCGGCAACCGCATGGTCAATGCGAAAAGCGGGCAGCCGCTGGATATGGAATTTCTGATCGATTCCTCCGGCATGGAAAGAACGATCCTGCCCTATATCCAGAATTTGAAGAAGATCGGCGTCAATGCGACGATCCGCACCGTCGATGCCTCGCAATATACCAACCGCACCCGCAGCTTCGATTTCGACGTAACGATAAAGCTCTGGGCGACATCGGCCAATCCCGGCAACGAACAGGCGGATTTCTGGGGTTCGGCGGCCGCCGACCGGCAGGGCTCCAACAATCTCGCCGGCATCAAGAACCCTGCCGTCGACGCTTTGGTCAGGAAGGTCATATTTGCGCCCAACCGGGATGAGCAGGTGGCCGCCGCGCGGGCGCTCGACCGGGTGCTTCTGGCAAACAGCTACGTCATACCGCAATTTTACCGCGGCGAGATGTTCATCGCCTACTGGAACACGCTCATCCGTCCGGAAAACCTGCCGCAATATGGCATCGGTTTTCCGGAAGCATGGTGGTCCAGCCAGGCGGCGAAATGACGACAGCCTTGCTTTCGCGTTGAAGGCTTGATTGACATAGGGCGAGACGAATCGCTTTGAGCGCGCGGGCAGCGCTTTTCAGGAAGGGACTGGGTTTGACAGAAACGAAGACCGCTGACGTATCGGCCGGGAGCAAGGGCTGATGGGCGCCTATATCCTCAGACGTCTGGCGTTGATGATCCCGACCATCGTCGGCATCATGGGCATTTCGTTTCTCGTCATCCAGTTCGCACCGGGCGGGCCGGTGGAACAGGTCGTCGCGCAACTGACGGGGCAGGGCGACAGCGCCTCCGACCGGCTTTCGGGCGGCGGCGATCTGACCGGCCAGTCCGGTGGTTTCGATGAAAGCGGCTCGAAATATCGCGGCGCGCAGGGCCTTGATCCCGAACTGATCGCCAAGCTTGAGAAACAGTTCGGTTTCGACAAGCCGCCGCTCACCCGTTTTCTGGAAATGATGTGGAATTACATCCGCTTCGATTTCGGCGACAGCTTCTTCCGCAATTCCTCCGTCATCGATCTCATCATCGACAAGTTGCCGGTCTCGATGTCGCTCGGCTTCTGGATCCTGATCATCTCCTACATGATATCAATTCCGCTCGGCATCAAGAAAGCCGTTTCCGACGGCTCGACCTTCGACATCTGGACATCAGGCATCATCATCATCGGTTATGCCGTGCCAAGCTTCCTGTTCGGCATTCTTCTCATCGTGCTCTTTGCCGGCGGATCGTTCTTCGACTGGTTCCCGTTGCGCGGTCTGGTGTCGGATAATTTCGCCGAGCTGAACTGGTGGCAGAAAATCCTCGACTATTTCTGGCACCTGACCCTGCCGCTGATCGCGCTGTCGCTTTCGGCTTTCGCAACAACGACGCTTCTGACGAAAAACTCCTTCATCGACGAGATCAAGAAGCAATATGTCGTCACCGCCCGCGCCAAGGGCCTCAGCGAACGCAAGGTTCTCTATGGCCATGTCTTCCGCAACGCGATGCTGATCGTGATCGCCGGTTTTCCGGGCGCCTTCATTTCGGCCTTCTTCACCGGTTCGTTGCTGATCGAGAACATCTTCTCGCTGGATGGCCTTGGCCGCCTCGGTTATCTCTCGGTCGTCAACCGTGATTATCCCATCGTGTTCGGCACGCTGTTCATCTTTTCGCTGATGGGCCTGGTGGTCGGCCTCTTATCCGACCTCATCTACACATGGATCGATCCGCGTATCGATTTCGAGCGGAGGGACGTGTGATGAGGCTTGCCCATACCGCCGCAACGGAAACGTTGGTAAAGCCCAAGCGCCCGTGGTTTTCGCCGACTACCAAGCGCCGCTGGCAGAATTTCAAGGCAAACCGGCGTGGTTACTGGTCCTTCTGGCTGTTCCTCATCCTGTTTTTCCTGAGCCTGATTGCGGAATTCATCGCCAATGACAAACCGATCCTCGCTTCCTACAAGGGCGAGATCCTGGTGCCGGTCATGGTTGATTATCCCGAGGAAAAGTTCGGTGGGTTCCTCGCCCAGACCGATTACAAATCCTCCTTCATTCAGGACGAGATCAACGCCAATGGCTGGATGATCTGGCCGCCGATCCGGTATTCCTATCAGACGGTCAATTCCAATATTCCGCATTCCGCGCCGACCGCCCCCTTCTGGCTGATGGATGAAAAAGACCGTTGCTCCGCCTATCCACAGGGCAACGCCGATCCCGGCTGCACGCTCGGCAACCTCAATTGGCTCGGAACCGACAATCAGGCGCGCGACGTCACGGCGCGAATGATTTACGGTTTCCGCATCTCGGTGCTTTTCGGCCTGACGCTGACAATCGCCTCGGCCATCGTCGGCGTCACCGCCGGCGCGATCCAGGGTTATTTCGGCGGCTGGACGGATCTGCTATTGCAGCGTTTCATCGAAATCTGGTCGTCGATGCCGGTGCTCTACATCCTGCTGATCATCGCAGCCATTCTGCCGCCGGGCTTCTTCGTGCTGCTCGGCATCATGCTGCTGTTCTCTTGGGTGGGGTTCGTCGGCATCGTACGGGCGGAATTCCTGCGCGCCAGAAACTTCGAATATGTCCGCGCTGCCCGCGCCCTGGGTGTCGGCAATGGCACGATCATGTTCCGGCATCTTCTGCCCAACGCCATGGTGGCAACGCTGACCTTCCTGCCGTTCATTCTCTCGGGCTCGATCACCACATTGACCTCGCTCGATTTCCTCGGCTTCGGCATGCCACCCGGTTCACCGTCGCTGGGCGAGATGATCGCGCAGGGCAAGAACAATCTTCAGGCACCCTGGCTTGGGCTTACCGCCTTCTTCACCATGTCCATCATGCTGTCGCTGCTGATCTTCGTCGGCGAGGCAGTGCGCGACGCCTTCGATCCACGAAAGACGTTCCGGTAACCGAGTGTCGTGTTTTGAAAGGCGCTGTAGTAAGATAACGAATATTGGCACTGCGGGAGAGGGCAAATGAACAGAGTAGTCAGAGAGCACTATCCCGTCAGCAAACTGCCTCGGGAACTGAGAGAGGGACTTGATGAAAAAGCTACGGTTCGAATCGTGGTTGAAGTCGAGGATACCCCTCAGCTGGACGATGCCGGAGTGCTCTCCGGTTTTGCAGCATTGGCTGAATCGCGGCCTAGACCTATGACTGCTGCAGAAGCCGTCAACGCCATGGCCGAATACAGAAAAAATAATACGCAGCGTGTAACGGCGGAACAGGCCGTAGTCCGTATTCGCGAACTTCGCGATGAGTGGGATGATTGATGGCGCGCGTTGACAGGGTCTACATCGATACCAACATTTTTATTATGGCAATGGAGGGTGAAGATGCAACGCGGGAGATGCTGCCCAGCCTTTTTCTCGTCGATAATCCTCAGGCCCCTGTATTTGTGACGAGCGAACTTACGTTTTCGGAGCTTGTCGTCAAACCCTACAAAGAGCGAAACGATCAGCTGATAGATACATATCAGAACATGATATTGACGAGCGACTGGCTCAAGGTCTTTCCTGTAGAAATGCCGATTTTGCATTATGCTGCCGTTCTTCGGGCACAATATCCTTCCGTAAAGCTGCCTGATGCCATTTACCTTTCCACGGCTGTGGGACTGGGCTGCTCCCATTTTCTCACCAACGATTTTGGGATTCGTGGAGAGTATGAGCTTTCTCATACTAGATACGGCGTTGTTAAACGTGCGAAACCTTTGCAGGTTATTCGGCCTGACGTCGAAACGCTAACGCTTCTTCTCGAAAGCCTCAGTGCATGACCGAACCGCTTCTCTCCGTCCGTGACCTCTCCGTCGCATTCCATCAGGGTGGCGCGACCAGCATTGCCGTCGATCAGGTCTCATTCGATCTGATGCCGGGCGAAGTGGTCGCCCTTGTCGGGGAATCCGGCTCCGGTAAATCGGTAACGGCGAACTCCATCCTCAAATTGTTGCCCTATCCAGCGGCGAGCCATCCTTCGGGAAAAATCCTGTTCGACGGCAAGGATATGCTGACGCTTTCGGAACGCGCGTTGCGCTGGTGCGCGGCAACGACATCACCATGATCTTCCAGGAGCCGATGACCTCGCTCAACCCGCTGCATACCATCGAGCGGCAGATCGGCGAGATCCTCGAGCTGCATCAGGCGATCACCGGCGCCGAGGCGCGGGCACGCACGCTGGAATTGCTGAACCAGGTGGGTATCCGCGAACCGGAAAAGCGCCTGAAGGCCTATCCGCACGAGCTGTCCAGGCGGCCAGCGCCAGCGCGTGATGATCGCCATGGCGCTCGCCAACCGGCCAAACCTGCTGATCGCCGACGAGCCGACGACGGCACTCGACGTGACCGTGCAGGCGCAGATCCTCGAACTCCTGAGCGAGCTCAAGAACGAGCACGGCATGTCCATGCTGTTCATCACCCATGATCTCGGCATCGTGCGCAAATTCGCCGACCGGGTCTGCGTGATGACCAAGGGCAAGATCGTCGAGACCGGCCCGGTCGCGCGAGGTCTTCGCCGCACCCGCAGCATGCCTATACCCGCCATCTGCTCGCGGCCGAACCGAAGGGCGAGCCACCGACGCTCGACGCCGCCGAGCGCCTGTGGTCATGCAGGGCGACGACATAAAAGTCTGGTTCCCGATCAAGGCGGGGCTGATGCGCAAGGTCGTCGACCATGTGAAGGCGGTTGACGGCATCGATATTACCCTGCGCGCCGGGCAAGACGGTCGGCGTCGTCGGCGAATCCGGCTCCGGCAAGACGACGCTCGGCCTGGCTCTCTCGCGGCTGATCGCATCCAAGGGGTCGCATCGCTTTCGTCGGCCAGTCGATATCAGCGTCTATCCTACGAGATGATGCAGCCGCTCCGCAAGCGAGCTGCAGGTGGTGTTCCAGGACCCCTACGGTTCGCTCAGCCCGCGCATGTCGGTAGGCGAAATCATCGCCGAGGGGTTGAAGGTGCATGAGCGGCAGCTTTCCGCCGATGAGCGCGATACCCGTGTTGCCCAGGCACTGGACGAAGTCGGCCTCGACCCCGCGACGCGCTGGCGCTATCCGCATGAATTTTCCGGCGGCCAGCGCCAGCGCATCGCCATTGCCCGCGCCATGGTGCTGAAACCCCGCTTCGTCATGCTGGACGAGCCGACATCGGCGCTGGACATGAGCGTGCAGGCGCAGGTGGTCGATCTGTTGCGCGATCTTCAGGCTCGCCACGAACTCGCCTATCTCTTCATCAGCCACGACCTGAAGGTGGTGAAAGCGCTTGCCAATGACGTGATCGTCATGCGCAATGGCAAGGTGGTGGAGAGCGGTCCGGCGGCGGAGATATTCGCCGATCCGCAGCAGGAATACACCAAGGCTCTTTTGGCCGCTGCCTTCAATATCGAGGCGGTCGAAACCAAAGCGGTAAGCCAGTAGCGGGTGGATCGCTGTTTCTATTAAGGCGATGATTTTTCTGTTGCTTTGCGGAAAATGCCGACCCATGTTGCGGGGACGTGATACGCAAACGGATTGATTGCCATGGCAGCGGATGTGATCGTTTTGGGGGCGGGGATCATCGGGGTCTCCGTCGCGTTGCAACTGGCCCGCAGGGGCAAATCGGTCGTCCTGGTGGACCGGCGCGGACCGGGTGAGGAAACCTCCTTCGGCAATGCCGGACTGATCCAGAGAGAGGGCGTCGTTCCCTATGCCTTCCCCCAGGAGGTTAGCCGGCTTCTCCGCTATTCCCTGAACAACAGTATCGATGCCCGTTACCATCTCTCGGCCCTGCCCAAGATCGCGCCCTTTCTCGGCCGTTACTGGTACAATTCCGCAGCCACGCGCCACGCGGCAATTGCGCGCGCTTATGCGCCGCTGATCGAACATTCGGTGTCCGAGCATAGTATCCTGATCGATGCGGCCAAGGCCGGCGACCTGATCGCCAAGAACGGCTGGATGGAAGCCTACAGGACCGCTGAAAAGCGGGATGCCGATTATGCCTTTGCCGAGCGGCTTTCGCGCGACCACGGTATTTCCCATACGAAACTCGATGCACAGGAGCTTGCGGCCGCTGAACCGCACATCAGCCGCGATTTCGTCGGCGGCCTGAAATGGAACGATCCCTGGTCGGTGCTCGATCCGCATGCGCTGACGCTTGCCTATGTCAAACTCTTCGAAAGCCTCGGCGGAACTTTCGTGCGGGGCGACGCATCCACCCTCAGCCAGACGGTGAACGGCTGGACGGTGCGCACCGAAACCGGCGCGGTGGAGGCGGAACATGCTGTGGTGGCACTCGGCCCATGGGCCGATACCGTGACGGAGCGGCTGGGGTATCGCTTCCCGCTCGGCGTAAAACGCGGCTATCACATGCATTATGCGCCGCAGGAGGGCACGAGGCTCAATAACTGGCTGATCGACGCCGAGCGGGGTTATTTTCTGGCGCCGATGCGCAAGGGCATCCGCCTGACGACCGGCGCGGAGTTTGCCGAACGGGATGCGCCGAAATCTCCGGTGCAGATCGAACGGGCGGAACGGGTCGCCCGCACCGTCTTTCCGCTCGGCGGCAGGCTGGATGCGGAACCGTGGATGGGCGCGCGCCCCTGCACGCCGGATATGATGCCGATCATCGGCAAGGCGCCGCGCCACAGGACATTGTGGTTCTCGTTCGGTCACGCCCATCACGGCCTGACACTCGGGCCGATCACCGGTCGCGTTCTGGCGGAAACGATGCTGGGCGAAACGCCTGTCATCGCCATCGACGCCTATCGCCCCGAAAGGTTCAATCCCTAGATCCCGATGACCTAAAGTCATCGGGATCCAGATTATACGTTTGGAACGGGATCGGAGGCGAAACCGCGCACAGTTTCCGCATACCGCTCTCGTGGCTGAATCCGCTGGCCTTCCTGTGGCGGGCCACGTAACATGAGCTTATGCGAAGAGAAAAGGGGCAAGCGTCATCATGACGGCGAGGTTTATCATCTATCAGCAGCAGGACGATTTTCGTTAGCGAAGCGCTTCCGCGCACGAAACAGAAGAGAAACGGCCTACTGGTGCATGATGGATGATATTGAAAAAGCAAAGAAATTTTTCGACGATAACCCCGATATCGAAATTCTCGAAGCCTTTGTCATAGATGCGAATGGCGTGCCGCGCGGCAAATGGATCCCGCGCGAAAGGGCGATCGACGTTCTTGAAAAGGGAATGGCGATCCCACGCTCCGTCTATGCGCTGGATATCTGGGGCCGGGATGTGCATGCAGCTGGCCTTGCCGAAGGCACGGGCGATCCGGACGGGTTCTGCTTTCCGGTTCCTGGCACGCTGTCGCGGGTGACATGGCTTGGCCGGCCGACCGCGCAAGTCCTGCTCGCGATGAAAAATCCGGATGGCACGGGGTTTTATGGCGATCCGCGCAATGTTCTGGCGCGGGTTCTGGAAGCCTATAAAAAGGCCGGTCTCACCCCGGTGGTCGCCACCGAACTCGAATTTTACCTGATCGACCCGGTTCGCTCCGCGCTTGATCCGGTGCGTCCACCGCACAGCCGCGAGGGCCGGTGGCATACCGGCCAGACGCAGGTTCTGTCGATTTCAGAATTGCAGGATTTCGAGGATGTCTTCCACGACATCGCCACCGCTTGCCGGGCGCAGGGCGTTCTGGCCGATACGACGCTGCGGGAAAACGGCCCCGGCCAATATGAAATCAACCTCAATCACGTGCCGGATGCATTGCGAGCCGCCGATTTTGCCGTCTTCCTGAAACGCATCGTCAAGGGTGTGGCGCGGCGGCACGATCTCGACGCTACCTTCATGGCCAAGCCCTACGGGTTGCAGGCCGGCAACGGCATGCATGTGCATTTTTCCGTTCTCGACAGTGACGGCAGAAACATCTATGCCGGAGAAAACGGCCCGTCGGATGCGCTGATGCATTCGGTCGGCGGCCTGCTGGAAAACATGGGGGAAAGCATGGCGATCTTCGCCCCCCACGCCAATTCCTATCGCCGCCTGACGCCTAGCGAACATGCACCCACCTACGCGTCCTGGGGCATAGACAACCGCTCGGCCGCAGTGCGCGTCATCACCGCCAGCAAGGCCGCAACCCGTATCGAACACCGTGTTGCCGGTGCCGATACCAATCCCTATCTCGTCGTGGCGATGATCCTCAGTGCAGCACTTGCCGGCATGAAGAGAAAATCGCTAGCGCGGCGGCGCCATTGGCGGTGATAGACTACACCATTACCCACGAGCCGCTGCTCGACCAACTGGGACTCATGCGCTTGCAGCGCTTCACGCAGTCGAGCTTCGCCTATGCGGCGCTCGGTCCAGCGTTACCGGCTCGCTGCTATACCGCCCGCAAGCAGCAGGAGACTTGTGCGAATGTTCCTCGCGTGTAACCGACGTCGAATATGACGCCTATATCAGGACGGTGTGAGATGGCTGAGGTGACCCCTCGCCTCACAGAAAATCCCGGCCATGTCGTATCCTCATGGTATGCGGCAACCGCCAACGACAAATCGGTGCGGCCGGACGCCTTCCGAAGGCGTTGATGGAAGCGGATGTCTGCGTCATCGGTGGCGGGTTTACCGGCATTTCCGCCGCGCTGCGAGCTTGCCGAGACACGGCTATTCCGGTCATGGTGCTGGAAGGCGAACGCGATCGGCTTCGGCGCCTCGGGGCGCAATGGCGGACAGATCGTCAACGGCTACAGCCGCGACCTCGGAGACAATCGCCAGGTCGATACGGTCATTGACTAGCGGGTTAAACTCGGCTGAAATGCTGCTGGAAGGCGGCGCGATCATCCGTGAGCGCATCGCCAAATACGCCATCGATTGCGATCTGGTCGATGGCGGCTTTTTCGCCGCCTTCACGCCGACAAGGAGATCTGCGAAATGGCTGGGCCCACAAGGCCCATTGGCAAAAACACGGCCATGGCGGGCTAGAGATGGTGTGCCAAGTGCCGATGTTGGCAGAATATGTGCGGACCGACCGTTATGCCGGCGGCATGATCGACCGCTTCGGTGGCCACATCCATCCGCTCAATCTGGTGCAGGGGGAAGCGGCTGCAGCCGAAAGCCTTGGCGCCCGTATTTTCGAAAATTCGCGGGTCATTTCGCTGGAGCAGGGCGCAAACCCCGTCGTGCGCACGGCGACAGGCAGCGTGAAGGCAAAATACGTTCTCGTCTGTGGCAATGCCTATCTCGGCAAGTTGCTGCCGGAAATCGGTGACCGGATGATGCCGGTGTCAAGCCAGGTCATGGCGACGGAACCGCTGGATGCAGATCTGATCGAGGAACTCCTGCCCGCCGATTATTGCGTCGAGGACGCCAATTATATTCTCGATTATTACCGCCGCACCTCGGACAATCGCCTGCTTTACGGTGGTGGCATCGGTTATGGCGGCAGCGACCCGGCGGATCTGACGAGCGTCATCCGTCCGAATATGCTCAAAACCTTCCCGCAACTGGAAAAGACGAAGATCGATTTCGCCTGGAGCGGCAATTTCGCCCTGACGCTGACGCGCATCCCGCATATGGGCAAACTGTCGGACACGGTCTATTTTTCGCATGGCGACAGCGGCCACGGCGTCACCACCACGCATCTTCTGGGCAAGATATTGGGCGAGGCCGTTGCAGGCCACGCCGAGCGTTTCGATGTCTGGAGTTCCCTGCCGAACTATCCATTCCCCGGCGGCAAGACCTTCCGCGTGCCGCTGACCATGCTCGGTGCATGGTGGTACGGCATGCGCGACAGGCTCGGCTTCTAGAGCATTTCCAGCAAAAGTGTGAAGCGGTTTTGCGTCCGGAAAATGCGACAAAACAAAGAGTTAGAACGCCGCTGCCTTCAGGCCGGAAAGTGCGTTGGCGGTGATCTCCTCCGGCGTGGCGTCGATGCTGACGGTCACGACACCGGGTTCGCCGGTCGGCACCTCCAGCGTGGCAAGCTGGGTCTGGAGCAGCGAGAGCGGCATGAAGTGGCCCTTGCGTTCGCCCATGCGCCGGCTAAGGAGTTCCAGGCTGCCGTCCAGATAGACGAAAGCGAGCGGGCCACCGGTCGCCTCACGCAGGCGGTCGCGATAGATTTTCTTCAGCGCCGAGCAGGAAACGACGACGCCGTTATTTTCGTTGCCCTTGCGCAGTTCCGCGCCGATGAGATCGAGCCAAGGCCAGCGATCTTCATCTGTCAGCGGAATACCCTCCGACATTTTCTCGACATTGGATTTAGGGTGAAGCTTGTCGCCTTCAATAAAGGCAATGCCCAGTTTTTCCGCCAGTTCCTCTGCGACCGTGGACTTGCCAGAGCCGCTCACGCCCATCACGACGATTGCCTGTGTCACCCGAACCTCGAATATTTCTGTTTCGACGGTCAGCCCCTAACATGTGCGGCTGATGTCGGGAACATAAAATTTGGATGGCGCCTGATGTCAGTGCCCGGTTTTGCGCGCAGCCGCCCGTTCCAGCGCGGAAAAGCCGGCATGGATCAGGATCGCCAGCACGGCGACAATCAACCCGCCCTGGAGAATGAAGGCGAGATTGTTGGATTGCAGACCGGCAATGATCACCTCTCCCAGCGTTCGTGCCGCGACTGTCGAGCCGATCGTCGCGGTTGAAAGGCTGATGACCGCCGAAAGCCTGATACCGGCAAGGATCGCTGGAAGGGCAAGCGGCAGCTCCACTTTGACAAGCCGTTGCCAGCCGGTCATGCCGCTGCCTCTGGCTGCATCCATCACTGCGGCGGGCAGGGTTGTCAGCCCGGTCATCGTGTTTTCAAAAACCGGCAGAAGCGCATAGAGAAACAGGGCGATAAGCGTGGGTTTCTCGCCAAAGCCGATCATCGGCACCGCAAGCGCCAGCACCGCCACCGGCGGAAATGTCTGGCCGATATTGACGATGCTGCGGGACAGCGGCAGGAAATCCGCTCCAAAGGGGCGGGTGACGAGAACCGCAAGTGCCCCCGCCACCAGTGTCGCCAGCCCCGTGGCGATCCCGACAATGGTCAGATGCGAGAGTGTCAGCGAAAAAAGATTGGCCTGCACATAGATCGCCGGCGCGTTGGCCTGCACCAGAGGGCGGAACACCGGCGCGAAGGCTTGCGGCGCCGCGAGGAAGACGATCAGCGCCAGCACCAGAAGGCCGGGAGCAAAAAATGAGGCGGCATTTTTCATGGGGTTCCGGCGGCACGCTGGAGGAGAACTTGACGCCGCACGATACCTGCGGGTTGACCGTCGTCTTTCAGCACCGGCAAGGCATCGCTGCCCGCCCATAACATTGCCGACAGGGCGTCGCGCTGGCTGGTGTGCTCGTTCAACGGTTCGCCTTCAGCACTTCCCGGCTCGACGATGTCGGCGACGGAGAGGACGGACAGCAGTTTCAAGGCGCGCTCGTTTTCGCCGATCATGGTGCGGACGAAATTCGTCGCCGGTTTCAGCACCAGTTCGGCCGGCGGACAGTGCTGAACGATATGGCCCTTATCCATCACGGCGATACGGTCCGCCAGGTGGAAGGCCTCGTCCATGTCATGCGTGACGAGAACGATGGTGACACCCAGCTTCTTCTGAATATCGAGAAGATCGTTCTGGGCCTTGGCGCGGATAACGGGGTCAAGCGCACCGAAAGGTTCGTCCATCAGGAGAATGTTCGGCTCGGCTGCAAGCGCACGCGCCACGCCGACACGCTGTTGCTGCCCGCCGGAAAGCTCATGCGGAAAGCGCCCGGCATAAAGCGCAGGGTCGAGCTGGAAGAGATGCATCAGCGCGTCGATTTTCGCATCGATGCGCTTGCGGTCCCAGCCGATCAGCTGCGGCACGGTCGCGATATTCTCCGCCACGGTGCGATGCGGAAACAGCCCGTGGCCCTGAATGGCATACCCGATCTGACGGCGCAGCTTGTGGCCCGGCATGGTGCTGACATCGTCTCCGTCGATGCGGATCGTGCCTGATGTCGGCTCCACCAGCCGGTTTATCATGCGCAGAAGCGTGGTTTTTCCCGACCCGGAAGTGCCGACGATAACGGTGACGGTGCTTGGCGCGACTGTCAGCGAGACCTGGTCGACCACGGTCGTATCGCCATATCGTTTTGTGATGGTGTCGATCTCGATCATGCCTTTTGCCTTCCGCCTGCGCTGAAGAGATTGCTGTCGATAAGGGCATCAAGCGTGATCGCGGCGGCAAAGCCGAGGAGGACGGTCGGCACCGTGCCGAGCAACACGAGGTCCATCGCCGTCTGACCGATGCCCTGAAATACGAAAACGCCAAATCCGCCGCCGCCGATCAGCGCCGCGATGGTCGCAAGACCGATATTCTGCACCAGGACGATACGGATACCGGTGAGAATGACCGGCATCGCCAACGGAAATTCCACCCGCAGCAGCCGTTGCGCCGACGTCATTCCAAGCCCGCGCGCCGCTTCCCGCACCGCCTGCGAGACGCCGGAAAGACCGACCACGGTATTGGAGACGACCGGCAGCAGCGAATAGAGAAACAGCGCCACGAAAGCCGGCGCCATGCCAATGCCGGCGATGCCGATCTTCGCCGCACCCGGAACATTGGCCGCGATCCATCCGAGCGGCGCGATCAAAAGACCGAACAGCGCGATGGAAGGAATGGTCTGGACGATGTTGAGAGCGTTCAGCACCCCGGAGCGCAATCGCTCGACCTTGTAACAGAGAATGCCGAGCGGGATACCGGCCACCGTCGCCGCGACCAGCGAGCCGATGGCAAGCTCCACATGCCTTAGCGCCTCGGTCCAGAAAATATCGGCCCGGCCGGTATATTCCTTGATGATGGAGAGGTCGTTCCAGAGACCGCTTGTCAGAACCGCTGCAAGGGTCGCGATGGCCACCAGCAACAGCAAAATCCGCACGGCCGGTTTCGGCTGGAGACGCGCGATGCAATCGGTGGCGAGCAATGCAAGCCCTGCAAACATCAACCAGAAACCGCTGGCAGGCGACACGCGGGCAAAACCGTTGCCTTCAGGCGTCAGCACGGCGGCTGCCTGCCCGACGAAGATCGCCAGCGCCGCAAGGCCAACAAGCGCGACCGCAAGTTTCAGGCGCGTCGGAAAACGGAAAAAGGCGATGAATGCGGCGAGAAGAATGATGGCAACGAGAAGGATGGCAGCAACAACCGGAAGGGCTTCGAAGATCGTTCGCGTTTCGCCCTGCACGATCCGGTTGGCGCGGAATGTCATGAAGGGAGACGCGAGAAGCGCGTAGAGCAGCAGCAACGAAATCAGCACGCCTACCTTGTCAGGCCATTTCGTCAAATTCCGCTCCCCTGGATCATAGGTTCGAGCCGGATGGTGAAAACCGCCCATGGTTTCCGCCATCCCGCACCGGCGCTTCAAAGACTATTATTTGAGGAAACCGTTCTTCGTCAGGAAGTCGGTCGCAACTGCCTTCGCCTGTTCGCCACCCACCTGCACGCGGGCATTCAGGTCCTGCAGGGTTGCCAGATCCAGCTTTTCAAACACGGGTTTCAGCAATGCCTCGATATTGGGGTTCTTTTTCAGAACCTCCTCGCGAATGATCGGTGCTGGCTGGTAGACGGGCTGCACATGCTTGTCGTCCTGTAGCACGACAAGACCGGGATTTGGGCGAAAAACGTGCTCTTCATGGTGGATTTTTTTTTTTTTTTTTTTTTCTTGCTTGGTTTTCGTCAAAAATAGAATATGATGGATTTTGCGAGACAATCGATTGGAAGACTTTGTAAGTACAAGTGAGTGGACTCATTCAACCAAAACATTGAAATGATTGAATCGAATCACGACGCCACCCGTACGGTACATCGGTACCAAAAAAACATTTTTGGTAACTATCACAATTGTTATCGTAAACGTCATTGCCATCGAAGCTGCATGTCAACGACAATATCGCATCCTCCGATAGATTGAATGACGAACAACAGATATCCTTAGTGTCATC